>NZ_JALGRV010000002.1:0-202268 GCF_022815495.1 Rathayibacter sp. VKM Ac-2929
CCCCCCCCCCCCCCCCCCCCCCCCCCCCCCCCCCCCCCCCCCCCCCCCCCCCCCCCCCCCCCCCCCCCCCCCCCCCCTCCGGGGGCGACGGCTGCGGAGGGGCGCGCCCTTCGGGCGGCGCGGTGAAGAGTCCGGGTTTCAGGGACCAGAGGTGGTCGCGAACCTCGGTGGTCAGGAGTGGAAGCGGACC
Organism: Rathayibacter sp. VKM Ac-2929; assembly: GCF_022815495.1. Lineage (NCBI taxonomy): Bacteria > Bacillati > Actinomycetota > Actinomycetes > Micrococcales > Microbacteriaceae > Rathayibacter > Rathayibacter sp. VKM Ac-2929. The sequence goes on from NZ_JALGRV010000002.1 coordinate 191, forward strand.
TCGTCGCCCGGGGTCAGGTGGGCCAGGGCGTCGAGGGACGTCGAGGCGACGACGGCGAGGACGGGGTAGCCGCCCGTTGTGGGGTGGTCGGGGCCGAAGAGGACGGGGAGGCCCGAGGGCGGGAGCTGGATCGCGCCGTGGACCAGGGCCTCGCTGGGGAGCTCGGGGGCGTCGCCTGTGGGGAGGGGGGTGCCGGTGAGGCGGAGGCCGATGCGGTCGGCGGAGGGGCTGAGGTGCCAGGGGCCGGTGAGCAGGCGCTGCCACGTGCCGGGGGGCAGGAGGTCGAGGCGGGGGCCGGGGTGCACGCGCAGGACCGGGTCTCGGGGCGGGTCGAAGGGCCACCAGTCGGGGAGGAGGACCTCGCCGGCGTGGGTGCCGAACGCGAGCAGGTCGCGGGGGCGGAGGGGGGCCGGGCCGAGGGCGGAGAGGGTGTCGCGGGAGCGGGAGCCGAGGACGGGTGGCGCGGCGATGCCGCCGCGGACGCCGAGGGTGCGGCGCAGGCCCGTCGTCAGGGGGCCGAGTCGCAGGACCGAGCCCTCGGGGGCGAGCGTCGGCAGGACGCGGGCGAGGGCGGCGCCGTCGAGGGTCGCGGCTCCGGCGGCTCCGGTCAGGCTGATCCAGGCGGAGGTCTCGAAGCGGGCGGTGAAGCCGGCGCCGAGCAGTTCGAGCGCAGCCGCGTCCGGGGCGTTGCCGAGCAGGCGGTTCGCGAGGCGGAGAGCGCCGCGGTCCATCGCGCCGGAGCGTCCGACGCCGACGGCGGCGTGGCCGGGGCGGCCGTGGTCCTCGACGAGGGCCAGGGGGCCGGGGTCGAGGATGCGCAGGCTCACGGCAGTGCCCGGAAGCGGACCTCGTCGCCGGGGGCGAGCAGGGCGGGCGGCAGGCGCTCGATGTCCCAGAGCTCCGCGTCGGTCGAGCCGATCAGCTGCCAGCCGCCGGGGGAGGAGCGCGGGTAGACGCCGGAGTAGCCAGCTGCGAGGGCGACCGCGCCGGCGGGGACGCGGGTGCGCGGCTCGGCGCGGCGGGCGACCTCCGGCCAGGGGGTGAGCGCGACGAGGTAGGCGAAGCCGGGGGCGAAGCCGCCGAAGGCCGCGCGCCACGGGGTCGCCGTGTGGCGGCGGATCAGCTCGGCGGTCGTCCAGCCCAGGGCGTCCGCCGCCTCGGCGAGGTCGACGCCGTCGTAGCGGACGGCGATCTCGTGCCGGCGGCCGACGGTGCCCGGCACGTTCGGCTCCGTCGCCTCCGCGGTCCGCAGGATCCACGGGGACGCGGTCGCGACCGGCAGTGACTCGTCCAGCACGACGAGGACCGTCCGGGCGGCAGGGACCAGGTCGAGGACGCCCGCGGGCCGGGAGCGGTCGAGCGCCGCCGCGAGGGCGAGCGCCTCGTCGAGGCCGTCGACCTCGGCCAGCACGGCGCGGTCGCCGGAGGGCAGCAGCCGCACCGGGATCACGGCGCAGCGCTCACCAGGGTGACGCCCGCCTCGGAGAGGGCCGCGCGCACCGCCTCCGCCATCGCGACGGCGCCGGGGGTGTCGCCGTGGACGCAGAGGGAGTCGACGTCGAGCTGCAGGTCCTCGCCCGAGGCGGCCGTCACGGCGCCCTCGAGGACCATCCGCACGGCCCGGGCGGCGACGACCGCCGGGTCGGTCAGCAGGTCGCCCGGCTCGCCGCGGGGCACCAGCGTGCCGTCGGCGCGGTAGCCGCGGTCGACGAACGCCTCGCGGAGGAACGGCAGGCCGGCGCTCGCCGCCGCGCGCTCGACGGCGGAGGACCCGAGGCCGAGCAGGGGCAGTGCGGGAGCGGTGTCCCGGACGGCGGCGACCACCGCCTCCGCCTGCCGCTCGTCGTGCACGATGCGGTTGTAGAGAGCCCCGTGCGGCTTGACGTAGCGCACCTCCGTGCCCGCGGCTCGCGCGATCGCCTGCAGGGCGCCGAGCTGGTAGACGACGTCGGCGTGCAGCTCGGCCGGGTCGACGGGGAGGTCGCGGCGGCCGAAGCCGGCGAGATCCCGGTAGGCGACGTGGGCGCCGATCGCCACACCGCGCTCGGCGGCGGTGCGGCAGGTGGCGAGCATGATCGAGGGGTCGCCGGCGTGGAAGCCGCAGGCGACGTTGGCGCTCGTGACGATCCGGAGCATCGCGTCGTCGTCGCCGAGCGACCACACACCGAAGCCCTCGCCGAGGTCGGCGTTCAGATCGATCGTCCTCCGCATCCTCCGAGCCTACGGGCGGCGTCCAGCCGGGGCTCGCTAGCGTGGGTAGACGCGCTCGCGTTCCCACCCCCTCCGGACCACCGCTCGAGCGCGCCCCCACGAAGGAGAAAACATGCTGACCGTCAACGCCTACGCCGCCCCCTCCGCCACCGAGCCGCTCGTCCCCACCACGATCGAGCGCCGCGACGTCGGAGCGCACGACGTGCTCATCGAGATCGCCTACGCGGGCATCTGCCACTCCGACATCCACACCGTCCGCGGCGAGTGGGGCCCCGTCCAGTACCCCCTCACCGTCGGCCACGAGATCGTCGGCGTCGTCGCCGAGGTCGGCTCCGAGGTGACCAAGCACAAGGTCGGCGACCGCGTCGGCGTCGGCTGCATGGTCAACTCCTGCCGCGAGTGCGAGAACTGCCTCGCCGGCGAGGAGCAGTACTGCCTGAAGGGCAACACCGGCACCTACGCCTCCGTCGACCGCGACGGCACCGTCACCCAGGGCGGCTACTCCACCCACGTCGTCGTCGTCGAGGACTTCGTGCTCCGCGTCCCGGAGTCGATCCCCTACGAGGCCGCCGCGCCGCTGCTCTGCGCCGGCATCACCACCTACTCGCCGCTCTCGCACTGGGAGGCGGGCCCCGGCAAGCGGGTCGCCGTCGTCGGTCTCGGCGGGCTCGGCCACATGGCCGTCAAGTTCGCGCACGCGATGGGCGCCGAGGTCACCGTGCTCTCGCAGTCGCTGAGCAAGAAGGAGGACGGCCTCCGTCTGGGCGCCGACCACTACTACGCGACGAAGGACGAGGAGACGTTCTCCACGCTCAAGAACACCTTCGACATCATCATCAACACGGTCAGCGCGCCGCTCGACCTGGACGCCTACCTCGGCCTCCTGCGCCGCAACGGCACGATGGTGAACGTCGGCGCTCCGGCCGAGGCGCTGCCGCTGCACGTCTTCACCCTGTTCGCCGCGCGCCGCTCCTTCGCGGGCTCGGGCATCGGCGGCATCCGCGAGACCCAGGAGATGCTCGACTTCTGCGCGGAGAAGGGCATCGCGAGCGAGGTCGAGGTCGTCTCGGCGTCGCAGATCAACGAGGCCTACGAGCGCGTGCTCGCCTCGGACGTGCGCTACCGCTTCGTCATCGACATCGCGACGCTCACGAAGTAGCGGTTCCACCGGTCGCGGGGTCGGCTACGGTCGTTCGCATGAGCGAGCGCAGCCACCCCGCGGTCGACCGCGTCCTGGCCGATCTCGAGGCGCACGGGATGCGGCCGCCGGTCCGCTGGCTCGACGAGGCGGCGTCGACGGCGGCGCTCGCCGCGGCCGCCCTCGGCATCGAGGTCGGCCAGATCGCGAACTCGCTGGTCTTCCTCCTCGACGGGTCGCCGCTGCTGATCCTCACCAGCGGCGCGCACCGCGTCGACACCGACTGGCTGGGCGCTGAGCTCGGCGGGGAGATCACCCGCGCCTCGGCCGCGGTCGTCAAGGCCGCGACGGGCCAGACCATCGGCGGCGTCGCGCCGGTCGGTCACCCGACCCCGCTGCCCACCGTGGTCGACTCCGCCCTGGCCGAGTTCGACACCGTCTGGGCGGCCGCCGGCCACGCCCACACCGTCTACCCGACCAGCGCCGCGGAGCTCGTCCGCGTCACCGGAGGCGCTCTGCGCTCGGTCGTCCCGCCGGCGCCGGCCGAGTAGCCCGCTCCGCGTTTCGTGGTGAGGAAAAGGACGCGCCGCGCCCCTTCTCATGCTGGTCGAGTAGCCCCGCAGGGGCGTATCGAGACCCACCGCCCTCGACAGGGCGGGTCTGCAGACTCGCGTTCTGACGGTGGTGGATCTCGATACGCCGCGCTCCGCGGGCTACTCGATCAGCATGGTTCGCCCATGCCTACCAGGTGATCTCTCCTAGGAGATCGGAGGATCAGCGGACGCGGCCCGCGCCGTCGGCCGCGGTCACGAGGAAGAGCTCGGGCGTGCGGAAGCCCTTGTCGGCGAAGGCGGCGAGGACCGCCGCGCGGACCTCCTGCTCCTTCTCGACCGGGGTGAGCGCGATGGCGGAGCCGCCGAAGCCGCCGCCCGTCATCCGCGCACCGATCGCGCCGGCGCCGCGGGAGGCCTCGACGGCGGTGTCGAGCTCCGGGATCGAGATCTCGAAGTCGTCGCGGAGCGAGACGTGGCCGGCGTCGAGGAGCTCGCCGATCGCGCGCGGCCCCTGCTCGCGGAGGGTGCGGACGGTGGTGAGGACGCGGGCGTCCTCGGTCACCACGTGCTTCACCCGGCGGTAGGTCACGTCGTCGAGGAGCTCCTCGGCGCGCGGCAGGTCGTCCACCGACAGCTCGCGCAGCGACTCCACCCCGAGCGTCGAGGCACCGAGCTCGCAGGACGCACGGCGCTCGGCGTAGCCGCCGGTGGCGTGCGCGTGCTCGACCCGGGTGTCGATGACGAGGAGTACCAGCCCGGCCTCCTCGAAGCCGAGCGGCACGACCTCGGTGTCCAGGCTCCGGCAGTCGAGGAAGACGGCCGCGTCGCGCTCGCCGAACAGCGAGGCGGACTCGTCCATGATCCCGGTCGGCGCGCCGACGGCCACGTTCTCGGCGCGACGGCCCACGCGGGCGAGCGTCGCTCGGTCGAGCCCGAGCTCCCAGAGCTCGTTCAGCGCCACGGCCATCGCGCACATCAGTGCGGCCGAGCTGGAGAGCCCCGCGCCGACCGGCACGTCGGAGTCGACGAACGCGTCGAAGCCCGAGCGCGCGCCGAGGTCGACGCCGTACTCGGTGAGCGCCCAGACGACACCGAGCGGGTAGGCAGACCAGCCGTCGAGCGCGTCCGGCCCGAGGTCGTCCAGCGAGATCTCGACGTGCTCGGGGGAGAAGGCGCTCGAGATCCGGACGACCCGGTCCTCCCTCGGCGCGACGGCCATCGCGGTGGCGCGGTCGATGGCGAACGGGAAGACGAAGCCGTCGTTGTAGTCGGTGTGCTCGCCGATCAGGTTGACCCGGCCGGGGCCGGCCCAGACGCCGACGGCCGGGTGGCCGTAGGCGCGCTCGAAGTCCTGCGCGGCGCGCTCGGCGACGGCGTCGAGGGAGGCGGAGGTGGTCATCGGTTCTCCTCGGGGGTGGTGTCGGCGGCGGGGAGCGACGCGTCGGGGTTCGCGGCCGTCTCGGCGGCCAGGGTCGCGGCGTCGGCGCGCTCGATCGCCTCGCGCAGGGCGGCGGCGCTCGTCTCGGGGGCGATGTCGCCGATCCAGGCGCCCATCGCCGCCTCGCTGCCCGCCAGGTACTTGAGCTTGGTGGCGGCGCGGCGCGGCGACGTGATCTGCAGCATGAGCCGCACCTCGTCGCGCCGCTCGTGCACCGGCGCCTGATGCCAGGCGGAGATGTAGGGGGTGGGCGAGTCGTAGAGCGCATCGATCCCGCGCAGGAGCCGCTGGTAGACCACGGCGAGCTCGTCGCGCTCCTCGGGCGTCGTCTCGCTGATGTCGGCCACGTGGCGGTGCGGCAGCACGTGCACCTCGATGGGCCAGCGCGCGGCGAAGGGCACGAAGGCGGTCCAGTGCTCGCCGCGGACGAGCACGCGCTCGCCGGCCTGCTCGAAGGCGAGGATGTCGGCGAACATCCCGGGGCCGTAGGCGTCGAGCGACGCGAGCAGCCGCGTCGTGCGCGGGGTGACGTACGGGTAGGAGTAGATCTGGCCGTGCGGGTGGTGCAGGGTGACCCCGATCGCCTCTCCGCGGTTCTCGAACGGGAAGACCTGCTGCACCCCGGGCAGAGCCGACAGCGCGGCGACGCGGTCGGCCCACGCCTCCACGACGGTGCGGGCCCGCGAGGCGGAGAGGGTCGCGAACGAGCCCTCGTGCTCGGGGCTGAAGCAGACGACCTCGCAGCGGCCGACGCTCGTCAGGGTCCGTCCGAGGCCGAGCGTGCGGAGGTCCTCGAGGGACGCGGGCGCGTCCTCGTCCTCGAGCAGCGGCCCGAAGGACGGCGAGCGGTTCTCGAAGACGGCGACGTCGTAGACGCTCGGCACCTCCGACGGGTTCGTCGGCGAGGCCGGGGCGAGCGGGTCGAGCTCGGCGGGCGGCAGGAAGACGCGGTTCTGCCGGGAGGCGGCGATCGACACCCACTCCCCGGTGAGGACGTCCTGACGCATGCGCGCGGTCGCGGGGCGGGGATCGAGCTCGCGGGCGTCCGCCGAGCGCTCGGGAGGGAGGGACGTGTCCGCGTCATCGAAGTAGATGAGGTCGCGGCCGTCGGCGAGGACGTGCGGGCGCTTGACGACGCCGGCGGAGAGGGGGATCGCTTCGTTCATGGCACCGCCCACGATAGACCGCGACCTTCGGAAAGGAAAGCGTGGTTTCTCTTTGACAAGTCGATGGCGCGAAGGACACGATGGAGCGATGAGGACGGACGGGGAGCAGGAGGGCCGCTCGGCGCCCGAGCGCCGCTTCGAGATGCGGCTGCTCGCCGAGAAGCAGGGCTTCGTCTCCGTCGCGGACCTCTCCGACCGCCTCGGCGTCTCCGTCGTCACCGTGCGCTCCGACCTCGATCGGCTCGCCGGCGAGGGGACCGTCCAGCGCGTCCGCGGGGGAGCCGTGCCGACCGGCGAGCGCTCGGGGGAGCGCTCGTTCGAGGAGGGCCTCGCCTCCGCCTCCGACGAGAAGGCCGCGATCGGCCGCGAGGCCGCCGCCTCGGTCGTCTCCGGCGAGAGCGTGATCCTCGACGTCGGCACCACGACGCTCGCGATCGCCCACGCACTCGTGGCCCGCGACGACCTCCGCGACGTCACCGTCGTCACCAACGGCCTCAGCATCGCCCTCGCCCTCGAGCCCGCCATCCCGCGCTTCACCGTCGTCGTCACCGGCGGCACCCTGCGCCCGCTGCAGCACTCCCTCGTCGAGCCGCTCGCCTCCGAGGTGCTCGAGCGGATCCGCGCCGACGTCGTCTTCGTCGGCTGCACGGGCGTCCACCCGGAGGCGGGCGTGACCAACGTGAACCTGCCCGAGGCGACGCTCAAGCGCCGCATGCTGCACGCGGCCACCCGCCGCGTCGTGGTCGCCGACTCGAGCAAGCTCGGCGTCGTCGACCTCGGCCGGGTCGCCGGCACCGAGGAGTTCGACCGCCTGCTCACCGGTGCGTCCGCGGGCGACGCCGTCGTGGAGCGGCTCGAGGCGGCGGGCCTCGCCGTCGCCCGCTGCGGCACGCTCCGGCCCGGTCCGCAGGCCGACGGCGGTGCCGGTCCGTAGGATTCAGGGATGGCCGACTTCACTCCCGCCCCCGCAACCGGGCGCCAGTTCGCCCTCGACCTCACCGCCGAGGGACGCATCCTGCACGCCGTCGTCACGGAGGTGGCCGCAGGGCTGCGCCACCTCTCCGTCGACGGCGTCGAGATCACCGCCGGATACCCCGAGACCGTCGTCCCGCCGTTCGGCTCGGGCATCGTCCTGATGCCCTGGCCCAACCGCGTGAAGGACGGCCGCTGGCACCACGCCGGGCGCACCCAGCAGCTCGACATCACCGAGCCCAAGTACCACAACGCGATCCACGGCCTGCTGCGCAGCGCCTCCTACCGCGTCGTCGAGCAGGGCCCGTCCTTCGTCGAGCTCGCCGCGCCCGTCGTCCCGCAGGCCGGCTACCCGTTCCACCTCGAGACCACGGTCCGCTACGAGCTGCAGGCCGACGGCCTGAAGGTCGTGCACCGCGTCGTCAACGTCGGCGCCGATGAGGCACCCGTCGCGATCGGCACGCACCCGTTCCTCGCGATCGGCGACGTCCCGACCGACGAGCTCGAGATCACGGTCGACGCGGCCGTGCACATCGAGGTCGACGAGCGGCTCAACCCCACGGGTCAGAGCCCGGTCGACGGCACCGAGTGGGACCTCCGCCGCGGCCGCCGGATCGGCGAGCTCGAGCTCGACGACGCCTGGGCCGACGTCACGATCGTCGACGGCGAGAGCGTCCACGGCCTCCTCGCCGACGACGGCCGCCGCGTGCTGCTCTGGGCCGACGCCTCGCACAACTTCATCCAGGTCTTCATCACCCGGATCTTCCCCGACGGCGACGACGTCAAGACCGCCATCGCGGTCGAGCCGATGACCGCGCCCGCCGAGGCGCTCAACTCCGGTCAGGGCCTGCGCTGGCTCGAGCCCGGCGAGGAGTGGAGCGTCGCCTGGGGCATCCGCCACGAGGGATTCCCCGCCTCGTCATGACGACGAGCAGCACGAGCGCCGTCAGCACCGCCACGGCCGGAACCTCCGCGGGCCGCGACGACGAGGCGAAGCGCGCCGCACTCGTCGCGATGAAGCGGCTCGCCACCGGACTGCTGGTGCTGATGGCGATCGTGTTCGCCGTGTCCTTCGCGCTCCAGGACCGCTACCCCTGGCTGCAGTGGGTGCGCGCGGCGAGCGAGGGCGGCATGGTCGGCGCGCTCGCGGACTGGTTCGCGGTGACGGCGCTCTTCCGGCGGCCGCTCGGGCTGCCGATCCCGCACACGGCGATCATCCCGACCAAGAAGGACGAGATCGGCGCGAGTCTCGCCCAGTTCGTGGAGGAGAACTTCCTCCGCGGCGCGATCGTCCGCGAGAAGCTCGACTCCTTCGGCATCGCCCGCCGTGCCGGGCTCTGGCTCGCCGAGCCCGAGAACGCGCATCGCGTCGGCGGCGAGAGCGCGGCGGCGGTCCGCTCCGCGATCGCGCTGCTCGACGACTCCGACGTGCAGCGCGTGATCGAGGCGCTCGCCCGGCGCCACCTGCTCGACCCGCAGTGGGGCCCGCCGCTGGGCTCGCTCGTCGGCAGCGTCGTCGAGGCCGGGCACCACCGCCGGCTCGTCGACACGCTGGTCGAGCAGGCCGAGGTCTGGCTGATCGCGAATCCCGAGAGCTTCACGAGGATGGTCAGCGGCCGGCTCCCCAGCTGGCTGCCCTCCGCGGTCAGCCGGGCGGTCGACGAGCGGCTCTACCGCGAGGCGCTCGTCCTCGTCGAGACGATCCGCGACGACCAGGGCCACCCGTTCCGGATCGCGGTGGACGGCTACCTCGCGACGCTCGCGAAGGACCTCGGCAGCGACCCCGACCTGATCCTGCGCGTCGAGGAGATCAAGAACCGCGCCTTCGACAGCCCCCGGGTGCGCGAGCTGGCCGGGGACGCCTGGGAGTCGACGAAGTCGTCGCTGCTCGGCGCGATGGACGACCCCGAGAGCCCGCTGCGCGCGAGCATCGAGTCGATCGTCGTCGACCTCGGCCGCCGGCTCTCGACCGATCAGGCGCTCGCCTCGACCGTCGACACCTGGATCGGCACCGTCGCGGCGAACCTCGTCGACCGCTACCGGGGCGACATCGCCAGCATCATCGGCGAGACGATCGGCCGCTGGGACCCGCAGGAGACCTCCGAGAAGCTCGAGCTGCAGGTCGGCAAGGACCTGCAGTTCATCCGGATCAACGGCACCGTCGTCGGCTCGCTGGCGGGCCTGGTGATCTTCACCGTCGCCCACGCTCTCCTGGGCTCCTGACGCGGGACGCCCGCCGGATCGGGCGCGCGATCGGAACGGGTCGCCCGGGCCCGCTCCGCAAGCCCTCGCCGGTGTCGGTGGTCGGGCGTACGGTCGCAGCATGAGCGACGACATCCCCAACACCACCGATCCCGACGTCAAGACCGAGGGCGACGTCCTCGGCGCCCGTGCCGATGACGGCAGCGACACCAGCGCCAGCAAGGACCCGTCCGACTGGGTCACCGGCGACGAGCCGATGACCGGCCCGCAGCGCAGCTACCTCGACACCCTCGCCCGCGAGGCCGGCGAGACCCTCCCGGCCGACATCACGAAGGCGGAGGCGTCCGAGCACATCGATCGCCTGCAGTCCGCGACCGGCCGCGGCGACGGCAGCAAGTAGTCACCCGCACCACTCGCACCCGGGCGCACGACGGCTGAGCATTGCTGCCGTCGTGCGCCCCCGTGTCGGGGCCGTCAGGGCGCGCCCACCCTCTCTAGGGTCACGGGCATGGCGATGTCCCGGACCACGCAGACGGCTCTCGATCTCATCGACGCGGTACGGATCCCGGAGGGGATCGACCCGCGTCTCGCCCGCCAGGTCTCGCTCTCGCTGAGACTCCTCCTCGAATCCGACAGCTTCGGTCCGAGCGACCGGACGCTGCGCCGCCGCTCCCGCAGGCTGCGCGCCGGTCGCCTGGTCTGAGGGCTGTGGCTGGAGCGCCTGCGTGACCTCGCAGGGGGCAGACAGCGCGCGCGCAGCGGTCTAGAGTTCGGGTCATCCGGTCCGCCGGACGCCCGCGGGGCCGAGCACGGGGACGACGTCGTCTCACGAGCCGGGCCCGCCGTCCGCTCGCACGACGAGCGACCGCTCCCTGCCGACGCCCAGCGCCGACGCCGTCTCGATGAGGAGACCGTCATGCCGTCCTTCCGCTCCACCCTGCTCGCCCTCGCCGCCTCTGTCGCCCTCGTGGGCGCCGCCGCCACCCCCGCCCTCGCCGATCACAACGCCGGGGCCAACCTCGACGGCTACGCCTCGACCGACATCTCGTCGAACGGCTCCTGCTACTACGGCGCCCTGCTACCCGCCGCGCCCGGCTACAGCCTCCAGACGAAGGACTACCGCTTCGTCCGGTCCGGGACGTCGCTGACGCTCGTCTGCGTCTTCACCGGCATCCCCGCCTTCGTGCCCGCCGACGACACGGTCACCGGTGACGACTACACGGCGCCGACCCGGCTGACCCGGTACGTCTCCCTCGGCTCGTGCCTCCCGCCCGGCGTCGACTCCGCCTCCGAGCTCTACCCGGACTACGAGCGCGAGGTGCCGAGGGTCGACGCGGTCACCTACTCCTACCGCTCGACCACCACGATGGTCTGCCACTGGCGCGTCGACCCCACGCGCTGACCCGCAGGGGCGGCCGGCGGTGTCCCCTTCCGCCGGTCGCCCCGCCCCCGCGGCCACCCCTGCTGATCGCTCAGCCGCCATCGCAGGGCGATGAGGAGACCGAGGTTCATGGGGAGGTGGGTCTCGATACGCCCCTGCGGGGCTACTCGACCAGCAAGCTCTGCGCCCTCTCTTCCCAGTCGACCCGACTCTCGAGCAGCCCCTCCCCGCCACCGACTCATGCTGGTCGAGTAGCCGCCGCAGGCGGCGTATCGAGACCCGCCCACCGCCCGAGCAGCTCCACCAGGCGCCCCGCCACGACCCCGCCCCGACAGGACACCCCCGATGACCCACCGCCTCCAGCCCCACCAGAGCACGACCGTCCGCCTGGTCCGCTGGTTCCGCACCGTGGACGGCTGGCAGTCCGAGATCGTCCGCGGCCGCCTCCTCGAGCACCACGACGGCGTCTGGCGCCTGCTCTCGACCGAGGACGGCGAGGAGCGCGACTACCCCGACGCCGCCTGGTCCCTCTGCCACGAGTGATCTCGGCCGTCGGCGGGAAGGGCGTCGAGCGCTGCTGCTCCGCCGCGTCCACCGACGCACGTTCGCGGCGGTCGTGCTCGGGAGACGGCGGGAGGAGTGGGCCCCGTCGGGCTCGAACCGACGACCCGCGGATTAAAAGTCCGCTGCTCTGCCAACTGAGCTAGAGGCCCGCGGCATCCAGGGTAGCGCCCCCGCGCGCCCGGACCGGCGTCGGGCATACCTGCCCAGGCGCAGGCGTTACCCTCCTCGAACCCCCACGAAGCAGGACGCGTCCGCGCGTCCCGCCCGACCGCGGAAGGCGGCCCCATGACAGACGGCTTCCACAAGCCGACCAAGTTCCCCTCCCGCGTCTTCGAGGCGTTCCAGGGCGGGGAGGACCCGGCGCAGATCAGCCGGGTCGCCCATGAGACGGCGATCGCACTGCTCAGCCGGGTGCGCGAGGACCCGAATCCGGTGGTCATCGACCGCCTGGTCGAGTACACCGACCACAACGGCATCGACGCGCTCGCCGAGCTGTGGGCCCGCTCCAGCCCGTCCAGCCTCCCCGGCGCCCTCTGGCGCATCTACCTGCTGCGGCTCGTCATCCGGCAGGACCCGGAGAGCACGAGCTTCCTCTACCAGCGCGGGGTCGAGCTCTCGGCGACCATCGACCCGGTCGTCGCCGGCGCGGTCACGCCGACCGGACCGGCCGAGATCACCGAGCTGGCCGACCGCATCCTCCGCGGAGTGTTCGACGGCGACTTCGCCGTCGCCCTCGACCGCGCCGCGGCTTTCTGCCGGGTGAGCGCCTCCGGTGCCGCCTCGGTGGCCGACGACGTCGAGCTGATCGATGGACCGCGGGCGAGCCAGCTGACCACTCGCGCCCTCCGCCTCTCGACCACCGCGGCCGAGCTGGTGAGCTGCGCACGCCTCTGGCGCAGCGACTCACTCGAGTAGGAGCGGACTCCGCTACCCGATCGCGGCGCCCTGCGGCACACCGCGTTCTCGCTCCGCGAACGCCCCTCGCGGGCGTGCGGGGGACAGCCGGTACACTGGTCGGAGCCGGATCGCAGTAACCCCGGGCTCCACTTATAGCCGCTTCGAGCGGCCTCGCGCCGAGAGGCGTTTCTGCGATCCGGCCCCTTCTCCTCTCGACAGCATCCCCAGCGGATCCCGGCGGCGAGCGAGGGCCCAGTGGCGGGCGGTCCGAGGCGCGAGTCCTCCCCTCCCGGCAGAGTCCCCGACAGACAGGCGACATCCGGAATGAAGAACCGCAGGGCACTCCGGATCGGCGCGCGGTGGTGGGCCGGGACCGCCCTCCTGGTGATCGCCGTCCTCCTCTTCCTCTCCGCCCCCGGCGTGGACGACGAGATCGGTGCCCTCCTCGGCAACGGCGTCGTCTTCTCGCAGGGTGCCCTGATGCGCACGCTCGCCGTGCTCGACACGGCCGCCGCGCTCTGGGTGCTCGTCCGTCCGCGCAGCTCCGCCGGTCTGACCGCGGCCCTCGCCGCCGTGATCGGACTGTGGCTCGCCCCGCGGATGGGCGCCGCGGCGCTGGTCGACGTGGGCGGCTTCGCTCTCGACGTCCGCTTCGTCGTCCTCCCCCTCGAAGTGTCGGTCGTGATCGCGGGACTCGCCGTGACAGCCTTCTGGATGACCCGGAATCTGAAGTCCCGGGCACGAGCAGGGCAGGGCGCATGAGCGACGACACCACCGCCGAGGGCACCGCCCCCGACCTCGGCGCTCTCCTCGAGCGCATCGCCGCGGGGGAGCAGGCCGCGTTCTCGCAGCTCTACGACCTCGTCGCCTCGCGCGTCCTCGGACTGATCACGCGGGTCCTGGTCGACCGCGCCCAATCGGAGGAGGTGGCCCAGGAGGTCTTCCTCGAGATCTGGCAAACCGCTGGACGCTTCGCTCCGAATAAGGGAAGTGCGACGACCTGGATCCTCACGATGGCACACCGCAGGGCCATCGATCGGGTTCGCGCGGCCCAAGCGGGCCGTGATCGGGACGTCCGCATAGGAATCCGCGACCTCGGTCGCGACTACGACCAGGTCGCCGAGCAGGCGGAGGTGTCCCTCGAGCACGAGAAGGTCACCGCCGCCCTGGAGCGGTTGACCGAGCTCCAGCGGCAAGCGCTGCAGCTCGCGTACTACGGCGGCTACTCGCACAGCGAGATCGCCGGGATCCTGAACTGCCCCGTCGGTACCATAAAAACGCGCCTGCGCGACGGGATGATACGACTGAGAGAAGAGATGGGGGTGGCCCTGTGAACGACGTGCAACTCCCCGAAGATCCGCGCGAACTCGCAGCAGGACACGCACTCGGCATCCTCACCCCGGACGAGACCGCCCGGTACGAGAGATTCCTGGACGAGAATCCGGAGGCGCGCGGCGAGGCCGACGCGTTCTCGACCGTGGCCGACGCGCTGGCCGCCGACGCTCCGGCGGTCGCACCGTCGCCGGCCCTCAAGGCCGATCTGATGGCGCTGATCGCGACCACGCCCCAGCTGCCCCGCGACGACACCTCCGATGCTCCGGCCGAGGACCTCGCCGACCGGCGCGAAGCGGTCCCGACCCTGCGCGCCGTCGAGCCTTCCGCGGCCGCCGCGAGCGGGCCGTCGGCCGTTGCGCCGTCCGCCACCGCGACCTCCGGCCGTCACGGCGCCGAGGCCCGCGCCCGCGGACGCTGGTTCACCCGCCCCGCCGTCTACCTCTCCGCCGCCGCCGCCGCGGCCGTCATCGTGGTCGGGGGAGTGGCGCTCCCGCCGCTGCTCACGCCCGATGCCGGGCAGAGCCAGCAGCTGACCGCGCTCGAGCAGATCCGCAGCGCTCCCGACGTGCAGGAGACGGCCGGAGCCGTCGCGACCGGCGAGACCGCGACCCTGGTCTGGTCGGCCTCGCTCGGCCGCTCGGCGCTCGTCGTCGACGACCTCGCGCCGCTGCCCGACGACAAGACCTACGAGCTCTGGTACATCGGCTCGTCCGGCCCGGTCTCGGCCGGCACGTTCGACGGGGGTGACGGCCGCACGGTCGCACCGCTCGAGGGCACGCTCGCCGAGGGCGCCGTCGTCGCGGTGACCGTCGAGGACGCGGGCGGTTCCGAGGCGCCGACCACGGACCCGATCCTGGCCATCGCGACCGCCTGACACCGCCACAGCATCGAGGAGAGAAGAGCCGCATTCCCCGAGGGGGTGCGGCTCTTCTGCGCTCCCCACCGGGGGCCGCCGGCTGCAGGCGGCTCTCACGGGCTCCCGGACAGCAGAAGAGCCGCACCCCCGGGGGAGTGCGGCTCTCGTGCGTGCCGGCCGGAGGCTCAGCCGAAGCGGCCCGAGACGTAGTCCTCGGTCGCCTGGACGGACGGCCGCGAGAAGATCGTGGCGGTGTCGTCGTACTCGATGAGCTTGCCGGGCTTGCCGGTGCCCGCGATGTTGAAGAACGCGGTGCGGTCCGAGACGCGCGAGGCCTGCTGCATGTTGTGGGTCACGATCACGATCGTGTACTCGTTCTTGAGCTCCTCGATCAGGTCCTCGATCGCGAGGGTCGAGATCGGGTCGAGGGCCGAGCACGGCTCGTCCATCAGCAGCACGTCGGGGGAGACGGCGATGGCGCGGGCGATGCAGAGCCGCTGCTGCTGGCCGCCGGAGAGGCCGGAGCCGGGCTTCTCGAGCCGGTCCTTGACCTCGTTCCAGAGGTTCGCGCCCTGCAGCGACTTCTCGACGAGGTCGTCCGCGTCGGACTTCGAGATGCGGCGGTTGTTGAGCTTGACGCCGGCCAGCACGTTGTCGCGGATGGACATCGTCGGGAACGGGTTGGGGCGCTGGAAGACCATGCCCACCTGGCGGCGCACGAGCACCGGGTCGACACCCGGGCCGTAGAGGTTGTTGCCGTCGATCAGCACCTCGCCGTCGACGTAGGCGCCGGGGATGACCTCGTGCATGCGGTTGAGCGTGCGGAGGAAGGTCGACTTGCCGCAGCCGGAGGGGCCGATGAACGCCGTGACGGTGCGGGGCTCGATGGTGAGACCGACTCCCTCGACCGCGAGGAACTTGCTGTAGTAGACGTTGAGGTCGTTGACTTCGATGCGCTTGGACAACGGAGATCCTTAGGGTTAGCGGCCGAGCTTGGGGGCGAAGATGCGCGCGACCAGGCGAGCGAGCAGGTTGAGCAGCATGACGATCAGGATGAGGACCAGCGCGCCGGTCCAGGCCCGATCGATGTAGGCGGCGGCGTCGGCCCCCTGGTCGGCGTACTGGCGGAACACGAAGACCGGGAGGGTCATCATCCGGTCGTCGAACGGGTTGTAGTTCATCGACTGGGTGAACCCGGCGACGATGAGCAGCGGGGCGGTCTCGCCGATGACGCGGGCGATCGAGAGCATGACGCCCGTGACGATGCCGGCGATCGAGGTCGGCAGGACGATCTTCACGACGGTCAGCCACTTCGGCACGCCGAGGGCGAAGGACGCCTCGCGCAGCTCGTTCGGGACCAGGCGCAGCATCTCCTCGGTGGAGCGCACGACGACCGGGATCATCAGCACCGACAGCGCGATCGCGCCGCCGAAGCCCATCCGGATGCCGTCGCCGAAGAGGAGCACCAGCAGGGCATAAGCGAAGAGGCCGGCGACGATCGAGGGGATGCCGGTCATGACGTCGACGAAGAAGGTGATGCCGCGGGCGAGCGCGCCCCGGCCGTACTCGACGAGGTAGATGGCCGTCATCAGGCCGATCGGGATCGAGATGACCGCGGCCAGCGCCGTGATGATCAGCGTGCCCATGATCGCGTGCAGCGCTCCGCCGCCCTCGCCGACGACGTTGCGCATCGAGGAGGTGAAGAAGAGGATGTCGAAGCGCGCGGCGCCCGCGGTGACCGCGGTGTACATCAGCGAGATCAGCGGGATCAGCGCGACGACGAACGCGGCGGTGACCAGCGTGGTGACGACCCGGTCGGTGGCGCGGCGGGGGCCCTCGACCAGGCGGGCGAGGACGAAGACGGCGACCGTGTAGAGCACGGCGCCGAAGAAGACGGTGCCGACCACGTCGAAGCCCTGGGTGGTGCCGGTGACGGCGAGGAGGGCGTAGACGAGCGCCATCACGGCGATGCTGCCGACCAGGAGGGCGACGGGCGCCCACTTGGGCAGCTGGCCGCTGGTGAGCGTGTTGACCGGCGCAGGGACCGCGTCCTCGACGCGGCGCTGGCGGGGCGGAGTCATCGTGACCATCAGTTCGCTCCCGAGAAGGCCTTGCGGCGGTTGATGATGTAGCGCGCGAGCATGTTGACGAGCAGCGTGATGACGAAGAGCATCAGGCCGGAGGCGACGAGCTCGTTGACCTTCAGGCCGTAGGCCTCGGGGAAGCTCAGCGCGATGTTCGCGGCGACGGTGTTCGAGTTCGTCGACTGCAGCAGCGCGAAGTTCACGACGAAGGACGGCGAGAGCACGATGGCGACCGCCATCGTCTCGCCGAGTGCGCGGCCGAGGCCGAGCATCGACGCGGAGATGATGCCGGGGCGGCCGAAGGGCAGGACCGCCGTGCGGACCATCTCCCAGCGGGTCGCGCCCAGGGCGAGCGCGGCCTCCTCGTGCAGCGTCGGCGTCTGGAGGAACACCTCGCGCGAGATCGCCGTGACGATCGGCAGGATCATGACCGCGAGCACGAGGGCGACGGTGAGGATCGTGCGGCCGGTGCCGGAGACCGGGCCGTTGAAGAGCGGGAACCAGCCGAAGGCGTCCGTGAGGAACGCGTAGAACGGCTGGACGAAGGGGGCGAGCACCGTGATGCCCCAGAGGCCGAAGACGACCGACGGCACGGCGGCCAGCAGGTCGATCACGTAGCCGAGGCCCTGCGCGAGCTTGCGCGGGGCGTAGTGCGAGATGAAGAGCGCGATGCCGATCGCGATGGGGACGGCGATCACCATCGCGAGCCCGGCGGCGTAGACGGTGCCGAACACGAGCGGGCCGACGTAGGACCAGAAGCCCGCTCCGCCGGAGATCGTGTCGGGGGACGCCGTGAGAGCCGGGATCGACTGGACGACCAGGAAGAGGGCGACGGCGGCGAGGATGACGAGGATCAGCGCGCCGGAGGCGACTGCCGTTCCGGAGAAGATCCGGTCTGCGGGCCGCTGCTTCGCCTTGATGGCGCCGACGGGCCGCTCTGCGGTGGTCATGTGGGTGTCCCTGCGTTCGGTGTGGGGGTGGGGGCCGCGCCGTGCCGCGGCCCCGGACCGGCTGGGGTCCGGGGCCGCGTCATGAGGGGGAGGTTACTTGATCGACTCGATGGCCGTCGCGACCTGGGTCGACAGCTCGGACGAGAGCGGCGCGGCGCCGGCGGAGGTGGCGGCCTCCTGCTGGCCCTCCTCGCTGGTCACGTAGCCGAGGTACGCCTTGACGAGCTCGCCCGTCGCGGCGTCCTGGTACTCCTGGCAGGCGATGAGGTAGCTCACCAGGACGACCGGGTAGACGCCGGACTCCTCGGAGGCGTAGTCGATCTCGTAGACGATGTCGTTCTCGGGACGGTCGGTCGCCTCGGGGGACGCGTCGACGATCGCGGCAGCGGCCTCGGGCGAGTAGGCGACGAAGTCGTCGCCGACCTTCACCTTGGCGGTGCCCAGGCTGCCGGCGCGCGAGGCGTCGGCGTAGCCGATGGTGTTCTGGCCGTTGGTGACGGTGTCGATGACGCCCGAGGTGCCCTGGGCCGCCTCGCCGCCCTCGTAGGGCCAGACTCCGTCGGGCTCGGCGTCCCACACGGTGGGCGCGGTCGCGTTGAGGTACGCGGCGAAGTTCTCGGTGGTGCCCGAGTCGTCCGAGCGGTGCACGGCGGTGATGTTCGAGGACGGGAGCGTCGCGTCGGGGTTCAGCGCGGCGATCTCGGGGGCGTTCCAGGTGGTGATGGTGCCCTTGAAGATGCCCGCGATGGTGGCGGCGTCGAGGTTCAGCTCGTCGAGGCCCTCCACGTTGAAGACGATCGCGATCGGCGAGATGTAGGCCGGGACGTCGATGGCGGAGGTGCCGTCGGCGCACTTGCCGAAGGAGCCGTCGAGCTCCTCGAGCTTCAGCGCGCGGTCCGAGCCGGCGAAGTCGGCGCCGCCGGCGATGAAGGCCTCACGGCCCGCGCCGGAGCCGTCGGGGGAGTAGTTGACGGTGACGCCGGTGTTCGCCTGCTGGAAGGCGGAGACCCAGGCCTCCTGGGCGGAGCCCTGCGAGGAGGCGCCGATGCCGTTGAGGGTGCCCTCGAGGGTGCTGGCGGAGCCGGAGGAGGACGAGTCGCCGGTGGCGGCGGGCCCCTCGTTGGCAGCACAGGAGGTCAGCGTGATGGCTGCGACGGCGGCGATGACGGCCGCCTGGCCGAGACGCGAGAAACGCACAAGTATCCCTTTCGGGTAGGAAAGCAGGGGGATGGACGGGCTTGGTGCGGCCCGCCAGCGAGAGTACGGAGGGGTCGTGTCCTGGCCCCGTCCGCTCGGTGAACGCGCGGTGAACGACGGGCCGCCCTCAGGCGCCGCCGAGCGCGGAGGAGCAGTATTCGCGCGGCAGGTCTGCGTCCCGCGCGCGGGCTCACTCGAGCGGTGCGTGCGTCTCGATCGCGACGATGCCGGAGCCCGGGTGCTCGACCGAGAGGTGCACGACCGCGAAGCCGCCGGTCGGCAGGTCGGAGGCCTCCTCGAGGTACGGGCCGATCGGGGTCGCGGTGGCCAGTGCCAGCTCGCGCAGGATCTCGGGGATCACCGGACCGTGGCTGCAGAGCACGGCGCTCTTGCGCGCGCGGACCCGCTTGCCGACGACGGAGCGGACGTCGGCGGTGCCGTGCTCGTGCGCGTCCTGGCTGAGGTCCTCCGAGAGGCGGACCGGCCGCTTGAGCAGCGCGGAGAGCGGAGTGATCGTGGTGCGGCAGCGCTTCGCGGTGCTCGAGACCAGCCGGCGGGGCCGCCACGCGGCGACGGCGCGGCCGGCCGCGGCCGCCTCCTCCTCGCCGCGGCGGTTGAGGCGCCGGGTCGAGTCGCGACCGTCCCAGGAGGACGCGGGGACCGCCTTCGCGTGCCGGAGCACCACGACCGCGAAGGTGTCGTGGGTGCCGCGCGAGACGATCCGCGAGAACTCGTCGACGATCTCGATGTCGTGCGGGTAGGTCAGGTAGCTGCGGGCGCGCTTGATCGTGACCCACTCGAGGGCCTCGACCTCGCGGTTCGGCACGAAGTCCGAGGCGAGCACCGCCTTCTCGGTCACCCGTGCCGCCCAGTAGTGCACGGTCTTCGGTCGCCCGTTCGGCAGCGCGTACTGCACGGTGCCGAGCGGCACTCCGAGCGCGACCGCGAACCCGGTCTCCTCGCGGATCTCGCGCACCGCGGTCTCCGGCAGCGACTCGCCCGGATCGACCTTCCCCTTGGGCAGGCTGACGTCCTTGCGGTGCGGCCGGTGGATCACCAGGACGTGCAGACGCCCCTCGATGATCCGCCAGCACACGGCGCCGGCCGCGTAGACGGTCCCCGTCACGGCGTCAGCGGGTGGAGGCTCGGGAGCCGGTCCGCGTCGCCGTGCGCTTGCGATGCGTGATGTGCGCCATCAGCCGGTTCTGCAGATCGGAGAGGGGTGCGCCGTCCTCGTCGAGGTGGTGCCGCGTCCAGATCCCGTCCGGGCCGAGCCACCAGGAGGCCGTCTTCTCGTCCATCGCGCGGTCGAACATGTCGGCGATCTCGCTGAGGTGCGCGGGCTCGACGATCCGCACCAGCGCCTCGACGCGGCGGTCGAGGTTGCGGTGCATCATGTCGGCGCTGCCGATGAAGACCTCGGGCTCGCCGCCGTTGACGAAGCTGAAGATGCGGGAGTGCTCGAGGTAGCGCCCGAGGATGGAGCGGACGCGGATGTTCTCCGAGAGTCCCTCCTGCCCGGGCTTCAGACCGCAGATGCCGCGGACCCAGACGTCCACGGGCACACCGGCCTGGCTCGCCCGGTAGAGCGCGTCGATCACGGACTCGTCCACGATCGAGTTCATCTTGACCCGGATGCCCGAGGGGCGGCCGGCGCGGGCGTACTCGGTCTCGGCCGCGATCCGCTTCAGCAGTCCCTTGCGCAGGTGGCGCGGCGCGACCAGCAGGCGCTTGAACTTCTTCTCGATCGCGTAGCCGGAGAGCTCGTTGAAGAGGCGGGTGAGGTCCTTGCCGACCTCGGGGTCGGCGGTCAGGAGGCCGAGGTCCTCGTAGATCCGCGAGGTCTTCGGGTTGTAGTTGCCGGTGCCGATGTGGGAGTAGTGCCGCAGCACTCCGCCCTTCTCCTGGCGGATGACCAGCGCGAGCTTGCAGTGGGTCTTCAGCCCGACGAGGCCGTAGACCACGTGGACGCCGGCCTTCTCGAGCTTGCGGGCCCACGAGATGTTGGCCTTCTCGTCGAAGCGCGCCTTGATCTCGACGAGCGCGAGCACCTGCTTGCCGGACTCCGCGGCGTCGATCAGCGCCTCGACGATGGGGGAGTCGCCCGAGGTGCGGTACAGCGTCTGCTTGATCGCCAGCACGTCGGGGTCGGCCGCGGCCTGCTCGAGGAACGCCTGGACGCTCGTCGCGAAGGACTCGTAGGGGTGGTGCAGCAGCACGTCGCCGCGCGAGACCGCCTTGAAGATGTCCTGGCGCTGGTTCGGCTCGCTCGGCGAGAGCTGCACGGCCGTCGTCGGGACGTGGTTGGGGTACTTGAGGTCCGGTCGGTCGATCTTCTGCAGGCTGAACAGGCCACCGAGGTCGAGCGGCGCGGGGAGCTTGTAGACCTCCTGCGTGGTGATGTCGAGCTCGCGGACGAGGAGCCCGAGGGTCTCGTCGTCCATGTCGTCGGTCACCTCGAGGCGGATGGGCGGGCCGAACCGGCGGCGGAGGAGCTCCTTCTCGAGCGCCTTGATCAGGTTCTCGGTCTCGTCCTCGTCGACCTCGACGTCCTCGTTGCGGGTGACCCGGAAGACGTGGTGGTCGAGGATCTCCATGCCCGGGAAGAGGTCGTCGAGCTGGTTCGCGATCAGGTCCTCGAGCGAGATGAAGCGCATCGGCTCACCGGGAGCGGCGACGCCGGCGATCCGCACGAAGCGCGGCAGCATCTGCGGCACCTTGAGGCGGGCGAACTCGGTCTTCTGGGTCTTCGGGTTGCGCACGCGCACCGAGAGGTTGAGCGAGAGCCCCGAGATGTAGGGGAACGGGTGCGCCGGGTCGACGGCCAGCGGCATCAGCACGGGGAAGACCTGCGCCGAGAAGTAGTCGTCGAGCACCTCGCGCTCGGCGTCGCTGAGCTCGCTCCAGCGGACGATGTCGATCCCGGCGTCGCGGAGGGCCGGCTCGACGAGCTCCTTGAAGGCGCGCGAGTGCCGCTGCTGCAGCAGGTGCGCCTTCTCGGAGATGTCGGTCAGCACGTCGACCGGCACCCGGCCGATGTTGGTGGGCAGTGCGAGGCCGGTGAGGATGCGGCGCTTCAGCCCGGCGACGCGGACCATGAAGAACTCGTCGAGGTTGGACGAGAAGATCGCGAGGAAGTTGGCCCGCTCGAGCGCCGGGACCAGCGGGTCCTCGGCTAGCTCGAGCACGCGCTGGTTGAACGCCAGCCAGCTCAGCTCGCGGTCGAGGTAGCGGTCGTCCGGGAGCAGGGGGTCGGAGTGACCCTCCTCCTCCTCGTCGAAGTCGTCGTCGAGCTCGTCGCTCAGGCCGTCTTCGAGAATCAGGTTGTCGCCGTCCATGCGACCATCCTGGCACCGCGCCGGACGCGCCCGCGCCGCCCGTGGTGAATGCCGGGTGAACCCGCCCTGGGGAGGAGCCGCGGAGCCGGTGCGCCGCTCAGCGCACCGCGGGGCGGCGGTGCAGGTACTGCACGTCGACGGCCGCGTCGGTGAAGCCGAGCGAGCGGTACAGCGCCACGGCGGAGCGGTTCTCCGCCTCGACGTAGAGGTCCGCGACGGTGCAGCCGCGCTCGAGCATCCGGGCGAGTCCCGCCCCGAGGAGCGTCCGCCCCAGCCCGCGACCGGCGGTCTCGGGGGCCACGCCGAGGACGTAGATCTCGCCCGTCGTCGACTCCGGCTCGATCTTCAGCCAGTCGTATCCGACGAGCGCGCCGTCGGCGTCGCGGAGCAGGAGGAAGTCCCCGTCGTCGTACCAGGGCTCGGCCCGGCGCGCGGCCAGGTCGTCCTCGGTGATCCGGCCCTGCTCCGGGTGCGCGGCGAAGACCCGGGCGTTGAGGGCGACCCACTCGGCCGGGTCGAGGTCGCGGCCGTCGGAGAGCGCGAAGCCCTCGGGGACGCTCACCTCGGGGGCGACGAGCGGATCGAGCGCGAGGTGCAGCAGCGTCCGCACCGGCGCGAAGTCGTGCGAGGCGGCGAGGGCCCTGGCCGCCGGGTGGTCGCCGTGCGCCCAGGCCAGGAGCCCGGTGCGCCCGCTCGCGAGCACCTGATCGAGGACGGCGCGGCCGAACCCGACGCCGCGCCACTCCGGGTCGACGACGAACTCGAGCTCGCCCTGGCCGAGCACGGCGGCCGCCACCACGACGTCGGCGCGCAGGCCGACGACGAGCGTGCGCGACCCGGCCCGCGCGTCGATCAGGGTCTGATCGCTGAACGGGGGCCGGCCGTCGAACCAGGCGGCCCGGCCGATCAGGTGCTCGAGCCCCGCGGCGACGGCGGGATCGGCCAGGTTCTCAACCGAGAGATTGAGCGACTCGTTCATTGTCCTCTTCGTACACGTTGAAGCGGTATCCGACGTTGCGGACCGTCCCGATGAGCGATTCCAGATCGCCGAGCTTGGCGCGCAGGCGCCGCACGTGCACGTCGACCGTGCGGGTGCCGCCGAAGTAGTCGTACCCCCAGACCTCGCTGAGCAGCTGCTCGCGGGTGAAGACGCGCGACGGGTGCGTCGCGAAGAACCGCAGCAGCTCGAACTCCTTGAAGGTGAGGTCGAGCGGGCGCCCGTGCACCTTCGCGGAGTAGCTGGCCTCGTCGATCACGACGCCGGACGCCTGGATCCGCGACGTCGACTGCTCCTGCGCGAGCCGGCCGATGACCAGCCGGATGCGGGCGTCGACCTCGGCGGGGCCGGCAGAGTCGAGGATGACGTCGTTCACGCCCCAGTCCGCGGAGACCGCGGTGAGACCGCCCTCGGTGAGGATGAGGATGAGCGGGACGTTGATCCCGGTGGTGGTCAGGATCTTGCAGAGCGACTTCGCGCTGGCCAGGTCCTGCCGGGCGTCGACGAAGATGAGGTCGCAGCTCGGGGCGTTCACGAGGTGCGCCGGCTCCGCCGGGATCTGCCGGGTCTTGTGGCTGAGCAGGCCCAGTGCGGGGAGGACCTCCGAGCCACCGGCTGAGGTCAGTATCAACAACTGCGCCACGGATCCTCCAGGATTGGTCTCCGGCAATACTAGCGGCGGGTCGGAGAGGCCGATTCCCTGGGGCACAATTGAGGGATGGGCAGGGATCGCGCGGGAGTGGCAGCGGTCTGGGTGCTCGCGCTCCTCGGCTCCGTCGTCACCCTGGTGATCGCCCCGGCCGTCTCGCAGCAGCTCTGGCTGGCGCTGACCTTCGGCGGCTGCGTCCTCGCGACCTTCGCCGTCCAGCTCGCCGTGGCGAAGGCGGACGGCTATCTGGTGCGCACGATGACGAGCGTCGTCGGCGCGATGGTCGTCGTCGCGGTCGCCAGCGGCATCGCCGCCCTCACCTCGCTCTGATCGGGCCTCCTCCACCCCGTCGCGTCGGTGCCGCCGGATAGGATGGGGTCATGCTTCTCGCCCTCGAACTCTTCTATCTCGGACTGCTCGGGCTCGCCTCCCTCGCGATCGCGTGGGTCTCCGGCGTGGTCGTCTACAAGCTCTACCGCGGCCAGCGCTAGCCGCCGCCGGAGCAGGTTTGATCTCCCTCCCCTCGGGCCTCCCGCCCGAACTCGTCCCGCTCTCCTGGCTGCTCGGCGTCTGGGAGGGATCGGGTGTCATCGACTACGCCGTCGGCGACGACTCCGTGCAGGCCGAGTTCGGCCACCGCGTGAGCTTCAGCTACGACGGCCTGCCCTACCTCAACTACAGCTCGTACACCTGGCTGCTCGAGGACGACAGCGAGGTGGGCCACCGGCCGCTCGTGAGCGAGATGGGCTACTGGCGGCTCAGCCGCCCGCTCACCGACGCCGACGCCGGTCCCGCCATGCTGCCGGGCCGCGGTGCGCCCGCGTTCCCCGACGCCGAGTCGGTCGAGACGCTGCGCAACGGCGCGGGCGGATTCGACATCGAGGTGTCGCT
Source organism: Rathayibacter sp. VKM Ac-2929 (assembly GCF_022815495.1). Classification (NCBI taxonomy): domain Bacteria; kingdom Bacillati; phylum Actinomycetota; class Actinomycetes; order Micrococcales; family Microbacteriaceae; genus Rathayibacter; species Rathayibacter sp. VKM Ac-2929. Next base: position 25,011 of record NZ_JALGRV010000002.1, read on the forward strand.
GGTGCACCCCGACGGCGTCAGCGAGCTGTACCTCGGCCAGGTCAAGGGCCCGCGGATCGACCTCGCGACCGACGCCGTCATGCGCACCGCCGCCGCGAAGGACTACGCGGCCGCCACCCGCCTCTACGGCCTCGTCGACGACCACCTGCTCTGGGCCTGGGACATCGCCGCGCTCGGCCAGGGGCTCCGCACCCACTCCTCCGGAAGGCTCGCCCGTGTCGAATGAGACCGCGTCCTCGGAGCGCCTGCCGATCTCCCCGCTCCTGTCGGTCTCGGGCGCCGTCGTCGGGACCAGTGCGGCCGAGCCCGGCGTCGCCGCTCACTACGGCGAGCCGTTCCGCGAGCAGCGGGCGCTCGCCGCGGGCACCGCGATCGTCGACCTCTCGGGCCGCGGCGTCGTCACCGTCACCGGCCCGGACCGCCTCACCTGGCTCGACTCGCTGACCAGCCAGGCGCTCGCCCGCCTCGCCCCCGGAGACTCGGCCGAGACCCTGCTGCTGGACCCGTCCGGCCGGATCGAGCACCTCATCCGAGTCGTCGACGACGGCGAGACCGCCTGGCTCCTCCTCGACCGCGACGAGACGCCGGGGCTCGCGGCCTGGCTCGATCGGATGCGCTTCATGCTCCGCGTCGAGATCGCCGACCGGACCGCCGAGTTCGCAACCCTCGCGACCCTCGGCGACGGCCCTGCGACCGCGCTCGCCCTCCAGCAAGCGGGGGAGTCCGGCATCAGCTGGCTCGACCCGTGGGCGCAGGTCCAGCCCGGCGGCTGGCAGTACGCCACCGCTCCCACGCATCCCGCGGCCGGCTGGACCGCCCGCGAGACCCTCGTGCCGCGCGCGGCGCTCGACGGGCTCGAGGCCCGGGCCCGCGCGGCGGGCGTGGCGCTCGCCGGCTCCGACGCCCTCGAGGCGCTCCGCATCGCCGCCTGGCGCCCGCGGCACGCGACCGAGGTCGACGACCGCTCGATCCCGCACGAGCTGGACCTGCTCCGCTCCTCGGTGCACCTGGCCAAGGGCTGCTACCGCGGGCAGGAGACGGTCGCCAAGGTGCACAACCTCGGCCACCCGCCCCGCCGCCTCGTGCTGCTGCAGCTCGACGGCTCCGACTCGGCGCTGCCCGGCCACGGCGACGTCGTCACGGCGCTCAAGGGCGGCGAGCCGGTCGAGGTCGGCACCGTCACCGCGAGCGCCTGGCACTACGAGGAGGGCCCGATCGCCCTCGCCGTCGTCAAGCGCTCGGTCCCCGTCGACCTCGAGCTCACCGTGCTGGCCGGCGAGATCCGCGTCTCCGCCGCCCAGGAGGTCGTCGTGCCGCCGGGCGCCGGCGCCGAGGCGGGAGTGCCCCGCCTGCCCCGCCTCGGGGCAGCGACCAGGTAGGCCACGCCGTGGTGGCCGCAGGACCCGCTCGGCGGGACCGGGCGGCTGCGCGGATCCGGGCGCTCGTCCGCCTCGACGACGTCCGGCCCGGCCGGGGCGTCGCGCGCGCCGTGGCGTCGCTGCCCGCGGTGCTGCAGATCGTCCTCGCGGCGATCCTCGCCTACTCCGTCTCGCGCTTCGTCTTCGGGCACCCCGCCCCGGTGCTGTCGCTGACGGCGACCATCTCGAGCCTGGGCATCGCGCGCGACACCCGGCCGAAGCAGGTCGCCGAGACCGCGATCGGCATGCTGATCGGGATCACCGCGAGCGAGGTGCTGCTGCTGCTCTGGGGCACCGGCGTCTGGCAGCTGGCCGTCGTGCTCGGGATCGTCTTCACCGTGGGGCGGGCGCTCTCGCCGTCCCCCGGCTTCGCCGTCGCGGCCGGCACGCAGGCGATGCTGGTGATGATCCTGCCCGCGCCCGACGGGGGAGTGTTCACCCGGAGCCTCGACGGGCTGGTCGGCGGACTCGCCGCGCTGCTGTGCACCGCGATCGTGCCGCGCAACCCGCTCCGGGCGGCGCGCGCCGAGGCGCGGCGGCTGGTGTCGGCACTGGCGGAGACGATCGACGCGCTCGCCGACGCGCTCCGCCGAGGCGACCAGGCGGCCTCCGCGGCGGCGCTGGAGCGCGTCCGCGGCACGCAGCCGGTGATCGACGGTTGGACGGCCGCCCTCGACTCGGCGATCGGCGTCGCGCGGATCTCGCCGTTCGTCCGGCGGCACCGCGCCGAGCTGGAGCGGCAGCGCACGATGCTCGCCGCGCTCGACCTCGCGACGCGCAACCTCCGCATCGTCGCGCGGCGCACCGACTTCCTGGTCGGCGACGCCGTGCCGCGGCCGGCGCTCGCCGACGTCGTCGCGGACTTCGGCCCGGGGATCGCCCTGCTCGGCCGGGCCGTCACCGAGCCCGCGGTGCTCGCGCTCGCGCGTCAGGACCTCGTGCTGCTCGCGACGACCCTCGACCCGCAGGCGCTGATCCCCGAGGCGCGGCTGGCGGAGAAGACGCTGCTGGTCATCCTCCGCCCGCTCGTCGTCGACCTGCTGACGGCGACCGGGGCGAGCTCGGCCGAGGCGCGAGCCGCGCTGCCCGAGCTCGCCTGACCGGTCGGGCTCCTCCGGCGCTCACGCGTTGGTGGCGTCCTGCACCTCGCCCACGAGCTCCTCGATGATGTCCTCGAGGAAGAGGACACCGGTGGTGCGGCCCTCGGCGTCGACCACCCGGGCGAGGTGCGCGCCGGTGCGCCGGAGCGCGGCGAGCGCGTCCTCCAGCTCGTCGCCGGCCGAGACCGCGGCGAGCCGGCGGATCCGCTTGCGCGGCACCGGCATCTCGGTCGCGTCGAGGTCGGAGACGTCCTTGAGGTGCAGGTAGCCGCCGGGCAGTCCGTCGTCGTCCGCGAGCAGGTAGCGCGAGTAGCCGTGCTCGGCCACTGCGCGGCGCACGTCCGCGGGCGTGGCCTCTGCCGGCAGCAGCACCATCCGCTCGAGCGGTACCGCGACGTCCGCGACCCGCTTGGTCGTGAACTCGAACGCCGCTGTGACGGTGCCGGACGCGTCGACCAGCACGCCCTCGCGGGTCGACTGGCGGACGATCGCGGCGACCTCGTCGAGCGTGAAGGCGCTGGTCGCCTCGTCCTTCGGTTCCACCCGCACCAGGCGGAGGATGCCGTTGGCGACTGCGTTCAGCGACCAGATCACCGGCTTCACCAGGCGCGAGACGAGCACGAGCGGCGGAGCGAGGAGCAGCGCGGCCCGGGTCGGCACCGAGAACGCCAGGTTCTTCGGCACCATCTCGCCGAACACGACGTGCAGGAAGGTGACGAGCAGCAGCGCGGCGACGAACGCGATCACGCCGATCGCCTCCGCGGACAGCGCCGTGAAGCCGAGCGGGATCTCGAGCAGGTGGTGGATCGCCGGCTCGGAGACGTTGAGGATGACTAGCGAGCAGACGGTGATGCCCAGCTGGCTCGTCGCGAGCATCAGGGTGGCGTGCTCCATCGCCCACAGGGTGGTCTTCGCCGCGCGGCTGCCCGCATCCGCCCGCGGCTCGATCTGCGAGCGGCGCGCGGAGATGACGGCGAACTCGGCGCCGACGAAGAAGGCGTTGACGATCAGCAGGACCACGAGCCAGGCGATCCCCGGCAGGTACTCACTCATGGACGGCCCCCTCGGCTCGGAGCGCGGCGACGCCGACGGCATCGCCTCCGTCGGGACCGCCTTCGCCGGCGGCCGGGGTGAAGCGGACGCGGTCGACGCGGTGGGCGGCGACGCGGTCGACCCGCAGCACGCCGCCGGCCACGGCGACCTCGTCGCCGAGCTCGGGCACGCGTCCCAGCGTCGAGGCGAGGAAGCCCGCGACCGTGTCGTAGTCCTCGCCCTCGGGCACCACAGCGCCGAGGCGCTCGGCGACCTCGTCGGGGCGCAGCTCGCCGCCGAAGGTCGCCGAGCGGCCGGAGCGGACGACGCCGGCGCGGCTGCGGTCGTGCTCGTCCTCCAGCTCGCCGACGATCTCCTCGACCAGGTCCTCGAGCGTCACCACACCCGCGGTCCCGCCGTATTCGTCGACGACGACCGCGATCGCGAGGCCGCTGCCGCGCAGGGGAGCGAGCAGGGCGTCGGCGCGAGCGGTCTCGGGGACGCGCATCGGCGCGATCATCAGCGACTCCGCGGTCGCCTGCGCCCGGTCTTCCGGTGCCAGTGCGAAGGCGTGCTTGACGTGCAGGACACCGCGGACGTCGTCGGAGTCGCGGCCGATGACGGGGAAGCGCGAGAACCCGGTGCGGTTCGCGAGCCGGACCACGTCCTCCGCGGTGCTCGCGAGCGGGACGGAGGCCATCCGGACCCGCGGCGTCATCACGTCGGCGACGCTGCGGCTCGAGAAGCGGAGCGTGCGGTGCAGCAGGTCCGCGTGGTCGCGGTCGAGCGTGCCCTCGAGCACCGAGCGGCGCACCAGCGAGCCGAGCTCGTCGGCGCTGCGGGCGCCCGAGAGCTCCTCCTTGGGCTCGATGCCCATCGCGCGGATCAGAGCGTTGGCCGTGTTGTTGAAGAGCAGGATCACCGGCTTGAAGACCGTCGTGAAGAGGATCTGGAACGGCACGACGACCTGCGCCGTCTTCAGCGGCAGCGCCAGCGCGAAGTTCTTGGGGACCAGCTCGCCGATCACCATCGAGAAGACGGTGGCCAGCAGGACGCCGACGACCGTGCCGATGCCCGGCACGATCTCGGCCGGGATCCCGAGCGAGCGCAGCGGATCGCCGAGCAGCGAGCTGATCGCCGGCTCGAAGGTGTAGCCGGTGAGCAGCGTGGTGAGCGTGATGCCCAGCTGCGCGCCGGAGAGGTGGGTGGAGGTGATCCGCAGGGCGGAGATCGTCGGGTCGAGACGCTTCTCACCGCGGGCGCGGCGCTCCTCCAGCTCGTTGCGGTCGAGGTTGACCAGCGCGAACTCGGAGGCGACGAAGAGACCGGTGCCGACGGTGAGGAGGAGGCCGATGACGACGCCGAGCCATTCAGGCACCCGCGGCACCGCCGATCAGGGTCGAGGTCGGTGCGGCGGGCGAAGGTTCAGGGGGAGGGTCGTCCATGGGGCATGAGGGTAACGACCTTAAATATGAGAATGCTCACAGGAGCGACGGGGCCGGGTCGAGCGGAGCCACCGCCTCCCACGCGACGGTCACCTCCCCGAGCCGCCACCGCCGCCGGCCGCCGAGGATCGGCCACTCGCCGCGGAGCGACTCGACGGCGGCGATCCAGCGCTGCGTCGGCCCGTAGACGGCGAGCGGGGCGGCGTGCAGCCAGGCCCGCTCGAGCGCGAGCAGGAAGGCGTGCACCGGCTCGCCCGCGACGTTGCGGTGGATCAGCGCCTTCGGCAGCCGCTCCGCCGCGATCATCGGCGAGGGCGTGGCGCCGAGCCGGAGCGACAGCGTGAGCGAGCGCGGCCCCTCGGGACCGATCTCGATCCAGGTGCAGATCCGGCCGATCTCGTCGCAGGTCCCCTCCACCAGCACGCCGTCGGGGGTCAGCCGGTCGGTCATCGTCCGCCACGCCTCCGCGACCGCCGACTCGTCGTACTGCCGGAGCACGTTGAAGGCGCGGATCACGCTCGCCCGCTGCCGTCCGGGCAGAGGCACCTCGAAGCCGCCGCGCTCGAAGCGCACCCGGGCGTCGGCCGGGAAGGCGGTACCCCCTTGGCGGACCCGCTCCAGCTGCCGTCGCGCGGTCTCGACGCGGGCCGGCTCGATCTCGAAGCCGACCACGTCGACGCCGGGCGCTGCGCGGACGAGGCGGCGGTGCAGCTCGAGCGTGGTGACCGCGCTCGCGCCGAAGCCGAGGTCGACGACGACGGGCGCCCCGGTCATGCGCAGCACCGGCAGCTCGGCCAGCCGGCGGTCGACCCGGCGGAGGCGGTTCGTGCCCGTCGTGCCGCGGGTGACGGCTCCGATCGGCATGGTCTCCAGCGTATCCGTGGCCGCAGGGGCCGCCTCTAAGCTGGACGCATGTCCGAGACCTACACCCTCATCCTCGTGCGCCACGGCAACAGCGAGTGGAACCAGAAGAACCTGTTCACCGGCTGGGTCGACGTGCGGCTGACCGAGCAGGGCGTCGCGGAGGCGACTCGCGCCGGCGAGCTGCTGGTCGAGGCGGAGCTGCACCCCGACGTCGTGTACACCTCCCGCCAGACGCGTGCGATCCAGACCGCGAACATCGCGCTCGAGACGGCCGACCGCCTCTGGATCGACGTGAAGCGCTCCTGGCGCCTGAACGAGCGCCACTACGGCGCGCTGCAGGGCAAGGACAAGGCGCAGACCCTCGCCGAGTACGGTCCCGAGCAGTTCATGACCTGGCGCCGCTCGTTCGACGTGCCGCCGCCCCCCATCGACGACGAGGACCAGTACTCGCAGGCGCACGACGAGCGCTACGCCGACCTCGGCGACGACCTGCCCCGCACCGAGTCGCTCAAGCTGGTCATCGAGCGGATGCTTCCGTACTGGGAGTCGGACATCAAGCCGGATCTCGCCTCGGGCAAGACCGTCATGATCACCGCGCACGGCAACTCGCTGCGCGCCCTGGTGAAGACCCTCGACGGCATCTCCGACTCGGACATCGCCGAGCTGAACATCCCGACCGGCATCCCCCTCGTCTACACCCTCGACGAGAACTTCGAGCCGATCGGCGAGGCCCGCTACCTCGACCCCGAGGCCGCCGCCGCCGGCGCCGCCGCCGTCGCCGCCCAGGGCGCCAAGAAGTAGCCCACCCCTCGCACCCCCGCACGGCCCGCCGGAGTCCCGACTCCCGCGGGCCGTCCGCGTCCGCACCCCGTACTCGCCCGACGCTGGATCTCGATACGCACGCTGCGCGCGCTGCTCGATCAGCATGAATGAGCAGGTCGCGGAACGCGCCTCTTGCAGGGCGGCGCGACTCCATAAGCGTGGACGCGAGAGCGAGGTCGCGGAACGCGCCCCCATGCTGTGCAAAAGAAGGCCGCGGAACGCGCCCCTTCCCTGCTGGTCGAGTAGCCGCGGCACGCGGCGTATCGAGACCCCGCGTCCGTACGACGGTGGATCTCGATACGCGCGCCGCGCGCGCTACTCGATCAGCATGGAAGTGCGGGCGATCGACCAGCGAGGCACGGTAGCTGTCACTCGACGCCCGGGCGTTGAGCGTGCAGACCAGCCGCCCCCCACGAGGCGAACGGGCGAATCGCGTGCCAGCGATTCGTCATAGCCGTTCTCGCCCCGCTCCGCGGAACGCGCCCACGCGGTCTGCCGACCGCGGTCGATATCGCGCTCCGCGCGACATCGACGAATAAGCTCAGCCCCAGTCGCCCGAGATCAGGTACTGGACCTTCTTCGCGATGGACACCGCGTGGTCGGCGAAGCGCTCGTGGTAGCGGCTGGCGAGGGTGGCGTCGACGGTGTCGGCGGCCTGGCCCTTCCACGCCTCGCTGAGGACCTTGTCGAAGACGCTGACGTGCAGCTCGTCGATCTTGTCGTCCTCGTCGCGGATCTCCTCGGCGAGGCGGGGGTCCTGCGTGCGCAGCAGCTCGGTGAGCTTGTGCGCGACGACGACGTCGAGGCGGCCCATCTCGACGAAGGTCGGGCGCAGCGACTTCGGCACGACCTTGTCGGGGAAGCGGTAGCGGGAGAGCTGAGCGATGTGCTCGGCGATGTCGCCCATCCGCTCGAGCGAGGCGCTGATCCGCAGCGCGGACACGACGGTCCGCAGGTCGCGGGCGACGGGGCCCTGGCGGGCGAGGATGTCGATCGCGAGCTCGTCGAGGCTGATGGCCAGCTCGTCGATGCGGGCGTCGCTGGCGATGACCTCCTCGGCGAGGGACACGTCGGAGTGGTTGAACGCCTGGGTCGCCTTCTCGATCGCGATCTCGACGAGTCCGGAGATCTCGACGAGCCGATCCTGGACCTCGGCCAGCTCCTGCTGGAAAACTTCGCGCATCTTCTTCTCGACCCTCTCTGCGGCACGCACGGAGACCGGTGCCGATCCGCGCCGCGCACGGCGCTGCGACTGCACCAGTCCGGCGCAGGCGCAGCCATGATGACCACGGCAGGTTAACGAACGGTGCCGAGCGTTTGAACAGTACTCGACCCGCGACCCGTCGCCGGGCATCCGGTAGGGAGACGCGCGGTGGATGGATAGCCTGGGAGCGTGGATCCGGGCCTGATCGTCGTGCTGTCGCTCGTTCTCGGCATCGTCATCGGGATCGTCCTCACCAGCGTCGTCACCCTCGCCGCGCGCCAGGGCCGGATCGCCGCGGAGGTCGTCACCGTCGGCCTGCCCGAGGGCATCGGCGCGATCATCGACGCCGTCGGCGCTCCCGCGTTCGTGACCGACCCCTCCCACAACGTGCTGAAGGCCTCCGCCCGCGCGATCTCGCTCGGCCTCGTCTCCCAGGACACGCTCCTCCACCCGGACCTCGTCGCGATCGTCGACCGGGTGCGCCGCTTCGGCGACGACATCGAGCAGGACCTCGAGCTGGCGACGAGCCCGCTCTCGGACGCCGCGGTCACCCTCGTCGTGCACGCCACGCGGCTCGGCTCCCGCTTCGTCCTCGTCCTCGCCGAGGACCACACCGAGGCCCGCCGGCTGGAGGCGGTCCGCCGCGACTTCGTCGCCAACATCTCGCACGAGCTGAAGACGCCGATCGGCGCGGTCGGCCTGCTCGCCGAGGCTCTCGACTCCGCCGCCGACGACCCGAAGCAGGTCCGCCGGTTCGCGCACCGCCTCACCCAGGAGTCGCACCGCCTCGCGAAGATCACCCGCGAGATCATCGAGCTCTCCCGCCTGCAGTCGGCGGACGTCGCCGGTTCCGCCGAGGTCGTCCGCGTCGACGACATCGTGGTCGCCGCGCTCGAGACGACGCACGTGATGGCGGAGTCGCACGACGTCACCCTCGTCAAGGGCGGGATGAAGAAGGCGTACGTCGCCGGCCAGGAGAAGATGCTCGTCTCGGCGCTGCACAATCTGCTGGCCAACGCCATTCAGTACTCCCCGCCCGGCTCCCGCGTCGGGATCGGCGTCCGCTCCACCGGCGGCGTCGTCGAGATCGCCGTCACCGACCAGGGCATCGGCATCCCCGAGGAGGACCTCGACCGCGTCTTCGAGCGCTTCTACCGCGTCGACCAGGCCCGCTCCCGCCACACCGGCGGCACCGGGCTCGGCCTCAGCATCGTCAAGCACGCCGTGCAGAACCACGGCGGCGACGTCCGCGTCTGGTCCAAGCCGGGCCGCGGCAGCACCTTCACCATCCGACTCCCCGAAGTAGACCCGGCCAGGACGCCCTTCGCGTCCGCCGCCCCGATAGGAGACACCGCGTGACCAGCATCCTGCTCGTCGAGGACGAGAGCGCCCTCAGCGAGCCGCTCAGCTACCTGCTCGAACGCGAGGGCTACGACGTCACCGTCGCCGAGGACGGCCTGCGCGCCGTCGCCGCCTTCGACGAGGGCGAGTACGACCTGATCCTGCTCGACCTCATGCTCCCCGGCATGCCCGGCACCGAGGTGTGCCGCGAGATCCGCACCCGCTCCGCGATCCCGATCATCATGGTCACCGCGAAGGACTCGGAGGTGGACATCGTCGTCGGGCTCGAGCTCGGCGCCGACGACTACGTCACCAAGCCGTACTCGACTCGCGAGCTGCTCGCCCGCATCCGCGCCGTCCTCCGCCGCCGCACCGAGGACCCGGGGGAGGAGCGCATCGTCGTCGCCGGCCCCGTCCGCATGGACATCGAGCGCCACACCGTCGAGGTCGACGGCGTCGAGACCCCGATGCCGCTCAAGGAGTTCGAGCTCCTCGAGATGCTGCTCCGCAACGCCGGCCGCGTCCTCACCCGCGGCCAGCTGATCGACCGCGTCTGGGGCAGCGACTACTTCGGCGACACCAAGACCCTCGACGTCCACGTCAAGCGCATCCGCTCCAAGATCGAGAAGACGCCCAAGGAGCCGGTGCTCCTGGTGACTGTCCGCGGCCTCGGCTACCGCTTCGACGCCTGAGATCGCGGGGCCTGGCGGGGGCGTCTGCGGCGTTGTCGAGCAGGTGCGGTGGAACATGCTGGTCGAGTAGCCCCGCAGGGGCGTATCGAGACCCGCCGTCGCCGGCGCGCGGAGTATGCAGACCGGGCTTCTGATGCCGGTGGATCTCGATACGCCCGCTGCGCGGGCTACTCGATCAGCGAAGAGGAGCCAGTGCGCGGGACTACTCGATCAGCATCTGGTCGCACGACGAAGGGCCGCCCACCGAGGTGGACGGCCCTTCGCGGGAGCGGGTGCTACTCGGCCGGGGCGTCGACGCCGGGCTGCACGGTCGGGGTCGGCAGCGCCGTCTGTGCCGGGTTCGGCGTGGGCGTGAGGGTCGGGCTGGCCGACGGGGCCGGGGTCAGCGTGGCGTAGGCCTCGAGGGCGTTCGTCAGGATCGGGACGAGCAGCTCCTCGCCCTCCTCCGAGCCGTACTGGAAGTAGACGGGGAACAGGCTGCCGGGGATCGTGTCGAGGCCCTCCATGGTGACCGACTCGGTGCTGCCCGGGCGGACCTCCGTGCGACCGGGGACCGCGTCCACCGTGTCGCTGGTGCGGCCCGTGCTCGCCTCGTACTGCACCTCGACGCTCACCGTCTCGTCGGTGTCGTTGACCAGGGAGACGACCAGCGTGCCGGTCTCGCCGTCCTCGGAGATGATCATCGCGTTGCGGATGGCGAGATCGCCGATCGTCGCACCCACCCCGTCGCTCGGGTCGTAGATGGCCCGCGTCGCCTGCGGGGCGACCAGGTTGCAGCCGGCGGTGGCGAACGCGACGCCGACCGCGAGAACGACGGATGCAGCGATGCGCGCCTTCACGGGTTCCTCCAGATCATCGGCTCCGCCCGCCCCGGACAGGGCGGAATCGAGGTGCAGGAGCCGGAAAAAGACTAGCGCAGCCTCGTCGGCGTCCCGGCCGGGCTGCCCCCTCCTCCCGGCCGCTGCTACTGTGACCGGCGGCGAAAGGACGTCCCGTTGAACACCGTCTCCGGATCGGCGCCGACCGCGGCCGTCGTGATCGTCGCCGCCGGCAGCGGCACCCGTCTCGGGCGGGAGCTGCCCAAGGCCTACGTCGAGTGCGCCGGCGTCACGATCCTCGAGCGCAGCCTCCGCACGGTCCTCACCCTCGCCGAGCCGGTCCAGGTGGTCGTGGTGGCACCGGAGTCCCTCGTCGACGCGACCGTCGAGCTGTGCCGCCGCGCCTCCGGACCCGCCGTCGAGGTCCTCGTCACCGCCGGCGGATCGACCCGCCAGGACTCCGTCGCCCGCGGACTCGCCCTCCTGCACCCGGGAGTCGATACCGTCCTCGTGCACGACGCCGCCCGGGCTCTCACACCCGTCGCGCAGTTCGAGCGCGTCCTCGCGGCCGTCCGCTCGACCGGCGGCGGCGCGATCCCGGGCCTGCCCGTCACCGACACCATCAAGCTGGTCGGCGCCGATGCGGCGATCCTCGACACGGTCGACCGCTCGCAGCTCGCCGCCGTGCAGACGCCGCAGGGCTTCCCCCGCCGCCTGCTCGACGAGGCCTACGCCGCCGCCGGCCGGGAGTTCACCGACGACGCCGCCCTCCTCGCCGCTCACGGCCGCGGCTCCGTCGTCGTCCCCGGCGATCCGCTCGCCTTCAAGATCACCACGCCCTGGGACCTCGCCCGCGCGGAGCAGCTGCTCGCGCCGACGCCGCCGTCCGCGGTGCCGCGGGTCGGCATCGGCACCGACGTGCACGCCTTCGACGACGCGTCGCCGCTCTGGCTCGCCGGACTGCACTGGCCGGGGGAGCGCGGCCTCTCCGGGCACAGCGACGGCGACCCCGTCGCGCACGCGATCTGCGACGCCCTGCTCGCCGCCGCGAACCTCGGCGACATCGGCTCCCGCTTCGGCACCGCCGATCCGCGGTTCCAGGACGCGCACGGCGAGGTCTTCCTCCGCGCGACGCGCGAGCTCGTCGAGGCGGCCGGCTTCACGATCGGCAACGTGTCGGTCCAGCTGATCGGCAACCGCCCGAAGTTCTCCCCGCGGCGGGACGAGGCCCAGCAGCTGCTGTCCGCGCTCCTCGGCGCCCCGGTCAGCGTCGCCGCGACGACCTCGGACGCGCTCGGCTTCACCGGGCGCGGGGAGGGGGTCGCCGCGACGGCCACGGCACTCGTCCTCCCCACTCCCGGATCCGCGCACTGATCCACCGCGCCAGCCCGCCGCCCGGCCGCGCCCGCCCCGCCCGGTAAACTCGCGGCGTGACTCTGCGACTGCACGACTCGAAGGCCCAGGCCCTCGTCGACTTCGTCCCCCTCCGTGAGAACGAGGTCGGGATGTACGTCTGCGGACCCACGGTGCAGTCGTCGCCGCACATCGGGCACCTGCGCTCCGCCCTGGTCTACGACCAGCTGCGCCGCTGGCTGGCCTACCGCGGCTACCGGGTCACCCTCGTCCGCAACGTCACGGACATCGACGACAAGATCCTCGCGATCGCCGAGCAGGCCCGCCGCGCGGCCGGGGAGGACGAGCCCTCGGAGCAGTGGTGGGCGCTCGCCTACCGCGTCGAGCTCGAGTTCACCGCCGCCTACTCCGCGCTCGGCATCCTGCCGCCCACCTACGAGCCGCGCGCGACGGCGAGCATCGCCGAGATGGTCGCGCTCGTGCAGCGCCTGATCGAGCTGGGCCACGCCTACCCCGCTCCCGACGACTCCGGCGACGTCTACTTCGACACCCGCTCCTGGCCCGACTACGGCGCGCTCACGCACCAGCGCCTCGAGAGCATGGAGGCGGCGACCGACGCCGACCCGCGCGGCAAGCGCGACCCGCACGACTTCGCGCTGTGGAAGGGCATGAAGCCCGACGAGCCGGAATCCGCCTCCTGGGCCTCGCCCTGGGGGAGGGGCCGTCCCGGCTGGCACATCGAGTGCTCCGCCATGTCGACCAAGTACCTCGGCACCCAGTTCGACATCCACGGCGGCGGGCTCGACCTGCGCTTCCCGCACCACGAGAACGAGCTCGCCCAGTCGAGTGCCGCGGGCCACGCCTTCGCCAGCTACTGGCTGCACAACGGTCTCGTCTCGGTCATCGGGCAGAAGATGAGCAAGTCGCTCGGCAACTCCGTCTTCGCCTCCGAGCTGCTCGACTCCGCCCGTCCGCTGGTCGTCCGCTACTACCTCGGCTCCGCGCACTACCGCTCGACGCTCGAGTTCCACGACGGCGCGCTCGAGGAGGCCGAGGCGGCGCTCGAGCGGATCGAGGGCTTCCTCGACCGCTCCCGTCGGCGCCTCGAGGGCACCCGCTTCGCCGCCGTCGGCGAGCCGGTCGTGCCCGACGAGTTCGCCGAGGCGATGGACGACGACCTCTCGGTCCCGCAGGCCATCGGCGTGCTACACGAGACCGTGCGGGCCGGCAACGCCGCCCTCGACGCGGAGGATCTCGGCACGGTGTCCGCGCTGCGCACACAGGTCCTCGCCATGGCATCGGTCCTCGGGATCGACCCGGAGGCCCCCGAGTGGGCGCGCTCCGACGACGAGCCCACCTACCGGGCCCTCACCGTGCTCGTCGACCGCCTGGTCGCCGAGCGGCAGACCGCGCGCGAGCAGCGCGACTGGGCGGCCGCCGACCGCATCCGAACCGATCTCGCTGCTGCGGGAATCACGATCGAAGACACCCAGACGGGTGCGCATTGGAGTCTCGATGGCGAATAAGCCCGGCCGCCCAGGAGCGGTCCGCAAGAAGAGCAAGGGCAAGGCCGTCGGTTCCGGCGGTCAGGGCCGTCAGGCCCTCGAGGGCAAGAAGCCCACACCCAAGGCCGAGGACCGGCCGTACCACCCCGCGGGCAAGGCGAAGCTGGCGCGCGAGCGCTTCGTCGCCGCCGGCGGCAAGGGCCGACCCGGTGCGGCGCTGAACGGCGCGGCCCGCGGCCAGGGCCGTCCGGCCCCGTCGCGGAAGCCCAAGAGCGGCGACGAGTCCGAGATGGTCACCGGCCGCAACTCGGTCCTCGAGGTGCTGCGCGCCAAGATCCCCGCGACGACGCTCTACCTCGCGACGCGCATCGAGATGGACGACCGGGTCAAGGAGGCGCTCAAGCTCGCCACCGCCCGCGGCATCCCTGTCCTCGAGGTCATGCGCCCGGAGCTCGACCGCCTCGCCGGCCCGGACTCCGTGCACCAGGGCCTCGTGCTCAAGGTCCCGCCGTACGAGTACGCGCACCCGAGCGACCTGCTCGAGCGCAGCGTCTCGCGCGGCGTCGTCCCGCTGTTCATCGCGCTCGACGGCATCACCGACCCGCGCAACCTCGGCGCGATCATCCGCTCCGTCGCGGCCTTCGGCGGACAGGGCGTCATCGTGCCGCAGCGCCGCTCGGTCGGACTGAACTCCGCCGCCTGGAAGACCTCGGCCGGAGCCGCCGCGCGCGTGCCCGTCGCGATGGCGTCCAACCTCACCGCGATGATCAAGGACTACAAGCGCGACGGCGTCTTCGTCATCGGCCTCGACGGCGACGGCGACACCATGCTGCCGGGCCTCGAGCTCGCCGACCGGCCGCTCCTCGTCGTCGTCGGCAGCGAGGGCAAGGGCCTCTCCCGCCTCGTCACCGAGCAGTGCGACGCCGTCGTCTCCATCCCGATCAGCGCCGCCACCGAATCGCTCAACGCCGGCATCGCGGCGTCGGTCGCGCTCTACGAGATCTCCAAACTCCGCGCCGCCTCCGAGTAGCGCGGGCAGCGCGGGCGCCGGCACGGCGATCTGCGGTGTTGTCGTCGGGCGCGATACCGCCGGTATCGCTTCCTCCTCCGCCTTGCAGCTCACCGCGCCGGTGCCCGCGCTGACGTCGGGGGAGGGGGAGGGGGCGCCGCCTTCGGCGAGCGAGGGCGCGGGCTGATCGGTCACCACCGGCCAGGGGGCGCTTCATGCTGATCGAGTAGGCCGCGGAGCGGGCGTATCGAGATCCGCGTCGGCACGCGCCGTAGACGATGGAGGGCTCACCCCGGATCCGGGATCCGCACGAGCCCTCCGGTGGGCCGGGTCAGACGTTCTTCATCCAGTCGACGTCGGCGTCCTCGTCGGTCAGCTCCGCGTCGCCGGCACCGTCGATGACGAGGTTCGGCAGGGTGATCGCCTCGGTCGGCGGGGCGATGATCGTCGCCTCGTCGCGGCGGTGCCGCAGGATGTCGTTCACGTAGGCGGTGACCGCCTCGGCCAGCGGCACGTCGCGCGCCTGCTGCTGCGACATGAACCAGCGGTGCTCGAGCAACTGGTGGAACATCTCCGCAGGCTCCAGCCGCCCCTTCAGGTCGCGCGGGATCGAGCGGATGACCGGCTCGAACACCTGCGCGAGCCACTCGTGGGCGACCATCTCCTCGTCCAGCCCCTGCTTGTCGTAGGTGGCCGTGTACGAATCGAGGTCGTTGAGCAGGCGGCGCGCCTGGTTCTCCTGCGCGTCCAGCCCGGTCAGCCGCAGCAGGCGGCGCTGGTGGTGACCCGCGTCGACGACCTTCGGCTGGATCCGCACCGTGGAGCCCGCCTCGTCGGTCTTGATCGCGAGCTCCTCGATGTCGAAGCCCAGCTCGTTGAGCCGGTTCACCCGGTCGTTGATGCGCCAGCGCTCGGAGGTCGAGAACGACTCCGCGCCGGTCAGCTCCTTCCAGAGACTGCGGTACGCGGCGACGATGCCGTCGGACACCGTGATCGGGTCGAGGTCGTCGTCGACGCGCCCGCCCGCCTCGAGGTCCAGCAGCTCGCCGGCGATGTTGACCCGGGCGATCTCGAGGTCGTTCTCGCGCTGGCCGTTGGAGAGGCCGCCCGAGTAGAGCTGCCCGGTCTCCGCGTCCACGAGGTACGCCGCGAAGGCGCCCGCGTCGCGCCGGAAGAGCGTGTTCGAGAGCGAGACGTCGCCCCAGAAGAAGCCGATGACGTGCAGGCGCACCAGCAGCAGCGCCAGCGCGTCGACGAGGCGGGTGGCAGTGTCGGGACGCAGCGTCTGCGAGAACAGCGCGCGGTAGGGCAGGGAGAACTTGAGGTGCCGGGTGACCAGCACGGCGGGCAGCTCGTCGCCCTCGTCGTCGGTGCGGTTCGTGATCACGGCGCCCGGCACGACGCACGGGACGTCGAGCCGCTGCAGGGTCTTGAGCATCTCGTACTCGCGCCGCGACATCTCCGCCGTCGTCTCCTTCACGGCGACGACGTGGCCGGAGAGGTGCGCGAAGCGGACCGTGTGCCGCGAGATGCCCTTGGGCAGCGCGGCGATGTACTCGTCGGGCCAGTCGTTCAGCCGCAGGTTCCACGGCAGGTCGAGAAGGGCGGGGTCGACCGTGGCCGAGGTGATGTTGAGGGAGCCGGACATAGCGCGCCGTTCGTGTCGGGAGTCGGACGGTGGAGGGGCCCGGACGAACGCTGCCGCCGCCTCGGAGGAGACGGCGGCAGCGTGTGCGCGGGGGCGGAGCCTAGGAGAGGCGCAGTCCCGACTCGCCGTCGAAGATGTGCACGCGGTGGTTCGCGGTCACGTAGACGCGGTCGCCCGCAGTCGGGTGCACGCGGCCGTCGACGCGCGCGACGATGTCGGTGCGGCGACCCTCGACCTCGGTGTGGCCGTAGAGGTAGCCGTCCGAGCCGAGCTCCTCGATCAGGTCGACCTCGATCGGCAGGCCGCCGGGCTGGGTCGAGACGGTGACGTCCTCGGGGCGCACACCGAGCGTGACGACCTTCTGGGTGGTCTTCGCGAGCGCCTCGCGGGCGATCGGGAGGACCGTGTCGCCGAACTTGACGCCGCCGTCGGTGACGTCCGCGTGGAACAGGTTCATCGCGGGCGAGCCGATGAAGCCGGCCACGAAGACGTTGTTCGGGTTCTCGTAGAGGTCGCGGGGCGTGCCGACCTGCTGGAGCAGTCCGTCCTTGAGGACCGCGATGCGGTCGCCCATGGTGAGCGCCTCGGTCTGGTCGTGGGTGACGTAGACGGTGGTGATGCCCAGGCGGCGCTGGAGCGTGCCGATCTGCGTGCGGGTCTGGACGCGGAGCTTGGCGTCGAGGTTCGACAGCGGCTCGTCCATGAGGAACACCTGCGGCTTGCGGACGATGGCGCGACCCATCGCGACGCGCTGACGCTGGCCACCCGAGAGGGCCTTCGGCTTGCGGTTGAGGTAGGGCTCGAGGTCGAGCATCTTCGCGGCCTCGAGGACCCGCGCGGCGCGCTCGTCCTTGTTGATGCCGGCGATCTTGAGCGCGAAGCCCATGTTCTCGGCGACCGACATGTGCGGGTAGAGCGCGTAGTTCTGGAAGACCATCGCGATGTCGCGGTCCTTCGGCGGAACGTCCGTGACGTTGCGGTCGCCGATCAGGATGCGGCCCTCGTTGACCTCTTCGAGGCCGGCGAGCATGCGCAGGGAGGTGGACTTGCCGCAGCCGGAGGGGCCGACGAGGACGAGGAACTCGCCGTCTCCGACCTCGAGGTTCAGCTTGTCGACCGAGGCACGCGTGGCCCCGGGGTAGACGCGGGACGCGTTGTCATAGGTTACGGACGCCATTGTTCTTGCTCCTTCACCGGCAGGTACGTGCCGGACGATCCGAGTGAATGGAAGTGACGGTCGTCGTCGCGTGGGCGACTCCGACCAACCGTCACAGTATGCCACGCGCCACTGGACGGGGGGAGCCGCGGTCCGACGGCGGGCGCCGGGACCCGGCGGTATCCGTCGTTTGGAGGTTTCCCAGGGCTCGCGCGTAGGATTCCGGCGAGTCGCAGCCCGGCGGCACTTCTTCCTCTCTCATTCGGAGCGTTCTTGTCATGACCATCGGCGGAGCCAACGACCGTCTCTCGAAGAACCAGCGTCGAGAGGCCGCCCGCGAGAAGGCCCGCCGACTCCGCGAGCAGCAGAAGCGCCGCGATCGCGTCAGCCGCTTCGCCCTGCAGGGCGGTCTCGCGATCGTGGTGATCGCCATCGTCGCGGTCGTCGTCTTCGCCGTCACCTCGAGCATCCGCCCGGCCGGCCCCGGCCCCGCCAACATGGCGAGCGACGGCGTCCTCGTCACCGAGGGTCTGGTCGCCTCGACCACCCCGGCGATCCCGGCCGACGGCACCCCGACCCCGAGCGTGCTCGACACCTCCACGGGCACCGTCGACATCCGGGTCTACCTCGACTACCTCTGCCCGTACTGCGGCCAGTTCGAGCAGACCAACGGCGACCAGATCAAGGAGTGGGTCACCAGCGGTGCCGCGACGGTCGAGATCCACCCGATCGCCATCTTGACCACCCGCTCGAACGGCACCAAGTACTCGGAGCGCGCGGCCAACGCCGCGGCCTGCGTCGCCGACCGGTCGCCCGACTCCTTCTTCGACTTCAACGCGGCGCTGTTCGCCGAGCAGCCGGCGGAGGGCACCGACGGCCTCTCCGACGACCAGCTCAAGCAGGCCGCCGCCGACGCGGGCGTCGAGGACACCGCCGCGGTGAACTCCTGCATCGACGACCAGTCCTTCGTCAGCTGGGTGCGCGCGGCCACCGAGCGCGCGACCTCCGGCCCGCTGCCGGGCACCGAGGTCGCGTCCGTCTCGGGCACCCCGACGGTCCTCGTCAACGGCGAGGCCTACACCGGCTCGCTGACCGACGCGGACGCCTTCAGCTCCTTCGTGCTCTCGGCCGCCGCCGACACCTACTCCTCGGCCACGCCGACCCCGACGCCCGCCGCGGGCTAGACCGCGAGCCCGCTGAGACGGGTCGGAACACACGAAGGGCCCCGGGAGACCGGGGCCCTTCGTCGTGCTCCTCGGGAGGCCTGAGCCCGGTCGCCACGGGGACGCGCTGCGGGACGGAGGACGGTCCACGATCGCGCGACAGCCGATTCCGCGCCTCCGCGTCGGCTATTCGCGCTCGTGGATAGGCTCACCCGATCTCTCCGGGGGGCCCCATGACCACGCCGCACATCGTGACGCCGACGACCGCCGGCACACCGATCGTCGAGGGCGTCCAGGCCCTGCGCTTCGTCGCGGCTCTCCTGGTCGTCATCGCGCACGCGACGTTCTACGCGCACGAGCGCCTCGACGACTCGATCGCCGTCTGGAACGGTGCCGCAGCGGGTGTCGACGTCTTCTTCGTCGTCTCCGGCTTCGTGATGGCGGTCACCGCGGGTCCCTTCGAGGTGCGGGGCGGCTGGCGGTTCTTCGCCGTCCGCCGCGTGATCCGGATCGTCCCGCTGTACTGGATCGCCACGACCCTGAAGATCGCGTCGCTCCTCGTCCTGCCCGGGGCAGTGCTGCACGCCGCCCTCACCCCGTGGTCGGGAGTCGCGTCCTACCTCTTCCTGCCCGCGCGCAACCCCGACGGCGCTGTGGAGCCGCTCCTCGGCGTCGGGTGGACCCTCACCTACGAGACGGCCTTCTACGCGGTCTTCACTCTCGGGCCGCTCCTGCGGCGGAACGTCCTCGTGTTCGCGTCGACGGTCGTGCTCGTCGTCGCGTCGGGCCATCTCCTCCGCCCCGCCGAGGACTGGCCGGCCTGGGCGGTCTACTTCGACCCGCTCGTCCTGTACTTCGCGGTCGGCATGGCGATCGGAAGGATCGCCGGGCTCCCGCGCGCGCGCCGCGGCCTGCTCCTCGCGCTGGGCGCCGCCGCCGTGTTCACCGTCGTCGCGGCTCTCGCGCCGGAGGGGATCTCCTGGGAGCGCGACGCGCTCTTCCGGAAGGGGATCGTCACCGCCGCGTTCGTCGCGGTGGTCCTGGCCGAACCGCTCTTCCGGCGACTGGCATCGCGTCGTGGCGCGAACCGCGTCCTCCGGCGACCGCTGCTCGCCCTGGGCGAGGCGTCCTACAGCCTGTACCTCTTCCATCCCTTGATCGGGCCGGTCGTGCCCGCCGTCCTGGCACTGATCGGCCTGCGATCGGGAGTGCTCTCCGCCGCGGGCACGATCGCCGTCTCGCTGGTCGCCGGGATCGTCATCCACCGCTGGCTCGAGAAGCCGATCACGCGGAGGCTGCGAGGACTGCCGTACGCCGGGCTGCCGCCGGACGGCCGGACGCAGCAGGGGGTCGCGGGGGAGCGGGTGGTCGATCGGCTGCTCACGAGGCCGCCTCGGAGCCGACGACGGGACTTGAACCCGTAACCGCCCGATTACAAGTCGGGTGCGCTACCAATTGCGCCACGTCGGCAGGTGCGTCACCGCACCGGGCCACCCTATCGCGGGGCCGGAAGCCGCCTCGGCTCCGGCCCGCGCGGGCGGATCACGGCTCGAGGATGCTCAGGTGCCGCTCGGCCGGCGTCGGCCGCTTCGGCCCGCCGATCTTGCCGTCGGGCCGGCCGACGTACAGCCAGCCGAGGAGCTCCTCGCCCTTCTCCAGGCGGTGCGCCTTCCGCACGGCCTTGGCGCGGGTGTACGAGCCGGTGCGCCAGAAGACGCCCCACCCGGCCTCGTCGAGCAGCAGGCTGAGCAGGTGCGCGACACCCGAGGCGACGGCCTCCTGCTCCCAGGCCGGGACCTTCGACTTCTTCACGCTCACGACGACCGCGAGGAGGAGGGAGGCGCGGTGCGTCTTCTCGATGTGCTTGCGCGCGTCCTTCTTGTCGCCGGACGCGGCGGCGAAGCTGCGCCCGATGCGGTCGCGCGCCGCCCCGCGGATCTCGATGACCCGCCAGGGCCGGAGCGAGCTGTGGTCGGCGAGCCGCGAGGCGGCCGAGACGTACGCCGCGATCTCCTCGTGCCCCGGCGCCTCCGCGGTCACCTTCGAGCGGGAGCGCCGGGCCAGGACGGCCTCGAGCACGGGAGTCGCGGACACGGTCACTCGCCCTCGGTCGTGAAGTTCATCGCGATCGAGTTCATGCAGTAGCGGTCTCCCGTGGGCGTGCCGAAGCCGTCCGGGAAGACGTGGCCCAGGTGCGAGCCGCAGTTGGCGCAGCGGACCTCGGTGCGGACCATGCCGAGGGTGCTGTCCTCGATGAGCTGCACCGCGTCGGGGCGGATGGACTCGTAGAAGCTCGGCCAGCCGCAGCCGGAGTCGAACTTGGTGCCGCTCTTGAACAGCTCGGCGTGGCACGCCGCGCAGGTGTAGAGCCCCTCGCGGTGCTCGTCGAGCAGCTCGCCGGTCCACGGGCGCTCGGTGGCGGCCTGGCGCAGCACGGAGTACTGCTCGCGGTCGAGCTCCTCGCGCCACTCGGCGTCGGTCTTGTTGACGGAATACGACGACATGGGTCTCCCTAGGAATCCTGGTCAGTGTACGGGGGAGGGCGCTCCCCTTACCTCTCGTAAACTCTCCGCCGTGCAGCTGAATTCCGTGATCTCGAAGGCGTGGAGCGAACTCACGACCGAGGAGGTCTACGCGTTCGCGCGGCTGCGGACCGACGTGTTCCTGCGCGAGCAGCGGGTCGACGACGAGGAGCTCGACGGCCGCGATCTGGAGCCGACGACGCGGCACTGGTGGATCGCCGACGAGCGCGGCACGGCGGCCTACCTCCGCACCCTCCGGGACGAGCGGCCCGAGCACCGCGACGCCCACCGGGTGATCGGGCGGGTGGTGACCCGGGCCGACCGGCGGGGCGAGGGCCTCGCGCACCGGCTGGTGAGCGCGGTCCTGGAGCGCCACGGGGACGAGCCGCTCCTGCTCCACGCGCAGTCGTACATCGCGGGTCTCTACGCGCGGTCGGGCTTCGAGCCGTTCGGCGACGAGTTCGACGAGGCGGGCATCCCGCACATCGGCATGTACCGGAGCGCCTCAGCCGCCGCCGAGCCGTCCCTCCCTACTGTGGAGGGATGAGCAGGGCCACGGACGTCGAGCGCAGCACGGGCGCCGTCCTGTCCGAGCGGGACCGCCGCGTCCTCGAGTTCGAGGGCGAGTGGACGGCCCGCGCCGGGGACAAGGACGACGCGATCCGGGAGAGGTTCGGCCTCTCGGTCGCCCGCTACTATCAGGTGCTCAGCGCGGTTCTGGCCTCACCGGCCGCCCTCGCGCACGACCCGATGCTCGTCAAGCGGCTGCAGCGCATCCGCGACGGGCGCGCCGGCGCCCGCGCCGCGCGCCGCCTCGGGCGCCCCGAGTAGACGAGCTGCTCGGGCCCACTGACGGAAGGCCGGCCGTACCGACGATGACCACCACCGCTCCGAAGGACCGCTTCGACGAGATCCCGGCCACCGAGGGCCGCGTCGGCGCCCACCGTCGCCCGCCCGCCCCGCACGCCCGGGCCGTCGCCCTGGCCTGGGCGGCGCTGGCGACCGGAGTGGTCGTGCTGCTCGGGTTCATCGGACTGCTGGTGATCGACAACCGGGTGCAGTTCAACGACGTCTTCACACCGCCCACCGGCATCGCCGAGACGGAGGCGACCCCGGCGGTGACGCCGACCGTCGACCCGACCCTCGCGCTCGCGGTCCTGAACGGAACGGCGACGGCGGGCCTCGCCGCGAACGCCGGGGAGGCGCTGGCCGCTGCGGGCTGGAGCGTGCCCACGGTCGCGAACGCGAACACCGAGGACGAGGCGGCCACCACCGTCTACTACACCGACCCGCGACTCGAGGGAGCGGCGCTCGGCGTCGTCCAGTCGCTCGGCGTCGGGACGATCGTCCTGACCGCGGACTTCGTCGAGACCGGCGCCGTCGTCGTCGTGCTCGGCTCGGACTACCCGACGCCGTAGCGAGAGGCCGCGAGCACCCCCGGAACACGGTCGTCGAGCCGCTCTCCGGGGGTGCTCTGTTTCCGGCACGTTTAATTCATGTTGAATCCCGGACAACTCTTTCCCCCGGGCGCTTTCCGCCCCATTCCGGGCCGAAACGCTGGCTTATGCTCCCTAGTCAGGCACCTGCGCATCGCTCGTGTCGCAGGCAGCACAGCACTTTGGGAGTGAGAGATGGCGAACGGAACCGTCAAGTGGTTCAACTCTGAGAAGGGCTACGGCTTCATCACGGTCGACGGCGGCGGACAGGACGTGTTCGTCCACTACTCCGCCATCGACATGTCGGGATACAAGGTCCTCGAAGAGGGCCAGCACGTCGCGTTCGAGGTCGGCACCGGGTCCAAGGGTCCGCAGGCCGAATCGGTGCGCGTGGTCTGAGGCCCCCGCCCTGCCTGGAGCCGTCGTCCGCCTCGTGCGGACGGCGGCTCCTCGCGTTGCGCCAGGCGCCGACGTCACTTGCACTCCTCCCGGGTGAGTGCCAGAATCGCTGTTGGCACTCGCTCCAGTCGAGTGCCAACGACGGAATTCCCCTGACGTCCGGGAGGGACGAAGAACACACATGGCCAAGATCATTGCTTTTGACGAAGAAGCCCGCCGCGGCCTCGAGCGTGGACTCAACACCCTGGCCGATGCGGTCAAGGTGACCCTCGGCCCGCGCGGCCGCAACGTCGTGCTCGAGAAGAAGTGGGGCGCCCCCACCATCACGAACGACGGCGTCTCGATCGCCAAGGAGATCGAGCTCGACGAGCCGTACGAGAAGATCGGCGCCGAGCTCGTCAAGGAGGTCGCCAAGAAGACCGACGACGTCGCCGGCGACGGCACCACCACCGCGACCGTCCTCGCCCAGGCGCTCGTCCGCGAGGGCCTGCGCAACGTCGCGGCCGGCGCCGACCCGATCAGCCTGAAGAAGGGCATCGAGAAGGCCGTCAAGGCCGTCACCGCCGAGCTCGTCGCCGGTGCCAAGGCGATCGAGACCAAGGAGGAGATCGCGGCCACGGCCTCCATCTCCGCTGCGGACCCCGAGATCGGCGCGATCATCGCCGAGGCGATCGACAAGGTCGGCAAGGAGGGCGTCGTCACCGTCGAGGAGTCGAACACCTTCGGCACCGAGCTCGAGCTGACCGAGGGCATGCGCTTCGACAAGGGCTACCTGTCGCAGTACTTCGTCACCGACCCCGACCGCCAGGAGGCCGTGTTCGAGGACCCGTACATCCTGATCGTCAACTCCAAGGTCTCGAACATCAAGGACCTCCTCCCCGTCGTCGACAAGGTGATCCAGGCGGGCAAGCAGCTGCTGATCATCGCCGAGGACGTCGACGGCGAGGCGCTGGCGACCCTGGTCGTCAACAAGATCCGCGGCATCTTCAAGTCGGTCGCCGTCAAGGCCCCCGGCTTCGGCGACCGTCGCAAGGCGCAGCTCCAGGACATCGCGATCCTCACCGGCGGCCAGGTCATCTCCGAGGAGGTCGGCCTCAAGCTCGAGAACGTCACCCTCGACCTGCTCGGCTCGGCCCGCAAGGTCGTCATCACCAAGGACGAGACCACGATCGTCGAGGGTGCCGGCGACGCCGAGGCCATCGCCGGTCGCGTCGCGCAGATCCGCGGCGAGATCGAGAACACCGACAGCGACTACGACCGCGAGAAGCTCCAGGAGCGCCTCGCGAAGCTCGCCGGTGGCGTCGCGGTCATCAAGGCCGGAGCCGCGACCGAGGTCGAGCTCAAGGAGCGCAAGCACCGCATCGAGGACGCCGTCCGCAACGCGAAGGCCGCCGTCGAGGAGGGCATCGTCGCCGGTGGTGGCGTCGCCCTCATCCAGGCCGGCAAGCTCGCCTTCGAGAAGCTCGAGCTGGTCGGAGACGAGGCGACCGGCGCGAACATCGTCAAGGTCGCCATCGATGCGCCGCTCAAGCAGATCGCGCTGAACGCCGGTCTCGAGCCCGGTGTCGTCGCCGCCAAGGTCCGCGAGCTGCCCACCGGACACGGCCTCAACGCCGCGACCGGCGAGTACGTCGACCTGATCGCCGCCGGCATCATCGACCCGGTCAAGGTCACGCGCTCCGCTCTGCAGAACGCCGCCTCGATCGCCGGTCTGTTCCTCACCACGGAGGCCGTCGTCGCCGACAAGCCCGAGCGGAACCCCGTCGCCGCAGGCGGAGACCCCACGGGTGGCATGGACTTCTAGTCCGACCCGAACGACGCAGAAGGCGGTTCCCCTCCGGGGGAGCCGCCTTCGGCGTTCCCGGGCGGCGTCCTCGGCCCGCAGACGGTCGAGGACGCCGCCCGCGGGTCAGAACGCGAACAGGCGCGCGTTGGCCTCCTCGGTCTCCGCGTACTGCTGCCCCGCCGCCCCCAGGGCGAGCGCGATCGACTCGAGCCCGTCGTCGACCTGCCCCTGCGTGGTCCGCCAGAGGCCGACCACCCCCTGGAACGCGGTCGAGGCCTGCCCCGTCCACGAGCTCTCGAGGCCGGTGAGCAGGCCGAGCATGCCGGCCACCTCGGCGCGGATGCGGTCCGCGGAGCCGTGGATCGAGCCGCTCGCGGTGCTGATCGCCTCGATGTCGGTCTGGAAGTGGGTCATGTCAGGTCCTCTCACTTGTCCGCGCCGTTCGGCGCGTGGGAGAGAACCTAGGGCGGACCGCGTCGGCCGCGCGGGCCGTCAGGCCGCAGCTGGGGACGGATCGCCGTCCGGGTCGACGGTGAGGAGAGGCAGGGCGACCCGGAAGGTGGCGCCGCCGCCCGGAGTCTCGACGACGTCGACACGGCCCTTGTGCGCCGCGACGATGGAGGAGACGATCGCGAGCCCCAGGCCGCTGCCGCCGGTCTCGCGGGTGCGCGAGGTGTCGGCGCGCCAGAAGCGCTGGAAGATCTTCTCCCGGATCTGCGGCGGGATGCCCTCGCCGTGGTCGATGACCTCGAGGAACGCCAGCCTCCGCGCGCGGTCGACGGCGACGCCGACCTCGATCGGGGTGTCCTCGGGGGTGTAGCGGACGGCGTTGCCGATCAGGTTGGTCAGCACCTGGCGGATCTTGTTCTCCTCCGCCATCACGAGCGCCGGGACGCCGACCTGCTCGGGCTCGGGCGCGGTGCCCGCGGCGAGGTCCTCGGCCGGCACGCGGCGGGGGCGGCGGCGGAAGCGCGCGAGGCGCGCGCCGGCGGCCGCGATCGGGCCGGTGAGCCCGGCGGCGGCCGGAACCTCCATGGTCTGCGTCGCGGTGCCGGACGGCTCGTCCATCTCGAGCGCGGGCGTCTCGACGGGGGTGTCGTCGCGGGTCTCGACGCCGAAGTCGCGGTCCGGCCAGGAGGCCATCGCGTCCATGGCGGCGTCGCGGGCGAGGGGCATCAGGTCGACGGGGGAGAGGGCGAGCGGCTTGGTCTCGTCGAGGCGGGCGAGCTCGAGGAGGTCCTCCACGAGGCCGCCCATCCGGATCGCCTCCTTCTCGATGCGCTCCATCGCCTGGCCGACCGCCTCGGGCGTCTGCAGCGCGCCCATCCGGTAGAGCTCGGCGTAGCCGCGGACGGAGACGAGGGGGGTGCGCAGCTCGTGGCTCGCGTCGCCGACGAAGCGGCGCATCTGGTCGATGGTGCGGGCGCGATCGCGGAAAGCGCTGTCGATGCGCACCAGCATCGCGTTGAGCGAGCGGTTGAGGCGGCCGACCTCGGTGTTCGGCGTGGTGCCGTCCAGGCGCTGGCTGAAGTCGCCGTCGGCGATGGCGGCGGCGGTCTGCTCGACCTGGCGCAGGGGAGCGAACGTGGTGGTGACGAGCAGCCGCGTCAGCATCGCGCCGATGACGACGATCGCGACGCCGAACCCGAGGAAGATCGTCAGGTAGATCGTCATGATGTTGTCGATGTCGCGGGTCGACGTGGCGAGCAGCAGCGTCTGGTAGTCGTTCCCGCGGGAGTAGACCGTCGAGACGGCGTGGTACTCGATCCGGTCGTTGACGCTCATCAGCGTGTTCGGCTCGCTGGAGGCGTTCAGGGCCTCCTCGATCGTGTAGCGCGAGGGGAAGGCGGGGTCGGTGCCCTGCGCAGCGTTGGAGTAGACGAGCGTCCCCGAGGAGTCGTACACGGCGCCGTAGTAGTCGTCGGACTCGGAGAACTGCGAGACCCCCTGTGCCGACAGGTCGGTCGCCACCTTCTGCACCTTGTCCGCGAGCTGCGCGTCGAGCTGGGAGATCAGCTGCGGCTTCAGCATCGTCATCGTGCCGATGCCGGAGACCAGCAGGCCGAGCGTCAGCAGGAGGACGGTGACGGCCGTGATCTTCGTGCGCAGCGAGATGGAGTTCCACCGCTCGGCCAGACCCTGGTGCATGGCGGTGGAACTCCCTCGAGATCGTGCGGGCGCCCGCCCCCTCACGGGGCCGGCGCCGGGGCGGCGGAGGTCAGACCTTCGCGACCTTCAGCATGTATCCGAATCCTCGCTTGGTCTGGATGAGCGATTCCTCCGAATGCGTGTCGAGCTTACGTCGCAGGTAGGAGATGTAGGACTCGACGATGCCCGCATCGCCGTTGAAGTCGTACTCCCAGACGTGATCGAGGATCTGCGCCTTGCTGAGCACCCGGTTGGGGTTGAGCATCAGGTAGCGCAGCAGCTTGAACTCGGTCGGGCTCAGCTCGACCGGCTCGTCGCCGACGAGGACCTCGTGCGTGTCCTGGTCCATCGTGAGCTCGCCGGCGCGGATGACCGCGTCCTCCTCGGCGTGCATCGTGCGGCGGAGGATCGCCTTGATGCGCGCCACGATCTCGTCGAGGCTGAACGGCTTGGTGACGTAGTCGTCGCCGCCGACGGTGAGACCGGTGATCTTGTCCTCGGTGTCGTCCTTCGCCGTGAGGAAGAGGATCGGCGAGGTGTAGCCGGCCGAGCGCAGGCGCTTGGTGACGCCGAAGCCGTTCATGTCCGGCAGCATCACGTCGAGGATGATGAGGTCCGGCTCCTCCTCGAGGACTGCGGAGATCGCCTGGGCGCCGTTGCCCACCGCGCGCACGGCGAAGCCGGCGAAGCGGAGGCTCGTGGTGAGCAGGTCGCGGATGTTGGGCTCGTCGTCGACGATGAGAATGCGGGGTCCGTCCATGCGGACAGTATCTGCGCGTGGCCTGGATGAAGTCTGGGAGTCGCGTGACCGGTTGCTCGTCGAGGGCTCGGCACGGCCGGAGAGGTCTCCGCTAGGAGGAACGGCGGCGGCGGACGCCGACCACGAGCATCGCGATCATCATGAGGAACGCGATCGGCAGGCCGACGAGCGGCAGCGCGAGGACGAACTGCCAGAGGCTCCCGCTGTAGTCGCGGACGCCCATCATCGGCGCGACGAGGACGGCGATGAACGCGATGACGGTCACGACGATGATCGCGACGAACATGTAGGCGAGCACGCGCTCCGCGCGTCCGATGCCCGCGGGCTGCTGTGGCTTCACGGGTCAAGGATAGGGCGGGTGCCGTCCTCTAAACTGATGGCTGCTTCATTTCCAGGAGGGGTTCTGCATGCCTACCGGCAAGGTCAAGTTCTACGACGAGGAGAAGGGCTTCGGCTTCATCAGCACTGATGACGGCCAGGAGGTCTTCCTGCACGCTTCCGCGCTGCCCTCCGGGACCGCGGTCAAGGCCGGCACCCGCCTCGAGTTCGGCATCGCCGACGGCAAGCGCGGTGCGCAGGCCCTCTCGGCCCGGATCATCGACACCCCGCCCAGCATGGTCAAGCTCAGCCGCAAGTCGGCCGACGACATGTCCGTGATCGTCGAGGACACGGTCAAGCTGCTCGATGGCATCGGCACCGGCCTCAAGCGCGGCCGCTACCCCGACAAGGCCCACGGGCGCACCATCGCGACGCTGCTGCGCCGGGTCGCGGACGAGCTCGATGCCTGACGCCGGCGAGACGACCGGCGATCCTTCGCCCGAGACCGACGAGACTCCGGACACCGGGTCCGAGGCCACGACCGAGGGTCCCGTGGACTCGCAGGACGGCGTCCCGGCGTTGCGCACTCCCGTGCCGGCGGTCTGGAGCGACGAGATCGACGAGGAGGACGAGGACGACTCCGACGAGGACTCCGACGACGGAGGAGACCCGGACGCCGGGTCCGCAGCGGCCGCCGGAGAGCTGGAGCCCGCGCCCGTGTACGAGCTCGACGCCGTCCTCGCCGGCTCGGAGGACCGAGCGCGCGAGGCGCTCCTCGACATCACGACCGCCGACACGATCGGCGACCTGGTCGCGACGCTCGCCCAGGGCGAGCACGTGGTCTCGCTGCAGTTCACGAATCTGATGCGCGGCTACCCGGGCTGGCTCTGGACGGCGACGCTGTCGAGGATCGACGAGTCCGGGGACGTCAACGTCCTCGAGGTCGAGCTGCTGCCGGGCGAGGGCTCGGTGCTCGCGCCCGACTGGGTGCCGTGGTCGGTCCGGCTCGCGGACTACCGCGCGGCGCAGGACGCCAGCGGTGAGCGCGACGAGACCGAGGACGACGAGTACGACGACGACACCGTCGTCGACGGCGACGCGGCGGAGGCGGACGAGGACGAGATCCTCGACGACGACGAGGCTGACGACGACTCGGACGAGGACGACTCGGACGACGACGACGACGACGACTCCGACGACTCCGACGAGGACGACTCCGACGACGACGACGACTCCGATGAGGACGACTCGGACGGCCAGGACTCCGGCGCCGAGGACGGGTCGGTGGCCTCGGCCGCCGGACGACGCGGCGGCAGCGGTCGCGGACGACGGCGCCGCCGCCGGTGAGGACCCGGCCGAGCGGGGACGCCCTCGCTCGGCCACGGCGCCGACCTCGCGCACCACGCGCGCGGACGCCGGTGGATCAGCGGCGGTTGCGACTGTAGAACAGGCCGATCGTGCCGAGGACGACGCCGATCACGACGGTCGACAGGACGAGCGGCGGTACGGACGCGCCGGCCGCCACGGCGATCAGCACGCCGACGAGGGCGAGCACCCAGACGATGCAGCCTGCGAGGAGCGCCGTCGCGTCGTCGGAGGCGTAGGGCGGGGGAGCGGGGCGGCGCTCGTCCGGACGGAGCCAGAGCCTCATCCCGCGCCTCCCCGTTCCCCGGTCGCTCAGTCGGCCAGGCGCTCGATGACGTGGTCGATGGAGCCGAGCAGCGAGCGGACGTCGTCCGGCTCGATGGCGACGAAGGTCGCCACGCGCAGCTGGTTGCGGCCGAGCTTGCGGTACGGCTCCGTGTCGACGATGCCGTTCGCGCGCAGGATCTTCGCGATCAGCGCGGCGTCGACGGAGGCGTCGAAGTCGACGGTGGCGACGACCTGCGAGCGGTGCTCGGGCACCTCGACGAACGGGGTCGCGACCGGCGAGGCCTCGGCCCAGTCGTAGATCGCCGACGAGGACTCGAGGGTGCGCGCCGACGCCCAGGCCAGTCCGCCGCTCTCGTTCATCCACTGGAGCTGCGACTCCATCAGCAGCAGAGTGGAAAGGGCCGGGGTGTTCAGCGTCTGGTTCAGGCGCGAATTGTCGACGGCGTTCTGCAGGCTCAGGAACTCGGGGATGTAGCGGCCGCTCGCCGCGATCCGCTCGATCCGCTCGATCGCGGCCGGCGAGAAGAGGCCGAACCACAGGCCGCCGTCCGAGGCGAAGTTCTTCTGCGGAGCGAAGTAGTAGACGTCGGCCTCGGCCGCGTCGAAGTCGATGCCGCCGGCGGCGCTGGTCGCGTCGATCACCGTGAGCGCGCCCTCGTCGCCGTGCACGCGGCGGACCGGCGCCATGACGCCGGTGGAGGTCTCGTTGTGCGGCCAGGCGTAGACGTCGACGCCCTCGAGGACCTCGACCTCGCTGCGCGATCCGGCCGGGGCCGAGACGACGTGCGCGGGCTCGAGGAACGGCGCGGACGCCGCCTTCGCGAACTTCTGGCCGAACTCGCCGAAGGTGAGGTTCTCGGCGCGGCGGTCGATCAGCGAGAAGGCGGCCGCGTCCCAGAAGGCGGTGGAGCCACCGTTGCCGAGCAGGACCTCGTAGCCCTCGGGGATGCGGAAGAGCGTCGCGAGGTGCTCGCGCACGGACCCGACCAGGTTCTTCACCGGGGCCTGCCGGTGCGAGGTGCCGAGGAGGTGCGCGCCCTGCGTCGCGAGGTGCGCGAGCTGGTCGTGCCGCACCTTGGACGGGCCGCAGCCGAACCGCCCGTCGTGGGGGAGGAGCTCGCGAGGAATGGTGACGTCCGGCATGCGTTAATACTAGGGTTCCCGGCCCGCCCCGCCTTCGACCATCGGAGGCCCTGCGCCCTGCCCCGTCGACGGAGACGGGACACGGTGCCCAGTAAGGTTGTGCGCGCTGAGACCGGAAGGCTGAGATGACGGATCTGATCGACACGACCGAGATGTACCTGCGCACCATCCTGGAGCTGGAGGAGGAGAACATCATTCCCCTGCGGGCCCGCATCTCCGAGCGGCTCAGCCACTCGGGCCCCACCGTCTCGCAGACCGTCGGCCGGATGGAGCGCGACGGCCTCGTCGTCGTCTCCGGCGATCGCCACCTCGAGCTGACCGGCGACGGACGCCGCAAGGCGATCCACGTCATGCGCAAGCACCGCCTCGCCGAGCGCCTCCTCCACGACGTCATCAAGCTCGACTGGGAGTTCGTGCACGAGGAGGCGTGCCGCTGGGAGCACGTGATGAGCGAGCAGGTGGAGCGCCGCCTCCTCGAGATGCTCGACCACCCCACCGAGTCGCCCTACGGCAACCCGATCCCGGGGCTCGACGAGCTGGGCGACACCCCGGCGTCGCGCTTTGCGGACGGCGTCATCAGCATCCCCCGCTTCGTCGCCGGCTCGGCCGAGCCGCAGCGCGGCACCGTGCGCCGGCTCGGCGAGCCCGCGCAGGTCGACCCGGAGCTGCTGCTGCAGCTCAAGCAGGCCGGCGTCGTCCCCGGGGCCGAGGGCGAGTTCTCGGCGCTCAACGGCTACGTGCTCGTGCGCATCGACGGCGCGGAGGCGGGCATCGAGCTGCCGAACGAGGTCGCTGCGCACATCTTCCTCGTCAGCTGAACGTCCGCTCCACGCGCACTACAGCATCGGAGGGTCGGAGCGGGACACGATCTCGTCTCCGGTTGGTGACAAATCGGTAACGGTCGCTTACGCTCTGTGGAGCCCTGCGCCCGAACCCCGGTCGTGAGGCGCGGGGTCCGACGTCCCTTCCCGTCTCGGACTCCGTGAACGCCGATGCTTCGCGCACTCGAGACGGGACAGCTGCCTGGGCTGGCGGGACGTCGGAGGTCCTCCCCCTTGCCCCAGAACCCCACCACCCCCGCCGGTTCCCCCGACCGGTTCCGCTCCACCCACCCGGACAGCCCCCGCAACGCGTCCTCCTTCGAGAACCGTCCGCCGGTGATCCGCGCCCGCTACACCGACGAGGCGCCCGTCGCCCGCCGGGCCGTGCCCACGGCGCCGTCCCGCCGGGCCGACGTCACCGACTTCGTCCCGACGCCTGCCGGCTCGCCGCGCAAGCGCAGCCGCGGCCGCACGATCGGCAAGGTCGCCATCGTCGGATTCGCCGGAGCGCTCGTCGCGACGATGGCGCTGCCGGCCTACGCCTTCTCGCCCGGCACCGAGAGCGACGGGCTGTTCGCCGCCTCGCAGGCCGACCTTCTGCGACAGGGCGACGCGCAGACCGTCGCCGTCGCCGGGGGAGTGGTCCAGGCCGCGATCGCCCGCGACGGCTTCACCGCCGAGGCCGCGCCGCCGCCGCCCGAGCCGGAGCCGGTCGTCGAGCCCGTCGTCGACACCAGCGACGTCGCCGAGGCCCGCGCCGAGACCGCAGAGAGCTTCAACTCCTACGAGGGCGCCTCGGCCAGCGAGCTCGCGGCGAGCGCGCCGAGCACGAGCTACAGCCTCTCCGCCGTGTTCGACACGGCGCTGCAGTACCAGGGCGTGCCCTACGTCTTCGGCGGTGCGGACCCGAGCGGCTTCGACTGCTCCGGCCTCGTCATGTACGTCTTCGCGCAGTACGGCATCTCGATGCCGCACTCGGCGGCCGGCCAGGCGGCCATGGGCACGCAGATCCCGGTGTCCGAGGCGCAGCCCGGCGACCTGGTGATCATGCCCGGCCACGACGGCTTCTACGCGGGCAACGGCAACATCCTGCACGCGCCGTACGAGGGCGCGAGCGTCCGCGTGCAGCCGATCTGGACGACCGACTACACGATCGTCCGCATCTCCGGCTGACGACGACCGCGAGCATCGGCCGAGAGCCCGTCCCCTCACCGGGGCGGGCTCTTCCGCGTGCCCGGCAGTGCCGGCCCACCGCGCGCCGTGTGAACTGCGGATGACGAAAACCCCGGTTCCTCTGGTGTTCCGGGCGCGAAGGGTTAATCTGAATCTCAGTCCGCTCGCGTGGCGAGCGGAGCGATTCGTCGAGGGACGGAGTGCCGGGATGGCCGAGCGGAACGGGCACCACTGCGTGGGGCTGCGTTCGCGCGTGCGGCGCACCGACGCGATCCGGGCGGGGATCCTCCTCGCCGCACTCCACTCCGCCGACACTCGGATACGGCACCACGTCACCGTGCGGCTCTGCGCCGCGGCCTCGAAGGGCGCCGTCATCACGACGGCGCCCTTTCGCGTGGTCGCGGCGTCTCCGTGCGGCGGCGTGCGACAGCACGGAGGTCACTGATGCGCACACTCGTCCTCAACGCCGGCTACGAGCCGCTCGCGGTGGTGTCGTTCAAGCGGGCGCTGGTGCTGCTGATGACCGAGAAGGCGATGATCATCGTCGCCGACCAGGAGCACCCGGTGCACGGAGCGACCGGCGACTACATCCGGCCCTCGGTGATCGTGCTGACGCGCTACGTCCGCATCCCGAGCTCGCGCAGCGTGCCGGTCTCGCGCCGCGGGGTGCTGCGGCGCGACAACCACCGCTGCGGCTACTGCGGCCAGCACGCCAACACGATCGACCACATCCAGCCGAAGTCGCGCGGCGGGCGGGACACCTGGGAGAACCTCGTCGCCTGCTGCCACCGCTGCAACAACGTCAAGAGCGACCGCACGCCGCTCGAGATGGGCTGGCAGCTGCGCTCCGTGCCGCGGATGCCGCGCGCCGGCTCCTGGCTCGTGCGCGGTGCCGAGCGCACCCAGCCCGAGTGGGACGACTACCTCACGGCGGCGGCCGCCTGACCCCCGCCGCGAGATGCCACTTGTGCACGCCCGACACGGCGTGTCGCGTGCACAAGTGGCATCTCGCGGGGTGCGGGGCGGAGGTGGGGGCGGGGCTACTCGTTGTCGCCGCCGGTGGCCTCGGAGGCGTTGCCGGAGCGGGAGCCGGACCAGGTCCAGTTCGCGACCTCGGGGATGTCCTCGCCGTGCTCGCGGGTGTACGCGCGGGCGCGGATCCGGGCGTCCTGCATCTCCTGGCGGAGGCCCGCCGCCTTCGCGCCGAGGCCGGGTGTGCGGTCGATGACGTCCATCACCAGCGAGTAGCGGTCGAGGTCGTTGAGCATCACCATGTCGAACGGCGTGGTCGTCGTGCCGTTCTCCTTGTAGCCGCGGACGTGCAGGTTGCCGTGGCCGGTGCGCTTGTAGGTCAGCCGGTGGATCAGCCACGGGTAGCCGTGGTACGCGAAGATCACCGGTCGGTCGGGCGTGAAGACCGCGTCGAACTCGCGATCGGAGAGTCCGTGCGGGTGCTCGGACTCGGACATCAGCCGCATCAGGTCGACGACGTTGACGGTGCGGATCGCGAGGTCGGGCAGCGCCTCGCGGAGGATGCTGACGGCCGCGAGGGTCTCGAGGGTCGGCACGTCGCCGGCGCAGGCCATCACCACGTCCGGTGACGCGCCGCGGCGCTCGTTGCTCGCCCACTCCAGGATGCCGAGGCCGCGGGTGCAGTGCGCCACCGCCTCCGCCATGGTGAGCCAGGCGGGAGCGGGCTGCTTGCCGGCGACGACGACGTTGACGTAATCGACGCTGCGGAGGCAGTGGTCGTAGACGGAGAGCAGCGTGTTGGCGTCGAACGGCAGGTAGACGCGCACCACCTCCGGCTTCTTGTTGACGACGTGGTCGATGAAGCCCGGGTCCTGGTGGCTGAAGCCGTTGTGGTCCTGGCGCCAGACGTGGCTGGAGAGCAGGTAGTTGAGGCTCGCGATCGGGCGGCGCCACTCGATGTCGCGGGTGCCGTCCAGCCACTTCGCGTGCTGGTTGAACATCGAGTCGATGATGTGGATGAAGGCCTCGTAGCAGGTGAAGAGCCCGTGCCGGCCGGTGAGCAGGTAGCCCTCGAGCCAGCCCTGGCACTGGTGCTCGGAGAGCACCTCCATCACGCGGCCGGCGCGGGCGAGGTGGTCGTCGAGCGGGCTGAGCTCGGCGTTCCACTGCTTGTCGGTCGCGGCGTAGACGCTCTGCAGCCGGTTGCTGGCGACCTCGTCGGGGCCGAAGATCCGGAAGTTCGCCGGGTTCTCGCGGATGACGTCGGCGAGCCACTCGCCGAGCACCTTCGTCGCCTCCGCGACGGTGCCGCCCGGCTCGTGCACGACGACCTCGTAGCGCCGGAAGTCTGGCAGCCGGAGGGTCTGGCGGAGCAGGCCGCCGTTGGCGTGCGGCGTCGCGCTCATCCGCAGCTCGCCCTCGGGGGCGAGTGAGCGGACACGGTCGGCGATCCCGCCCTCCTCGGTGAAGAGCTCCTCCGGACGGTAGGAGCGCATCCAGGTCTCGAGCAGGCGGGTGTGCGCCTCGGTGTCGCGGGCGTTCGCGAGCGGGACCTGGTGCGCGCGATAGGTGCCCTCGACCTGCACGCCGTCGATCTCCGCGGGGCAGGTCCAGCCCTTCGGGGTCTTCAGGATGATCATCGGCCAGGCCGGGCGGGTGAGGTCGCCCTCGGCGGCGCGCGCCTTGATCGCGGCGATGCGGTCGAGCACGGTGTCGAGGACCGCGGCGAAGCGCTCGTGCACGCGCATCGGGTCCTCGCCGTCGAAGCCGCCCTCGACGGTGAACGGCTCGTGGCCGTAGCCGCGCATGAGACTCTCGAGCTCCTCGTGCGGGATGCGGGCGAGGACCGTCGGGTTGGCGATCTTGAAGCCGTTGAGGTGCAGGATCGGCAGCACGACGCCGTCGGTCGCGGGGTTCACGAACTTGTTCGAGTGCCAGCTGGTGGCGAGCGGGCCGGTCTCGGCCTCGCCGTCGCCGACCACGGCGGCGACCAGCAGGTCCGGATTGTCGAAGGCGGCGCCGTAGGCGTGGCTGAGCGAGTAGCCGAGCTCGCCGCCCTCGTGGATGCTGCCGGGGGTCTCGGGGGCGGCGTGGCTCGGGATGCCGCCGGGGAAGCTGAACTGGCGGAAGAGGCGGCGCAGGCCGTCCTCGGTCTCGTCGATGTGCGAGTAGATCTCGCTGTAGGTGCCGTCGAGGTAGGCGTTGGCGACCATGCCCGGTCCGCCGTGGCCGGGGCCGGTGATGTAGAGGGTCGGCTGCGCGCGCTCGGCGATGGCGCGGTTGAGGTGCGCGTAGATCAGGTTGAGGCCGGGAGTCGTGCCCCAGTGCCCGAGCAGGCGCGGCTTGATGTGCTCCCTCGCGAGGGGCTCGCGCAGCAGCGGATTGGCGAGGAGGTAGATCTGGCCGACCGCGAGGTAGTTCGCGGCGCGCCACCACGCGTCGATCGTGTCGAGGGTGGCGGGGTCGAGCGGACTGTCGTCGCGGGCGGCCCAGACGTGCTGAGCAGCGGCGGTGGTGAGGGATGCGGCCATGCTGCAACGCTCCCAGGCGAGCGGGCGGGGCGGAAGGGCCTTGCGGGCGGCGGGGCCTTGCGGGTGGCGGGGCGCCGTCCGGACGGGGCTGCTCGCCGCAGAACATCAGCTGAGACGGGAGGGCATCGCTCCTCAGCGGACGCCCCCCTCGCTCAGCTGATGTTGTGCGGCCGGATCAGCCGCGCGGGGTGGCTCGGCCCAGGATCAGGGCGCCGAGGACCGCGGACAGGACCGTCGGGACGAGCAGCAGGGCGAAGGCGCCCGTGAAGCCGATGGCCTGGAAGGCGAGCCAGACGGAGTCCCAGCTCTCGGTGAGGGTGAGCAGGGCGATCAGGCCGACGATCAGCGCGGCGAGGGCGAGGAAGAAGACGGTCATCCCCGTGGCCCGCCAGCGGACGAAGACCGCGGCGACGGCCGAGCCGGCGAAGAAGAAGAACAGGAAGAGGCTGAAGACCGCGAAGGTCTGGGCGAGCCAGGAGACGTCGCTGTAGGGGGCGGCGCGGAACATGTAGCCGCCGAGCCCCCAGCCGTTCGTCGCCTGCTCGAGCGCGGACATCGTGGAGTAGAGGACGGTCCAGGCGGCGGACATGCCGAAGAAGGTTAGTGCTGTGCCGAGGGAGTAGTCGCGGCGGGTCGAGCCGTAGCCCAGCGCGAGGGCGAAGGTGACGTTGGTGGCCTGGACGGCGACGACCAGCATGTAGATGAAGATGAAGGTCGTGCCGCCGGTGATCTGCACGCCGGAGTCGCCGCCGGCGGCCGGGACGCCGACCATCCGCAGCACGAGCAGCCAGATGATCAGGCTGCCGACGAAGATCGCGCCGAGGATCGCGAGCGGAGTGACGAGCAGCGTCGCCGGGTTCGCGAGGTGCAGGCGGACGATGCTGAGCAGGCGGTGGCGCGCGACGGAGCGCTGCGGGGCGAGGGCGGTCATGAGGCGGCCTTTCCGGTGGTCAGCTGGACGACGAGCTGCTGGAGCGAGACGGGCTCGAGCTCGAGGCCGCGGTGGCGGGCCTCGTCGCGGTCGGCGGTGCCGAGGTGGGGGAGCGTCGCGGTGGCGAGGCCGCCGACTCCGCTCCGGGAGAGGACCTCCCGGCCCTCGGTGAAGGAGTCGACCGCCGCACGGCTGCCGGTGACGGTCGCGGCGGCACCGCGCAGCTCCTCCGTGTCGCTGTCGACGAGCAGGCGGCCGTCGTCGATGACGAGGACGTGCTCGAGGAGGCTGCTGACCTCGTCGATCAGGTGGGTGGAGAGGACGACGGTGCGCGGGTGCTCGCCGAAGTCGGCGAGCAGGCGGTCGTAGAAGAGCTGCCGGGCGACGGCGTCGAGGCCGAGGTACGGCTCGTCGAAGAAGGTCAGCGGGGCGCGGGAGGCGAGGCCGACGATGACGCCGATCGCGGAGAGCTGGCCGCGGCTGAGCTTCTTGACGCGGCGGTCGAGCGGGAGGCGGAAGTCGACGATGAGCTCTTGGGCGAACTCCTCGTCCCAGCCCTCGAAGAACCAGCGGGCGCTGCGGAGGACGTGCGTGACCTTGAAGTCCTCCGGGTACTTCTGGCTCTCCTTGATGAAGCAGGTGCGGGAGAGGACGGCGGCGTTCTCGACGGGTGTCTCGCCGAAGACGCGGATGCTGCCGGTGCTCGCGAACTCCTGGCCGGTGAGCAGCGACATCAGGGTGGTCTTGCCGGCGCCGTTGCGGCCGAGGAGGCCGTGGATCCGGTTCTCCTCGAGGGTGAAGCTGACGTCGGCGACGGCGTGCGTGCTGCCGTAGCGCTTGCTGAGGCCGGCGACCTCGATGACCGCGCTCATCGCGATCCTCCTTCGATGTCGGTGATCATGGCGGTGAGCTGCTCGCGGGTGAGGCCGAGCTTGGCGGCCTCCGCGAGGAGCGGTGCGACGAACTGGTCGCGGAACTGCGTGCGGCGCTTCTCGACCAGGCGGTCGCGCGCTCCCTCGGCGACGAACATGCCGATCCCCCTCTTCTTGTACAGGACGCCCTCGTCGACGAGCAGGTTCACGCCCTTGCCGGCCGTGGCCGGGTTGATGCGGTGGAACGCGGCGAACTCGTTCGTGGACGGGACCTGGTCCTCCTCGGGCAGCGCGCCCGCGATGATGTCGTTCTCGATCTGCTCGGCGATCTGCAGGAAGATCGGGCGGGAGTCGTCCATGGGGCTCCTTCCCTCGGTGTCGGTGGTTCGTGGTGTGTTGGTTCGTTGGTGCAGTAACTAACCAATCATGCAGCTCGTGCCGTGTCAAGAGCGACGGCTCCGGGCGATCGGTACACTGGACGGCACCGGCCTCTGTAGCTCAATGGAAGAGCGACTCCGTCCTAAGGAGCAGGTTGGGGGTTCGAGTCCCTCCAGGGGCACCACTGCTCTTCTCTCCGCGAATCGCGTCCGGTCGTTCGCCGGATCCCGTTCGGCGGCACGGCAGCTGCGTCCGCGGCGCTCCGGTGGCCACGCTCGATCGAGCACTGTGAGGCGGCGTCAGGCGCCAGTCCGGCGATGCTGAGGGAAGCTCGCCTATCGTTGTCCGCAGAGACCTCGGGTTCCTCGGTCAGTGGTGCGCCGTCCGCCGTCAGCGGAGGTGCGGATGCGCTGGACGGGGCGCGGCGGGAGCCGGCCGGTGTGCGGTGGGCGTCTCGCGTTGCTGCGCTCGCCGATCGTCCCGCTCGCGCTCCTCGCGTTCGCGGTCTACTCGGTCTACTCGATCTCCCGGGCCGACCAGCTGCTCACGGCGGGGTACGACCTCGGCATCTTCGACCAGGCGGTGCGGGCGTACTCGCAGTTCCGTCCGCCGCTCTCGCCGCTGAAAGGCGACGACTTCACCCTGCTCGGCGACCATTTCCATCCGATCCTCGTCGTCCTCGCTCCGCTGTACTGGATCTGGGACGACGCGCGGGTGCTGCTCGTGGCGCAGGCCGCGCTGGTGGCCGGCTCCTCCGTCTTCGTCTGGCGCGTCGCGCGCCGGCGCGTGGGAGTGGGGGCGAGCTGCCTGCTGGCCGTGGGCTATCTCCTCGGCCGGCCTTTGCAGTCGCTGGCCGACTTCGACTTCCACGAGGTCGCGTTCGCGGTGCCGGTCCTCGCCTGGGCGGTCGACGCCTTCGACAGGAGGAGTGATCGCCAGCTCGTCGCCGCGTCGGCGGTCCTCCTCCTGATCCGGGAGGACATGGGGGCGGTGGTGCTGATCCTCGGACTGCTGCGAGCGGCGAGGAGACCGAGGATCGTCGGGGTGCTGCTGGCGTGTTCGGGGGCCGCGGCGTTCGCGGTCGTCGTCGGGGTGGTGATCCCTTCGATCGGCGGACGCGGGTACGCCTACTGGGACTACGGAGCGCTCGGAGCAAGCGGGGGCGAGGTCGTCCGGACGATGCTCGAGCGGCCGTGGATGGTGGTCGGGCTCTTCTTCACGCCGATCGTGAAGACGATGACGCTTCTGGGGCTGCTCTCACCCCTCCTCCTGTTTCCGCTGCTCTCGCCGGTGTCGCTGCTCGCGCTGCCGCTCCTGGCCGAGAGGTTCCTCTCCGACCGGCCCGCGCTCTGGACGAGCGGGTTCCACTACGACGCGCCCGTCTGGGTCGTGCTGGTCCTGGGCGCGATCGACGGGGGAGGACGGCTCCTGCGGCGGCTTCCGTCCTCCGAGTGGAGAGCTCGGTCGGCGCTGGTCGTCGGCGCGGTCGTCTTCGCCGTGCCGGTGATCGGGACGATCGTGTGCCTCGACGACGAGGCCTTCCCGCTGGCGCGGATGGTCACCGGCGATACGTGGTCACGGACGGCGCATCGAAGGGATCAGGTCGCCGCGATCGAGAGGGTGCCGGCGAGCACGTGCATCGCGGCCGACGACCGGCTCGTACCCCTGCTGACGTGGAGCAACCGGGTATCGCTGCCCGGCGTACTCAGTCGGCCGCCCGACTTCCTCCTCCTGGACCTGAGCCAGGAGGAAGCGGGGTCGGTGCGCGGGCTGGAGCTGCGGACGACCACGATCCGCGACGACGCGCTGGCGGACGGGTATCGCGTCGTCGCGAGGTTCGGCGAGGTGGAAGTCCTCGAATCGCCTCAGTACCGAGGACCGTCAGCTGAGTGCGCCCGCTGACGCGTGGGTGCAGCTGGGGCTGCCCGCGTCGGGTGAGGCCGATTCGTCGGCAGTCCGGTCACTCGTCGACCTCGTAGTCGGCGATCTGGTCGATCGTCACCCGGTGGTAGGTGTCGAGCTGCTCCTCGACGCCGTCGGGGCAGAATCCGTCGACGACCTCCACCTTCTTCGATCCCAGCTCCCCGAGGTAGCGGACGCAGAGGAGGACACTGGCGGGTCTCGTTGAGAACGGTCCGCTCGACAGCTGGCCGCGGATGGTGATCAGCGCATCTGCGGTGATATCGGCGCTGGCTCCAAAATAATCGAGGCCGGTGATCCAGTTGCCGCCGGATGAGATGGTCGACTCACCCTTCACCCACAGATCCGCTCCACCGTATGCGGATCGAGCTTCGTTCTCCACTTGCTTCTCGACGCCCGACGGCGTGCGCTGTTCGGCGAAGACCTTGCCCATGTACTCGCCCAGCCAGTGCACACGATAGGCGGCGTCGCGATAAACGAAGTCTGCAACCTTCGACGATGTGCAGGCCGACAGGGCCAGAAGAGTGGCGACGCCAATAGCGACGGAGGTGAAGACCCGTCGACCTGATCCCTCAGTTCCGGCCGGGCGCGAAATATAGCTCGTCATTGGTCAACACCTCTGAGCGCTGCGTGCATGACCTGTGCGTAGAGTGCCGCAACCATGCTGTTCCGGTGGAACGACTGCTCTGAGACGCATACGGGAACGTGGGTGTGTCTGGTTCGATCCGAGGACCTGGAGTCGTCCGCTACTAGCTGAGAGCGCACCGGGCCACTGGTCGCATTCGGGTCCCCGCTCACTCGTCGACCTCGTAATCGGCCAGTTGGTCGACGGTCACCCGCTGGAAGGAGGGAAGCTTCGTCTCGACTCCGTCAGGACAACGTCCCTCAACGGCACTCACTCTCTTCGAGTTGAATTCGCCGAGGTAATGAACGCAGAGGAAGACGCTGGCGGATTCGGATCCGAAGAACTCATCTGACGACGAAGCCGCGATGGTGATCAGGGCGTCAGCGACGATGTGGGTCTCCGATGAGCCCTGGTCGATGCCTGTGATCCAGTTCCCGCCCCACGCGGCGTGCTGTTCGGTGTCGTCCCAGAGTCGGGCACGGGGGACCTCTGCTTCTGATTCGCGCCTGAGTTGCAGTTCGACGCCAGCGAAGTCGCTCTGTTCGGCGTAGACGTCGCCGAGGTACTCAGCGACGGTATGGACTCGGCGCGCTGCTCTGCCGAAGACGAAGACGTCGATCTCGGTCGGTGCGCAGCCGGCGATGAGGAGCAACAC
The DNA here is from genome assembly GCF_022815495.1 of Rathayibacter sp. VKM Ac-2929. NCBI lineage: Bacteria > Bacillati > Actinomycetota > Actinomycetes > Micrococcales > Microbacteriaceae > Rathayibacter > Rathayibacter sp. VKM Ac-2929. Next base: position 66,624 of record NZ_JALGRV010000002.1, read on the forward strand.
ACTCCCGACGGCGGTCGCGCTTGCGATCCTGCGTCGAAGCGGTGCTCTTCGATCCATCGGCCGTGGTACTTCTCGCGTCATCGCCTCCGCGGCGATGTCGTCGACGCCGTCGCCGTCGTGGGTCACGTTCGAGAGCGAGACCTTCGGAGTACCGGCGAAGTCCCAGCCGATGGAGGTCGATCCTGCCGAGGTACTGGCCCAGGGTGGACCGGACGCCCGGCGCGAGGGATGCGAGAGGACGCGCATCGAGATCTCCTGATCGATCGGCCGGCCGAGATGCGGCGATTCGGCAAGGGTCCGGCGCGCGACCAGGGGTACGGAAGGGAACGGGAGAGCGCCTGAGGGGAACTGCAAGAAGCACGGTGCCACGCGGTGGTGTCGCGGGGATCATTCGAGGCGGAAATGCATCACTGTGGCAGTTCGCCGCAGTATTGGCGGATTTCGTCGAATCTGTCGTCCGTCGACGAGATTCAGGGTCTCCCTGCGCGGGCGCTCCTTGCTTCCGGGTCGCGGAGGAGGTGGCGTTGATCGTCGATCGAAATGCACATCGGCTGCCAGAACATTGATCGGCGCCGCTTCTGCGATGATCGGGCACCATCGGATGTACGGTGTCCGCACCACGCAGAGTCCGCTCACAATGCCGTTCGCGCTCGACGCGACGTCGAGCTCCTGGCGGCGTGCGGGCACGATCAAAGTGGCCGAATAGTCACTGGCAGACTTCCGGGAGCTTCGATGTCAATCGCGAAACGAATCATTGCTGTCTTCGGCATAGCAGGCGTTCTCGTGGCGTGTGCCGTTGCCGGTGTTCAGGTCGCCTTTGCCGGCCAGCAGGCGACTGGCGCGCGGTCCAGCGAGACCGTGAATCGCGTACCAAGGGCTGTTGCTGAGGACGAATCGGCTCCTGCTCCGAACGTCGCGCATCCTCCGGCAGCAGCGAGCAGCGCAAGCGCGGAGGACGGCGTGCCCCACTACGACGCCTCCAGTGACATCTCGCTGATCGCCTACCCCACGTCGTTCGACTCCGTCGAACTGGCGGCTGCGCGGGAGTGGGTCGAAGTTCAGTCCGAGACGGCGGGGTGCATGCGCGACAAGGGGTTCGATTACGACTTCGTGCTCTGGTGGGATCGACCGCTCTCTCAGAACGGAGAGGGTCTGCCCTCGTCCGACGAGAAGTACGGCTCGCCGGAATTCGAGGCGCTCTACGGCGATCCGTACGCCTCCGACGACGACGTGAGCAGCGGCGCGGGTTGTCGCGGACAAGTCCTCGCGAGGAGAGACGGGTAGGAAGAGAACATCCGCGACCGGTTTGTGCGATGTCCCTGCAGCCGCGAGCGAAGTGGCGAGGGAGGGGGCTTTCAGCGCAGCGCCTCGCCGTGGAACTCGGCGCGGTACTCCGAGGGGCTCGTGCCGTTGATGGCGCGGAACTGGCGGGAGAAGTAGAAGGCGTCGGAGTAGCCGACGGCGCGGGCGATGTCGGCGATCGAGGCGTCGGTGGTGATCAGGAGCTCGCGGGCGCGGGCGCTGCGAAGACGCTTGACGTACTCGACGGCGCTCATGCCGGCGGCCTTCTTGAAGAGGGCGGAGAAGTGCGACGTGCTCATGCCGGCGAGGGTGGCGAGCTCGGTGATACTGGTGGGGGAGTCGAGGTGCTCGCGGAGGTGGTCCTGGGCCATGCGGATCCGGTCGCCCGACTCGAGGGTGCCGCGGGTGCGGTCGGAGGCGAGCTGGGCCAGGAGGTTCCAGGCGGCGCCGCTCGCGGCGTAGAGGCTCGAGTCGGTCTCGTCGCGCTCGAGGGCGGCGACGGCGTGCTCGATCAGGGTCCTCGCGGAGAAGGCGTCGCGCGCGGTGACGACGGGGGACGTCCGCCCGTGGACGACGGCCGAGATCAGGGCGGCGGCATCGGCGCCGGCGACGTGCAGCCACCAGATCGTCCACGGGTCGTCGAAGTCGGCCCAGTACCGGTGCGGGGTGCCCGCGGCGATGACGGCGACCTCGCCGGGATCGACGCGAACGGTCGAGTCCGCGATCGAGACCCAGCCCCGGCCGGCGGTGCAGAGGATCACCACGGCCTCCCGCGTGCCCTCGGGGCGGCTGCGGCCGTGAGCGGCGGCGTGCGGGAAGTGTCCAGCATCCGTCACCAGCAGACGCTCGGTGATCGGGGCCGCGAGCGCCTCGGCCACCCGCGGTTTCGGGAGGACATGCAGGCGCTGGCCGAGGAAGCCGTCGGGGATCAGCATGTCGACGAGTGTAGGTCAGGCTAGAGAATCGTCCAGCTAATGGCGTCCAACGCTTCATTGGTCGGCGCTGGGCGCGTGCCTAGGCTGGCGCCATGCTCACTGCGGAGTACCCCTCGTCCCCCTACCAGCCGGTGCCGCTCGCGGACCACCTCCCCGAGCGCCTCACCATCACCCTCTGGGACTTCTCCTGGTACGTCCGCACCGGACCGGGCGAGCCCTTCGAGGATCTCGACGCGGCCTTCGCCGGCGCCGTCGAACGGGGGTACAACACCATTCGGATCTGCGCGATGCCGTTCCTGCTGTTCGAGTCCGGTCTCGATACCCGGGAGCTCCGGCTCGGACCGCTCGGCGGCTCCTACGCGCAGCGGGTGCGCTGGTACGACGTGGCCGAGCCGACCGTCATCGACGGTCGCGCCCACCTGCTCGCGCTGTTCGCGGCGGCGAAGCGGCACGGGGTGTTCGTCATCGTCTCGTCCTGGGAGTACCAGCAGTCCTCCTCGTTCGCGCTCGAACGGGACTGGTTCGACGCGCTGATGGCGGTGCCGCCGGAGGACCGCGCCGAGCGGCTCGCCGAGGCGCAGGCCGCGCTCGTCGTCTTCCTCGCCGAGCACGACCTCGACGACCGGATCGCCTTCGTCGAGCTGCACAACGAGGTGCAGGCGGGGCACCTCACCGAGGGGCTCGACTACGACCGCGCCGACCTCGACGCGGCGACGCTCGCTCTCACGCCGCGGCTCACCCGCGGCATCGACCGGTTCCACGAGCTGACCGACGGCGTCCCGTGCTCCGTCAACTACGCGCACGTGCCCGTCGGCGGGATGCGCGGGATTCCGTGGAACTCGGACGTGCTCATCCTGCACCCCTACATCTACGGGGTGCTCAACGAGTTCATCGCCGAGTTCGCGCTCCGCAGCCCGGTCGAGGAGTTCGAGCAGGACCTCGCCGCCGAGGCCTTTCTGCTCGAGGGCGCGCCGCCCATCGCGGAGTGGACGCTCCCGGCGGAGGACCAGTGGAAGCTGACCGCGACGATCGTCGGCAAGGGCGAGATCTACGCGCACGACTGGGGCGACGCCGAGCAGATCGACCGCTGGCTGTACGAGCGCTACGGCGCTCACCACCTCGAGATGCGCTCGACGCTGAGGATCTGGATCGCCGTCGCCGCCGACCACGCCGCCCTGCGCGGGGTGCCGCTCGTCTTCGGCGAGGGCTGGGTCGGCTACACGCCGCTCGAGGGCCGCTTCGAGGAGGGGCCGATCGGCGCCGAGTACTGCCGGCTCGCGATGCGCGAGTCGCGGCGGGTCGGCGCCAGGGGATCGATCGTCTGCTCGAACGGCGCACCCCAGCACCCGATGTGGGACGACGTCGCCCTGCAGCGCGAGTGCAACGCGATCTTCGCCGCGCCCGCCTAGGCGGATCCGGCGACGGCACGACCAGCACGACCAGCACGACAGAAGGACCGGCACCACAGCACAGCACGGCCCCCCGGCATCACGGAGTCAAGGAGGACACCATGACCAACGAACAGCGATTCCCGAACCTCACCCGACGAGGCTTCCTGTACGGCGCGACCGCGCTCGGCAGCACCGCGCTCCTCACCGGCTGCATGGGCGGCGGCGGGGGTGGCGGCGGCGCGGGCGGCGGTGGGATCGTCCTGCAGTCCTCCCTCTCCGACCCGGCCCCGAAGGCGGCACTCGAGGCGCTCGTGAAGAGCTACTCGAGCGGCTCCGTCACCCTCAACACGGTGGCGATCGAGCAGTTCCGCGCCCAGCTCTCCACCTATCTCACCTCGGGCAACCCGCCGGACGTGCTCACCTGGTACGCCGGCTCCGTCGCCCGCGACTACGCCGCGCAGGACCTGCTGCTCGACCTCTCCGACCTCTGGACCGGCGACGGCGCCGCGGCCGGCTACTCCGCCGCGCTGAAGGACCTCTCGACCGACGCGAGCGGCAAGCAGATCTTCCTGCCGACGAACTACTACTGGTGGGGCGTCTTCTACCGCAAGTCGGCCTTCGAGGAGTGGGGCGTGGAGGTTCCTACCACCTGGGACGAGTTCATGGCCCTCTGCGAGACGCTGCAGGGCCAGGGGATCGTGCCGCTCTCCAACGGCATCGGCTCCACGCCGTGGATGGCGTCCGGCTGGTTCGACATCCTCAACCTCCGCGTGAACGGCGCGGATTACCACAAGGAGCTCCTGGCCGGGAAGTCGTCGTTCGACTCGACTGAGGTGAAGAACGTCATGAAGTACTACGCCGACATCGTGCCGTTCATGGACCCGAACGCCCCCTCCTACGCCTGGCAGGACGCGGTCACGCCGCTGGTGCAGAAGAAGAACGCGATGTACCTCGTCGGCGCGTTCATCAGCCAGAACATGCCGGAGGGCGAGGGCGACGACCTCGACTTCTTCTCCGTCCCGGTGATCGACGCGAGCATCCCGAGCGCGGAGGAGGCGCCGACCGACGGCTACTTCGCCAGCGCGAAGACGAAGGACGCGGACGCCACCAAGGCCTTCCTCTCCTATCTCGCGGGGGCCGAGAGCCAGTCCGCCTACATCGCGGCCTCGCAGTCGTCGAACCTGCCGACCTCGCCCGACGTCGACACCTCGGTGTTCTCGCCGCTGGTGCAGAAGGGCGTCGCGCTGCTGGCCGGCACCGAGCAGATCACCCAGTTCTTCAACCGCGACTCCTCCGACGACCTGCAGACCACGGCCGACGCGGCGCTCACCAAGTTCATCGCCCAGCCCGGCGAGGTCGACAGCATTCTGAAGGAGTGGCAGACGGCGGCCGACAAGGTCTTCAACCCGTGACCGGGACGACCAGGGCGGCCGCCGTGGAGCGGCCGCCCGCCCCTTCGCCGGGGACGCCGCCGGAGCCGACGGCCCGCCCGCTGGTCCGCTCGGGGAAGGGGCGCCGGATCACCCGGGTGCCCGCGGTGGTCTGGCTCTTCCTGCTCATCCCGCTCGCGGTCGAGCTGGCCTGGGTCTTCTGGCCGGCGATCAACTCCTTCTACCTCTCGCTCACCCGGTGGAACGGGATCGGCGAGCCGGAGTTCATCGGCCTCGAGAACTTCACCGACCTCGGCTCCGACCCGATCTTCGCGACCGCGCTGGTCAACAACGTCATCTGGGTGGTCGGCTTCGGCGGGCTCTCCGTGGCGATCGGGCTGGCGCTCGCCGTCGCTCTGAACAAGCCGCGGCGCGGCGTCGGGATCTACCGCAGCGCGATCTACCTGCCGATGGTCTTCTCGCTCGCGGTGACCGGCCTCTTCTGGCGGGTGATCTACCAGCCGGACGGCGTCGTCAACAGCTTCCTCGGCGGGATCGGCCTGGGCGACCTCGAGCGGCAGTGGCTCGCGGACCCGACGCTCGCGCTCTACGCGGTGCTGGTCGCCGCGGTCTGGCGGCAGTGCGGCTACATCATGGTGCTCTACCTGGCCGGGCTGAAGGGTGTGGACCCGAGCCTCGAGGAGGCCGCGCAGGTCGACGGCGCCTCGCGGACGCAGCGCTTCTGGCGGATCGTGATGCCGCAGCTGAAGGGCGTGAACGGCGTCGTCTTCGCGGTCACCGTGATCGACTCGCTGCGCACCTTCGACATCGTCTGGGCGATGACCCGCGGCGGTCCGTACAACTCGACGCAGCTGCTCTCGACCTACATGTTCCAGGAGAGCTTCACCGTGCTGAACCTCGGCTACGGCTCCGCGATCGCGGTCGTCATCTTCCTGCTCGCGATCGTCTTCATCATCAGCTATCTCGTGCGCGCCACGAAGGAGGAGGACTGAGATGGCCGTCATCGCTCCGGTCGCGCCTGGTCTCGCCGCGCCGACGCTCCCTCGCCGCCGGGTGAAGGGCTCGTGGATCTTCCACGCGATCATGGCGCCGGTCGCGCTGCTCTGGGTGCTGCCGATGCTGTTCGTGCTCTTCGTGGCCGTCCGCAGCTTCGACGACATCACCGGCAACGGGCTCGGCGCCCTGCCGGCGAGCTTCAGCTTCGACGGCTTCGTCACGGTGTTCACGGCCGGGCTGGTCGGCGAGGCGCTGGTGAACAGCCTGATCGTCACGGTCTTCACCGTTTTCCTGTCGCTGCTGCTCGCCTCCTGGGCGGCGTTCGCGCTCAGCCGGTTCCACATCCCGTTCCGCCGGGGGATCCTGCTGCTCATGCTGGCGGGCAACCTGCTGCCCCCGCAGATCCTGCTGATCCCGGTCTCGCGGATCACCGAGAGCCTCGGCATCTACGACACGCTCTTCGCGCTGATCGTGGTGCAGGTCGGCTTCGGGCTCGGCTTCTACACCTTCGTGCTGCACGGCTTCATGCGGTCGATCCCGGCCGAGATCTTCGAGGCGGCGCAGGTCGACGGCGCGGGGGTGCTGCGCACCTACTGGCGGATCCTACTGCCGCTGTGCCGGCCGTCGCTCGCGGCGCTCGGCGCTCTCGCGACGACCTGGATCTGGAACGACCTGATCTGGGCGGTGACCGTGCTGCGGACCGAGACGAACTTCCCGATCACGGCGGCGCTGCTGAACATCCAGGGCGGTTACGTGAGTCAGTGGAACGTGGTCGCCTCGGGGGCGGTGGTCGCGGCGATCCCGACCGCGATCGTGTTCTTCGCGTTCCAGAAGCAGTTCGTCTCGGGGCTGATGGTGGGCTCGAGCAAGTAGACGCAAGTCACGAGGAGAGGGCCGGCTGTTCGCAGCCGGCCCTCTCCTCGTGTGCGCGGTGTGCGCGGCGCGTGACGCCCCCGCCCCCTCAGTCGCGGTGGAAGAGCAGCAGTGCGGGCAGGCTCGTCGCGAAGTAGTCGGTGGAGCCGTCCTCGAGGGTCGCCTGCGGGGCGTCGAAGCGGGGACGCGCCTCGCCGAGCGTCGACGGCGGCGTCGCCGGGTCGAGGCCGAGCGCGGCGCGGGCCGCGTCCCAGGCCGCGAGGGTGCGGCCCTCGCCGCCCTCCCACGGCTGGAAGCGGCGCGACTCGAGGAGCGACAGCGCCTCCTGGGCGCGCCCCGCCTCGATCAGCAGACCGGCGTACTCGACGGTCAGGTCGTCGCGGGAGAGCGTGAGGTCGTGCTCGTCCTCGAGGCGCTCCAGGCGGTCGGCGGCGGAGTGGCCCAGGCGGTCGGCGAGCTGGTCGAGCTCGTAGAGCAGGCGGGCGTCGCGCGGGGCGAGCTCGCGGGCGCGGAGGTAGTGCGCCCAGGCGGCGTCGTCGTCGGCCTCGTCGTTGTAGGCGGCGAGGCCCGCGTTGCGGTGGGTCACGGCGTCGGCGCCGCCGTCCGCGATCGCGCGGCGCCAGTGCTCGGCGGCCTCGGCGCGGCGGCCGGTGTCGTAGAGGAGCATGCCGAGCAGCGACCGCGCGGTGCTGTCGGCGGGGTCCGCCGCGACCACGGCGGTCAGCGCGTCGTGCGCGTCGAGGCCGGCGGGGAAGGCGCGGGTGAGGTCGAGCGCGCGGGTGTCGACGGGCTCGCCGAGCCGGGCCAGGAGGTAGGCGGCGATCGGCGCGGCGTTGCCCGCTCCCGAGGTGCCGGCGTTCCCGCCGGCGACGGCGCGGAGCAGTCGGCGGGCCTCGCCGGTCTCACCGAACGACGCGAGGTCGAGCGCGACGTCGATGCTCTCGTGCGCGTCGGCGGGGTCGGTGCCGGTGAGCGTGCGGGCGAGCTGGTCGAGCGGATCCAGGCGCAGGGTCTCGTGGAGGAACCGCTCGGCCTCGCCGACGCGGCCGAGCGCGCGGAGGCAGACCGCGCGCAGGGCACGGGCGCGGAGGTCGTCGGTGTCGAGACGCAGGGAGGTCGCGAGGTCCTCCAGCGCCGCGGCGTGGTCACCGGCGGCAGCGGAGAGCCTCGCGCTCTCGAACAGGGCGGCGCGCGCCCACTTCCCGTCCCAGGCGGCCTTGCCGAACGCGGCGGCGGCGTCGGTCGTGCGGCCGAGGCGGCGCAGGATCAGCCCGCGCAGGTAGAAGGCCTCGGTGTCGGCGGGGTTGCCGTTGCGGGCGGTGAGGCGCCGGATCGCGGAGTCGGCGTGGGTGAGCGCGTCGGCGTACTCGCCGCGGCGGTAGGCGTGGTCGGCGAGGGCGAGGTGCACTCGCGCGTCGCCGGGATCGCGGCGCAGCGCCTCCTCCCAGTAGGGCAGCGGCGAGCGGGTCGGGTGCCGGTACTGCGCGAGGTGGACGCCGACGAGGTACAGCTCGTCGACGGAGGCGGTCTCGGCGGGTGGCAGCGGCTCGGTCGCGATCTCCGGCTCGGCGTCGTCGAACTCGGCGGGCACCTCGTAATCGAGGAGGGTCGAGCCGTTCGCGACGACCGTGATGCGCAGACCCTCCGGGCCGGTGCGGGTGGTCGGCAGGTCGGCGAGCAGCGGCTGCCCGGGCTCGAGGTCGACGGTCCACTCGTGCAGGACAGCGCCGTCGGCGCGCAGCGTCACGATCGCGGCGGGCACGCGGCGGGTCGTCGCGACGCCCACGCGGAGGATCCCGGCCTCGACGTCGAGGTGCACCGCCGCGTCGCGGGTCGCCTGGTGCGCCACTCCGATGCCGCTGATCGGATACCAGTACTGCGAGAAGGTCTTGGTCTCGCCGGGCATCAGCCAGGAGAAGTCGGGCTGGTTGTCGGTGTAGACGCCCGCCATCAGCTCGACGTAGGGGCCGTCGGCGTCGGTGAGCTGCGCGTCCCAGGCGTGCCCGAACGGGGCGTCGCCCCAGGTCCACTGCTTCTTGCCGGGGGCGAAGCGGCGGTCGGCCCAGTGCACGAAGCCCGCTCCGGCGCGGTGGTCGTAGCCGCCGAAGAAGGAGTCGTCGGTGCGGACGACCATGTAGGAGGTGGGGACCGGGATGTTGCGGTACCAGTCGATCCGGTCGGCGGGCGGGCCGTCCGGCGTCGGTCCGTCGCCGCGCTCGGCCGCGAGGGCGGGGTAGTCGACGCCGTAGTAGGGGCGGTCGGCCGCCGGGAAGGCGGTGATCGCGCGGCGGGCGTGGTCAGCGACGTAGCGGACGTCGCGCGGGAAGAACGACTGGTAGTCGTCGTGCACCCGCGCCGCGACGTTCGCCCACCAGAGGAAGGTGTGCCGCTCGCTGGTGCGGTTGTGCAGGCGCACGTCGAGCTCGACGAGGCTCGAGCCGGGGCGCAGGCGGACGCCGTGCAGGCCCTTCATCCGGCTGAACGGGTCGTGGTCGCTGCACCAGACGACGACCGAGCCGTCGTCGGCGCGCTCGAGGCTCCAGCCGGTGGGCAGGTAGGTGCCGGGGCGGTGGTGCTGCGGCCAGTTGAACTCGACGCCGCCGCTGATCCACGGGCCGGCCAGGCCGACGAGCGCCGGCTTGATGACGGTGTTGCGGTAGAAGAAGTCGTAGCCGGTGGTCTTGTCGTAGCCGGAGTAGATCCGGCCGCCGAGCTCGGGCAGGACGACGACCTGGACGAACTCGTTCTCGAGGACGACGACGCGCCACTCCTGGTCGACGGCCTCGGAGGCGATCCGGTCGATGAAGGGCAGCGGATACACCCGCCCGCTCGAGCCCTGGTAGACGCGGCGGTCGAGGAACATCGGCAGCTGCACCGGCTCCTCGGGGGTGTAGGTCGGGAGGGTGATCGTCGTCTCCCAGACGGCTGCCGCGCCCTGCGCGAGGAGGTCGGCCGCCGCCGGCGGGGGCGCGATGAGCTGCGAGGCTTCTGCGATGACTGCCATGGGACGAGGGTACGGAGCGCGGCGCGCGTGGAGGAATGGGCGATCTGCCGCGTCACCTGGACGATTCGCGGGCGATCGATCCTCTTTCTGACTGCTCCACCGGGTATTCCATGCGGCGGCCTGAACGAACCTGCTCAGTCCGCATCGATTCCCCATCGGAACTCGGCGCGCTCGCCCGGCTCCAGCCAGCGGAGTCCCTCGCCCGAGTTCAGGGCGTCGGGCGGGGCGGTCATCGGCTCGATCGCGATCGCGGGCGGGCGCCGGTCGCGGTCGATGTAGAGCTGCAGGACGGTGAAGGACGCGTCCGCCCAGAGCGCGGTGCGGCCGTGGCCCGGGGCGCTGAGCTCGGCGCGGACCGTGCCGTCGGGGTCACGGTCGAGAGCGGTGAAGCTCGCGTGCCAGGGTGCGTCGCGCTCCGGGACGCCGGCGCGGAGATCGAAGGGCGTGCCCGCGACCGGGAGGCGCTCGCCGGTGGGGAGGTGGCGCTCGTCGAGGACGAGGCGCTCGCGGGCGGGGAGACGGAGGCGCGGCTCGGTCGCGTCGCCGACGCGGAGGTAGGGGTGGACGCCGAGCGCGACCGGGGCGCGCCGGTCCGACTCGTTGACGAGGACGTGGCGGGCGTCGATCCCGGCGGGGCGCAGCCGGTAGCGGACGCTGGTGGTGAGGGTGAAGGGGTAGCCGGGCGGGGAGTCGAGGCGGGCGTGCAGGACGACGCTGTCGGCGGTGCGCTCGCCGACGCGGTAGCGGGTCGTGGCGAGGAGGCCGTGGTTGGCCGAGTGCGTCGCCGGGTCGGTGATCGCGAGCTGCTGGACGGCGCCGTCGAGGAGCCAGCGGCCGTCGCGGACCCGGTTCGGCCAGGGGGCGAGCACCGCGCCCGCGGCGCCGGGCGGCTGGTCGCCGTCGTAAGGCTCGACGAGGGCGCGGCCGCGCACCACGAGGGTCCGGATGCTCGCGGCGACGGGGTTGATCGAGGCGCGGACGGAGCCGTCGGCGCTGACGAGCTCGATGTCGGGCATTCAGACGGCTCCGATCGGGTGCTCGAGAGAGCGCGCGGAGGGCATGCTCGCGAGTGTACGGGCGGCTCGCTCGGCGGGGTGGATCCCGGTGCGCCGAGCGCCTGCGTCTTTCGCAAGCACGGTGAGAGTCGTCCCGGTCCGCTTTCGGTGAAGAGAGCCTTCGTCCCGCGCACTGTTTCGCGCCAGAGCGGTCGAATCACTTGTCCAGGAGCGCGCATTGCAGTTTCATACCCGTATGGCGTCCGCAATGGAGATGGACGCGCTCATAGATGGAGTGACTGACATGAAGAATTCGACGAAAGCACTTGCGACCGGCGCTCTCGTGGCCGCACTGATGGTCGGAGCGACCGGCACTGCGTACGCCGGGACGCAGGACAGTACGTTCAACGAGACTCTGCCGACCTTCCAGATCCCCGGCTGGACGGACGACCAGCACAAGGAGATCTCGAACCGAGACGGACACGTCAGGGTCGGTTCCGTGGGGAGCGATTACGTAGTGGACGTCGAGATGTGCCAGAGCGTACTGCTGGTCTGCGGAACGAAGAGATTCGGGCTGAACGACAGGAGTACTGCCGACCTGCCGAACGGATTCGCCGCCGGTTCGAAGGTGAGGCTGCAGATGCGGGTGGGCGGCGGCGGCAACGTCGTGAAGGTGCAGGTGCAGGGGACGTGGCGAAGCAATTGATGCTTCGTCACGCTCGTGCTCGTCTCCGAGCACGCGATTCGAGCCCGATCGCGGCAGCTGAAAGAGGGTGGGGATACATATGGTCTTCGTCGGTCGCTCCCGTCGAGATCTGACGACGGCGATCAGACGGGAGCTTGTCCGAGGGCGATCTCCGTGGACTCTCTGCGCCGCAGCGGGGATAGTTCTCCTGCCGACTCTGCAAGGAGTCACCGAGACCGCCAACGCGCTTTTCCGAGACGAGGGCGACGTCCTGGTCTCTCTTCTCAATTCGCCCTTGGTCTATGTGTTCCCGTTGCTCGTCGCGCTAGTAGGCTCGCGTTCTCTTGCAGACGATATCGCGCGAAGATCGTTCGTGAACGAGCGGTACCGGCAGCCTTTCTCGGCGCTGCTGTCGGCGAAGATCGTTGCCGCTGCACTCGCTTCGGCGACGGTGTTCTTCCTGCTCGGAGGAATCGCCACCCTCATCGCAGCGGTCGTCTGGCCACTGATCGGGGATCCGGCGATCGATCCCTCTGGCTACCACCCTCTTGTGCCGTTCGAGCAACGGTTCACTTTCGCCGATCTCAGCGGTGGGAGCGTTCTGGTCTTCGGGCTGCTGATGTCGCTCTGGTTCGCTTTCGCGGCGGCGGTCTACTCGGTGCTCACGTCGGCGAGTCTGGTCCTCGTCCCGAACAGAGCCGTCGCCCTGCTTCTGCCGTTCGCGGCGTATTTTGCGATGACCGTCGTACTCTCCGTTCTCCACGAGCCGGCGTTGACGCCGCTGTACTCCGTCTTCCCCGCGGGTCTTCAGCAGTCTCCGTGGCTGGTCGCAGCGTCTCCGACGCTCGTCACGGCTGCAGTCGCGGCCGCGCTCTGGCTGTTCATCGTGCGGCGCCCGAGCGAGAGCAGGCACCTCCTGTGACGGGGCAGAGACTCACCGCGCTGGTCTTCCTGGCGCTCACCGGCGCCTATGCCCTGCACTCGCGCGTCTTCGAGGAGACAGCTACCGGTCGATCGCTGGGCGTCTGGGACCTCCTCATGGACCTGGCCGGCAATCCGTACTACCTCGGCTTCGTCGTCGTTCCGCTGTGGCTGGTGCTGTCGGCGCTGCGGGCGACCCGGACTGCCTCGCCCGGAGCGCTGCTCCGCCACGGGTCGCTCCTCCGAGCCTGGGGCGGGACCCTCACGGGCCTGGCGACGCTGTACGCGAAGGCGGCGGCGGCTGCCCTCGCCGTCTGCCTTGTCTGCGGTGCGGGTCTGCAGCCGACGTCGTTCGCGCCTCCGGAGAGCGTCGCCGCCGTCTTCCGAGCGCACGGCTTCGCTCCGGTCGCGGCCTTGATCGCGCAGGTCGGCCTCCTCGGAGCGTCGCTCTGCGCGACGGCCGCTGTCGTGGTATCCGTCCGCCTGCTCTCCGGCAGGGCCGCCGCTGCCTGGGCGTCGGCCGGCGGGCTCTTCCTCTGGGTCGTCCTCTCGGTGCTCGCTGTCGTTCCGCCGAGTGCGCCCCTCAGCGCGGCCGCCTTCCTCGACGTGGCGGTCGGACTGGAGAGGACCTCCCTTGTCGGGACGGCATCGAGGTCGATGATCGTCCTCCTCGGCGTCGGACTGGTGGTGCGGCTCGCCGCGCGGGCCTCGAGCCATGAGGACCGGGTCGCCGTCTCCGCTCTCCTGGCCGTCTCGGCGCTGCTCGTCCTCTTCTCCTTCCTCGAGGCGTCCGCCGGCCGGGACCTGCTCGAGGTCGCTGGTCTCCTGGTGCCGAGTCCGCTCGGATCGATCGCGGAGTCGATGCAGTACCTGCTCGTCTTCCTCCCGTTCCTCCTGGCCGGCATGATCGGCCGGGGGTCGCCTACACCTCAGCGCGAGCATCACGAGCTCATCAGAGTCGGGAGCCGGGCGGCCCGGCTGCGGCGCGAGGTCGTCCGGAACTCGGCCGGTTCGTTCGCGGCGTGGACGGTCGCGGCTCTGCTCGTGCTCGCCGGCGTCCTCTGCGCGGCCCGGGGAATCGTCCCGCCCTCGCCGGAGTGGATCGCGGCGGCGGGTGTGGTCGCCGCGGGAGGAGTGTGCGCGGCCCTGTACTGCAGCGTCGGGGTCGTCCTGCGCTGCTCGCTCTCGAGTGTTCAGCCGAGGTTCGTCGCCGTGTGCCTCTTCGCCGTCGCCGTCGTCCTGTCCCGCTCGATCTCCCCTCACAACCCGTTCCTCCTCGGCGGACTCGCCGACGACGGCCTGGGCGATGACCGGATCCCTCTGCGGATCGCCGTCCTCGTGGCGTCCCTGCTCGCCCTGTTGCCGCTGGGAAGCGTCGGCTTCCTCGCCCGCACTGCACGAAGAAAGGTCGTGGTCCGGTGGATGTGATCACCCTCGCCGAGGTCGGCAAGAGCTTCGGCCGGAAGGAGATCCTGCGGGACGTGTCCCTCCGGATCGAGGACGGGCGGACCTACGGCCTCGTCGGACCGAACGGCGCCGGCAAATCGGTGCTGCTGCTCCTGATGTGCGGTCTGCTGCGACCCTCGAGCGGCACCGTGGCGATCGATCCGGCCTACCTCTCCCGGGGTCGGGACTACCCCGATCGATTCGGCGTCTCGATCAATGGCCCGGGCTACCTGGCCGGCAGGAGCGCTCGCCAGAACCTCGCCGACCTCGCCGCCATCCGCAAGCAGGTGGGCGAGGACCGCATCGACGAGGTCCTCGAGCAGGTCGGTCTCTCGCCGACGTCGCCGCTGAAGGCGCGGAACTTCTCGCTGGGCATGCTGCAGAAGCTCTCGCTCGCGCAGGCGCTGCTCGAGCACCCCGCCGTCCTCCTGCTCGACGAGCCGTTCAACGCCCTGGACGCGGAATCGGTCGAGCGCCTGCGCGAGATCCTCGTCGCCGAGAAGGCGAAGGGCACGACCATCGTGTTCACCAGTCATCGCGACAGCGACATCGAGATGCTCAGCGATGAGGTGCTGAGGGTCGAGGGCGGCCGGGTGACGAACGGCTGACGACCGTCCGATCGTCGCGCAGCTCGGACGGCGCGTCCTTCAGGCCCGGCGTCCGAATCCGGGTCGGCTAGGACCGCAGGATCGCCTCGAGCTCGGCGACGACGAGGTCGGGCCGGGAGAGGAAGGGGTGGTGGCCGGTCGGCAGGTCGATCGAGCGGGTGGCGCGCTCGGCGTGGAGGCGCTGGAGGCCGACCGAGGTGCTGCGGTCCTCGGTGCAGACCAGGTAGGAGGAGTCGACGCCCTGCCAGCCAGCCACGGAGGTCGGGGTGGTGAAGGCGGCGATCGACTGGGTGGTGACCCGCTCCCAGGCGGCGCGCTGGGTGCTCTCGTCGGCGTCCTGGAGGAAGCGGCTGCCGAAGGAGGCGGCGTCGTAGCCGGCGACGCCGAGCGTGCCGTCGTCGCCGGGGGTGATCGAGACGGGGTCCGTCTCACCGCTCATGATGTCGCCCTGCGCCGAGCCGATGTCGGGGAGGTAGGAGGATATGTAGACGAGGTGGGCGACGGCGGCGTGCGCGCCGGCCTCGGCGATGACGGTGCCGCCGTAGGAGTGGCCGACGACGATCGCCTCGTCGTCATCGACGTCGTCGAGTGCGGTGCGCAGGGCGGCGGCGTCCTCGACCAGGCCTGCGCCCGCGCGGTCAGCCGCTGACTCGCCGCAGGAGGGCAGGGCGACGGCGCGGCTCGCGACACCGGTGCGCTCGAGGAGCAGCTCGGCGGTGCGGTGCCACCACCAGTCGCCGTCGCGGACCAGGGCGCCGTGCACGAAGAGCAGTTCCATGGCAGGAGTCTGCCCGCGATCCTCCGGCGGCGCCTCCCCGGAGGACCCGAGTCCGCTGACAGCGGAGCGCGGGGGCGATCCCGGGTCGGAGCGGGCGCTCTCGGCTTCCCGAGGGCGTTCCACCGGGCTTCGCTCAGGAGGGCCCGCCACTATCGAACCTGTTACCCGACGGAAGGTCCCCTGTGAGCACTCTCAAGCGCATCCTCAGCATGGCGTCGAAGGCGCTCGACTCCAAGAGCTCGTCGAGCTCCTCCTCGCGCCCCGCGACCGGTGGCGGCACGGACTGGCGCGACATGGTCCGCTCGGCCGCGAACGCAGTGACGGGCGACTCCCGACCCGCGTCCTCGAGCACGGCCGCCTCGAACGCCTCGGCGCCCCGCACACCCACCCCCGCCTACGGCTCGCCGCACCCCTCGGCCCGCCCGCAGGACGCCCGGCCCGCCGCCGTCGCGCCGGAGGACCGCGCGGCGATCGCCCGCTACGACTACCTCCTCCGCACCGCCGACCCCGAGCAGCTGGAGCAGGTGCACCGCGACGCGTTCGCCAAGCTGACCCCCGCGCAGCGCGCCCAGGTCGAGGGGCGCCTGCGCGACGAGCTGCCCGCGAACGAGCAGCCGCGCTCCTCCGCCCCGGACGACCTCGCCCGGGCGGCGACGCGCGGCGAGGCGCACAACCCCGGCTTCCTCAAGAGGATGTTCTCCAAGCCGGGCACGAAGGGCGCGCTGGCCGGTGCCGGAGTCGGCGCGGTCGCCGGCGTCGGCCTGGGAGCCGCGGGCGGACTGCTCGCGGCGGTCGCGGGCGGCGCGGTGCTCAGCAGTGTCGCCGGTCCGCTGCTCGCTCAGGCGGCGGGCATGGGGGTCGACTTCGAGAACTTGGCCGGCGGGCTGGGCGAGTTCGGCGATCTGGGCGAGTTCGGCGACATCACCGGCGGCGCGGGCGAGTTCGTCTCCGGCGCCGGCGAGCACGTGTCGGGGCTCGGCGAGCAGGTCTCGGACTTCGGCTCCACCTTCGAGATGCCCGATCTCGGCGGGCTCGGGAACCTCTTCGACCGCTGAGTCAGCGGGCGCGGCGCCGCACGAGGAGTGCGAGCGCCGTGCCCACCACTCCCAGCAGCGCGAGCGCGGCGCCGGTGATCGCGACGGCGGTGGTCGACCAGTCGGGCGCGGAGTCGACGACGGTGAGGTCGAGCAGCTCCCAGCGGCAGGTGCCGCCGAGCGGCCACCAGGACCAGGAGCCGGCGACGAGCGAGCCCTCCTCGGCGGGGACGCGGCTGACGCCGTTGAGGCAGACGTCGTCGAAGCCCTGCGCGGCGAGGGTCGAGTACTGCAGGGCGACCAGCCCGAGGAGGGCGAGGCCGACGACCAGCGCCGTGAGTGCGGTCAGCAGTGCCACGCGGCGCGGGGTGAGGAAGCGGCGTCTCGCGGGGGCGGGGGTCGGCGCGCTCATCCGTCGATGGTGTCATGCGGCGGCTGGGAGGCGGGTACGTCGTGCAGGTGGCTGTTCGTTCTGCAGGTGATCCTGAGGCGAGAGCGCGTTCCGCCGCGTGGCGGTCTCCGGAGACCGCCGATCACCTGCAGATCGAACCGGTGGTGGTCGGGCGGAGGCGGTCGAACGGGGCTCAGAGCCGCTGGCCCGCGAGCCTGAGCGTGACCGCGAGCAGCAGCGCCGCCGCCGCCAGGCCGACCGCGAGGAGGAAGATCCGCGGGTCGTAGCCGGTGACCGCGAGGGGCAGCAGGGCGCCGAGGACGGTGCCGATCTGCACGACGGCCATGTAGGCGCTCGCCCCGGCGCCGGGTCCGCCGCCGCTGGTCCGCTCGAGCAGGAGCAGGCCGATGCTCTGGTAGCCGGCGGCCGCGACCGCGTAGACCGCCTGCGAGAGGAGCAGCGCGAGATAGGACTGGGTGCCCGCGAGGATCGAGAACGCCAGCACCCCTGCGAGGGCGACGACGGCGAGGGTGAGCACGCTGCCGCGGGCCGAGCTGAGCCGGGTCAGCGCGGGCAGTGCGACGAGCTCGAGGACCGCCGACGCGAGCAGCACCGGCGGAACGTGCGCGGCGGGGACGCCGGAGGAGACGGCGAAGAGCGGCAGATAGATCGCTCGGAGGGTGTCGACCGACTTCAGCAGGGCGACCAGGGCCAGGGCCGCGAGGAAGACGAGGGCGAGGCGCGGGCGAGCCGCGGCGGAGGCGACGCGGGCCTCCGGCTCCACTGCGGGGGTCGACGGGCAGCCGGTCGCGCAGACGGTCGTCAGCACGGCCGCGGCGGCCGCGGCGAGCAGGGGATCGAGACCCGCCTGCGCGAGCAGGGCGTAGAGGATCAGGCCGAGGATGTAACCGGAGATCAGTACCGCGCGCATCCGGGCGATCGACGACTCCTGAGTGTCACCGCGACCCTGCGCGGCGACGCGGCCGAAGAGCTGGGGCACGAGGGTGCTGACGAACAGCATCAGCGCGCCGCCCAGGTAGAGCACGAGGACGTGGCCGCCGCTGGCGCGCACGAGCAGGAGCCCGGCCGGGACCGCGAGCGAGGTCGCGAGCAGGGCGGACCGCGGGTAGCCGGCCCGGCGGATCCGCGGCACGAGGAGGGTGTTGTAGCCGATCGCGATCGCGGCGTTCACGACGAAGAAGACCGCGATCTGCACCTTGGCGAGTCCGGCGGCGTTCAGCGCGACGGGCACGCCGACCGCGGTGATGCCGCCGAAGACCGCGTTGCTGAGCAGTGCGCCTGCGAGGGGCCGGGGGAGCCGGGGCGCTGCGGCCGCCGTCGTCGGGAGGGGGTCGCTCGTCACTCGCACTCCTCCGGGCGCGCCCGGATCCCCTCGACGCGGCGGGACCGGGGTCCGCAGCCGTGCTCGGGGATCCTCCGATCGGCCGGTGCCGACCCTCGGCTCGGGAGGAGACGCTAGCCGCGACCGCATCTTGCTCGGAGGCCGCTGGCGCGGGAGACGCGGTCGCCGCGTGCCTCGAGGTGCACCGCCGCGGCGCCGGACACGGCGGAACGGCGACTGCGAGGATGCTCAGAGCATCGGCGACGTACCCTCGGACGCATGGGGTTTCTGTTCTCGCTGCTGACCGTCGTGCTGATGGTGCTGGCGCTCGTGGATGTCGTGCGTCAGCCGGACAACGTGGTCCGCAATCTGCCCAAGATCGTCTGGATCCTGCTGATCGTCTTCATCCCGCTGATCGGCGTGACGATCTGGTTCCTGCTCGGGCACGACTGGAAGAAGGGCGAGGGCGCGTCCTTCGTCCCGGGTGGGCGCACCCGCCGGCCCCGCCGCTCCAAGACGCCGCCGCCGCCGACCATGGTGGTGCGGCCGCCGACGAAGAGCACGGAGGAGCAGCTCGCCGATCTCGAGCGCGAGGAGGCGCACTACGCGCGGCTCGCCGAGGAGCAGCGGCGACTCCGCGAGGGCGAGCGGCCGCAGGACGCCTGAGGCGCCGAGCGGCCGCGCCGGGCGCTAGCCCGCGGCTCCGAAGTTCGACGCCGTCCACTGCACCGAGGCGATCTTCGCCTGGCCCGCGATGCTGGGGTGGAAGTAGTCGGTGGTGCCGATCAGCGCCTTGGTGACGGGCGTCGCGGTGAGCGCGCCGCCGTCGTAGTCGCAGAGGGTGCCTGCGGCGGTGCACGCCTGCTGCAGGGCGGCGTTGTACTGCGTCGTCCGGGTCTTCGCGGCGGTGGCGGAGGCCGAGGCGGCGGTGCTGCTGAGGCGACCGCCGGTCGCGCTGACGCCGCGGGTGGTGCGGCAGAGGTTGCCGGAAGACCAGATCACGGCTCCGAAGCCGCCCTTGACGACGGCCCACTCGGCGGCCACGTTCGGCATCGAGGAGAGGACGATCTTCGCGGCGGGCCAGGTGCTGCGGATCTTCGTGATCGCGGCGCTCGCTCCGGTGCTGAAGGCAGCGGCCGTGGTCATCGTGTAGCCGTCGGCGGCGACCGGGTTCTTCGCGGAGCAGAGGTCGTTGCCGCCGATCAGCAGGGTGACGACGTCGGGGCGGACGCCGGCGGCGACGGCGGCGTCGATCCGCGCGGGGACGCCGGCGATCAGGTCGCCGGTCTGCGCGTAGTTCGCGGTGGTCACCGTGGTGCCCGGGTTCGCGGTGCGCAGGCGGCTGGCGAAGGAGTTGACGGTCGCGTTCGTGCCGGTGGACCAGTTGTTGCGCGGGCAGTCCGCGAACTGGCCGCAGGTGCCGTAGGCCTGGGTGATCGAGTCGCCGAGGCTGAGCACGGACAGGGTCGGGGTCGCGGCGGAGGCGGCGCCCGCGGGCACCACCGCCGCGGCCAGGGCGAGCGCGGCACCGACGGCGAGGGCGCGTACGCGGCGGCTCCCGATGCGGCGCGGGCGGAGGGAGGTGGGGAGGCGCATGAGGGGAACCGCTCTCGGTCGGGGGACGGCGGTGGGGGCCGCCGATCCTGACGTTAGGCCTGCGGGGTCACCGGCGGTCCTGCGCGCGTGGCCCCAGAACGGGGCCCGCCGAGCCCTGCCCTGTCAGCCGGGACGGTCGCCGATCAGCCGCACCCGGCTGAGCGCCCAGACGAGGGCACCGGAGAGGACGAACGCGACCGCGACGATCAGCACCGCGATCGCGACCGCGCCGTAGCCGTTCGCGGGGTCGAGGAACGGGTACGGGACCCAGCCGTCGGTCGCGCCGCGGACGAGGACGACCACCAGCCAGACGATCGGATAGACGGTGACGACCCAGAGGCGGCGCCAGGGCAGGGCCGGCCGATCGGCGACGAGCAGCCAGTCGAGCAGTCCGTAGATCGGGAAGACCACGTGCAGCACCGTGTTGGCCCAGGGCAGCGTCACGCCCCCCGCCGTGCCGATGAGCAGGGTGTTGTAGACGATGCCGACGACGAGGATCCAGCTCGTCGCCGCTCCTCGGACGAGCGTCAGCAGCGGTCCCTGCGGTCGGTCGCCGAGCGCGACCGCCGCGGTGATCAGGAGCACGATCGCCAGGAGGATGTTGCCCTGGATCGTGAAGTAGCCGAAGAAGTTGACCGGCACGATCGGCGTCCGCGAGGCGGTGTCGAGGGCGGTGCCGACGACGGCCGCGAGGACCGTCAGGGCGACGACGAGGCGCAGGACGGCGACCGGGATCCGGGTCGCGCGCGTCCCGAGGGCGGGGGAGGGCGGCGTCATCGCACGAGCGTAGCGAGCGCGGGGCCGGGGCGCGCCCGGCGGGTAGCCTGATCCGATGCTCACCATCGGTGTCGACCTGGCCGCGGAGCCCGTGCGGACGGCGGTCGCCGCGCTGGAGTGGGGCGGCGGCGGGGCGGTCGTCCGCTCGCTGGTGCTCGGCGCCTCCGACGACGACGTCGTCGCCGCGTCCCGGGAGGCGACGACGATCGGCATCGACTGCGCGTTCGGCTGGCCGCTGGAGTTCGCGGCGTTCGTCTCGGCTCACACCCGCCGGGAGGTCAGTGCGCCGCGGACGCTCGCCGGGCGCGACTGGCGGCGACGGCTCGCCTACCGGGAGACCGACCGCGCCGTTCAGAAGGTGACGAAGAGATGGCCGCTGAGCGTGTCGACCGATCGGCTCGGCATGACGGCGATGCGCTGCGCCGAGCTGCTGGACGCCTTCGCGGCGACAGGGGAGGACGTCGACCGCTCCGGGGGAGGCAGGCTCGTCGAGGCGTATCCCGCGGCCGCGCTCCGGCTCTGGGGAGTCGACACCACCGGCTACAAGACGCGGCCCGAGGCGGTGGCGCTCGCCGTCGAGGCGCTGCGCCGGGCGGCGCCGTGGCTGGTGCTGCCGGCGGATGCGGCGGCGCTGATGGCGCGCTCGGACGACGCCTTCGATGCGGTGATCGCGGCGCTGAACGCCCGGGCGCACGCCCTCGGACGGACGGTGCCGGTGCCGGAGGAGCTTCGGGAGGCCGCGCAGGCCGAGGGCTGGATCGCCCTGCCGACCTGCGGGCTGGACGAGCTCGTCGGCTGAGGCGTCAGGCGGACAGCTTGCGGTCGGCGGCCGAGGTGATGGCCTCGGCGGCGCGCTCGGCCTCCTCGACGGTGGCGAAAGGCCCGGTGAAGGCCCCGGTCAGGACGGCTCGTCCGGGTTCGATCTCGAGTCGGAAGCGGGGCAGCTCCGCCCCGGGAACGACGACGATCCGGACTCCGTTGCGACTCCATCGTGCGGGCTGAAGAATGGGGATCTGGGTCATTGGTGCTCTTTCGCGTGCATCGTGCTCGGAAGGCTTCCGCCTCGACCGTGCGTCCTCACGCTAGGTCCGCGGGTGTCCTTCCCGAACGGGGTTGACCTCCCAGGTGCGTGGAGGTAGTCACCGACGGGACACCGTGTCCTGCCTCTCGGCGGCGAGGGCGGACTCGAGCTCGGCGTCGAGGGAGCAGTCCTCGTCCGGCTCGCCGCGACGGGGGAGCGGGGCGGTGAGACCGCGCTGCACGCGGAACCGGTGACCGAGCACGATCCCGACGAGCGCTACCAGGAAGACGGCCAGACCGGTTCCCGCGATCGGGATCGCGACCGTGCCGAGCGCGCCCGGGACGGCGTCTCCCTCGTCGGTGACGGTGAGGGTGACGCGGATCGACTCCGGGACGCCCTGGGCGTCCTGCTCCCGCGCGATCCGGTCGAGGAGGGCCGTGGTGGCGGTGCGGGAGAGCTCGACGGCGCGGGCGGGATCGAACGAGGTTCCGATCACCGAGAGGAACGGCAGGGTGAAGCGGCCGCCGTTCGACTCGTCGCCGCGCGGCTGGGTGGTGCGGCGGACGGCGCCGACGCCGTCGCCCTCCTCGAGCGGACCGGCCTGCTCGGCGACGGTGGCGCGCACCTCCTCGCCGCTGGCGAGGTAGGCGTAGATCACGGCGGTGCTGCTGAGGTCGCTGACCTGGTCGTCCTCGACGCCGGGGACGCGCTCGACCCCGGGGATCTGCGCGGCGTAGGGGTTCTTCGGGCCGCCGCCGAGCAGCACGGTGACGGCGGCGCTGTGCTCGCGGTCGCCGCGGAGGGTGAGCCCCTCGTCGGTGACGGTGAAGTGCACGGCGGTCGCGACGATCACCGCGAGGACGGCGCTCGCGACGACGAGGAGCTTGCAGCGCCAGAGGACGAGGAGGTAGGTCGGCATTTCCACTGCGTCAGCGTGACCGGCGGGACCTTTCGCCAGCCTGAACAGCCTCGGTGTCCTGCGGTCAGCCGGGAGCCGGCAGGCGGATCTCGAGCCGCGCGCCGCCGAGCGGGGAGTCGAGCAGGCGCGCCGTGCCGCCGCCCGCCCGCGCCGCTTCGGCGACGATCGCGAGGCCGAGGCCCGAGCCGCCGGTGTCGCGGGCGCGGGCGTCGTCGCGGCGCTCGAAGCGGAGGAAGACCCGCTCGCGGTCCTCGGCCGGCACGCCCGGGCCGTCGTCGTCGACGCGCAGGACCGCGGTGCCGTCCTCCTCGCGCACGGTGAAGGCGACGACGCCCGCCGCGTGCCGCCGGGCGTTCTCGGCGGCGTTGCGCACGGCGCTGTGCAGCAGCGGCTCGTGCCCGTGCACCTGGGCCGGTCCGACGTCCTCGGTGCGCACGTCGACGCCCAGCGCGCGCAGCCGCGCGGCCTCGGCGAGCACGAGGTCGTCGAGGTCGACGTCCTGCTCGGCTCCCTCGTCGCGCTCGTCCACTCGGGCCAGCAGCAGGAGGCTCGCGACGAGGTGCTGCATCCGCTCGCCCTCGTCCTCGACGACCCGGGCGAGGTCCGCCAGCGGGACCGCCTCCGGATGCCGCAGGGCGACCTGGGCGTGCTGCCGGACGGCCGCGACCGGGGAGCGCAGCTCGTGCGAGGCGTTGGAGACGAAGCGGCGCTGGGCGGCCTGCGAGCGCTCGAGGCGGTCGAGCAGGCCGTTCATCGTGCGGGCCAGGCGGGCGAGCTCGTCGCGGCCGGGCGGCTCCTGGACGCGGCGCCGGAGGTCGGCGGCCTCGATCGCCTCGACGTCGGCGCGGATCCGCTCGACCGGCCGGAGCGAGCGGCCGACGACGAACCAGACCAGCGCTCCGACCACCGCCGTGACGAGCGGGACGGCGACCGCGAGAAGCCGGACGGCCGAGCCCGCCGCATCGTCGGCGCCGGCGAGGGTGCGCGCGACGACGACCGTCTCGCCCGGGTCGCCGCCGAGCTGGAGGCTCTCGGAGCCGACGACGAAGCGGGCGCCGTCGATCGAGGTGATCTGCGGCTCGTCGGAGACCGGCAGCGGCACGGCGTAGACGAAGTCGTCGTCCGCGACCGCGACGACGGAGCCCTCCCGCTGCAGCTGGATGACGACCTCGTCGGTGTTGAACGGCGGCAGACGCCCGGCGCTCTCGGTGTCGGTGGCGATCTGGCGGGCCTGCTGGTTCGCGGTGAACGCCTCGGCGTCGACGAGGGACTGCTCCAGCAGGGCGGTGAAGGCGACGGAGCCGGCGACCAGCACGGCGAGGATCGCGGCGGAGACCAGGGCGGTCAGCCGCACGCGGATGCTCCAGGGCGGGCGGGGAGCCATCGGTCCTCAGCCCTCGACGAGCCGGTAGCCGGCACCGCGGAGCGTGGTGATCGACTCCGTGCCGAACGGGCGGTCGAGCTTGGCGCGCAGCCGCGCCACGTAGACCTCGACGATGTTGAGGTCGCCGTCGAACGCGTCGTCCCAGACACCCTCGAGGATCTCGCGCTTGGCGACCACCCGGTCGCGGTGGCGGGCGAGGAAGTCGACGACGGCGAACTCGCGCGAGGTCAGCCGGATCGCGACGTCTCCCCGGTGCACTTCGCGCAGCGCCGGGTCGATCAGCAGATCGCCGACGCGGTGGACCACCGGCCGCTCCGGCCGCCCGCGCCGCACCAGCGCCCGCAGCCGCGCCACCAGGACGGAGTACTCCAGCGGCTTCACAACGTAGTCGTCGGCGCCGGCGTCCAGACCCTCGATCTGGTCGCGGTCGCCGTCCTTGGCGGTCAGCATCAGCACCGGGGTCCAGTCGCCCTCGTCGCGGAGGGTGCGGCAGAGGGCGGAGCCGCTGAGCCCGGGCATCATCAGGTCGAGGACGATCGCGTCGTAGACCGTCTCGCGGGCCCGCCACAGTCCGTCCACGCCGTCGTGCGCGACGTCGACCGAGAAGCCCTCGGCCTCGAGACCGCGGCGGACGCCGTCGGCGAAGACCGCCTCGTCGTCGACCACCAGAATCCGCATCCCGTCGAGTATCGCCGGTGCGGCGCGACCGGCGCACGGGGAGCGGGCGGTCAGTCCAGGCGGTCGAGGGTCGCGCTGATGGTCCGCAGGCATTCGATCAGGACGCCGATCTGGCGGGAGTCGAGGTCGGCGAGGACCTCGCCCTCGGCCGCGACGAGGTGCCGCATCGCGTCGTCGACGCGCTTGGTGCCGCGCGGGGTGAGCGAGACGATCTTGCTGCGCGAGTCGGCGGCGTTCTGCTCGCGGACGACGAGGCCGCGCGCGCCCAGCCGGTCGACGCGGCTGGCGAGGTTGCCGCTGGAGATGCTCAGGCGGGTGGAGAGGACGGACGGCGTCATCGTGCCGGCCGGGTTCTGGCGCAGCAGCGAGAGCAGCTCGAACTCCCACGGGGCGAGCTCGCCGGCCGCGAAGGAGAGGCGCCGCACCTCCTGCACCCGCGGGCTGAGCCGGCGCAGGCGGGAGAGGACGTCGAGCGGGGCGAAGTCGAGATCGGGCAGGGCGTCGGCCCACGCGTCGATCACCAGATCGACATCGTCGTCTTCACGCATCCCCCGATTATCGTCGGACCCGGCGGTGCCGGGCGACGGCTGGCCGCGGCGGCGCGGGAGGCCTACCCTGCCGGCCGCGGCGCACGGGCCGCTAGCCTGGTCGGGTCGGAAGGACTCCCGTGCGCGCGCACCTCGAGCAGCTCCTCGCTCTGCTGAGCGGGACGTTCCTGCTGCTCGCGCTCGTCTCGAGTCCCGACGCCGCCGTCGTGCTGGTCGTCACCACCACCGCGGTCGCCGCTCTCGTCCTCGGGGCGCGCTACCTGGCCGTCGGCGCTCGCCGGCCCGTGCTGTCGATCGGCCGCCGCGCCCGGGAGCACCGGCTCGGCCTCGCCGCGCAGCCCTCGCCGCAGCACCCGCGCACCGCGGGTCGCGTGCGCTCGCGGGCACCGGGACTGCCGGGACTGGTCGCGTAGCCCGGAGCTCTGCCTCGGGAGGCGCGACCGTTCGCGATCGCGCTCACCTCCCGACGACAGGACTCTCTTGAACTTCTACGACTTCCCGCCCATCGCGGCGGCGCTCGACGCCGCCTCCCACCTCGTCACCGGGCTCGCCTCGGCCCTCGAGCCGCTCGCGGGCGGCGCCTCGGCCGCCGTCGCGATCGTGCTGGTGACCCTCCTCGTCCGCGTGCTGCTGATCCCGGTCGGGATCTCGCAGGGCCGGGCCGAGATCACCCGCCGCCGCCTCGCCCCGCTGCTCCGCGAGCTGCAGCGCAAGCACGCGAAGAACCCGGAGGCGCTGCAGCGCGCCACCATGAAGCTCTACGCCGACGAGAAGGCCTCACCGCTCGCGGGCTGCCTCCCGGTGCTGCTGCAGGCGCCCGTCGTCTCGCTCCTGTACGGGCTGTTCGTGCACCCGGACATCGCCGGTCACGGCAACGCGCTGCTCGACGCGCGACTGCTGGACGTGCCGCTCGGGCGCTCGTTCGTCACGGCGCTCGGCGGCGGCGACCCCGCGCAGCTCGGCGTGTTCGCGGTGCTCCTCGGGGTGATCGCGCTCGTCTCGTGGCTCGCGCGCCGGGTCGCGCTGCGCCAGGCGGCGCTCACCCCGGTGCCGGAGGGGACACCCGCGGCCGTCGCGCAGCTGACCGGGGTGCTCAGCTGGATGCCGTTCCTGACGGTGCTGTTCGCCGCGTTCGTGCCGCTCGCGGCGACGCTCTACCTGACGGTCACGACGACCTGGACGCTCTGCGAGCGCGTGATCGTGCGGCGGGTGCAGGCGGGCGGGGCGCGGGCGTGAGGCGGCGCCCGCCAGCCGGCGCGCTCACCAGCCCGTCGTCAGCACCTCGTCGAGCTGGTCGGCGAAGAAGTCGGCGCTCTCGACGGTGAAGCAGAGCGGCGGCTTGATCTTCAGCACGCACTGCCGGTCGGAGGTGGGCTGCACGATCACACCGCGCTCGCGGAGGCGCTCGCAGATCGCGCGCGTCTCCGCGGTCGCCGGCTCGAGAGTCTCCCGATCGCGGACCAGCTCGAGGCCGAGGTACAGCCCGCTGCCGTGCACGGCGCCGATCAGCGGGTGGCGCTCGGCGAGCTCCTCGAGCCGGCGGCGGAGGTGCGCGCCGGTGGTCCGCGCGTTCTCCTGCAGCCGCTCGTCCGCGAGCACGTCGAGCACCGTCGTTCCGACCACGGAGCTGACCGGGCTGCCGCCCGCCGAGGAGAAGAACGAGCCCTGCGAGCGGTAGCGGTCGGCGATCTCGCGGGTCGTCACGACCGCGCCCAGCGGGTGGCCGTTGCCCATCGCCTTCGCGACGGCGACGACGTCGGGCACCACGCGCTGCTGCTCGAAGCCCCAGAACCAGTCGCCGAGGCGGCCGTAGCCGACCTGCACCTCGTCGGCGATGCAGAGCCCGCCGTGGGCGCGGACGGCCGGGTAGACCGCGGCGAGGTAGCCGTCAGGCAGCGGGATGCCGCCGGCGTTGCCGTAGAAGGTCTCGGCGATGAAGCCGCCCGGGGGAGTCCCGGCCGCGGCCAGCTCCTCGATCCGGGCGACCGCCTCCGGGGCGTAGCGGTGCGCCTCGGCCCCGCGGTGCGTGCCGCGGTAGCTGTTGGGCGCGTCCAGGGTGTGCACCCAGTGCGGCCGGGTCGCGAGCGCGTCGGGGTTGTCGGCGACGGAGGTGGAGACCGCATCGGACAGGCCCGACCAGCCGTGGTACGCCTCCCGCACCGCCAGCACGTCGTCGCGGCCCGACCACGCGCGGGCGATCCGCAGCGCGAGATCGGCCGCCTCCGTGCCGCTGTTGACGAGCAGCACGGTGTCGAGCCCGTCCGGCAGCAGGGCCGCCAGCCGCTCGCAGAACTCGCCGATCGCGGGGTAGGAGAAGCGCGAGTTGGTGTTGAGCAGCCGCCACTGGCGCGCGACCCGCTCGACGAGCAGCGGGTGGGCGTGGCCGATCGAGGTCACGTTGTTGAGCACGTCGAGGTGCACGCGGCCGGAGTCGTCGACGAGGTGCTCGCGCCAGCCGCGCAGCATCGTGGGCGGCGACTCGAAGTAGTGCTCCTGCGCCTCGGCCAGGTGCGCGAGCCGCCGCTCGAGCACCTCGGGGTCCGGCTGCGGGGCAGGCAGGGTGCGTCCCAGGAGCAGCGGGGTCGGGTCGAGGAGCACGTCGAGCCAGGCGTCGGCCCAGCGCGCGTTCGCGAAGGGCGGGAGGTCGACCGCGTCGAGCGCGCGCGGTGCGGCCTGGGCGCGCAGGAGTCCGCGGGCCGTGCCGACCGGGTCGCCCGCTCCCACCCGGGTGCCGGGCGCGGGAGCGTCGTCGACCCCGTCGAGCCGCAGCCGGACCCCGTCGGCGAGGAGGGTGACTCCGCCGGGGACGCCGCCGCCCACCTCCGCGTCGAACGGCGCGACCAGGGGCGCCTCGGCGGCGAGGTGGACCTCGGTGACCAGTGCGATCGTCTCGGGCTCGTGCGCGGTGTGCGGGCGGCCGCGGGTCAGACGGCGCTCGCCGTAGCGCAGCACCGCGGCCCCGGCGCCGCCGGCGAGCGCGGCGCGGGCGAGGGCGGGCTCGGCGTCGTCGTCCAGCCAGCGGCCGGCGTCGAGCGCGGGGCTCTCGGGCGAGAGGTCGACGACGACGGCGTCGAGGCCGCCGAGCACGGGGACCGCGGGAGTGAGTGCGGTGGGTGCGCTCGGCCGGCCGAGGGCCCGCCGGACCAGCGCCTGCAGCACCGGCAGCGGCGCGGCGATCGCCCGGTCGAGGATCAGCCGCTCGTGCTCGAGGTTCTCGCGGGCGTAGTCGTTGGCGGGGTCGCCGGCCAGGACGTCGTGGGCGCTGACGACGAGCACCGCCGCCCGGAGCACCACGAGCGGCCAGAGCGCCTCGACCTCGGCGTCGGCGAGCGGGCGCACGGCGTCGTACGCGGTGGCGGCCCGGAGCACGGTGGCCGCGTCGGCGTCCGCGTGGTGCAGGAGCGAGGACAGCGTGATCGCGAGCTCGCCGACCGCCCAGCCCGCGCCGAGGTCGCCGAAGTCGATGACGCCGTCGGGGAGGACGCCCGCGTCGACCACGACGTTGTCGTCGGTGAGGTCGCCGTGCACGAGCTGCACCGGGAGAGCGGCGGCGAGCGGATCGACGACCGCCAGCGCTGCGTCGACGGCCGCCCGGATCGCCCGCGCCGAGCGACGGGGCACCCGGCCGATCAACGCGTCGACGACCTCGCCCGCCCGCCGCAGGTCCCACTGGTCGGTCTCCTCGAGGCCGTCGAGCGGCTGCTCGGCGAGCGCGACGTCGACGCGGGCGGCGAGGTCGCCCATCGCCCGGACGACGGCGGAGGAGAGGTAGCCGGAGCCGGAGAGGGTCCGGCCGGCGACGAAGTCGAGGACCCGGGCCGCGGCGGTCGTGCCGCCGAGGTCGATCTCGTGCAGGGTGCGGCCCTCGCGGTCGGGGCGCACGCGCGGGAGCCGGGCGCCCTCGAGGTGCTCGGCGAGGCGCGCGACGGCCGCCGTCTGCGCCTCGATCCGCCCTCTCGGCGTCGCGGGATTCGCGATCTTGAGCAGCAGCCGCTCGTCGCCGGTGTCCACGAGGACGTTGCGGTCCTGATTGCTGCCCAGCTCCCGCAGTGCGCCGTGCAGCCCGTAGCGCTCGCGCAGCAGGGCGGCCGCGACCTCGGGATCGAGCGCGGGCGGGGGCGGCGGTGCGGCGTCGGACGGCATGGCGGGAGTCCTGTCGAGCGGGGATCGGATGCGTCCATGATCGCGCGTCTGAGGGTGGGTGCTGGTGGATCTCGATACGCCCGCTTCGCGGGCCACTCGATCAGCATGATGCCCGCACCGCATCTACCTCGTGTCAGCGTGGTCAGTGCGCGTAGGCCGACGGGTCGAAGCGGCCGAGCTCCTCGCGGAAGGCGAAGGCGAAGTCGGGCCAGAGCAGGGTGAGGCGGCGGGAGGCGGAGTCGACGTACCAGCTCTCGCAGCCGCCGTTCGTCCAGACGGTATCGGCGCTGAGTGCGTCGAGGCGGGCGAGCGCGGCGGCCTCGGCCTCCGGAGTCACCTCCAGCAGCTCGACGCCGGCGGTCTCGCGGTGCTCCAGTGCGGCGAGGACGTAGTCGATCTGCGACTCGATCATGTGCACCGCAGAGTTGTGGCCGAGGCTCGCGTTCGGGCCGTTGATCACGAAGAGGTTCGGGAAGCCGTGCACGGCGGTCGACTCGTACGCCGACATCCCGTCGCCCCAGCGGTCGGCCAGCAGCTCGCCGCCGCGGCCGCGGATCCGGCGGGCGAACGGCGGGCGGGTCGCGTGGAAGCCGGTCGCGAAGACCAGCGCGTCGACCTCGTGGCCGACACCGTCGTCGCCGATCGCCGCCGAGCCCTCGATCCGGCGCAGGGGTGAGGGAACGACGCGCACGTGCGGCTGCGCGAGCGCGGGGTAGTAGTCGTCCGAGAGCAGCACCCGCTTGCAGCCGATCTCGTAGTCCGGCGTGAGGACCGCGCGCAGCTCCGGGTCGGCGACCTGCGCGGCGAGGTGGCCGAGCGCCTCCGTCCGCAGCCGGTCGATGACGTCGGGAACGCCGACGCGGCCGGCGAAGCCGAGCTCCGCGCGCCAGAACAGCTCGGAGCGCAGCCGCTTGACGGCGCCCGGCACACGGGCGAGCGTGCGGCGCTCCTCCGGCGGGTAGGCGCGGTTCCGACGCGGCACGACGTACGGCGCCGAGCGCTGGAACAGCACGACCTCGGCCGCGCGCTCCGCGAGGTGCGGCACGATCTGCACGGCGGAGGCGCCGGAGCCGACGATCCCGACGCGCGCCCCGTCCAGGTCGACGTCGTCGCGCCAGCGGGCGGAGTGGAAGACCGGCCCGGTGAAGCCCTCCAGTCCGGGCACGTCGGGCAGGCGCGGCTCCGACAGCCGCCCGGCGCAGACCACGAGCACGGCCGCGTCGAAGTCGCCCTGCGAGGTGCGCACCCGCCAGCGCTCGGCGTCCTCGTCGAAGGTCATCTCGAGCACGTCGGTGCCGAGGTGCAGCTGCGGCGCGAGCCGCTCGCGCTCGACGACCCGCTCGAGATAGGCCTGGATCTCGGCACCGGGCGCGTACAACGCCGACCAGTCCGTCTCGGGCGCGAACGAGTACGAGTACAGGTGCGAGGGGATGTCGCAGGAGACGTTCGGATAGCGGTTGTCGCGCCAGGTGCCGCCGACGCGCTCGGCCCGCTCGAGCAGCGCGAAGGAGACGCCGCCGCGGCGGGCGAGGCGCGCCGCGGCTCCGATCCCCGCGAAGCCCGCGCCGACCACGACGACGTCGACCGAGGTCGCCATCAGACGATCGTCCGGGGGAGCGTCGAACCGGCCGGGTCGCGGTGCGGGTCGGCGACGAAGCGCTCGATGAGCGCGAGCAGCTCGGCCGGCCGCTCGGCCAGCACGCAGTGGCCCGCGTCGATCAGGGCGTAGCGGGCGTCGTCGATCGCCCCGAGCAGTGCCTCCGCCCCCTCGACGCCGACGACGGCGTCGGCGGTGCAGCCGACGACCAGCGCGGGGACGCGCAGGCGGGCCGCGGACTCGGTCGCGTCGGCGCGGGCGGCCGCGGCGAGGAGCGCGGCGGTCGCGGCGTCGGCGGCCAGGGGAGTCGCGCGCCCGGGTCCGAGGTCGGCGAGCGTGCGGACGCCGATCACGCGCGCCAGGTCCGCGCGGGCGTCGGGGAGGTCGGCCAGCGACTCCCACAGCCGGGCGACCGCGACGAGGCGCTCGGTGGGTCGCAGCCAGCCGGCGGCCAGCACCAGGGCACCCACGCGCGGGTCCGTCTCGGCGGCGGTGATCGCGGCCCAGGCGCCGAGGGAGACGCCGACGACCACCGCCCGCTCGGCACCGAGCCGGTCGAGCGCGACGGTGACGGCGCGAGGCGCGTCGCGCAGCGGATCCCGCAGGTCGGCGAGCTCGAGCGCCGCCACCCGGTGCCGGCGCGCGAGCATCGGCAGCAGCAGCGCCCCGTCGGCCCGGGCACCGCGCCCCGGCCCGGTCACGAGCAGGACGACGTCCGTCACCGGCTCACCACCGGAGTAGAGGCGGACCGTGTCGTCGCCGACGTCCAGCGACGACTCCAGGATCAGCGCGGCCTGCCGCTCGAGGTACGCCGACGACCGCGTCACGAGACGCGGCCGGCCTCGCGCACCGGGAGGCGCAGCCGGCGGGTCGCGGTGCTGCCGGGCGCCGGCACCGTCATCGCGCGCTCGGGGGCGACGTGTCCGTAGTCGGTGGTGCGCTGGCGCCAGGGCCGGCCGATCTCGCCGGTGAGGCGCGCCACGGTCGCGATGTCGAGGGAGCGGTGCGCCTCGGCGCCCGCCTCCGGGCTCATCGCGCCGTCGAGCAGCAGGCCGCCGAGGTCGTCCGCGCCGCCGCGCAGCAGCTCCTGCGACAGCTGCAGCCCGAGCTTCGTCCAGGCCGTCTGCACGTGGTCGATCCGCCCGTGCAGCAGCAGTCGCGCCACGGCGTGCACCGCGCGCGTCTCGCGCCGGGTCGGCCCGCCACGGGTCTGCGCGACGACCGCCGCCGGCGCCTCGGCCGGCACGAACGGCATCGCGATGAACTCGGTGAAGCCGCCCGTCTCGTCCTGGATCGCGGCCAGCGCGCGGAGGTGGTCGATCTGCTGCTGCGGCGTCTCGACGTGCCCGTAGACCATGGTCGCGGTCGAGCGCAGCCCCCCGCGGTGCGCGGTCGTCACCGACTCCCGCCACTCGGCGACGCTCGGGTCCGCGCCCTCGCTCAGAATCGCGCGCACCCGGTCGTCGAGGATCCGCGCGGCGGTCCCCGGCACGGAGTCGACGCCCGCCTCGCGCAGCACGGCCAGCATCTCGGCGGGGGTGCGCCCGGTGCTCGTCGCGGCGTCGAGGATCTCGCCCGGCCGGAACGCGTGCAGGTGCAGGGAGGGGTGCCGTGCGTGCAGGGTCCGCACGATCAGCAGGTGGTCCTCGCCCGGCGTCGCGAGCGGTCCCTGGAGGCACAGCTCGGTGGCGCCGAGCGCGACGGCCTCGTCGGCGAGCTGCTCCAGGGTCTCGACGGTGAGCCCGCCGGCGCCCCAGAGCGCGGTGTCGATGTTGCGGTTGGCGACCACGGTGACGGTGTCGCCCACGGCGGCGCGGCGGACGTCGTCGGCGAGGGCGGCCAGCGCGTCGAGGTCGTCGCCGTCGGCGGCGAGCAGGGCCAGATAGTCGGCGTCGTCGAGACCGGCCGGGTCGGCGCTCGCGCGCTCGAGCACGGCGGCGAGGGTCGGCGCGGCCGGACGCGGTGCGGGCGGCGGCTCCTCCTCGTACGCGCGGGGGACGATCGGCGCGGCCTCGTCGGCCAGCCACGACTCCCGGTCGGCGAGCGCGAGCACATAGGGCGCGACCCGCGGGTCGATCCAGGTCTCCGCGTCGCTCAGGTACCGCGGGTGCGCGGTGAGGCGCTCGTGCAGCCGGTAGCCGGAGTCGGCGGTCAGCCGCGCGAGGTCGTCGATGTTCGGCCACGGACGCTCCGGATTCACGTGGTCCGCGGTCAGCGGGCTGACCCCGCCCCAGTCGTCGATCCCGGCGCGGAGGAGGAGCCCGAGCTCCTGCTCGTCGGTGAGGTTCGGCGGCACCTGGATCGTCATGTCCGCGCCGAGGACGAGGCGCGCGACGGCGACGTTCGCGACGTACTCCTGCAGCTCGAGGTCGACCTCGTTCTGCATCGCGGTCCGCGGCTTGGCGCGGAAGTTCTGCACGATGCACTCCTGCACGTGGCCCCAGAGCGCATGCGAGTCGCGGATCGCGAACAGCGCGTCGGCCCGCTCCGCCGTGTTCTCGCCGATGCCCAGCAGCACGCCCGTGGTGAACGGGATCCGGCTGCGCCCGGCGTCGTCGAGCACGCGCAGCCGCAGAGCGGGGTCCTTGTCGGGCGAGCCGTAGTGCACGCCGCCCTTCTCGGACCACAGCCGCTCGGCGGTCGTCTCGAGCATCATCCCCATCGAGGGCGCGACCGGGCGCAGGCGCTGCAGCTCGGCCCAGGACATCACTCCGGGGTTGAGGTGCGTCACCATGCCGGTCTCGGTCATCACCAGCACCGCCATCGCGCGCACGTACTCGAGCGTCGAGGCGTAGCCGTGCTCGGCGAGCCACGCGCGGGCGACGGGCCAGCGGTCCTCCGGGCGGTCGCCGAGGGTGAACAGCGCCTCCTTGCAGCCGAGCGCGGCGCCGGCGCGGGCGACCTCGAGGATCTCCTCCGGCTCCATGAAGGTCGACTCGCGCTTGAGGGCGAGGCCGCCCGGCGTCTCGACGAACACGCAGTAGTGGCAGCGGTCGCGGCAGAGCTTGGTCAGCGGCACGAAGACCTTGCGGGAGTAGGTGATCACTCCCGGCCGGCCGCGGCGGGCGAGCCCCTCGTCGCGCAGCCGCCCGGCGGCCAGCAGCACCGCGTCGAGGTCGTCCCCGCGCGCCTCGAGGAGCACCTCGGCGCTCGCGCGCGTGATCGGCTCGCCCTCGGCGAGGCGGGCGAGGAGGGTGGGCACGGTCATGCGGAGGCGGCTCTTCCGGAGGGGTCGGTCGGCGGGCGCCGACGGGTCGGGGCACGGGAGGGTCGGACGGCCGGCGGCACGGCGCCGCCCGGTCGCGACGGAATCAGAGGGCGCGCAGACGCGGCGCGAGGTCGCGCTCGAACGCGTCGAAGAAGCGCTGCTGGTCGTCGCCCGGCGCGTGGAACACGAGGTGGTTGAAGCCCGCGTCGACGTAGGGCTTGATCTGGGCGACCGTCTCGTCCGGGTCCGAGCCGACGATCCAGCGCTTGGCGACCTGCTCGATCGGCAGCTCGTCGGCGGCGCGCTCCATGTCGACCGGGTCGGTCAGCGAGTGCTTCTGCTCGGGAGTCAGCGAGAGCGGCGCCCAGAAGCGCGTGTTCTCGAGCGCGAGAGCCGGGTCGGGGTCGTAGGAGAGCTTGATCTCGATCATCCGGTCGAGCGCGGCGGAGTCGCGCCCGCCCGCCGCGATGCCCTCCTCGACCGCGGGGAGCAGCTTCTCGGTGTAGAGCTCCATGCCCTTGCCCGAGGTGCAGATGAAGCCGTCGCCCGCGCGGCCGGCGTACTTCGCGACGACGGGCCCGCCCGCGGCGATGTAGACGGGGACGCCGTTCTCGGGCTTGTCGTAGATGGACGCCTCATGGGTGGAGTAGTACTCGCCGTCGAAGGAGACGCGGTCGCCGGCCCAGAGGGCGCGCATGAGGCGCACGGCCTCGCGCAGCCGGGCGAAGCGCTCCTTGAAGTCGGGCCAGCTCTGCTCGCCGGCGCCCTGGTAGCCGGTCGCGACCTCGTTCAGCGCCTCGCCGGTGCCCACGCCGAGCATGATGCGGTCCGGGTAGAGCACGCCGAGCGTGCCGAACGCCTGCGCGATGACGGCGGGGTTGTAGCGGTAGTGCGGCGTCATCACCGAGGTGCCGAGCCGGATGGTCGAGGTGCGCTCGCCGGCCGCGGCGAGCCAGGCGAGCGAGAACGGCGCGTGGCCGCCGGTGTGGCGCCAGGGCTGGAAGTGGTCGGAGACCACCGCGCTCTCGAAGCCGTGCCGCTCGGCGCCGACGGCCAGCTCCACGAGCTCGCGCGCCCCGAACTGCTCCGCCGATGCCTTGTACCCGAGCGTGATCGTCATAGTGCCGCCTTCGTCAGAGGGAGGGGACCGCTCCGGACACCGGGCGGTCCCTCCATTCTGCGCCCGCGCGGGCGGCGATCGGGACGCTCAGGCGG
This sequence comes from Rathayibacter sp. VKM Ac-2929, assembly GCF_022815495.1. Classification (NCBI taxonomy): domain Bacteria; kingdom Bacillati; phylum Actinomycetota; class Actinomycetes; order Micrococcales; family Microbacteriaceae; genus Rathayibacter; species Rathayibacter sp. VKM Ac-2929. The sequence continues at coordinate 101,802 of NZ_JALGRV010000002.1, forward strand.
ACGCGCCCGAGATGTTGACCATCCAGTGCACGCCGAAGCGGTCGGTCAGCATCCCGAAGCGGTCGCCCCAGGGCGACGTGGTCAGCGGCTCCTGGACCGAGCCGCCGGCGGCGAGCCCGTCCCAGTAGCCGCCGAGCTCGGCGTCGTCGTCGCCGAAGAGCGCGACCGTGATGCGCGCGCCCTCCTCGAACGTCATCGAGCCCGGGGTGTCGGACGCCATCAGAATCAGCCCGCTCGGCGTGGTGAGCTGCGAGTGCATGAGCAGGTCCTGCTCGGCCGGATCCTCGCTCGCGTGGAAGTCCGCGAAGGTGCTCGACACCAGCTCCCCGCCGAAGACCGAGTGGTAGAACTCCATCGCCTCGCGAGCGTTGTCGCGGAAGCCGATGTAGGGGCTGAGACTCGTGGACATGGGGTGCCTTCCGCTCGAGGAGGGCCCCAGTATCGACCCGTCGGCGATCCCGCTGCAACGGCCGCCTTCCTGCTGATCGCCCGGTCCGCGCAGCGGGTGTCCCCCTGCTGATCGAGTAGCCCGCGGAGCGGGCGACCACATGCTGATCGAGTAGCCCGCGGAGCGGGCGACCACATGCTGATCGAGTAGCCCGCGCAGCGGGCGTATCGAGATCCACCAGCGTCAGAGGCCGAGTCTGCAGACTCGCCCTGCTGATGCCGCGGGTCTCGACACGCCCCTGCGGGACTACTCGACCAGCATGTCTGCGCGCGTCTCTTCCCAGTAGATCCCCGTGTCCGGCAGGCGGGGACGGCGCGGCTTCTACAGCTCCGCGCGGGTCGGCGGGTTCGCGCCGGAGCGGGAGGTGGTGATGCCGGCGACGCGGGCGGCCCAGTGGCCGATCGCGCGCAGCGAGGGCTCGTCAAGGAGCAGGCCGTTCGGGGCGCCGAGGCCCTGGCGGAAGGCCTCGTCGAGGATCGCGCCCATGGCGGAGTCGCCCGCGCCGATGGTGTCGGCGACGACGATGCGGGCGGCGGGGACGGTGGCCCGGGCGACGGAGGAGGCGAGGAGCAGGCCCTCGCCGCCGCGGGTCACGACGGCGAGCTGCGCGCCCAGCTCGAGCAGGCGGGTCAGCACCTCGTCGAGCTGCATCGTCGGGTAGAGCCACTCCGCGTCCTCGTCGCTGAGCTTGACGATCTCGCAGGCCGCGGCGACCCGCTCGAAGCGGGCCAGCGCGTCGTTGTGCTCACCGACGAGCGCGGGGCGGATGTTCGCGTCCACGCTCGCGGTGACGCCGGCCGGCAGCGCCTCGAGCAGTTCGACGATCGCGGAGCCGCCCGGCTCGAGGTAGACGGCGATCGAGCCGGTGTGCACGTGGGTCGCGCTCGAGGGATCGGCGGCCGGCGGGTTCCAGGAGAGGTCGAAGTCGTACTCGGCCGAGCCGTCCGCCTGCAGGCGGGCCCGGGCGGTCGAGGTGCGCTCGGCGTCGCCGTGCAGCACGGTCACGCCGGAGGCGCCCAGGTGCTCGGCGATGCGCCGGCCGCGCTCGTCGTCGGCGATGTCGGTGACGAGGGTCGCCTCGCGGCCGAGGCGAGCGAGGGTGAGCGCGACGTTCGCGGGCGAGCCGCCCACGTGCTCGGTGCTCTCGCCGTCGCGCTCGACGATGTCGATCAGGGCTTCGCCGATGACCAGGATGCGGGGCGCCGCGCTGTCGCGGACGTCGGTGGAGGGCATCCCGCCATCATGCCGGTCCGCGCGGCGCCGCCGCGAGACCTCCCGCGCCTCGTCACATTCCGGCGGGGAGTCCGGCCAGCACCTCGTCCACCGTGGTCAGGGTGATCAGCGGCCCGAACAGCGCCATCGCGTCGAGCGCGCGGGTGTGGTCGGCCACGGAGGCGCCCGCGCAGGCATCCGTCACCACGCGCACGGCGACGCCCGCGTCGGCCGCGGCGAGCGCCGTCGCCAGCACGCAGCAGTCGGTCGAGACCCCGGTCAGCACCATCGAGCGGGAGTCGTCGAGCAGCGCCTCGAGCTCGGGGCCCCACTTGCCGAACGTCGGCGCGGTGATCGTGCGGTGCCCCTCGAAGCCGGGGACCAGCGCGTAGAGCGGATCCTCGTCCGGGACGAGCGCGAACGGCCAGTCCCGGTAGTAGGGGATCCAGGCGCCGCGGGGCTCGGCCGGGGCGACGAAGCGGGTGGTGACCACCCGCTCGCCGAAGTGCGGGAGCAGCCGGGTCGTCCCCTCCGCCGCACGGTCGAACTCCTTCGACGCCCACGGCGAGCCCTCGTCGGCGAAGACGTGCTGCAGGTCGATCGCGACGAGCAGGCTCACGCGTCGGCCTCCTGGCGTCGCACCGCGGACCGCGAGAGGACCAGCGTGCCGGCGAAGCCGATCACGAGGGCGACCAGCACGCCGAGGTTCGCCCCGGCCCACTCGCCGTCGCGCCCGCCGATCGGGCCGAGCAGGTAGCCCTCCCACTCGAAGCCGGGGGAGTAGTTGACGACGAGGCCCCAGCCGATCACGGCGCCGATCACCACGAGCAGCACCGGTGCGAGCGAGACGCTGCCGTAGCGGCCCCGCGAGGTGTAGAGCGCCTCCTGGTCGTAGTCGCGGCGGCGGAGGAGCAGGTCGGCCAGGAACACGCCGAGCCAGCCCGCGATCGGCACGCCGAGGGTGATGAGGAAGCCCTGGAAAGGGCCGAGGAAGTCGCCCGCGACGAAGACGACGTAGATCGCGCCGAGCACCATCAGCACGCCGTCGATGCCGGCTGCCACCGGCCGGGACACCTTGAGGCCGGTGCTGAGCAGCGCGAGGCCCGAGGAGTAGATGTCCATCACCGCACCGCCGATCAGCCCCAGCAGGGCCACGACGATGAAGGGGAGCAGGAACCAGGTCGGCAGGATGCTCGCGAGCGCGCCGATCGGGTCGGCCGCGATCGCGTCGGACAGCTCCGTCGAGGAGGCGGCGAGCAGCAGCCCGACCACCACGAGCACGACGGGCGCGACGGCGCCGCCGATCGTGGTCCAGCCGATGACCCCGGCGGTGCCGGCGGTGCGCGGGAGGTAGCGCGAGTAGTCGGCCGCCGCGTTCACCCAGCCCAGCCCGAAGCCGGTCATCATGAAGACGAGTCCGCCGATCACGGCTCCGGCCGAGCCCGCGGGCAGGCTGCCGACGGCGGCGAGGTCGATGCGGTCGAGCACGAGCACGACGTAGACGACGGTCAGCACGGCGGTCGCGATCGTGATCGCGAGCTGGAGCCGCATGATCAGCCGGAAGCCGGCGATCCCCGCGATGACGATCAGCGCCGCGACGACGATCAGCGCGACGACCTTGGTCAGCACGCCGCCGTCCCAGCCGAACTCCTCGAAGACGGTCGCCGTCGCCAGCACGGCGAGGGAGGCGAGCACCGTCTCCCAGCCCACCGTGAGCAGCCAGGAGATCACCGCGATCAGGCGGTTGCCGTCGACGCCGAAGGAGGCGCGGCTGAGCACCATCGTCGGGGCCGAGCCGCGCTTGCCGGCGACCGCGACGAAGCCGCAGAAGAGGAAGGAGACGACGATCCCGATCACGGCGACCGCGGTCGCCTGCCAGAAGGACAGGCCGAAGCCGAGCAGGAACGAGCCGTAGCTCAGCCCCAGCACCGAGACGTTGGCCGCGAACCACGGCCAGAACAGGTCGCGCGGGCGGCCGTGCCGCTCCGACTCCTGGATGGTGTCGAGACCGTTGAGCTCGATGCCGCCGGCGGGGCGGGTGGTCGGTTCGGGAGAGGTCATGACATCCCTCGTTGTCGCGCGGAAGGCCCGGGCGAACGCCGGATCCTGTCGAATGTAGTGCAGGATCGGCGCCCGATCGCGGCGGGCCGGAAGACCGGTGGACGACTCCGCGAGGTCCGCTCCTGGGGAGGAGACCCGCGGCCGCGCCCGCTCAGTCCTCCGCGCGCTCCATCAGCCCCCGCAGCGTCTCGAGGTCCGCCGCGACCCGGTCGCAGTCCTCGTCCCACTGCTCGAGCGTCATGCCGTCGTACCGGCGGACGGTGAAGGCGATCTCGGCGCCGTCGCCGTTGGCGAGGATCCGGAGCGGGTTGTCGAAGACCCGGCCGCCCTCGGTGATCACCCGGTGATCCGCCACGCCGTAGGGGTTCCGCGGCGCGAAGACGATCTCGACCCGGCCCATCGGCGAATCGGCGAACCAGTGGCCGTCCACCTCCTCGACGGAGGCCCGCGCCAGCCCCGCCGCCCAGAGCGACAGGTTCGAGGGATCGACCACGAAGGAGTACACCTCGTCCGCCGGCGCGTCGATCACGACGCCGACCGGGCGCGACTCGTACAGGACCATCTCAGTCTCCCTCCGCGGCGAAGCTCGCCACGAGCAGCGCCGCGAGCGCGGTCCGCTCGAGCATCCCCTCGATGCTCACCGATTCTCCCCGGGCGTGCGCGCCCTCGCCAGGGGCGCCGAGCCCGTCGAGCACGGGGATCCCGAGCGCGGCGATCAGATTGCCGTCGCTGGCGCCGCCCACCGCCGTCTCGGTCAGCGGCAGGTCCATCGTCTTCGCCACCCGCTCGGCCCGGCGGTAGAGCGCGCCGACGGCGGCCGTCCGCTCGAAGACGGGCCGCTGCCACGACCCGCGGACCTCGATCCGGATCCGCGGGTCCGACGCCTCGAGCGCGTTCATCTCGGCCTCCACCCGCGCCGCCTCGGCCGCGCCGCGGATCCGCACCTCGAGCTCGAGCCGCACCTTCGCGGTCGTCACGTTCACCCGGTTGCCGCCCTTCACCACGCCGATGTTGACGGTCGTCCCCGCCTCCGGCCGGGCGATCCCGAGCACGCGAGGGATCAGCGCGCCGAGCTCGTGGATCGCGCTGGCCCCCTTCTCGGGCTCGACGCCCGCGTGCGCCTCGACTCCGACGACGTCCACCACGAAGTTGCCGATGCCTTTGCGCGCCGTCTTCACCGCGGTGCCGATCGCCCCCTCGAAGACGAGCGCCGCCTCCGCCCCGCGGCTCTGGTGCTCGAGGAAGCTCCGCGAGGTGAGGCTGCCGACCTCCTCGTCGCCGTTCATCACCAGGCGGACGGCCGGGTGCGCCAGGCGGGCGTGCCGCAGCGCGAGCACGAGCCAGACCATCTGCACGAGGCCGACCTTCATGTCGTAGCTGCCCGGGCCGCTGAGGCGGTCGCCGTCGATCGCGAACGGCCAGCCGCGGGTCGTGCCGAGCGGCCAGACGGTGTCGTAGTGCCCCACCAGCGCCACGAACGGGCGGGACCCGCGCGGTCCGCGCCCCGGGGCGCTGCCCGGGAAGGTCCAGCTCGACGCGCTCGGGCAGTCCTGCTCGCGGAGGTGCTCGAGCTCGCCCGCGTGTCCGAGCCGCTCGCCGACCCAGTGCACGAGGAACGCGTGCAACTCGTCGAGCGCCTCGAGGGAGTCGCTCGGGCTCTCCATCATCACGAGGTGGCGGACGTCGTCGAGGATGCGCGCGCGCTGGTCGCGGAGGAAGGTGCGGACGCGGGCGGCGTCGGCGGCATCGGGGAAGGTCACCGCTCCGGAGTACCAGAGTGCGGCGCCCGGCGCGAACCGGCGGCGGGAGTGAACCGGACGCCGCCCCTCTACGTTGAAGGAGGAGAGGTGGAGATGTCCGAGGATCAGGCCGAGATGCTGCGTGCCCTGCACGACGAGCACTCGGCGGCGCTGTGGCGGTTCGTCCTCCGGCTCACGGGCGACCGCCAGCTGGCGGAGGACGTGGTGCAGGAGGCGCTGCTGCGCGCCTGGAAGCACCCGGAGATCCTGGCCCAGGGCGAGGCCGCGGCCCGCTCCTGGCTCTACACCGTCGCCCGCAACATCGTCATCGACGACCGCCGCAGCGCGCGGCACAACCGCGAGTTCGGCACCGACGAGGTGCCGGAGCGCGCGCACGGCGACCGGACCGACCAGGTGCTCGACGCCTGGCTGCTCTCGGAGGCGCTGGGCACCCTCAGCCACGACCACCGCGCGGTGATCGTGCACGCCTACTACGGCGGGCGCACGGTCGGCGAGATCGCCGAGCTGCTGGGCATCGCGCCCGGAACGGTGAAGTCGCGGATGCACTACGGGATGCGGGCGCTGAAGCTCGCCCTCCAGGAGAAAGGCGTGACCGAACCGTGAGCACCGAGCAGCAGAGCGACGACGCCTCCCGCGACGACGCCTTCCGCGACTGGGACGCGGCGTACCTCCTCGGCGCACTCTCGCCCGCCGACCGCCGCGCCTACGAGCAGCACCTGCGGGGCTGCGCCGGCTGCCGCGAGGCGCTGGGCGAGTTCGTCGCGATCCCCGGCCTGCTCGCGCATCTGCCGCAGGAGGACGCGCTCGCGCTGCTCGAGACGGAGCAGCGCGTCGAGGAGTCCGCCCCGCCCGCCCTGCTCGCGCACCTCGCCCGGGCGACCGACGCGCTCCGCCGCCGCACCCGCTTCCGCATCGCCGGCCTCGTGCTCGCCGCCGCCGGGGTCTCCGCGGCCGCCGCGATCGCCCTCCCGCTCGTGATCGGCACCCCGCCCACGGTGGTCGAGAACACGGTGGCTCTCGCCGCGGCGCCCGGCGTCCCGGTCGAGGCGTCGGTCCGCTTCGTCCCGGAGGCGTGGGGCACCCGGATCGACATGGACTGCAGCTGGGAGGAGAGCGGCGCGGCGACCGGGGGCGCGGCGTCCGTCGGCTACGTCATGTACGTGACCGACACGGCCGGCTCCACGGAGCCGATCGGCTCGTGGACGAGCACGCCCGGCTCGACGGTGGAGCCGAGCCTCTCGACCGGTCTGCCGCTGGCCGAGATCGCCTCGGTCGAGGTGCGCCTGCAGGGCTCCGAGCAGGTCGTCCTCACCGGCAGCCCCTGACGCGGACCTCACCCCGGCACGGGCAGCCCCTGACGCGGGGTCCGGCGCCGACCCCGATCTCCCAGGTGCGGAGCCCCGGGACTGAGTAGCTTCTCAGTCATGACGATCGCGACCCTCGCCCTCGCCCCTGCCTCCGTGACGGCGGCCTCCTCCACCGACAGCATCGACGAGCTCTCCGGTCTCGTCGGCGTCGCCGCCCGCGTGATCGCGGCGCTGGGCGAGGCCGGTGTCGGTCTGCTGACACTGATCGAGACGGTCTTCCCGCCGATCCCGAGCGAGCTGGTGCTGCCGCTGGCGGGCTTCCTGGCCCAGCAGGGGCGGATGAACCTGGTGCTCGTCGTGATCACCGCGACCTTCGGCGCCTACCTCGGCGGCCTGATCCTCTACTGGCTCGGCTACCGCATCGGCACCGAGCGCTCGATCCGCCTGCTGTCCAAGCTGCCCCTGGTCGACCGCGAGGACTTCGAGAAGGCCGTCGGCTGGTTCCGCCGCCACGGCACCTGGGCCGTCCTCTTCGGCCGGCTCATCCCCGGAGTCCGGAGTCTGATCTCGCTGCCCGCGGGTGCCGAGCGGATGAACCTGCTGCTGTTCTCGGGGCTGACGATCCTCGGCTCCGGCGTCTGGAACGGCCTGCTGATCGGCCTCGGCGCGGCGCTCGGCACCCAGTACGAGCTGGTCGACCAGTACGCGGGCGTGCTCGACGCGATCATCTACGGCGCGATCGGCGTGGTCGTGCTGCTGCTGGTGGTCCGCAGCATCCGCCGGCACCGCGCCGCCCGCCGCACCGGGGCCGGCCGCCGGCACTGACCCGGGCCGCCGGCACCGCAGGGTAGCGGGCGCACGGGCTGAGCGCGACCGCCCCCGTGTCCCGCTCGCCGCGGGGCGGAAGTGCCCTAGCGTTCGAGAGGTCAGCCCCCGACGAGAGGACCCTCATGCCCGAGAACACGGCCGAGAACGCCGCCGCCGCGACTCCCTCTCCCGCCCTCTCCCGCACCGCCGTCGAGCGCAGCTGGATCATCGGCGTCTCGCTGATCGCCATCGCCCTCGGCGTGATCGCGGTGCTGATCCCCGGCCCTACCCTGCTCACCGTCGCGATCGTCTTCGGCATCCACCTGATCGCTGCCGGCGTCTTCCGGCTCCTGCTGGCCTTCACCGCCACGCGCCTGCAGAACCGGGTTCGCTGGCTCGCGGGCCTGCTCGGCGCCCTGATCCTGGTCGCCGGCATCCTCTGCCTGTCGAACCCGTTCGAGTCGCTGAGCATCCTCGGCCTCGTGATCGGCCTGGGCTGGATCCTCGACGGCGTCTCGAGCATCACCAGCGGCCGCACCGTCGCCGGCCCGGTGTGGCTGCCGATCGCCGCGGGCATCGCCTCGGTGATCGCGGGCCTGCTCACCGTCATCATGCCGGTGCTGGCGCTGTCCGCCTTCGTCACCGTCGCGGCGATCCTGCTGATCGTCGTCGGCGTCTCGGGCCTGCTGCTGCTGCCGGGCCGCACGAGGACCGCGCCGGAGACCGCCGAGGCGCGCTAGACGCTCCAGAGCCCGAGCGCCTGCACCGGGATCGCGTAGGCGAACCAGGAGAGCGGCGCGAGGATCCAGTTCGCGAGGATCCGCCGCCGGCCGTCCGCGTGCGCGAGCACCACGGCGACCTCGGAGCGGGCGATCCGTGGGGAGTACAGCAGGGGCGCGTTCGCGACGATCGACAGCAGCGCCCCGATGATCACCGGCCCGCCGGCGAGGACGAAGAGCCCCGGCTCGGTCTGCAGCGCGAACGCCGTGGCGACGACCAGCCAGATCGCGAGCAGGGTGGCGGCGGTGGCCCGGGTCGCCCGCTGGGAGAGGCTGCGGCCGGAGGCGATCACCGGGTCGAGCGGCTCCGACCGGTCCGCCCGCACGGCCCGCACGGCCCGGAGGCGGAGCGCGACGGCGACGATCAGCGCGAGCACGGCGTAGGGCAGTCCCGCCCGCGTCAGCGCCATCGGCAGCCACGGAGTGCTCAGGGCGAGGACGCTCCCGAAGAGGCCGCCGAGCACCAGCATCCCGAGCGGGACGACGACCACCAGGCTGAGGGGGAAGCGCGGGGGGCCGTCGTGCGTCGTACGGGCGTCCGCGTGCTCCGGCTCTCCGAACGGTCGCTCACCGGTCGCCTGCGCGGCGTGCTCGTGATCCCCGTCGTCCCCGATCCCCGTGCTCCCGGCCCCCATGCCGTCGACCCTAGTCCGGCCGCCTTTCCGCGGCGGGTCCGTGGCGGGTCCGTGGCAGCATGGCGCCGTGACCGCCGCCGACCCCGCCTCCGAGCCCGACCTCGTCCCCGAGCTCCTCGTCGAGGACCTCGAGCGCAGCCTCGCGTTCTGGTGCGGCCCCTGCGGCTTCGCGGTCCGCTACGCGCGACCGGAGGAGGGCTTCGCGTACCTCGTCCGCGGCACCGCCCACGTCATGCTCGACCGGATCGGCAGCACCCGCGACTGGATCACCGCGCCGCTGGAGCGCCCGCTCGGCCGCGGCGCGAACCTCCAGATCCGCGTCGACGACGCGGACGCGGTCGCGACGGCCCTCGAGGCCGCCGGAGTGCCGCTGTTCGCCCCGTCCGAGACCCGCTGGTACCGCGCGGGGGAGGAGGAGGCGGGCGTCCGCCAGGTCCTCGTCACCGACCCCGACGGCTACCTCCTGCGCTTCCAGTCCTCGCTCGGGCGGCGCCGCGCGACGTGAGCCGAACGGCGCGCGCCATCATGCCAGCGGAGGACGCCGGAGACGGCCGCCGACTGGTTCCATCGGTTCCATGTCCACTCCGTCCACCGGCACCCTCGCGCTGCCGACCACCGACCCGGCCGCCGCCGCGCCTCCCGCTCCCGCCGCCCTCTCCGACGACGACGAGGTCCTCCGTCCGGCCGATCTCGTCACCGCGCTGACCGGCGTCGCCCTCGGCTTCTTCGCCCTCTTCGTCCACGGCCTCACGCAGTGGTCGTACGTCGGGCCCACCGTCGAGCGGGCGGGCGTGCTCGGCTGGCTCGCCCCCGCGCTGGTCGGGCTGATCTGCGTCCTCACGGCCGTGACGTCGGTGGCGGTCCGCGCCGCCCGCCGGGCGAGCCGCCGCGGGACGTCCGCGCCGACCGGAGCCGCCTCGTGACCGCCGCGCCCGCCGTCCCGTCCACCGCGACCCCCGCCGTCGCCCTCGCGCAGGAGCTGCTCCTGCGCACCGGCTGCGCCCGCCCGGGACTGCCCTGGGTCCGTGAGAGCGCAGCGGGATCCGCGGTCGACCTGGCGGTCCTCGAGCGCGGCGCGCACCTGCTCGACCTCTCCGAGGAGGCGGTCGCCCGGATCGCGCTGTCGCTCGCCACCGGCCGCCCGGTCGACCTGCGCGCGGCGTTCGGGCACCTCACCCGCGACCACGCCGAGGCCGTCATGATCGCCGTGGCCGTCGCCGGCGGGCACGACCGCGTCGAGAGCCGCGTCGTCGTCGTGGACGGCGAGCGCCGGGTCGAGAGCGTGCCCCCGCTCGGCGTCTGGCCCGATCGCGGAGCGCGACCCGGCGAGGAGGGGCTCGCCCGCGCCGCGGCCTGACCGACCCGCACGACCCCCAGACGCGGGTGACGCCTCGGTCGTCCGGCCGATCCGAGTCGCTACGGCCTTTCGCAGATCCCCGGCTTAGGGTGTCCGTGTGCAACGTGTCGACGATTTCCCAGGAGCCGGACCGGTGGCGACCTCCCCCGAGTCCGGTGACCCGCGCGAGGCGTCCGCCCTCCAGCTCCCCTCCAACGCCACCACGCCCGTCCAGGTGACGAGCGGCGAGGCCGGCTACCAGGGCGGCAATGCGGCCGACCCGGTCTGGCAGTCCTGGCGGGAGGAGCTCGCCAAGGTCGGCGGCCCCTCGCCGCTCCTGCACTTCGTCGACTCCCCGCGCACTCGCATCGAGCTGTCCACCACGCACCCGGGCGGGCTGCCGCCGTTCATCTCGGGCAAGACGACCCTGCTCTCCTCCCTCATCCGCGACGAGCTGGCGCTGCGCACCGCGAAGAACGCCGCCGCCGCCATCACCGACAAGGGGATCGAGCTGCGCTCGGTCCGCGGCATCGAGGGCGTGCACCTCGCGATCGGCCTCGCCCAGTGGCGCGCCGGCGAGACGGAGTTCACCGCCCCCGTCCTGCTGCGCCCGCTCGCGATCCGCCGCTACGGCCGCGACTTCGAGCTCAAGCTCAAGGGCCAGCCCTACTTCAACCCGCAGCTCGCCCGCGCGCTCAAGCAGCAGTTCGGCATCACGATCGACCCCGAGCAGTTCGTCGAGCTCGCGGTGCAGAGCGGCGTCTTCAAGCCGCAGCCGGTCATCGACCAGCTCCGCGGACTCACCTCGCACCTGCCCTGGTTCGCCGTGCACCCGCGCCTGGTGGTGTCGAGCTTCGCCGACGTCGCCGGCGACATGCTCCGCGACGCCCGGATGCTCGAGCACCCCGTCCTGGACGCGGTCGCCGGCAACCCGGCCGCCAAGCGCGCGCTGCAGCAGTCGCAGAAGGTGGCGTCGATCATCCCGCAGGACGAGCGTCCGCCGGCGACCGACAACCTCCTCCTGGACGCCGACGCCGAGCAGGAGCAGGTCATCGCGAACATCGCGGCCGGCAACTCGCTCGTCGTGAAGACCCTCCCCGGCACCGGCGGCACGCAGACGATCGTCAACGCGATCGGCGCGCTCGCCGCGCAGCACAAGCGCGTCCTCGTCGTCGGCGCCCGCCGCTCGAGCCTCGACAGCATCCACCAGCGACTGCTCTCCGCCGGCCTCGGCGGCATCGCCGTCAGCCCGCGCACGCTCCGCCGCGACCTGATCCAGTCGATCGGCCGCAACGAGAAGGCCGCGCGCCCCTCCGTCAGCGAGATCGACGACGCTCTGCTGCGCCTGCGCAAGGTGCTGCTCGACTACCGCGGCGCGCTCTCGCGCCGCGACCCCAGCTTCGGCGTCTCCGCGCTGCAGGCCCTCGAGGAGCTGGCGCGCCTCTCGCAGCTGCGCACGCCCCCGTCGACCGCCGCCCGCCTCGACCGCCGCGCCGTCACCGCCCTCGCGCACAGCCGGCCCGAGGCGACCCGGATGCTGATCGAGTCGGCCCGGCTCGGCGAGTTCCGCTACGGACCGGGCGACTCGCCCTGGTACGGCGCGCAGTTCGACTCGACCGCCGACGCGGAGGCCGCGCACGAGCTGGCCAAGCGCCTGCACTTGCGCGACCTGCCGCGCCTGCTAGACCGCGCCCAGGACGTCATCGCGCAGACGCGCATGCGCCCGTTCGAGTCGGTCGCCGAGCTCGGCATCTACCTGCGCCTGCTGCAGGACGTCCGCGAGACGCTCGACAAGTTCCAGCCGGCCGTCTTCGACCGCTCGATCCAGGACCTCATCGTCGCCACCTCGCCGCGCCGCGAGGCCGCCGAGATGTCCTCGACCAACCGCCGCCGCCTGAAGAAGCTCGCCCGCGAGTACATGCGGCCCGGCGCGCACGTCACCGACCTCAACGCGTCGCTCCGGCGCGTGCAGCAGCAGCGCACGCTCTGGCAGCGCTACGCCGTCGCGGGCACCGTCCCCGAGGTGCCGGTCGGCGTCGCCGACGTGCAGGTCGCGTTCCAGCAGGTGTCCGACCAGCTCGGCCGGCTCGACGAGCCGCTCGGCCGTCGCGGCAGCAGCACGCCGCTCGCCTCCCTGCCGCTCGCCGAGCTCGTCTCGATGGTCTCCGGGCTCGCCGAGGACAGCGAGGTGCTCGCCAACCTGCAGGAGCGCACGACGCTGCTCTCGACGCTGCGCGAGTGGGGCCTGGACCCGCTGCTGACCGACCTCTCGCGCCGCCACGTGCCGGCCGAGTTGGTCGCGATCGAGCTCGACCTCGCCTGGTGGCGCTCGGCGCTCGAGATCATGCTGACCGACGAGCGCGCCCTGCTCGGCGGCAACACCAGCGTGCTCGACCGCCTCGAGGCCGACTTCAAGCTCGTGGACGAGGCGCACGCCGCCTCCAGCGCCGAGCTGCTGGCCTGGAAGCTCTCGGAGACCTGGAAGATCGGGCTCGTCGACTGGCAGCTCGAGCGCGACGCCCTGCGCGCGCTGCTGCGCTCCGAGGCGTCGACCACGCCGCAGGAGCTGCAGAAGGCCGCGCCGCACCTGTCGCGGGTGCTCGCTCCGGCCTGGCTCGCCTCGCCCTACGAGGTGCACCGCATCGGCACCGAGACCACCTTCGACGCGGTCTTCCTCGTCGACGCCGGCGCCACGACCCTCGCCGAGAACGTCGGAGCGATCCGCCGCGCCAAGCAGGTCGTCGCGTTCGGCGACCCGGTGACGCAGACGCCGACGCCGTTCTCGCTCCGGGTCGACGAGACCGTCGAGTTCGGCAGCGCCGCCTCGCGCACCGACGTCGAGGCCCTGCACGCGCAGTCGGCGCTGGCCCGCCTCGGCGAGCTGCTGAACACCGTCACGCTCACCCGCAGCTACCGCGCGGGCGGCGAGGACCTCGCCGAGCTGGTGAACCGACGCTTCTACGGCGGCCGGATCGACTCGCTGCCGTGGGCCGGCTCGTTCCTCGGGCACGACTCGCTCCGCTTCCACTACATCGCCAGCGGACACGGCATGCCGGAGAACGACTCCGGAGCGGTCGAGTCCGTCGACGCCGAGGTCGCGAAGGTGGTCGAGCTGGTGCTCGAGCACGCGGTCATCCGCCCGCGCGAGTCGCTGATGGTGATCACCGCGAGCCCGCGGCACGCCGTCCGGGTCCAGCAGGCCGTGCTCACCGCGTTCGCGAAGCGCGCCGACCTCAACGACTTCATCCTCGGCGACCGGCCCGAGCCGTTCGCGGTGGTGACGCTCGAGCAGTCGGTGGCGCAGAGCCGCGACCGGGTGATCTTCTCGATCGGCTACGGCCGGACCCCGCACGGCCGCCTGCTCTCCAACTTCGGTGCGCTGGCCGAGCCGGGCGGAGAGCGCCTGCTCGCCGTCGGCATGACCCGGGCCCGCCGGTCGATGGACATCGTCTCCTGCTTCCGCCCCGGCGACATCGACGAGTCGCGGATGCGCTACGGCATGGTCGCGCTCGCGCAGGTGCTCCAGGAGGCGGAGGACCGCGTCCAGCCGAGCGACCGTGACGACTACTCCGAGCCGATGCTGGTCGACCTGGCCGCGCGCCTCGAGCGCCGCGGACTGCGCGTGAACATCGGGCACAAGGGCAAGCTCGCACTGGTCGCGGCGCACGGCACCCGCGCCGTCGTCGTCGAGACCGACCGCGACGTCAGCACGCAGAGCCTCCGGGTCTCGCTGCGGCTGCGCCCGGAGCTGCTGCGCCGCCTCGGCTGGCACTACCTCCGCGTGCACAACTTCGAGCTGTTCGCCGATCCCGAGGCCGTGGCCGCGCGGGTCGCCGGGCTGATCGGCGCCCCGCAGGACGAGACGTCGACCGGTCCGATCGAGGTGCCGGTGGGCGCCGGCGCGCCGATCGTCGAGGACACCGCCCCGGCGTCGAACGAGACGCAGCCGATCACGCCCCTGCCCGCCGACTGAGCGTGCCCGAGGACTCCCGGGCCGCCGCGCCCGCCGGCGCCGACCGACCGCTCCGGCGCTCGCGCGGCGGCCGGCGGGCGACCCTGCCCGCGAAGCCGGGCACCGACCCGTCGCCGCACGACGCCGTCGTCCCCGACCCCGAGGCGCCCGCCCTGCGCCCCGATACGGGCCCGAACGACGCCCGCCTCCGCCAGGACGTCCCCCCGCACTACTGACCCCCTCCGCGAGATGCCACTTGTGCACGCGACACGCCGTGAAAAGCGTGCACAAGTGGCATCTCGCGGGCCGCGTACGACGACGGCCCACCCTGCCGGAGCACGATGGGCCGTCGTCGTCGCGGGAGCGGGTCAGCCGCAGGTGCGGGCCGCGTAGGGGGTCTTGACCGTCGAGGTGACGGGCTTGCCGCCGACCGTGGCGGTCGCCGTCACCGTCGCCTCGCCGGCCGCGAGCTGGGCGGCCCGGACGGTGAAGGCGGCGGAGGCGTTCGAGCCCGCCTTGACGCCGGCGAAGGACTTCGTGCCCGCCGTCGAGGTGACCGTGACGTCCATCGGGACGGTGTCGCCGTTGGTCGCGACGACCGTCAGCACCACCTTGCCGGCGACGCAGCGGGTGCTCGCCGCGGCCGTCAGCTTCAGTGAGGACTGGACGGTGACCGTTGCGGTCACCGGCATCCGCGAGTCGTCCTGCGCCACTCCCCGCACCGTGAAGGTGCCGGCGGCGGCGTAGGAGGCGGGAGCGACGGCGTCCCAGGTGACGGCGACGGTGCGCTTCGCGCCGTCCGCCGTCGTGAGTTCCGCGCTCGGCAGCACCGGGGCGACGCCGGCGGCGGTCGAGACCGCGATCGGAGCGACCGAGGTGACGGCGATCGCCGGGGCGTACGCCTCGAGCATGCGCTGGTACTCGGCGCGGGTCACCGGGATGACCGTGCCGTGGCGAGGCTTGCCGCCGTCGGAGTTCTGCGGCAGGTTCTCCCGCAGCTTCGCTCCGAGCGGCTGCCAGGCGTCGGCGGCCAGGTCGTCGGTGCCGAACGGGATGTAGTGGTTCGGTCCCGCGTGGTAGTCCGGCTGGTCGATGAAGAGGAACCAGTCGAGGCCGTTCACGTCGCCCTCGTTCGCGGGGAAGACGTTCGGGCCCTCACCGCTGGTGAAGGTGCCGTTCGGCTCGCCGTTGGGCAGGCCGGAGGCGACGCGCTCCTTGACCAGGGTCCACTCGTCCGCGGGTCCGGAGGTGCCGGGCAGCGAGCCGCTGATCGTGGCGAGCAGGTCGGTGCTCTTCTCCTCGCGCAGCGTCATCGACGCCTCGTCCTTCGTGAAGCGGTAGTAGGTGTCGCCGTCCTTCGCGATGGTCGAGTCGATCGTGCCGCGGCCGGTGCCGCGCTGGACGTCGATCCACGGCTTCGCCTCCGAGAAGGTGACGAAGTCGTCGGTGGTCGCGTACATCATCTGGTTGTAGGTGACGGCGGTGCGGTCGGCCGCGTTCGTCGTCGGGTACATGTTCGAGGCCCAGAAGACGACGTAGGTGTCGAGCTCGTCGTCCCAGTACGCCTCGGGCGCCCAGGTGTTGCCGGCGAAGTCGGTCGAGACCTTCACGTGGCGCTGCGCCGACCAGTTCACCAGGTCGGTCGACTCCCAGACCTCGATGTACTTCGAGCCCGACTTCTGCGCGGTGTCGAAGCCGCCGGCCAGGCCGTCGATCTTCAGGTCCGTCGCGAGCATGAAGAACTTGTCGCCCTCGTGCGAGCGGAGGATGAACGGGTCGCGCAGGCCCTTGGTGCCCTGGTCGGAGGTGAAGACGGGCTGTCCGCCGTTCAGGGTGTTCCAGTCGAGGGCGTCGTTCCCCTTCGAGGCGGCGAGGCTGACGCGCTCGGCGCCGGCGCCCTCACCGGTGAAGAAGGCCCAGACGTAGGCCTCGGTGTCGACCGTGCCCGTGGGCAGCGGCTGGAGGCGGAGGGTGAAGTCGCGGGTGCGCGTCACCGATCCGCTGGTCGCGGTCGCGCGGACCGTCACGTCGACGGCCGGGCTGCCCGCGGTGGGGCGCTCGACGACGATGGTGCGGCTGTCGGCGGTGCTGCCGTCGCGGATCGTCGCGGCGTTCGAGCCGATGACGCTCCAGGCGATGCTCGAGCCGAGGGCGCCGCGCGCCGGGACCGAGATGTTGGTGCGGACGTCGCCGGCCTGGGCGACGGTCACGGCGTCGAGGTCGCGCTGGACCTTGTCGGCGTCGGCGAGCTGCGCGGTGACGAGCACCGGGTAGTCGACGGTGCGCGTGTCGCTGCCGGAGGTGAATGTGGCGGTGAGCGTCACGGCGGCGTCGGGGGAGCCGGCGGCCGGTCGCGTGACGACGGCGCTGCCTCCGGAGACCGCGATGGCGGCGCTGCTCGAGCGCCAGGTCACGGCGACGCCGGCGCTGCTGGTGGGCAGCGCGAAGTCGGCGGTCGCGGTCGTCGGGATGCTGACGGAGGCGACGGCGCGGTCGATCGCCTGCGACGAGTACAGCGCGGTGACCGCGTCGGCGGTGAGCGCGCTGTCGTAGACCGCGAAGTCGTCGACGAGGCCGTTCCAGCCGGCGTCGTTGTAGGTCGAGCGGCCGAGATAGCCGACCAGCGAGGTTCCGAAGGACGAGACGTTGCGCGCGATCGCGTTCTGGCCGATCCGGGTGCCGTTGACGTAGACCGAGAGGGTGCCGTTCGTGCCGTCGATGACGGTCGTGTAGAGCGAGTAGCCGGCGGGAGTGCGCAGGCCGGTGCTGGCGGCGTTCGTCGAGCCGGGGCCGACCTCGGTGCCCCACGGGGCGCCGGCGTTGGTCGCGTTCGTGACGACCGACTTGACGAAGCCGGCCGGGTTCGTCGGGTTGAGCAGGTAGTAGCCGGAGGAGTAGGACGCGCCGGCCGCGACCGGGGCGCCGAGGAACGCGGCCGCGGTGTTCGCGGGCCCGGTCCGGTTCGACAGCCAGGTGGAGACCGTGAGGTCCTTCTTGCCGACGAGGCCCGCCGTCGGGATGTCGACGTAGGGGGCCGCGGCGGCGGAGCCGCCCGGCAGGCTGAGCGCGCCCGCGGCGACGGTGGCGCCGCTGCCGCGCAGGGTGCCGTTGTAGCCGTTGCCGCTGGTGTCGGCGACGGTCGTGCCGGTCGGCGCGGTGTCGAAGCTGTAGTGGAGCAGCGGCTGGGCCGTCGCTCCGGAGGCGGAGACCGGGAGGGCGGCTCCGAGCAGCGC
Source organism: Rathayibacter sp. VKM Ac-2929 (assembly GCF_022815495.1). Classification (NCBI taxonomy): domain Bacteria; kingdom Bacillati; phylum Actinomycetota; class Actinomycetes; order Micrococcales; family Microbacteriaceae; genus Rathayibacter; species Rathayibacter sp. VKM Ac-2929. The sequence continues at coordinate 119,332 of NZ_JALGRV010000002.1, forward strand.
GGTGGCTGCGATCGTCGTGGTCGCCAGAGCGGTCCGCAACGTCGATCGTGATCGTCTCATGCAGGATTCCTCGTCGTCGAGAGGGCGACGAGGCCGCGGGTCCTCGAGGGTGAGGGTGCCGGTGCTCCGTCGCACGGGTGGTGAGGAACCACACACTAAAGGCTCGCGAGGGCGACACGCGAGCACTTTGTTACCGTTAACAAGAATTGACACGGCGGACGCCGCGGGAGTGCGCTCCGGGGACATCGCCGGACGCGACGAGAGGGGCGGCGACCTCGCGATCGCCGCCCCCCTCCTCCGTCACGGAGCGTCAGTCGACGTGCTTGCCGGAGTTCGCGGTGGTCGCGGTGCCGCCGTTGGCGAGCAGGTCGCGGATGTCGGCGAGGAGCTCGAGCTCGGTCGGCGCCTTGTCCTCGGCGGCCGGGGCGTCGTCCATCTTCTTCTTGAACGCGGTGTTCTTGAGGTGGTTGATCGGCAGGACGAACGCGAAGTAGAGCACGAACGCGACGATCACGAACTGGATCAGGGCCGAGAGGACGCTGCCCCAGGCGATGACCGACGCCTCCTGGCCGTTGCCCTCGGGGCGGATCGTCCAGACGAGCGTCTCGAGGGAGGAGGCGTCGAAGATGACGCCGATGATCGGGTTGAAGATGCCCGTCACGATCGCGTTGACGATGGTGGTGAACGCGGCGCCGATGACCACGGCGACCGCCAGGTCGATGACGTTGCCGCGGAGGATGAACTCTTTGAAACCGTTGATCATGATCTGTTCCGTTTCTGCCGGCGGGCGGAGTGGGGTGCGCGGAGGCGGGCTCGCTCCCGGGGGAACGGCGGCCCTAGGAGGAAGAGGAGGAGGACCCCGACCCGGAGGACGAGGGCTTGGAGGAGGAGGAGCCCGAGGAGCCGGAGCCCGATCCCGAGGACGAGGAGCCGGAGGAGCCCGACCCCGAGGAGCCCGACGACGAGCCGGAGCCGCCCGAGGACGACCCGCCGGAACCCGAGCCGGTCGACGCGGGAGCGGACGACCCTCCGCCCGACTCGCCCTTCGACTCCTTCGAGCCGGAACCGGACCCCGGCCCCGAGGCGCGCGAGTCGGTCCGGTAGAAGCCCGAGCCGTTGAAGGTCACGCCGACCGCGCTGAAGACCTTGCGCAGCGCGCCCTGGCAGCTCGGGCACTCCGTGAGGGTGTCGTCGGTGAACTTCTGCTGGATGTCGAAGGCGTTGCCGCACTGGGTGCAGCGGTAGGAGTAGGTGGGCACTGGTGCTCCTGAGGCGGGTGGCGGCGGGGGAGTGGGGGAAGAGGGGAGCGGGTCAGCGCGGGATGTCGACGATGCCCGAGGGAGTGACGACGCCGTCGACCGCCTGGTCGTGCACCTCGCTGGGCACGTGCTCGACGAACTCGCTGTCGAAGACCACCGCGTAGACGGGCGGGCACTTCTCCATCGAGCCGAGCGTCTTGTCGAAGTAGCCGCGGCCCCAGCCCATCCGCATGCCCGAGCGGTCGACGGTGGCGGCGGGGACGATGATCAGGTCGACGTCGTTGATCGCGATCGGGCCGAGCAGCTGACCGACCGGCTCCGGCATCCCGAACAGGCCCTGGGTCTCGGTGTGGCCGTCGCCGACCGCCCAGTCGAGCAGGCCGTCCTGGCGGGAGATGGGGAAGAGGACCCGGATCCCGCGGCTCTCGGCCCAGCCGAGGAAGGGACGGGTGCTCGGTTCGTCCGGCGCCGAGAGGTAGCAGGCGATCGACCGTGCGCCGACCCGGGTCGCCAGCTCCTCGAGGTGCTCGGTGAGGTGCAGGGTGGCCTGCTCGCGGGCGGTCGCGGTCTGCGTGCGTCGGCGCTCACGGAGCTCGGCGCGCAGCGCCCGCTTCTCGTGGGTGATGTCGGCTGGCATGGGGCCCAGTCTAGATCGGGGGTGTCGGGCCGTCCTCGCGGCCGGAGCCGCGGTCGTGGAGGAGGCCGGAGTCGCGGTCGTGAGGAGTCCGGGGTCGCGGTCGCGAGGAGTCCGGGGTCGCGATCGTGAGGAGTCCTGCGGCGGCTCCGTCCGCGAGCGGGGTACACCGTTGGCAAGCCCCTCTCGGGGCCGAAACGTGCCCGACCACGGCCGCCGCTAGTATGGCGCCCCATGGGCACTCGAATCCGCAAAGCCGTCATCCCCGCCGCCGGTCTCGGCACCCGCTTCCTGCCGGCGACCAAGGCCATCCCCAAGGAGATGCTGCCCGTCGTCGACAAGCCGGCGATCCAGTACGTGGTCGAGGAGGCCGCGGACGCCGGACTCCAGGACGTCCTCGTCATCATCGGGCGCAACAAGAACGCGCTCGCCAATCACTTCGACTCGGTCCCCGAGCTCGAGCAGAACCTCGCCAAGAAGCTGGACGACGCCAAGCTGGCGCACGTGCAGTACGCGAGCGACCTCGCCGACGTGCACTTCGTCCGCCAGGGCGAGCCGAAGGGCCTCGGCCACGCCGTCTCGCGCGCTCAGCGCCACGTCGGCGACGAGCCGTTCGCCGTCCTCCTCGGCGACGACCTGATCGACGCGCGCGACCCGCTCCTCACCCGCATGATCGACGTGGCGGAGCAGCGCGACACCACGGTCGTCGCGCTCCTCGAGGTCGACCCGGACCAGATCCACCTCTACGGCTGCGCCGCGGTCGAGACGACCGACGAGGACGACGTGGTGCGCATCACCGGCCTCGTCGAGAAGCCCTCCAAGGAGGACGCGCCCTCGAACCTCGCGATCATCGGCCGCTACGTCCTCAAGCCCGACGTCTTCGGCGTGCTCGAGCACACCGCGCCCGGCAAGGGCGGCGAGATCCAGCTGACCGACGCCCTCGAGCGCATGGCGCAGGACCCGGCGGAGTTCGGCGGCGTCTACGGCGTCGTCTTCCGCGGCCGCCGCTACGACACCGGCGACAAGCTCGACTACATCAAGGCCATCGTGCAGCTCGCCTCCGACCGGGAGGACCTCGGCGTCGACCTCAAGCCCTGGCTGAAGGACTTCGTCGCGGGGCTCTGAGCGAGGAGCCCGCGGGGCGGGCGCCCGTCCATGAGCGGGGCCCGCTGCGCGGGCGCTGCACTTCGCGCGGCCCGCTTCGCGGCCCCTCCATGCTGATCGAGTAGCCAGCGCAGCGGGCGTCCGTTCCATGCTGATCGGGTAGCCCGCACAGCGGGCGTATCGAGATCCACCTTCGCCTGCAGTCGAGTCTGCAGACCCGGCGCACTGGCGGACGTGGGTCTCGATACGCGCCTTCGGCGCTACTCGACCAGCATGAAGTCCGCCGGGTTCGCCCCTTCAGGAGCGGGCAGGCCCCTGCATGCTGATCGAGTAGCCCGCGCAGCGGGCGTATCGAGATCCACCGTCGCTTGCAGTCGAGTCTGCAGACCCGCCCTTCTGGCGGACGTGGGTCTCGATACGCCCCTTCCGGGGCTACTCGACCGGCATGGAGTGGCGGCCCCCCTTGCTTCGGCCCCTGCCGCGTTCCGGCGCTCCGGTCCACCCCCTTCTCCCGCCGCGACTGCGCAGTAGGGTCAGCACATGCCGCTGCCGATCCCGACGCTCACCGAGGGTCGTGTCACCATCCGCCCGATCCGGGTCCGGGACGCCCGCCCCCTCGAGCGGGAGCTGATCGCCAACCGCGCCTGGCTGCGGCAGTGGGAGGCGTCCGACCCCCGCGGCGGCGCGGCCTTCGACGTGCGGGCCAGCATCCGCTCTCTGCAGCAGAACGCGCGGGCCGGCGGCGGCGTGCCGTTCCTGATCGACTGGGACGGCGAGCTGGCCGGCCAGCTCAACATCTCCAACATCGGCTACGGCTCGCTCTCCTCCGGCTCGATCGGCTACTGGGTCTCCGAGCGCTACGCCGGCCGCGGCATCACCCCGGTCTCCGTCGCGCTGGCCACCGATCACGCCTTCTTCGATCTCGGCCTGCACCGGATCGAGATCTGCATCCGACCCGAGAACCGGCCGAGCCTGCGCGTTGTCGAGAAGCTCGGCTTCCGCTACGAGGGCCTGCGCCGCCGATTCATCCACATCAACGGCGACTGGCGCGACCACTTCTGCTTCGCCCTCGTGGCGGAGGAGGTGCCGCGCGGTGTCCTGCGCCGCTACCTCGAGGGCCAGGTGCCGAGCGACGTCGGCGTGCCGACCGACGCCGACCAGCGCGCCTCCCGCCGATCGGGCCTCTCCGGGCCGCCCGACGGCGCCGGTGTCCCCCCGACGGGGAGCCGATTGATCCGCGATCCGCACGGACACACCTACCCGTAATGACGGACGGGAGCGCCCCGTGCTCCTAGCGTTGGTCGCATGAGTAGCGACTGGCTGGGTGGGGGCGTCGTCTGGGCGCTCGCCGCCGTTCTGTGGGTCGCCTATCTCATCCCCGCGTGGATGCGCAGGCGGTCGTTCTACGCGACCGAGCGCAACGCGGTGAGGCTCCAGCAGACCCTGCGGATCCTCGCCGAGACCGCCGAGGTGCCCGAGCACGTGCGTGCGGAGGCGACGGCCCGCGAGGTCGCGCTGCAGCAGCGCACCCTCCGGGCGACCGAGACCAAACAACGAGCCGAAGAGAAGGCACAGGCGATGGAGCTGGCACAGGCGGAGAAGGCGGCGCGCGAAGCGCTGCGGCGGGCGGCCGCGAGCACGCGGCAGAGCACGCGGACGGCTCCCGGCGCGATGCGCTGGCGCCAGGGCGCGGCGCTGACGGTGCTGATCGGCCTCGTCGTCGCCCTCGTCGGGCTGGTCATGCTGCCCTTCGGCGGTGCGGGCGTCGTACCGCTCGTCGGCGTGCTGGTGCTCGCCGCCGGGCTGGGCACCCTGATCCTGCTCGCTCCGGGCCGTCAGCGCAGCGCCGCGCCCGCCGCGGTCTCGACCAGCACCGCCGAGGTGGCCCGCCGCCGTGCTGAGGTCTTCGAGGCCGAGCTCGCCGAGGAGGCCGCCGCCCCCGAGGAGGAGGCCGCCGCTGCCGAGGAGACGCGCTGGACACCGCAGCCGCTGCCCAAGCCCCTCTACCTGTCCCGCGGCACCGTCGCGGCCAGCGCGATGGCCTCGATCGACGCCGTGGAGCGCCTCCGCGCCGCCGCCGCGGACGCCGAGATCGCCCAGCGCGCCGCCGCTTCGGCCCCCGAGGTCGCGCCGATCCGCTCGCCCCGCGCGACCGGCCCGGTCCCTGTCCCCGAGGCACCGCGCCCGTCCTCGCGCTTCGCCTCGATGGGCGTCGTCGAGGGCGTCGACGCGATCGACCTCGACCAGGCCCTGCAGCGCCGCCGCGGAGCCTGAGCGGTCCTCCGCCCCTCGGCCACGTGCTAATGTGGACGAGTTGTTCGGGCCGGTGACGGCTCGGAAGGCACGGGTCCGTGGCGCAGTTGGTAGCGCGCTTCGTTCGCAATGAAGAGGTCAGGGGTTCGAATCCCCTCGGATCCACCACCACACGGAAGGCCCGCTCGAGAGAGCGGGCCTTCCGTCGTTTCAGGGGCGGGATCGCTCGAGCGGGCGGTTCTTCTGTTTCTCGCGCGTCGGGCCGGCTCGGGTTGCCGCCGAGCGCGCCCGCTTCGTACGCGTTATCACGCCCGCCGTCACTGCTTCTCGCGCCATCAGCCGGTCCGGTCCACCAGACACGTATGGTTCTCACAGAACACATCCGACGAACGGCACCGACGGTGCTGGAAAGCAGGCAGAAACATGGTTCGACGCAGGACGACGGCGATGGTTGTGGGCGCCCTCGTGGCAGGAGGCATCCTCGCGGGCGGCGCGGTCAGCGCCTCCGCCGTGACGGAGCGTCCCTCCGAGGGCGGGGTCTGGGATCACGGAACCCGCTCTGGCGGCATCTACGGAAGCGGCGGTCAGGTCTACTCCGAATACCAGCACAGTGGAAAGAGCCACAAGGCGACGGCCTGCGGTCACCGCGGCTGCGCGTACAGCGGTTGGCAGCCGTCCTCGACGCTCGCCGTAGCGCACTGGTCGCCCCTGCGAGCTTCGGGCAACACTGCTTACTACGACGTCCGCGAGTAGGTCGTCCGCCCGTCATGAAGATGAAACGACTGGTCGTAGGAGGCGTAGTGCTGATGCTCGGCCTGGCCGGATGCGCGGCCCACGGACCGTCAGCCAACGGGTCTGCTCCCGCCCGGGACGTCCCCGCTTTCAGTGGTCCGTGGGCCTCGGAGTTCGCCGCCTCCTACGACCGGGCGACGGACGACTTCACCAGGTCCGTCATCGAGGACGGCGTGGTCTCGGAACAGGAGCGCTCGGAGATGATCGACCGCTTCACCAGGTGCGTCGCGGATCTCGGCTACGGCATCGACGAGTACGCGCTCGACGGGTCGTTCCACCTGACGTTCGCTCCGGATACCGACGCCGACGCCGCCTACGAAGATGTGAAGGGCTGCTCGCGCAGCTCGGGCGAGACCGAGATCGGCGCCCTCTACAGCTGGACCCATCGCAACCCGGATCGAGCTGACGAGACCACGCTGATCGTCGAGTGCCTTGCCCGCTCCGGCGTCGTGCCCTCCTCCTACTCGAAGGGTGATTACGCGGACGACACGTCGCACGATGACTTCCCCTTCGTCGACGAGGCCGCGGGGCGGGAGGCGCTGCAGGGGTGCCGAATCGATCCCCTGGGAGTCGGCTCGTGAGCCGTCTACTCGCAGTCGGGGACCAGCCGCTGCTCGCGATCCGTTGGTTCTTCGAGCATGGGTGACAAAGGCGGACCCGGCCTCGTCGTCCTCGCGGCCGTCGTCCTCGCCGGCGCCGCCGTCGCGATCGCTCTGACCGTGGCGGCGACGCCGGAGGTGCCGCCGTCGGTCGCGTTCCCGACCTCCGCTCCTGCGGAGTTCGAGCCGACGGCCCAATCGACGGTCGATGCGCGGGCCGTGAAGATCGCGGTCGAGCAGGGCGCACGAGAGCAGCTGCAGGTGCGGCGCTCCGGCACGATCACGGCGCTGGACTGCGCACCCGGGGCCGCCATCGACTCCTGGGGCAGCGTGCTCGCGGTCGACGGCTCGCGGCTCCTCAGCATCGCCACTGTGATGCCGCTCTACCGGGACCTCCGCGTCGGCGACACCGGAGACGACGTGCTCGCGCTCCAAAACGAACTCCGCCGCTTGGGTCACGCAGTCCGGGCGGACGGCGTCCTCGGGCAGACGTCGGTGAAGCTCGTCGACACGCGGCTGCGCGAGCTGGGTGCGGCGACGGAGCCGGACGTCATCGCAAGGGAGAGCCTCATCTGGCTGCCATCCCCGACGGCTCAAGCGGCGGGCTGCTCCGTCGAGCTCGGGACCACGGTGGAGTCCGGCGCGGCGATCGCCGAGCTGGAGTCGCCAGTGACGGCGGCAGCGGTCGATCCCGTCCCCGGTGATCTCCTGCCCGGTGAGCGCGTCGTGCTCGTCGCGGAGCATCCGTTGGCCGTGGATGGTCTCGGGGCGATCCGGTCCGCGGAGGACCTCCGCCTGCTGCGGTCGTCGGCGGAGTTCGAGCAGGCGGTTCGAGCAGTCGGCTCCAGCGCGGGCGGGAGTGCAAGCGCCGCAGGCGGCAGCGCCACGGTCGTGCTGGACGCGACCCTCGAACTGGCGGTGCCGATCGAGACCTGGGCTGTCCCTCCGGCCGCGATCTACGCCCTCGAGGGGCGCCACGGCTGCGTGCTGGCCGGAGGTGAGGCGGTCGCCGTCGAGGTCGTGGCGTCCGAGCTCGGGAAGTCCTTCGTCCGCTTCGCCTCACCCGAGCCACCCGCGCGGATCAGCACGGCCCCGGAGAGGACGGGAGGATGCTGAACGGTCGGAATCGGGAGTCCGCCGAGAAACTCGACTCCAGCGCGGTCTTCGTCGAGCTGGTGGCGGTGAGTCATTCGTTCGACGCCCGCGCACCGCTCTTCGCTCCGGTGAGCCGACTCCTCCTGCCGTCGCGGACCTATGCACTGACCGGTCCTTCCGGCTCGGGGAAGTCGACGCTGCTCGGGATCCTGGCAGGATCCCTCGCGCCCTCGCTCGGAACCGTCCGGACCTGCGGCGTCGCGCGGACGGGCCGGGTGCTGCAGAACCCGCACGGCACCGCGAGGCGCTCGACACTCGACCATGTCGTGCTCCCCTTCCTCGCGAGGGGCGAACGACGGTGGTCGGCCCAGGTCCACGCCGAGGCACTGCTCAGCACCTTCGGTCTGGCGGAGCGCGCCGCGACGCCGTTTGCGCGGCTCTCCGGCGGGGAGGCGCAGCGGCTCATGCTCGCGCGGGCGGTCGCCTCCGCTCCCGACCTGCTGCTCGTCGACGAGCCGACCGCGCAGCTCGACTCGAGGAGTGCGGAGACCGTCATCGAGGTGCTTGGCCACGTCTCGAGCGGCGGGAGCATCGTCGTCGTGGCGACGCACGATCGGCGTGCTGCGGCAGCCTGCGAGACGGCCATCGAGCTGGCGCCCTAGTGCGGCTCTCGTCCGTCCTCACCGAGGCGCTCCGCAGCACGGCCACCCGCACGAGCAGGCCGATCCTCGCGCTGGTGTCGTTCGTCGTCGTCATCGGAGCGCTCTGCCTCTACGACGCGATAACGGTGAGGTCGATCATGGCCGAGTTTCGAGCGTTCCACTCCGCCGGTGCGACCATCAGCACGGTGGTGTCGACGCATGGCATCTCCGGCAGGGCCTGCGAGAGGCTCGCCGGAGTGGCGGGGGCCGGAGCGGCGGGCGCGATGTCCGACGGTGGAGGGGTCGTCTTCGAGGCGCTGCCGTCCACGACGGTCCCCAGCCGACACGTGACACCGCACTTCGTCGACCTCCTGCTGCACCGGGTCGATCCCGCTATCGCCGGTCTGCTCCTCTCCCGGGAGGTCGCGGTCGCCCTCGGCAGCGACGTCGGCCAGACGGTGGCGACGACGGCGGGTCCCGTCGCGGTCGCGGGGATCTTCGACTACCCCGACGACGGCCGCCTGCCCGGACTCGGCTGGTCGGTCCTCGTCGTCGTGCCGGCGGACGGGGTGTTCGACGCCTGCTGGCTCGATGTCCCCTTCGTCCAATCACCCACGGCGTCGTTCCTCCTCACCGCAGTCGCTCCGAGTCCGGTCGAGAAGCCGTCCGCAAGTCGGTTGAACTCCCGACTGGGCGAGCCCTACGACGTCGGCGAGGCGGTCCGCACCAGACCTTCCCTTCTCGCGGTGCCGAGTGCGGCAGTGGTTGGAGTCGTACTCGGAGCGATACTCGTCCGCCTTCGTCGCCTCGAGCTGGCCTCGGCGTTGCACATCGGCGTCCGTCGATCGGCTTTGCTGGTGCAACTCCTGGCCGAGAACGCGCTCTGGCTGGCCGCTGCCTGGGCCGTGATCCCGGTCGGCGTGCTCGTTCTCGCTCTGCCCGAGAGCCCCGGCGATCGGGCCGCCCTGCTGCACGGCTGCCTCCGTCTGCTCGTCCTGGCCTCGGCGGCGACGGCCGCGGGCTGCGCCGCGGGGACTCTCCTCGTGCGGGAGAAGCACCTGTTCCGCTACGCGGCGGAGCGCTGACGGCGGTCCTGGAAACCCGTGAACTCGAGAACGGTGAGCGTGGGCGACAGCCTGTAGGCGCCCGTCGCGACGGTGGCCACAGAACCTTCCAGTTCTTGTCGGAAGCTGAACGAGGCGAGGTTATCGAGGTTGTGTCCAGCCGCCGAGAAGGCCGGGCAAAAGGGTGTGCGCATATTTCCCAAGCGTCTAGTCCTAGCAACGGGAGGAGCCGAGAGTTTCTGCGATTCGAGAACGGCGTTAGAACCTGTAGCAGTACAAATCGTCTTCTGATTCATCTACTTTCGGTTAGCCTCTGCCGCCTTCAATATGCGAGGAATCTCGGCGATTTCATCCCGACTCACGACCGCGACGCTCGACTGGCCGGCAAAGTCACGACGAGCTGATTCGAGAAGGTGGGATCGAACTACCACGATAGCTTGAGTAGCGACACCAGCATCAAGGATCCGCTTGATTCGCCTCCTCGTAATTTCCGAGACTGAAGAAGTCCATGTGCTCTTGATTTCCACAACGACTTCATTGCCTCCAATCTGCCCTTTCATGTCGACGATCGGGGGGCGACCAACGCTGGCACCTAGAACGGGAACGTCTTCCCCAACATCCGCCTGGAAGATCTTGGCTTTGAGAGCGGAGCGTACGTCTGATTCGAAGGAAGCGTCAGCGGCCCGATCATCGTCTGCAGAGTCCAGTACAGACTCAGACGCCTGGCCTGGCCTAATGCCGCTGCGAATGATATCCTCAACGTCCTTTGCTAGGTCGGGGGATTCGGACTGGATGAGCGCGAGAATCTGTCTGACGCTGTCGGGTTGGAATTCAATAGATACACCGCCACCAGAGAGCTTCTCAGGGAGTCTCCCCGCCAGGGCAAAAAGCAAGATCACTACCGAACCGAGAAGTATGGCAGACCCTCCTGCTTCAGCGGCAGGACTCTTTAGTATGGCGAATGTGCCGACAGAGGACCCCACTAAAGTCAGTAGACCTAAGAGCAGCCTAACCAGGTTCGTAAGGCCGCCGATGTGCTGTCGACGCAATACCCAGTGGGTCGATGACAATTGCATTATTTTCCCCCATAAAGTTTGAACACAGGCTAGCAGCATCGCCTCCGCCAGATTCCGCGACTCCTAGGTGAAACTACCTATGAATGTCTGGCCTGCCCTCCAAGGGGGGGTAATGCACCGTGGCGGGCAAGTTTTGGTGTACTAAAAGCAGGACTTGATTCAGGGCTGATATTTCTTTCTAGGTGGCGACTTACGTAATAGTACTTACGAGAGCTGACTGATGGCTCTACTCGCTGAAGGTCAAGTAGGTGGCACATTTGACAAGCGGGCCGCCGCGTCCGGGTCGCGCCAGTTCTCGATGGTCTGCAGGATCCAGAAGGCGGTGAAGAGGGCGAGGGCGACGGCCTCGACGATCAGCAGCCACTGCTCGCCGAGGAGCGCCGAGGCCCGGCCGGTCAGCAGCAGGACGATCGCGGCGGCGTCGACCGCGGCCAGGAGGACGGCGAGCGCGGAGTAGGCGAGCGAGTAGGCGCGGAGCGAGCCCGGTCCGCGGACGCCCTGCGAGCGCACGGCATGGGCGTGGATCCCGGCGACGGCCGCGATGAGCAGGAAGAAGAGCGCGGCGGCGGCGTAGTGGCCGAGGTCGGCGAAGGCCGGGGTAGTGGAGAAGACAGCGAGGGCGGTGAGCAGCACGGCGGCACCGCCGGCGCGCAGCCAGGCGCCGCGGTCGAGCGCGCGGTCGACGGCGAGGAAGGCGAGCGAGGCGACCAGGGCCGCCGCGGCGACGACGAGGTAGGCGAGCATCCCGACGGCGATCGCGTCCTCCGTGCCGGGGGCGACGCAGCGCGCGACGCCCGCGGGGCAGCCGGTGCCCGTCAGCAGCTCCAGCTCGTCGGAGGGGATCGGCGCGGGCACCAGAGCGATGACGGGAGCGGTGAACCCGGCGATCACGAGCAGCGTGCGGCGGAGGCTGCGCCCGGCGAGGACGACGAGGCCGACCGCGACGGCGAACAGCGAGCCGACGAAGATCGAGCGCACGGGGGTGTAGTAGGCGGCGCTGATCGAGCGCAGCGGGCAGAGCGCGACGAGGTGCCACGTCACTCCGACGCCGAGGAACAGCACGGCGGCCACCAGTGACACCCGCACGTAGCGGTAGGTCCGCAGCGACGAGACGGTGCCGTCGGCCCGCAGCGCGTCGGGGGAGTGCACGGGGCTACTCCGCGCGCAGGCCCGAGGAGGCGAGGGCGAAGTCGACGTCGATGCGGATCGCGACGCGGAGCGGGTTCTCGCGGGGCGTCCGATAGCGCTGCGAGTACAGCTCTACGGCGTGCGCGACGGCATCCGGGTCCTCCTCGATCGAGGCGGGGCCGCCGAGGCTGAGCCAGCGGATGCCGTCGACCTGGCTCACCGTCGCGGTGCCGCCGCGGCGGACGTTCAGCACCTTCTGGCTCTCGCGCGAGGTGATGACGCGGACGACGCCGTCCTCGTAGGTGAAGCCGACGGCGACGACGTGCAGGCGTCCCTGCTGCCACGGGGTCGACAGGGTGGCCAGGTGCCGCTGGGTCACGAACTCGAGGCCGTCCGCGCTGAGGATGCTCATCCCGCGAGCGTAGCCGGGCGGGCTGACACTCCCCGCGAGATGCCACTTGTGCACGCGACACGCCGCGAAAGGCGTGCACAAGTGGCATCTCGCGGGGGCGTCAGGCGCGGAGGAGGAGGGCCTCGCCCTGGCCGCCGCCGCCGCAGAGGGCCGCGACGCCGAGGCCGCCGCCGCGGCGGCGGAGGGCGAGGGCCAGGTGCAGGGCGAGGCGGGCGCCCGAGGCGCCGACGGGGTGGCCGAGGGCGATGGCGCCGCCGTCGAGGTTGACCGACTCGGGCGGCACGCCGAGGTCGTCGGCGGATTGCAGGACGACCGAGGCGAAGGCCTCGTTGATCTCGATCAGGTCGAGGTCGGCGACGGTCGCCCCGCGACGGGCGAGGGCGCGGAGGATCGCGGCGGAGGGCTGCGAGTGCAGCGAGTTGTCCGGGCCGGCGACCTGGCCGTGCTCGGCGATCTCGGCGAGCCAGGGCAGGCCGCGCGAGAGAACCCAGCCCTTGCTCGCGATGACGAGGGCGGCGGCGCCGTCGGTGATCGGGGAGGAGCTGCCCGCGGTGATGGTTCCCTCGGGGCTGAAGGCGGGGCGGAGGCCCGCGAGGATCTCGACGGTGGTCTCGGGGCGGATGCCGTCGTCCTCGGACACCAGGAGGTCCGGGCCGCGGCGCTGCGGGACCTCGACCGGCGCGATCTCCTCGGCGAGGACTCCGGAGTCGCGGGCCGCGGCGGCGCGCTGGTGCGAGAGCGCCGCGTAGGCGTCCTGGCGCTCGCGGCGGATCCCGCGCTCGGCGTTGCCGTCGTCGGTGACGCGGCCCATCATCCGGTCGTCGAAGGGGTCGAGGAGGCCGTCGTGCAGGAGGGCGTCCTCGAGGGGCTGTGCGCCGACGCCCAGGCCGGAGCGGGCGCCGAGCAGCAGGTGCGGGGTGTTCGTCATCGACTCCTGACCGCCGGCGACGACCACGGAGGCCTCGCCGGTGCGGATCAGGCGGGCGGCGTCGATCACGGCGGTGAGGCCGGAGAGGCAGAGCTTGTTGATCGTGGTGGCGGGAACGTCCCAGCCGAGGCCCGCGCGGATCGCGGTCTGGCGGGCGGGGCCCTGGCCGGCGCCGGCCTGGATGACCTGGCCGAGGATCACGGCGTCGATGTCGGACGGCTGCGCGCCGGAGCGGGCGAGGGCCGCGCGGACGGCGGCGGCGCCGAGCTCGACCGCGGAGAGCGGGGCGAAGGCGCCCTGGAAGCGGGCGAAGGGGGTGCGGGCGCCGCCGAGGATGACGGGGGTGGTGTCGTCGGTGGTCATGGCGGGACTCCTTCGTCGGCGGGTGGATCTCGGTACGCCCGCTCTGCGGGCTACTCGATCAGCATGCATCTGCATCCTGGGGCGGGTCGCCCTGGCGGAGACATCTGCACTCTTGCTGGTCGAGTAGCCCCGCAGGGGCGTATCGAGACCCGCCGTCACCAGCAGGGCGGGTCTGCAGACTCGTCCTGTTGAAGCTGGTGGATCTCGATACGCCCGCTGCGCGGGCTACTCGATCAGCATGTGGTGCGCGTATTGCTCGATCAGCATGTGGTGCGCGTATTACTCGATCAGCATGAGGTGCACGTAGTGCTCGATCCGCATGAGGTGCGCGGGTCGCTCGATCAGCATGCAGTGGGCGGGGTGCTCGATCAGCGGTGGGTCAGGGGACGAGGAGGATCTTGCCGCGGGTGTGTCCGTCCTCGCTGAGGCGGTGGGCGTCGGCGACGTCGTCGAGGGCGAAGCGCGGGCCGAGCTCGATCGAGAAGCGGCCGTCGGCGGCGAGCTGCGCGGCGCGGGGGATGCCCTCGCGGCGCAGCGCCTTCTCCTCGTCGGTCAGCGGGACGGGGCTGCCGCCCATCCAGGCGCGGATGCCCAGCTCGGCCGCCCGCGCGCCGACGACGACGGTGCCGACGTGCTGGGGGTCGCTGACCAGCGCGAGGGAGGCGGCGAGCGCCTCGTCGGTGCCCGCGGCATCGAGCACGCGGTCCACTCCGCCGGGAGCCGCCGCGCGCAGGCGCTCCTCGAGGCCGGGTCCGTACGCGACGGGCTCGGCGCCGAGCTCGCGCAGCCGGTCGTGGTTGGCCGGGCTCGCCGTCGCGATCACGCGCGCACCCCGCTCCACCGCGAACTGCACCGCGGCCTGGCCGACGGCGCCGGCACCCGCGTGCACGAGGAAGACGGAGCCCTCGGCGACGCCGAGCGAGACGACCGCCTGGTAGGCCGTGCTGATCGGGACGCCGAGCGCGGCGGCCTCCTCGAAGCCGAGGCCCGCGGGCTTGCGGTCGAGGCTCTCGGGGGCGACGACGACGGACTCGCCGTACGTGCCGCTCGCGCTGCTCACGATCACCTCGTCGCCGACGCTCCAGCCGGAGACGCCCGCGCCGACGGCGGTGATCACGCCGGCGCCGTCCGAGCCGAGGCGGCGGGGGAAGGGCGGCCCGGAGCGGATGCCGGAGCGCATCTTCCACTCGATCGGGTTCACGCCGGCCGCGCGGATCGCGACGACGACGCCGCCCTCGGGGGCCTCGGGCTCGGGCGCCTCGACGACCTCGAGCACCTCGGGGCCGCCGTTCTCGGTGTACTGCACGAATCGCGTCATGTCGTTCTCCTTCATCGGGCTGTGACCAGTCGAGCTGTGACCAGTCGAGCTGTGATCCATCGAGCTGTGACCGGGAAGAGGGAAGAGCCGGCCGGCTCAGCCCAGCAGCGTCTCGCGCACCTCGCGGCGCAGCACCTTGCCGATCAGCGAGGTCGGCAGCGCGTCGACCGTCACCACCCGCTTCGGCACCTTGTAGGCCGTCAGGTGCAGGCGGCAGAAGTCGCGCAGCGCCTCGGCCTCGACGACCGTCCCGGCGCGCAGCACGACCGCGGCCGCGACGCTCTCGCCGCCCTCCGCGCGGGGCAGGCCGACGACCGCGGCGCGCACGACGTCCGGGTGCGACTCGAGCACGCCCTCCACCTCGGACGGCGAGACGTTGAAGCCGCCCGTGATGATCAGCTCCTTCGCCCGGTCGACGATCGTGACGAAGCCGTCCGCCGAGACCGTGGCGATGTCGCCGGTGCGGAGCCAGCCGTCGGGCAGCAGCGTCGCCGCGGTGTCCTCGGGGCGCTTCCAGTAGCCCTGGAACACCTGCGGTCCCTGCAGCAGCAGCTCGCCGGACTCGCCGGGTCCGCGGTCGACGGAGGGGTCCGACGGGTCGACCAGGCGGATCCGCGTGCTCGGGAACGGCACGCCGACGGTGCCCGGCCGGCGGCTGGGGCCGACCGGGTTGCCGAGCGCGACGGGCGAGCTCTCGGTCATCCCGTAGCCCTCGACGAGGAGTCCGCGGCTCGCGCGCTCCCAGCGGTCGACGGTCGCGACGGGCAGGCTCATCGCTCCGGAGATCGCGAAGCGGATGCCGCGCAGGCCGAGCTCGCCGCGCTCGGAGGCGCGGGCCAGCGCGTCGTAGACTGGCGGCACGGCGGGCAGGAAGGTGGGCGGCGACTTCTTCGCGGCGGCCTTGACCAGTCCGACGTCGAAGGTGGGGAAGAGCACGACCTTCGCGCCGATGCTGATCGCGAAGGTGAGGCAGAGCGTCAGCCCGTAGGCGTGGAACAGGGGGAGGACCGCGTAGAAGGTCTCGTCGCCCTCGCGCAGCCCGGGCACCCAGGCCTGGCCCTGCAGCGCGTTCGCGCGGAGGTTGGCGTGCGAGAGGATCGCGCCCTTCGGCGTGCCGGTGGTACCGCTCGTGTACTGGAGCAGCGCGGTGTCGGCGAGCGCCGGGCGCGGGTGCGAGCGGGCGATTCGGCGTCCGCCCAGGAGTCGGTCGAAGGGGATCAGCGAGCGGGTGCGCGGGCTCGTGGTGAGCTTGGCGCGCGCCTCGCGCGCCTTCGCCAGGGGCAGCCTCAGCGCGAGCCGCTTGCCGAGCGGGAAGGACGCGGTGAGGTCGACCGAGACGACGCGCTCGACGCCGAGGTCGGCGGGCAGCGCGGCAATGACGTCGGCGGTCTTGTTCCAGACCACCGCGACGCGGGCACCGTGGTCCTCGAACTGCCGACGCAGCTCGCGCGGCGTGTAGAGCGGGTTGTGCTCGACGACGATCGCGCCGAGCCGCAGCACCGCGTAGAACGCGACGACGTGCTCGGGGCAGTTGGGCAGCACCAGGGCGACGCGGTCGCCGGCGCGCACGCCGAGGCGGCGCAGCCCCTCCGCGGCGCGGGCGACCTTCTCGCCGAGCTCGGCGTAGCTCGTCTCGGCGCCGAAGAACTCGAGCGCGATGCCGCGCTTGTAGCGGGCCACCGAGTCCTCGAGCAGATGGACGAGGGTCTGCGTGGGCGGGTCGATCTCGGCCGGGACGCCCTCCGCGTAGGAGGTCAGCCACGGCTTCATCGCCAGGTTCGAGGTTCCGGAGGTCACGGAGCGAGTATCCGGCACCCGCCTCCGGGGATCCTCCGAGCACTCGGCAGGGGGTGACGCGACACGGGCGCGGCGAGCAGACTGGCGGGATGACTGCAGCCATCGACCTCCTCCGCGACGCCTTCGACCGGGTGCACGGCACTGTGCACGCCGTTCTGGACGACAGCACCCCCGAGCGGCTCGGCTTCCGGGCCGACGCGCAGGCCAACTCCGCCGCCTGGCTCGTCTGGCACCTGACCCGGGTGCAGGACGACCACCTCGCCCCGCTCGCCGGCCGTGAGCAGCTCTGGATCTCCGGCGGCTTCCACGATCGCTCGGGCCTGCCGTTCCCGGCCGAGACGAACGGCTACGGGATGGAACCGGCCGAGGTCGCGGCGCTCGCCGCGGTGCCGGCCGAGCTGCTCGCCGAGTACTACGACGCCGTGCACGGGCAGACGCTCGCCTACCTCGACACGCTGGAGGACGCCGACCTCGCCCGCGTGGTCGACGAGGACTGGGACCCGCCGGTGACCCTCGCGGTGCGGCTCGTCTCGGTGATCGACGACGACACGCAGCACGCGGGGCAGGCCGCGTTCTCGGCCGGCCTCGCGGAGCGCGCCGGGCTCTGAGCGGCGCCGGCCGCCCCTACGGTGGGACGGTGCGGTGGGGGATGAGGGCCCGAGGGGTCGGGGCGGAGTCGATCCCGGCGGGTCTCGTGCTCGTCGTCGCGACGCTGCTGACCCTGGTCGGCTCCTGGATCCCCTCTTACTGGAACGACGAGGCCGCGACCCTGCGCCTCGCGCGGCTCCCGTTGCCCGAGCTGCTCGCCTTCGCGCAGCAGAAGGACGCCGTGCACGTCGTCTACGCGCTGCTGATGCACGGCTGGATCGCGATCGCGGGGGAGTCGGAGCTGGCCGTGCGCGCGCCGTCCGCCCTCGCGGCGGGGGCGGGAGCGGCGGGCGTGCTGGTGCTCCTGCGCTCGCTGGGCCGGCCGCGGGCCGCGCTGCTCGCCGCGATCGTGTTCGTGCTGCTGCCCCGGACGTCGTTCAACGGGACGGAGGCGCGCTCCTCCGCGCTCGCCACGGCGCTCGTCGTGTGGGCGGCGGTGCTGGTGGTCCGAGCGGCGCGGGACGGCGGAGTGCTGCGCTGGGTCGGCTTCGTCGCGGTGGCCGGGCTCGCGAACGCCGTCTTCCTCTACTGCGTGCTCGTGCTGCCGGCCTTCGTGCTGCTCGCGGCGGCCGTCGGGCCGCGGCGTGGCAGGGCGTTCGGGGCCGGCGTGCTCGGCGCGGTGCTGTCGGTCGGCGTCGCGAGCCCGGTGATCGTCACGGCGGCGGGCCAGAGCGGGCAGATCGGCTGGCTCCGCTCGCAGCCGGTCAACGCCTACACGGTGGTCGTCGAGTCGTTCTTCGGCTCGGCGTGGTGGCTGGCGGCGCTCGCCGTGGGGCTGCTGGTCGTCGCGGCGGTCCGGACGCGGGCGGTGCGGTCGCGCGCGACCGGGGCGGGGGCGATCCACCCGCCGCTCGTCCTCGTGCTGGCCGTCTGGCTGCTCCTGCCCGCGGCCGTGCTGCTCCTGGGCACCGCGCTGATCGAGCCGATGTTCACCCCGCGCTACCTCAGCCTCAGCTCGCCCGCGCTGGCGGCGGCGCTCGGTCTGGCCCTCGCCTCCTGGCGGCCGGTGACGGCGGGGGTCCTCGTCGGTGCGCTCGCGGTCGCCGCCCTGCCCGCCCTCGTCCTGATCCGGACGGAGACCGGCAAGCCGGCCGGTCAGGATCTCCGAGGCCTCGCGCGGACGATCCGCGACGGCGCTCTCCCGGGCGACGCCTTCCTCCTCGGCGACAGCGGCACCGTGTCGCTCCGGCCGCGGATCGCCCTCGCGGCCTACCCGGCGGCGTTCGCCGGACTCGACGACGTCGCCCTCGAGCGCTCCTACGCCACCACGGGCTCCTACTCCGACGTCCTGCTCGAGGACGACGCGCTGCGCGCCGCTCTCGCCGCCGAGCAGCGCGTCTGGGCCGCCGCCCCCGCCGCCGACCCGGAGGCCTTCGACTGGCTCGCCGCGGAGGGCTTCGAGGCCGGGCGGAGCTCGACCGTGCCCACCGCGACGATCACCCTCTGGGAGCGGCGCTGACGCGTCCGCTCCGCCCCGAGCCGTTACCCTGGACCCCGGCACCGTCGCTGAGCGGCGGGGCTCGCGGTGCGAAGACCGCGCCACCGGAAGGACCTGCTCACGTGACGCTGCCCACCACCTCCACCCCCTCCGGCGAGACCGGCCTGAAGCGCAAGGGGCGCGACGTCGCCCCCGAGATCGCCCGCTCCTGGCTGCTCGTCAACGCGACCCGCACCGACACCTTCGACGCCGCGCACGCCTCGCGTGCCGACCAGGTCGTCCTCGACATCGAGGACGCGGTCGACCCGAAGGCCAAGCCCGAGGCCCGCGCCGACGTCGCCGCCTGGCTCAGTGGCGAGAAGCGCGCCTGGGTGCGCATCAACGACCACTCCACCCCGTTCTGGTCGGACGACGTCGACGCGCTGAAGGGCCTGCCCGGCCTGGCCGGCGTCATGCTCGCGAAGACCGAGGCCGGCGAGCACGTCACCGAGACCTTCGACCGCCTCGGCGGCGCGACCCCGGTGCTCGCGCTGGTCGAGTCGGCCCTCGGCATCGAGGAGGCGGTCTCGATCGCCCGCGCCCGCGGGACCTTCCGCCTCGCCTTCGGCAGCGGCGACTACCGCCGCGACACCGGCACCAGCGCCGACGACCTGGCGATGGCCTACCCGCGCTCGCGCCTCGTCGTCGCCTCGCGCATCGGCGACCTGCCCGGCCCGATCGACGGCCCGACCGTCTCCAACAGCCACCCGGTGCTGCGCGAGCAGTCCGCGCTCACCGTCTCGCTCGGCCTCACCGGCAAGCTCTGCCTCGACACCGAGCAGCTCGCGGTCATCAACGAGGTCATCAGCCCGACCCCGTCCGACGTGGCCTGGGCGCGCGACTTCCTCGACGACTTCGAGGCCCGCGGCCGCGTCATCCGCGACGGCAGCGACCTGCCGCGACTGGGCCGGGCGAAGAAGATCGACAAGCTCGCGACCGCGTTCGGGGTCAACCCGCTCTGACGCTCGGGCCGCTGACACGTCGGCGGCTCCGACCGCTCCGGCCCGCGGAGGGGCACACTGGGGATCGACGAGGAGGCCGGCATGGGTGCAGTCAGCACGTTCCTGTGGTTCGACGACCAGGCGAGGGAGGCGGCCGAGTTCTACACCGAGCTCGTGCCGAACTCGCGGATCCTGAGCACCGAGGTGCTGCCCGAGGGCTCGCCCTCCCCGGGCACCGTCACGGTCGTGACCTTCGAGCTCGACGGGCAGCTCTTCCGGGCGATGAACGCCGGCCCGCGCTTCCCGTTCACGGAGGCGGTCTCGATCGAGGTCTCGGTCGAGGACCAGGCCGAGGTCGACCGGCTCTGGGACGCGCTGATCGCCGACGGCGGCGAGGAGAGCCGCTGCGGCTGGCTCCGCGACCGGTGGGGGCTCTCCTGGCAGATCGTGCCGACCGCGCTCGCGACCGTGCTCGGCGGCTCCGACGCGGAGGGCGCGGCGCGGGCGCTGCAGGCGATGCTCGGGATGACGAAGCTCGACGTCGCCGCCCTCGAAGCGGCCTATGCCGGCGCCTGAGCGGGGGCGCCCGCGGCGCTCGTCCGCCTCGCTGCGCGCGGCCTATCTGCGCGACTACCGCTACGCCTACGGCTCGCGGTTCACGCATCTTCGCGAGGGCTGGGACGTCTCGCGCTACGCCTCGGGCGACGGCGCGCCCGTCCTGCTGATCCCCGGGATCTACGAGACCTGGCAGTTCCTGCGGCCGATCGCCGACCGGCTGCACGCGGCCGGGCATCCCATCCACGTGCTGCCCGCGCTCGGCTACAACACTCGGTCGATCGTCGCGTCGGCCGCGCTCGGGCAGGAGTACCTGCGCGAGCACGACCTGCGCGGGGTCGTCGTCGTCGCACACAGCAAGGGCGGCCTGATCGGCAAGCACATGATCGTCGTCGACGACCGCGACGAGGGCCGGATCGACCGGATGATCGCCGTCTCGACGCCGTTCAACGGCTCACCGCTCGCGCGCATCGCGCCGGCCCGGGCGCTGCGCGAGTTCGGTCCGAACCGGCCCGTGATCCGGACGCTGCTGGCCGAGCGCGACGCCGACCGGCGCATCGTCTCGATCTACGGGATGCGCGACCAGTACATCCCGGGCGGGAGCCGCCTCGCCGGCGCGCGCGAGAACATCGCGGTGTCGGTGGTGGGGCACTTCGTGCTGCTGTCGCATCCGCGGGTGCTGGCGCTCATCGCGGCCCGGGTGGAGCCGGAGCGCGACGCGCCGGGAACGGACGACGTCACTCCGGAGACGACGGTCGTCGCTCCGGAGTGACGGCCGGCCGGGTCAGGACCAGGGCGTGAGCAGCACCAGCGGGATCTGCCGGTCGGTCTTCGTCTGGTACTCGGCGTAGTCGGGCCAGGCCGCGACCGCGCGCTCCCACCAGGCGGCGCGCTCGTCGCCCTCGAGGACGCTCGCGGTGTAGTCCTTCTTCACCGGGCCGTCCTGCAGCTCGACGTGCGGCTCCTTGACCATGTTCAGGTACCAGACCGGGTGCTCGGGTGCACCGCCCTTCGAGGCGACGACGACGTAGGAGCCGTCGTGCTCGACGCGCATCAGCGCGGTCTTGCGCAGCTTGCCGCTGCGGGCGCCGACCGTGGTCAGGACGATGATCGGCTTGCCGCGGAGGAGGTTGCCCTCCGCGCCGCCGGTGGCCTCGTAGAGCTCCGCCTGCTCGCGGGCCCAGGCGGACGTGCTCGGTTCGTATTCTCCGGTGAGGGGCATGAGTCGATCGTATTGCGCGCAGAACATCAGCTGAGAAGGTCCTTCATCGGCGATGAGCGACGAACTCGGCTCGCAGCTGATGTTCTGCACCGCCGCCGCACCGTCCGGGCTCCGGGTGTGCACGAGGATGGAGCGGTGCAGCCAGCAGACCAGCTCGACCGAGCCCGCATCGCGCTCCTCGGCGACGACCTCTCCCGTGCCCGCTACCGCGTCGACGCCGTCCGCGAGCTGTGGGGCGAGGCCGCGGGCGAGGCGCTGCACCGCGGCGACCGGGTCCCGGCGCGGCGGGCGCTCGAGCGCAGCGGCGATCGCGGGCCGCTGGCCACGCTGGCCCGGCTGTTCCTCCTCGCCGATCCGGTGCCGACGGAGCAGGCGGCGGCGGCGTTCCCGTCGCTCGGCCTCGACGGCGCCCTGGAGCTGGGGCTCGTGCGCTCCGAGGCCGGAGCGGTGGTCACCGCCGCGCTCGACCTGCGGCCCTACGACCTCGTCGACCTGCACGGCGCCGCCTCCTGGTGGATCGCCTCCGATCTCGGCGAGCTCGCGCTCGGCCGGCCGCTCGACGAGGACCACGTGCTCGGCGTCGGCGGCGCGAGCCTCACCCTCGCCGGGCTGATGATCCAGCGGCCGGTCGGCAGCCTGCTCGACCTCGGCACGGGCTGCGGGATCCAGGCGCTGCACGCCTCCCGGCACGCCGACCGCGTGGTCGCGACCGACGTCTCGCACCGCGCGCTGGCGATCGCGGCCTTCAATGCGGCGCTGAACGGCATCGACTCGATCGAGTTCCGGCACGGCAGCCTCTACGAGCCGGTCGCGGGGGAGCGGTTCGACCAGATCGTCACCAACCCGCCGTTCGTGATCACGCCGCGGACCGCGGGCGTCCCCGCCTACGAGTACCGCGACGGCGGGCTCGAGGGCGACGAGATCGTCCGCCGGGTGATCGTCGGCGCCGCCGAGCACCTGGTGCCGGGCGGTGTCGCGCAGCTGCTCGGCAACTGGGAGTACCGGGCCGACGCGGACGCGTTCGACCGGGTCCGCGCCTGGCTGGCCGACGGCCGCAGCCCGCTCGAGCAGGCGCTCGAATCCGGGCACGCCGGACTCGCCGCCTGGATGGACGGCACCGCCTCGCCGCTCGACGTCTGGATCGTGGAGCGCGAGCAGCAGGATCCGGCGATCTACGCCGAGACCTGGATCCGCGACGGCGGGACCACCCGCGGCGCGGAGTCGGACGCCCTCGTCGACGCCTGGCTCGAGGACTTCGAGCGGCGCGGCGTGACCGGCGTCGGCTTCGGCTACGTGACCCTGCGGCTCCCCGCGACGCCCCGGCCGCCGATCCGCCGCCTCGAGCGGCTCGATGCGGCGTTCGCGACCGCGGGGCTGGGCGGGCACCTCGCGCACTGCCTCGACGCGCTCGACGCGCTGTCCGCGGTCGACGACGCCGACCTCGCGCGGCTGGCGCTCGTCGTCGCCGGCGACGTGACCGAGGAGCGGCACTACTGGCCGGGCAACGACGACCCGACCGTGCTCCGGCTGCGCCAGGGCGGCGGCTTCGCCCGGGTGGAGGAGGCGGACACGGCTCTCGCCGCGGTCGTCGGGGCGTGCGACGGCGAGCTGTCCGTCGCCGCCATCACGGCCGCGGTGGCCTCGCTCCTGCACGTGGAGGAGGCCGCCGTGCTGGACTCCGTGCTGCCGCGGGTGCGCGAGCTCGTCGCGACCGGGATGCTGCGGCTGCCCTGAGCGCGAGGCGTCGGGTCAGAACAGCGTGGCGGGGGCGTCCTCGGTGTCGACGGCGGGCGTCACGGCGGGGGCGGCTCCCGGCCAGCCCGGACCGGCGTCGACGGCCGTGCGGCGCTGGTAGGCCGTGGCGGCGGCGCGGGCGCGCACGTCGGCGGCCTCGTTCATCCGGTGATTGGCGTGCCCCTTCACCCACTCGAAGGTGACGGCGCGGCCCTGCAGCTCCTCGTCGAGCGCCTTGATGATCTCGACGTTCATCACCGGCTTGCCGTCGGCCTTCCGCCAGCCCTTCCGCTTCCAGCCCGGCAGCCACTCGGTGCAGGCCTTGATGGCGTACTGGCTGTCGCAGAGGATGTGCACGGGCTCGCTCTCCTGCGCGGTGGCGCGGAGCAGCTCGAGGACCGCGGTGAGCTCGCCGATGTTGTTGGTGCCGTGCGACCAGCCGCCGGCCGCCCAGCGCTCGTCGTCGACGTACCAGGCCCAGCCCGCGGGGCCGGGGTTGCCCAGCGCTGATCCGTCTGCGGCGGCGATGATGCTCACGTGCGGTCCTCCTCGGAATCGGTGCGCCCTCGCGAGCGCCCTTCGAGGGTAGTCGCCCGCGCCGACGCCGGTCGCCGGGCGCAACCCGGTACCCGGTGTCGGGGGCTGCTGGCAGGGTGGAGGGATGACCAGCATCCCCACCCTCACTCTCAACGACGGCACGAGCATCCCGCAGCTCGGGTTCGGCGTCTTCCAGGTCGACCCCACCGAGACGGAGCGCATCGTCGCCGAGGCGCTCGAGGCCGGCTACCGGCACATCGACACCGCGGCGATCTACGGCAACGAGGAGGGCGTCGGGCGGGCGCTCGCCTCCTCCGGGATCGCGCGCGACGAGCTGTACGTGACGACGAAGCTGTGGAACGACGACCAGGGCCGCGACACGGCGGCCGGGGCGCTCGACGCCAGTCTCGGGAAGCTCGGACTCGACGCGGTCGACCTGTACCTCATCCACTGGCCGAAGCCGAAGCAGGACCGCTACGTCGAGAGCTGGGAGGCGATGCAGGAGCTGCAGGCCGCCGGACGCACCCGCTCGATCGGCGTCTCGAACTTCCTCGTGCCGCACCTGGAGCGGCTGCTCGCCGCGACCGAGGTCGTCCCCGCCGTCAACCAGATCGAGCTGCACCCGTACCACCAGCAGCCGACGGTCACCGCGTTCGGCGCGCAGCACAGCATCGCGACGGAGGCCTGGGGCCCGCTCGGGCAGAACAAGTACCCGCTGCTCGAGCTGCCGGTGATCACCGGCGCGGCCGAGGCGCACGGGGTCACGCCCGCGCAGGTCGTGCTGCGCTGGCACCTCGACCGCGGGCACATCGTCTTCCCGAAGTCGTCGACGAAGGCCCGCATCGTGGAGAACATCGACGTCTTCGGCTTCGAGCTGACCGACGACGAGCGCGACGCGATCACCGCGCTCGAGCGCGCCGGCCGCGTCGGCGGCGACCCGAACGAGGTCTGACGCGGGGTCTCCGGGGGAAGTATGGGGAAGCCATGCTGATCGAGTAGCCCTCTCAGAGGGCGTATCGAGATCCACCACCGTCGGAACGCGAGTCTGCAGACCCGCCCAGTCGGTGATGGTGGGTCTCGATACGCCCCTGCGGGGCTACTCGACCAGCATGATTCCCCGCCGCCGGCGCGGCTGTTCGACCAGCATGATGTGCTCGCCGCCGTCCCAGTGCGGGTGCCCGCTTCCATGTTGATCGAGTAGCCCCGGAGGGGCGTATCGAGATCCAGGTGTTCGGAGTGCGGTTGGGTCTCGATACGCCGCTGGCGCGGCCACTCGACCAACATGAGGCGCTAGGAGGCGCGGCGGGCGATCGTGACGCGGGTCGCGTACGGCATGGCGACGCGGTCGCCGGGCACCGCGTCGACGACCTCGCCGACGGCTGCGAGGACCGCGGCGCGCTCCTCCTCGGGCATCGCGATCACGTAGCTGCGGGAGGCGAACATGTCGAGCAGCGCCGGCCGGTCGAGCTCGTACTTCCAGTCGAACTCGGCGTACGCGACGCGCTCCAGCGCGGAGCCGAGCGGCGGCTGCACCGTCTCGAAGCGCTCGGCAGCGGAGGAGCCGGCGACCTCGCCGAGGCGCCGCACCCACGGCACGGACTCGTCGCGGATGTTCCAGACCAGCGCGAGCACGCCGCCGGGGACCAGCAGCCGCGCGACCTCGGCGCTCGCGCGCTCGGGGTCGACCCAGTGCCAGGACTGTGCTGCGGTGACCAGCTCGACGGACGCGTCCGGCAACGGGATCGCCTCGGCCGTCCCCGCCAGCGCCCGGACCGACGGCAGCTGCGCGGTCAGCCGCTCCAGCATCGCCGCGTCCGGCTCCACGGCGGTCACGTCGAGTCCGCGCGCCACCAGAGACGCGGTGAACTTCCCGGTGCCGGCCCCGAGGTCCGCGACGCGCACCCGGTCGGAGGCGTCCGCGCCGGCCGCCCGCGCGCGCTCGGGCACGAAGGCACCGGCCACCCGGGCGGGCGCGTGCCCGATGAGCCAGTCCACCGCGTCGTCGGGGTAGCCCGGGCGCCCGCGGTCGTAGGCGTCGACGGCCGAGCCGAAGGAGCGGCCGAGCTCGGCGGGAGAGGCGGAGGGTGTCGCGTCGGAGGGCGTCATGCCCCCGACGCTACGCCCCGGCGACTCGCCCCGGAGCTACGCGTCCGGAGCCGTCGCCCCCAGGGTCCGCGCGAGGACGTCCACCGCGTAGCCGTAGCCCGCGATGCCGGCACCGACGATCACGGCGACCGCGATGTCCGACAGGTAGGAGTGCCGCCGGAACTCCTCGCGCCGGTGCACGTTGCTCACGTGCACCTCGACCAGCGGCAGCTCGGTGGCGAGGACGGCGTCGCGGATCGCGATCGAGGTGTGGGTGTAGGCGCCGACGTTGAGCAGCAGGCCGGCGGCCGTGCCGCGCGCCTCGTGCAGGCGGTCGATGATCGCACCCTCCGAGTTGCTCTGGAAGAACTCGATCTCGAGGCCGAGCCGTTCCGCCGCGCGGGTGGCGAGCGCCTCCGCATCCGCGAGCGTGTCGGAGCCGTAGACCGCGGGCTCGCGGGTGCCGAGGAGGTTCAGGTTCGGGCCGTTCACGACGAGGATCTTCACGCTCCGACCCTAGCGACCCGGGAGTGCCGACCGGTCAGGCGAGCGTCGCCGCGATACCGACCGGCAGCGCCGGCAGCTCGGCGCGCAGCCGGATCAGCTCCCGCGCGTGCTCGTCCAGGCGGCGGTCCTCGTCGCTCCGCGGCTCGAGCGCCGGCACAGCGTCGGCCGCCCCGTCGTCGCCGCGCACCACGAAGACGCTCATGCACTGCGTCGTCAGCTCGAGCTCGCCGGTCCGCGGGTCGCCGGAGCGCACGTGGATCGCGAGGTGCATCGAGCGCGGCCCGGTGTGGATCAGCCGCGCCTCCACCTCGACGAGGTGCCCGATCCGCACCGGCCGGTAGAAGTGGATGCCGCCGGAGTAGACGGCGACCGCGTCGCGGCCGCTCCAGCCCTGCGCGACGGCGTTCGCGGCCTCGTCGATCCAGCGCATCACGATGCCGCCGTGCGCGTTGCCGCCCCAGTTGACGTCTCCGGGCGCGGCCAGGAAGCGGAAGACGATCCGCGGGCCGGTCCCCGCCTCCGTGTACTCCTGCGCGCGCATCACCTCGTGCAGCGCGCGCCGGCCGTCGATGCGGGCGGCGGCGCCCTCGGCCAGGGCGAGGTCCTCGATCGTGCGGGGGCTCCACTCCGGCACCGGGCGCGGGCGCTTCTCCTCGTCGACGGCGACGAAGATGAGGAGGCAGTGCGTCGCCTCCTCGTAGCGCCCGGTGCGCGGGTCGGCCTGGGCGACGCGCACCAGCACGTGCATGCTCGTGCGGCCGGTGTGGATGACCTGCGCGGTCGCCTCGATCAGGTTGCCGACGGCGATCGGCCGGGTGAAGTGCACGTTGCCGACGTAGGCGGTGACGCAGTAGCCGCCGCTCCAGCCGACCGCGCAGGCGTAGCCGGCCTTGTCGATCCACTCGAGCACGCGGCCGGCCTGGGCGCTCCGGCCGTCGGCGGTCGCGTCCTGCGGCGCGGCGAGGAAGCGGAGGGTGATGCGGTCGTCCATGGTGCCCGTCTGGTCGTGCGGAGGAGGGGGATCTCGACATGCTGGTCGAGTAGCCGCGCCAGCGGCGTATCGAGACCCACGTGCTCGGCGGTGGAGGATCTCGATACGCCCCTGCGGGGCTACTCGATCAGCATGAAGGTCGGAGGGGAGTGGACCCGCGGAGGGGGATGCGAAGAAGGGGATGGTTCCCCTCCGCGGGCCACAGGGACGCCGGCGCGCGGCCGGCGGGATCGGGATCAGGCCGCGTGGGCGGCCGGCAGCTCCTCGGCGAGCAGCCGGAGCCGCAGCGCCCGCAGCTCGGCGGTCAGCTCGGGCGGCAGGCGGTCGCCGAAGCGGGCGAAGAACGCCTCCGTCAGGGCGCACTCGTCGAGCCACGCCTCCACCGGGACGGAGAACAGCTCCTCCTTCGCGGCGGCCGAGAGGTTCAGCCCGTGCGTGTCGATCGACAGCGGCAGGTCGCCGATCGCGCTGGGCCGCGACTCCGCGAGCCCCTCGATCCGCCGGACGAGCCACTGCAGCACCCGCGCGTTGTCGCCGAAGCCGGGCCAGAGGAAGGAGCCGTCGGCGCCCTTGCGGAACCAGTTGACCTGGAAGATCGCGGGCGCCTTCTCGCCGAGGTCCGCGCCGACCGCGAGCCAGTGCGCGAAGTAGTCGGCCATGTTGTAGCCGCAGAAGGGCAGCATCGCGAACGGGTCGCGGCGCAGCTCGCCGACCGTCCCCTCCGCGGCCGCCGTCTTCTCCGACGCGATGGTCGCGCCCAGGAACACGCCGTGCTGCCAGGAGGTCGCCTGGGTCACCAGCGGCACGTTGCTCGCCCGGCGCCCACCGAAGACGATCGCGTCCAGCGGCACGCCCTCGAAGGCGTCCCACTCGGCCGAGAGGGTCGGGCACTGCTGGGCCGGTGCGGTGAAGCGCGCATTGGGATGCGCGGCCGGGGTCCCGGAGGCAGGCGTCCAGGGCTCGCCCCGCCAGTCGGTGAGGTGCTCGGGCACCTCGTCGGTGAGGCCCTCCCACCAGACGTCGCCGTCCTCGCGGAGTGCGACGTTGGTGAAGATCGTGTTGCCCCAGAGGGTGTGCACGGCGTTCGGATTGCTGCTCTGCCCGGTGCCGGGCGCGACGCCGAAGAACCCGGTCTCGGGGTTCATCGCCCAGAGGCGGCCGTCCTCGCCCTTCTTCATCCAGGTGATGTCGTCGCCGAGCGTCTCCACGCGCCAGCCGGGGATCGTCGGCTGCAGCATCGCCAGGTTCGTCTTGCCGCAGGCGCTCGGGAACGCCGCGGCCACGTGGTAGCTCCGGCCCTCGGGCGAGACGATCCGGATCAGGAGCATGTGCTCGGCCAGCCAGCCCTCCTCGCGGCCCATCGCGGAGGCGATCCGCAGGGCGAAGCACTTCTTGGCCAGCAGGGCGTTGCCGCCGTAACCGGAGCCGAACGACCAGATCTCGCGCGTCTCGGGGAACTGGGTGATGTACTTCGTCGCATTGCACGGCCAGGCGACGTCGTCGCGGGTCGTGCCGTCGGCGTCGCGGAGCGGGAAGCCCACCGAGTGCACACCGCGGACGAAGGCGGTCTCCTCGGTGAAGGCGGCGAGCGGCTCAGCGCCGACGCGCGCCATGATCCGCATGTTCAGCACGGCGTAGGCGGAGTCGGTCAGCTGGACGCCGAGCTGCGAGAGCGGCCCGCCGACCGGGCCCATCGAGAACGGGACGACGTACATCGTCCGGCCGCGCATCGAGCCGGCGAAGCAGGGGGCGAGCTCGGCCTTCATCGCGGAGGGCTCGCGCCAGTTGTTGGTCGGGCCGGCGTCGGCCTCGTCCGTGGTGCAGAGGAACGTGCGGTCCTCGACGCGGGCGACGTCGTCGGGGTCGGTGCGGGCGAGGAACGAGCCGGGCCGCCACTCCGGGTTCAGGGCGATCAGCTTCCCCTCCTCGACCATCCGGGCGGTGAGGCGGTACCACTCGGCAGGGGAGCCGTCGCACCACTCGATCGCGTCGGGCTGGAGGATCGCGGCCGTCTCGCGCACCCAGCGGCGCAGGGCCAGCGGGGCGGGCGGCACGACCGGTGCGGCGACCGGCGTCGGAGCGGTCATGGTGGTCGTCTCGAGGAGGAGGGTGTTGCTGTAGATGCTCATGCTGGCTCCGCTTTCAGTGCAGTCGTCGTCGACGGGGTGGGGAGTCGGTCCTCGTGGCGGTCGTGATCCGACGGTGCGAGGGGCGCTCTCTGGCGCCTGAAGCCAGGATGGAGGAGGATCGAGGGGTATTTGCGAGGCCTTGACCGTCAAGAACCGCGGTTTTTGCGCCTCCGTCACAACCGATCGCTGGAGCTCGCCGTGACCGACACCACCGACCCCGCCACCGTCCCCACCGCCGGGACCGATGCCGCCCTGCTCGGGCAGCGCATCCGGCACTTCCGCACCCGCCGCGGGCTGACCCTCGGGCAGCTCGCCGAGCGCGTGGGCGTCTCGGGCAGCCAGCTCTCCCTGATCGAGACTGGACGCCGGGAGCCGCGGCTCTCGCTGATGCAGGCGCTCGCCACCGCGCTCGGCGTCGAGCTCGCCGCGCTGCTCTCGGACGAGCCGCCGAGCGAGCGCGCCGCCCTCGAGATCGAGCTGGCGCGGGTGCAGAAGGGGTCGCTCTACCGCTCGCTCGGGCTGCCGGAGTTCAAGGTCAACAAGGGCCTGACCACGCCCGTCCTCGAGGCGTTCCTCGGCGTCTACCGCGAGCTGGCGCGCCGCAAGAGCGAGGCCAGCGCGACACCGGAGGAGGCGCGGCGCGCCAATACCGCCCAGCGGCTGCAGCTGCGCGAGCGCAACGCGTACCTGCCCGAGATCGAGGCGGTCGCCGGCGAGATGCTCCGCACGGTCGGGCACCGCGGAGGCGCGCTGACCCACAGCTCGGTCTCGAAGATGGCGCGGCACCTCGGCTTCGAGATCATCCACGTCGGTGATCTGCCGCACTCGGCCCGCTCGGTGATCGACCTCGCCAACGGACGGATCTACCTGCCGCCCGCCTCGATCCCCGGTGGCCACGGGCTCCGGGCGCTCGCGCTGCAGGCGATGGCGCACCGGCTGCTCGGCCACGAGCGCCCGGTCACCTACGCCGACTTCCTCCGGCAGCGGCTCGAGATCAACTACTTCGCGGCCGCCTGCCTGATGCCGCTCGAGCCGGCCGTGGCGTTCGTGGAGGAGGCGAAGCGCGATCGGGACATCTCCGTCGAGGACTTCCGCGACGGCTTCGGCGTCACGCACGAGGCGGCGGCGCTGCGCTTCACCAACCTGCTGACCTCGCACCTCGACATCCGGATGCACTTCCTCCGCGTGCTCGGCGACGGCTCGATCCAGAAGGCCTACGAGAACGACGGGCTGCCGCTGCCGACGGACGTCACCGGCGCCGTCGAGGGGCAGATCGTCTGCCGCTACTGGTCGGCGCGCTCCGCCTTCAGCCGCACCAACCGGACGACGGAGTACTACCAGTACGTGGACACGCCGGCCGGCACCTTCTGGTCGGCCTCGCAGACCGGCACCACCGCCACGGAGGAGTTCTCGATCACGGTCGGCGTCCCCTTCGCCGAGGCGCGCTTCTTCCGCGGGCGCGACACCGACCGCCGCGAGCAGTCCCGCTGCCCCGACGAGTCCTGCTGCCGCCGCGCCCCCGCCGAGCTCGCCCAGCGCTGGGACGGCAACGCCTGGCCGAGCGCCCGCCTGCACGCCCACGTCCTCGCCCCGCTGCCCTCCGGCACCTTCCCCGGCATCGACGACGCCGAGGTCTACGCCTTCCTCGACACCCACGCCCGCGAGTCCTGACCCTCCTCCCCAGCCCTGCCGCCCTCCGCGAGATGCCACTTATGAGGTGATTCCTCGGCGTGTCGTGGTCATAAGTGGCATCTCGCGGGAGGGGGCTGTGGAGAACGCGCGCGGGGGAGCGCGGGGTGCGGCAGGGTCCTCGCATGCAGGACGACACAGAGACAAGGATCGTGAACGCGTCGACGAGCGAGCTGGCGCGGCACCGGCTGGTGGCGGAGTACCCGGTCGGCGTCTTCCGGGGTGCTCGTGCCGCGATCGAGCCGGTGACATACGGCGAGAGGATCGCGGCGTTCGCCGCGGTGATGCGACCGGGCGAGTTCTTCTCGCACGTCACCGCCGCTCATCTCCTCCAGCTGCCCGATCGGCGGGCGACGGAGACCACTCCGCTGCACGTGTCGGTCACGCCGCCGATGCGCGCCGCCCGTCGGGTCGGCGTGAAGTCGCACCATCTCTGGGACGAGGCGGTGACCGTCATCGACGCGGGCCATCCGGTGACGGATCCCGCCTCGACCTTCTGCCATCTCGCCGACTCGCGATCGCTCGACGAGCTGGTCGTCCTCGGCGATGCTCTCGTGCGGCCCGACGAGGAGCTCGGTCGCCGCGGCCTCCGCGTCGATCTCGAGATCCTCGCGGCGCGGGCGGCACGGTATCGCGGGCGGGGCGGCCGGCGCGCTCGGGAGGCGGTCGGGTTCGTCCGGGTCGGCTCCGAGTCGCCGAAGGAGACGCTCCTCCGGCTGCTGCTGATCCGCGCGGGGCTGCCCGAGCCGGAGCTCAACGTCGAGCTGTACGACGCGGACGGTGTCTTCGTCGCGCGGGTGGATCTGCTCTATCGAAATCAGTGGGTCGTCGTCGAATACGACGGCGATCAGCACCGGACGGACACGCGGCAGTACGAGCGGGACATCGCGCGCAGCGAGGCGATTCAGGCGCTCGGCTACCGCCACATCCGCGTGCGTCTCTCCGGCCTCGTCGACCACCCCGAGGCGACAGCCGCCCGCGTCCGTCGCTCTCTCGGCCTCTGACCACCAGCGCGGCATGCCACTTATGACGAGATTCTGCGGCGTGTCGTGTTCGTAAGTGGCATCTCGCGGGAGGGGAAGGGGAGGGCGGCGTCAGCCGGAGATCAGGGCGCGGGCCGTGCCCTCGTCGAGGATGAGGTCGGTGAGGAGGCCGGCGGCGAGGGCGCCGCGCAGGCCCGGGAGCTTCGAGGCGCCCGAGACGACGCAGATGCGGCGGGAGGCGCGGCGCACGGTGGAGAGGTCCGGGCCGCTTGCACGTTCGTTCATGGGGATGTCGTCCCAGGTGCCGTCGGCCCGGTAGAACACGGTGGCGACGTCGCCGACCACGCCGGACGCACTGAGCGAGGTGAAGTCGCTCGGCTCCAGGTAGCCGCCGATGTAGACCTTCGAGGGCACCGCCGCGAACGGCGAGCCGAGGCCGAAGAGCGCGACGTCCATCCGCTGCTGCAGCTCCAGCACCCGCTTGGTCGAGCGCTCGCGCCAGACCGCCTTCTTGGTCATCGGGTCGTCGAAGAACGCCGGCACCGGGAACTGCTGCACCTTCGCGGCGTATGCGTCGCCGAAGCGGCGCAGGATCTCGCTGGAGTAGTTGATGCCGGTGGTCTCGGTGTTGCCCGCGCCGTTGAGCTGCACGATCTGGGTGTTGTGCGTCTCCTTGGCGATCAGGTGCCGGCTCATCGCGCTCATCGTCGATCCCCAGGCGATGCCGACGATCATGTTCGAATCGATGAACGGCCCGAGGATCCGCGCGGCCGACAGCGCGACGCGCTCGAGCCGGTCGATCTCGCTGGTGTGATCGGGCACCGGGACGATGTGCGCCGTGATGTCGAAGTGCGCGCGCACCTCCGCCGACAGGGCGCTCGCCCGGTCGAGGGGGGAGCGGATCTGGATGTCCACCAGCCCCGTCGCGCGGGCGTGCGAGAGCAGCCGCGACACCGAGGAGCGCGAGGTGTGCAGCTCGTGCGCGATGGCGTCCATCGTCAGGTCCTGCATGTAGTACAGCTGCGCGGCCCGGAGCGCGTCGCGCGTCTTGTCCGGGTGGGTCGCGTGCGTCGTCTCGTCCAGCTCGACGACCGGTCGGACAGGGGTCATTGCCACTCCTTGCACGTATTTCCACCCGTCTTGACCGGATGTGTTGTCGGGTCAAGGATGGCTGTATTCCCTCGCGATATCAACCGTCCATCTGGGGCGGCCACACTCGCACGAGGCATTCGACGCAACACCTACGACACGAAGGCGAGTACGAAGTGGCACAGTCTGTCGGAACTCCCGGAAGCTCCTCTCTCCGCGAGAGCGTCTCCGCACTGCGGGACACCCCCCGCGCGACCGTCCTCGTGATCGGCGGTGGCATCAACGGCATCGGGACGTTCCGCGAGCTCGCGCTCAACGGCGTCGACGTCGCCCTCGTCGAGCGCGGCGACTACGTCTCGGGTGCGTCCAGCGCCTCGAGCCACATGATCCACGGCGGCATCCGCTACCTCGAGAACGGCGAGTTCCGCCTCGTCAACGAGGGCGTGCACGAGCGCAACGGCCTGCTCAAGATCGCGCCGCATTACGTGAAGCCGCTGCAGACCACGATCCCGATCTACTCGACGTTCTCGGGCATCCTGGCCGCGCCGCTGCGCTTCCTCACCCACAAGTCGGGCAAGCCCCAGGAGCGCGGCGCGCTGCTGATCAAGGTCGGCCTGACCCTGTACGACTTCTTCTCCCGCGACGGCGGCGTCGTCCCGCGCCACCAGTTCCACGGCCGCAAGCGCTCGCTGAACGAGCTGCCCAAGCTCGACCCGAAGATCAAGTACACCGCCACCTACTTCGACGCCTCCGTGCACGAGCCCGAGCGCCTGGCGCTCGACGTGCTGCGCGACGCGCTCGTCGGCGGCACGAAGGCCCGCGCGGCCAACTACGTCGAGGCCGTCGGCACCGCCGAGGGCGGCGTGCTGCTGCGCGACCGCGAGAGCGGCGAGGAGTTCGCCTTCCAGGCGGACGTCGTCGTCAACGTCTCCGGACCGTGGACCGACTTCACCAACACGGCGCTCGGCACGACCACGAAGTTCATGGGCGGCACCAAGGGCTCGCACATCGTCCTCGACAACCCCGAGCTGGTCGAGGCCTGCGAAGGCCGCGAGATGTTCTTCGAGCACAGCGACGGCCGCATCGTGCTGATCTACCCGCTCAAGGGCCGGGTCATGGTCGGCACCACCGACATCGAGGCCGACCCCAACGAGCCGGCCGTCTGCACCGAGGAGGAGATCGACTACTTCTTCGACCTGGTGAACCACGTGTTCCCCTCCATCCCGGTCACCCGCGAGCAGATCGTCTTCAAGTTCTCCGGCATCCGCCCGCTGCCCCGTCACGACGACGAGACCCCCGGCTTCGTCTCCCGCGACTACCGCATCGAGCCCTCGACCCTCCCCGGCGGGAAGACCCCCGTGCTGAGCCTGGTCGGCGGCAAGTGGACGACGTTCCGCGCCCTGTCCGAGCACC
Source organism: Rathayibacter sp. VKM Ac-2929 (assembly GCF_022815495.1). Classification (NCBI taxonomy): domain Bacteria; kingdom Bacillati; phylum Actinomycetota; class Actinomycetes; order Micrococcales; family Microbacteriaceae; genus Rathayibacter; species Rathayibacter sp. VKM Ac-2929. The sequence goes on from NZ_JALGRV010000002.1 coordinate 153,795, forward strand.
TCTCGAACGAGGTCTTCAAGCGGATCGGCGTCACCCGCCGCGTCTCGACCGTGAAGACCGCGATCGGCGGCGGCAAGGGCTTCCCGCGCACGGACGCCTCGCGCGCCCAGTGGATCAGCCAGCACCGCTCCGGTTTGTCCTCGGCCCGCACCGGCCAGCTGCTCGAGCGCTACGGCACCCGGGCGGAAGAGGTCATCGAGGCCCTGGCCGACGGTCACGACGAGGCGCTCGACTTCGACAAGGACTTCACCACCGGTGAGATCCGCTACCTCGCCCAGCGCGAGAGCGTCGTGCACCTGATCGATCTGGTCATGCGCCGCACCAACCACGCCTTCACCGGCGGCCTGAGCCGCGAGCTGCTCGAGGAGCTCGCCCAGCACACCGGCGAGGTCCTCGGCTGGGACGAGGCGGAGCGCGCCCAGGAGGTCGACGCGACGATCGAGCACCTGAAGAAGTACAACGGCGTCGATGTCGGCGGCACCTCGGTGCAGGCGCCGACGGCGGTCGCAGCCTCCTAGCGGGGCGACTGGCGCGGATCGACGGGAGTCCCGGTTCGAGGAGTGATCTCGAGCCGGGACTTCCGTCGTCACAACGCACAAACGTGCACGCGGCGTTCCTTGTCCCCGGTACGGGGCGCCGATAACTTCACACTCGTCGGGCATCGATGCCCGATGCGGACGCGCTCGCGCGTTCCGACCGATGAAAAGGAAATGGTCAACGTGGACAATCTCGGAGTGGTGTTCCTCGCGGAAGTCGTGGGAACGGCGATGCTCGTGCTCCTCGGCTGCGGCGTGGTCGCCAACGTCGCGCTCGTGAAGAGCAAGGGTCTCAACGGCGGGACCCTGATGGTCAACTTCGGCTGGGGCTTCGCCGTCTTCGCCGGTGTGATCGTCTCCTACAACTCGGGTGCGCACCTCAACCCGGCCGTCACGCTCGGCCTCGCGGCCAGCGGAGCGACGGAGTTCGGCTCGGGCGTCCCGGTCAACATCGTCTCGATCCTGATGTACATCCTCGCCCAGATGATCGGTGCGATCCTCGGCGCCGTCTTCTGCTGGCTCGCCTACAAGCAGCACTTCGATCAGGAGCCCGACCCGGCCAACAAGCTCGGCGTCTTCTCCACGGGTCCTGCGATCCGCAGCTACGGCTGGAACTTCGTCACCGAGGTCATCGGCACCTTCGTCCTCGTCTTCGTCGTGATCGGCTTCGGCGGCGGACGCCAGGGCGACGGCGGACTCGCGGCGCTGGGCGCCCTGCCCGTCGCCATCCTGGTGATCGCGATCGGCGCCTCCCTCGGCGGCCCGACCGGCTACGCCATCAACCCCGCCCGTGACCTCGGCCCCCGCATCGCCCACGCGCTGCTGCCGATCAAGGGCAAGGGCTCGAGCGACTGGAGCTACGCCTGGGTCCCCGTCGCGGGCCCGATCGTCGGCGGTGTCCTCGCCGGTCTCGCCTCGACCGCGCTGCTGCCGATCCTCTAGCCGGTCCTGCGGGCCGCTGCGGCTCGCGATCCGCACTCCACTTCACCCTGTTACGAAGGAGTAATCATTCATGGCTGACTACGTCATCGCTATCGACCAGGGGACCACGTCGTCCCGCGCGATCATCTTCGACAAGAAGGGCTCGATCGTCTCGACCGGGCAGAAGGAGCACGAGCAGATCTTCCCGCGCGCGGGCTGGGTCGAGCACGACCCGATCGAGATCTGGAACAACGTCCGCGAGGTCATCGGCCAGGCGCTCTCCCGCGCCGACCTGACCCGTCACGACATCGCCTCCGTCGGCATCACCAACCAGCGCGAGACCGCGGTGGTCTGGGACAAGACCACCGGCAAGCCCGTCTACAACGCCATCGTCTGGCAGGACACCCGCACGCAGTCGATCGTCGACCGGCTCGCCGGCGACGAGGGCGCGGACCGCTTCAAGTCGATCGTCGGGCTCCCGCTCGCGACCTACTTCTCCGGCACCAAGATCGTCTGGATCCTCGAGAACGTCGAGGGCGCCCGCGAGAAGGCGGAGGCCGGCGACCTGATCTTCGGCACCACCGACACCTGGGTCCTCTGGAACCTGACCGGCGGAGTCGACGGCGGCGTGCACAAGACCGACGTCACCAACGCCTCGCGCACCCTCTTCCTCGACCTCGAGACGCTCGAGTGGCGCGACGACATCCTCGAGGCCTTCGGGGTGCCGAAGTCGATGCTCCCCGAGGTGTGCTCCTCCTCCGAGGTCTACGGGCAGGTCGAGTCCTCCTCGCTGCTGCGCGAAGTCCCGATCGCCGGCATCCTGGGCGACCAGCAGGCCGCGACCTTCGGCCAGGCGGCGTTCGATCCGGGCGAGGCGAAGAACACCTACGGCACCGGCAACTTCCTGATCTTCAACACCGGCACCGAGATCGTGCACTCCAAGAACGGGCTGCTCACGACGATCGGCTACAAGCTCGGCGACGGCGAGGTGCACTACGCGCTCGAGGGCTCGATCGCGGTCTCCGGCTCGCTGATCCAGTGGCTGCGCGACAACCTGGGCCTCATCGGCTCGGCCCCCGAGGTCGAGGCGCTGGCCGCGACGGTCGAGGACAACGGCGGCGCGTACTTCGTCCCGGCGTTCTCCGGCCTCTTCGCGCCGTACTGGCGAGCGGACGCGCGCGGTGCGCTCGTCGGCCTCACCCGCTACGTCAACAAGGGCCACATCGCCCGCGCCGCGCTCGAGGCGACGGCGTTCCAGACCCGCGAGGTCCTGGACGCGGTCAACGCCGACTCCGGCGTCCCGCTGCAGGAGCTCAAGGTGGACGGCGGCATGATCGCCAACAACCTGCTGATGCAGTTCCAGGCCGACATCCTCGGCGTCCCGGTCGTCCGGCCGGTCGTCGCCGAGACCACCGCGCTCGGCGCCGCGTACGCCGCGGGCCTCGCGGTCGGCTTCTGGGAGAACCTGGACGACCTGCGCCAGAACTGGCAGGAGGACTCGCGCTGGACCCCGCAGATGGACCAGGACGAGGCCGCCCGCCAGTACCGCCTCTGGAAGAAGGCCGTCACGAAGACCTTCGACTGGGTCGACGAGGACGTGCAGTAGGCACTGCACCACTGAACGACGAGGGCCCGCGCACGCAGAGTGCGCGGGCCCTCGTGCGTGGGTCCACTGGGAAGAGATGCCCGCAGACATGCTGGTCGAGTAGCGCGCAGCGCGTCTCGAGACCCGCCCCCGGCGGAGCTCCGTCAGAGCAGTGGGCGCCGACGCCCCGTCGCGACCGCGACGAGAGCGAGTGCCAGCAGCCAGGCCGGGCCCGCCAGCACGGCCGCGACCGTGGGCGGCGCGGACGCCGACAGGGCAGCGAGGGGCACGACGTCCTCGAAGGCGGTGCCGCTCGTGAAGGTCCCGGCGCTGAGCGGCACCAGGGCCGCGAAGAGCACGAACAGCGGTGCCCGGACGATCGTGCCGACCAGCGCGCCCCAGATCGCACCACCGACACCGGCCACAGGCACGAGGGCCACGACGCCGAGGTCCGGAGTGACCCTTCCCGCCGAGACGACCGCGACGCCGGCGACTCCGATCGCGACCACCGCCGTCGCGAGCACCGCACCGGCACCCGCCGCCACCAGGAACCGAGCCGCGAGCGCCGGCCGGAGCCCCGACGAGAGCACATCGCGCGCGAGGATCCCCTTCTCGAAGGCGCTCGCCGTCCGCAGTGCCGCGAAGGCGGTTGCCCCGACGACACCGCCCTGCAGCAGCGCCGCCGAGATCGCGTGCTCGAGCGAGTCCGATTCCCCCGGTGGGAGCGCGCCGAGGTCGACCTGCGTCACGGCGACGAGGAGAGGGAGCACGGGCAGCAGTCCGAAGATCAGTCCCCAGAGCGGCGTCCGGCTCGCGACGATGCGCCGGAGCTCCGCGGAGACGGCGCGGTCGAGAGGTCTCTCCGCGGCCGCCCGTTTCACCGGGCCCGCCGCTGCTCGAGGATCCGCGCGCCGCCGATCGCCAGGAGCGCCCAGACGGCCAGGACGGCCAGGGCGAGCAGCGCGGGGAGCATCCCCTCGACCGGCGCACCGGTCGCTCCCGCGACGGCTCCGATCGGGAGCAGTCGCCCGACGTCACGGGCGATGGTGAGCAGCGGCGCGGCGAGGGCGGCGGGGAGGACCAGCACGATCGGGATGCAGGCGTAGTAGTTCCGCACCGCGTAGCCGATGCCGACGCCCAGCACGCCGCTCAGGGCACAGGCGAGGACGACGCCGACCGAGGCGGACAGCAGAGTGATGTCCGGCGTCAGGCGACGGCCGGCCGTCGCCAGGACCACCGCGGTGATCGGCCACCAGCCCACGACCGCCACCACCCCGAAGACCGCGCCCGAGACCGCGCCGGCCAGCGCCTTCGCCACCAGGATCGCGTCCCGGCTGCCGAGCAGCAGCGTCCGGTCGAGCGAGTGGTAGTACGTCTCCCGGGTGTAGGCGTAGGACCCGTAGAAGCAGGCGCCCAGGGCGGCGCAGGCGGCGAAGCCGAGGACGAGGCGTGTCGCCCCGGCGTCGTCGAGGCCGTCGAGACGGTCGGTGACGTCGGCCAGGTTGATGCCGAAGAGGGGGATCAGGATCGCGTAGGCGAGGAGGACCGGGAACGACGAGCCGCTGCGGGAGCGCAGGATCTCGGCCCGTGCGAGCGCGCCGGCCCCGCTCATCGGCCGGCCTCGCCGTCGACGAGGTCGAAGTAGCCGTCCTCGAGACTCCGCCCTCCCGAGCGGGTGAGGTCCTCGAGCGGGCCGTGGAAGAGCATCCGGCGGCGCAGGACGACGACCTCGTCGACGGTGTGCTCGAGCTCGGCGAGCTGGTGGCTGGAGACGAGGACGGTCCGTCCGCGCTCGGCCTCGGCGCGGATCAGGCGCCGCAGCCAGCGGATCCCCTCGGGGTCGAGCCCGTTCGCCGGTTCGTCGAGGACGAGGATCTCCGGGTCACCCGCCAGGGCCGTGGCCAGGCCGAGGCGCTGGCGCATCCCGGTCGAGTAGCCGCGGACCGGCCGCCGCGCCGCCTCGGCGAGGCCGACCGTCTCCAGCAGCTCGTCGACGCGGGAGAGCGGTGCGCCGACCGCGCGGCCGACGATCGCGAGGTGCCGACGGCCGGTGATGCCGTTCTCGAAGCCGAGTCCGTCGAGGTGCACGCCGACGACCCGCGCGGGAGCGCGCAGCTCCGCGAACCGGTGGCCGCCGATCCTCGCCTCACCGGAATCGGGGCGCAGCAGTCCGACCAGCCCGCGGAGCGCCGTGCTCTTGCCGGCGCCGTTCGGGCCGAGGAGCCCGACGACCGTCCCCTGCCGCACGGAGAAGCTGAGGTCGTCCACGACGCGGCGGCCGCGGAAGGTCTTGGTGAAGTGCTGGAAGTCGAGCGCAGAGCTCATGGGCGGGCCTTTCGAGGGAGGGGGGTCATCGTCGTCGAGCGGTCGTCCCGCCGGCGCCGAGCGGTCGCGCGGACAGGTCGTCCAGGAGCCGGTGCACGGGGTCGACCAGCGTCGGGTAGTCGCCGGAGACCGACCGCGCGAGCACCTTCGCGGCGGCGAAGGCGAGGGCGGGCAGTGCGGCGTCCGAGTGCAGCCGCTCGCCGAGCACCTCGACGAGGGAGCGCCGGGCGTCCGGGGCGGCGAGGCTGTGCACGTAGAGGGTCGCGACGTCGAGGTGCTCGGGTCCGCGCCCCCAGGCCTCCCAGTCGGCGAGGCCGAGCGGTGCGACGAGCAGGTTGCCGGGGTGCAGGTCGCCGTGCGCCGTCGTCCAGCACGGGGTGCCGCGCGGGAACCGGTCGCCGAAGAAGCTGTGCAGCAGCCGGTCCACCGTGGCGGGGACGGTCGACTCCCGCTGCGTCGGGACGGCGGCGAGCGCGTCGAGGATCTCGCCGAGCTCGACCCAGACCGCCGGATCGACCTCCGTCTCGAGGGCGAGCTCCGCCGTCGGGGACAGGGCGCGACCGGGCAGGCGGGTCATCAGCTCGGCGCGGAGCCGGAACCCCTCGACGGAGGGCGGGTCCCACTCCTCGACGGCGAGCACGACCGGCTTGGGCAGGGCCGGGAGCACGGCGCTGTCCGCCGTGCCGGTCCACCACGCCCCCTGGGCGAGCGCCGAGGGGGAGCCGACGAGACGGAGCCAGAGCGGCTCGCGGTCGCGCCGGACAGGACCGGAGAGGGTCCTGCCTCGCCAGCCGGGGACCGAGTCACCGTCCCTCGCGACGGCGAGCACGCGGAGGGCGTGCTCGAAGGCGCGCTCGAGCGCGTTCCCGCCGGTCACCGGCCGACCCACAGTCGGCGGAGTGCGTCCCCGGCGACGAGATCGAGCACCGCGCCGCCGATCGTGCCGCCGCCGAGGGAGACCGAGGCGCCGCCCACCGGGGGAGTGCTCGCGGAGTCGGGCAGGGCGAGGGGATAGCCGACGGCCGGCACGTCGTCGAGCCCGGTGAGGGGCGCGAGCGCGGCGATCGGGGCGAGCAGCGGCTCCGCGGGCCCGCTGACGACGGCCGTCGACCGCGGGGACCGCACCGCGATCCCGTTGCTGGTCAGCCGAACCGGGGTGCCCGGCACGATCCTCGGGTCGGCCGAGGTCCGCACGAGGAAGGCCTCGCCGTCGCGGACGACGTAGCCGGCCTCGATGCGCTCCTCGAGGGGGAGGGCGCCGACTCCGGCGAGAGCGGCAGCGAGGACCGCGGACGCGATGGCGACCCGGAGCCCTTCGACCCGGGCCTTCCTCGCGGCTCGCGCGAAGCGGACGAGGGAGACGACGAGCGCGCCGGAGAGCGCCGCCGCGAACACCAGCGCGATGATCGCCCCCGGCTCCGTGAGGATCAGGACGGGGACGCTGCGGACGTAGGCCCAGCCGATCAGGAGCAGGGCGAAGCCGCGGCAGCCGACCCCGAACAGGACGAGCCAGGGGGAGGCGCGTGGCGAGGTTCCGCCCAGCAGGCGCAGGACGGCGTCGCCGACGGCGCCGATCGCGGTTCTGCGCAGGAACGGCCGGTCGAGGACCGCGACCAGGGCGAGATAGCCGTCGAGGTGCACGAGCGGAATGAGATTGGTCACCGCGCTGAGTGCGGCCGCGACGACGAAGCACGCGAGAGCGGACCGGCCCGTCGGCGCCCACAGCAGGGCGGTGGCGGCGCTCGCCGCGAGGACGAGGTGCACCGCCGGGCCGGCGAGCGCGACCGCCGCGCGGGAGCGCCGGTCGCCCAGACGCCAGCCGTCTGTGACGTCGCAGAAGAACGCGGGCGCGAGGTAGAAGATCATCAGCCCGGCCCGGCGGGGTCGTCCGCCGAAGGCGGCGAGGGACACCGCATGACCGGCCTCGTGCACCGCTCCCGCGAGCAGGAACGCGACCGACACCGCGAGCAGCGAGGGCAGCGGCAGCGGCTCGGCGAGGACAGCGGCGATCTCGACGGAGTGGACGATCGCGCTCGCGCCGCCCAGGAGCAGCACGGCGCCGGCGGCGGTGACCGCGAGCAGCCGGACCGGTCGTCGGCGCAGGAGCCGCGCGAGCACGAGCGCCGGCCGCGTCGCATCGAGCAGGGTCAGCTGGAGACTCGCCGGCGGTCGGAACTGCAGCCGATGCGACCGCGGCTCGCGGCGCTCGGAGCCGGCGAGGAGCCCGGCCGCCGCGAACTCGCGGAGCAGGGCGGCCGTCTCCTCGTCCGTCAGGGAGGTGCTCCCGGTGCCCTCGGTCTCGTCCGTCTCGTGCGCGCTCGGACGCAGCCCGGCGGCGAAGGTCGCCACCGCGGGACCGACCCGTGCGCGCGGGACGCCCCGCACCGAGAGGATCCACGGAGCGCCGGGAGCGATCGGCTCGTCGATCGTCACGGTGTCCGCCAGCCGGGGCGCGGGATCACTCATGCCCGGACCAGCTGCAGCAGCGTCGAGTCCTCGGTCTCCACCAGCGCGGTCCGCGCGACGAGCCGCAGTCCCGCGCGCTCGGCCTCCACCGCGACCTGGTCGGCGTCGACGACGTTCACCCGCGAGCGGAAGAAGCGCGCCGCCGCACGCCCCTCGGGATCGAGACCGACCTGCACGACCTCGACGTCCCGGTGGAGACCGTCGGGGGTGACGGCGGACGTCACGACGGCCGCCCCCGGTCCGCCGGACGGCCCGGGCACGGCGCGGATGCGCGAGCTGCGGCTTCCGGCGACGTAGGCGTGGTCGGGGCTCGACGCGGTGATCAGGAGGATGCCGTCCGCTCCGAGGTGCTCGCGGGCGGCTCGGAGGAAGGCGTGCCGGCCGGCTCGGTCCAGGAGCGCGATGGACGTGGCGCCGAGGACGACGGCGCCGAAGCGCTCCGGCAGGTGGAAGCAGGTCATGTCGCCGACCAGCGCCCGGGAGCCGTCGGCGATCCTGGCGGCGGGCAGCGCCGCGATCCGCGACCGGAGGATGTCGGCCATCGTCGGCGAGAGGTCGAGGCCGACGACGGGGCGGCCGAGGCCCAGGAGGGGCACCGTGAGGCGTCCGCCGCCGCAGGCCAGCTCGAGGATCGGCCCCTCGGTCCGGCGGACCGCTGCCAGCAGCGGGCTGATCTCGCTGCGGTCCTCCGCGGTGAAGTACTCGTAGACGACGGACCCGTCGGGTCCGTAGAGGTCCTCCGGCGCCACGGTGGCGGGGGAGAGGGCGCCGAGGAGGGCGGCGCTCGCCGCGGTGAGGGGCGGCGGGTCCGAGGGGTGCTGCATGGTCGCTCCAGGTCTGAGAGGGAGCGGTCCCGGCAGCGCGAGCGGCCCGGGCCGCGGGAGGTGCACGGTCGGCTAGGTCGCGAGCAGCACGATGCTGCCGAGCGCGATCACGATCCTCAGACCGGCGTCGGCGGTCCGCCAGCCGTCGGCCGGAGCGACCGCGGGTTCGATCTCCTGGAAGAGAACGGGATTCTCCATTTCTCACCTCCTCGGTGATGAGGTCCTCGGTGAAGAGGTGCTCTCCTCGAGAGCTAGGTCAGGACGATCGCGCCGAGCCCGAGGCCGACAGCGATCCCGAGCTTCGTGGCGATGTACCAGTCGGAATCGGGTGCGGCCATCGACTCGATCTCCTCGAATCGCAGGGGGGTGGGTGGTTGCATGCGTCGTCTCCTCGTGTCGTCGTCTGGAATCCGGGTGTCATCGGTCGGTCCCGGTCAGGTGAGGAGACCGACGAAGACGCCCGCGACGAGGAGCCCCGTCGTGAAGCCGGAGGCCGCCGACTCCCAGTCGGGAGCGACCGCCTGCTCCAGCTCATGGAATTCGAGCTCGTTCGTGGTGTTCATGTGTTCACCTCCCTCGTTCGGTCGTAGGGCCCGCGCCGGCGGGAAGGCCGCGCGCAGGAGTCGGAGGGCGTCGTCGAGCGCCAGGCCGGGCAGCGCCGAGCTGTCCCAGCGGGCGACGATCGCGAGTGCCACGTCGCGGAGGGCGCGGTCGGCGACGGCCGGAGCGGTGATCCCCCACCGCTCGGACCACTGGGCGCTGCCGACGACGGGGTCCGGGTCGAGCCCGAGGGGAGCGGCGAACCACTGCCAGACGGCCCGTCGTCGCGCGCGACGCTCCGGGGAGTCGCGACTCCACAGGACGGGCAGCAGCGGCATCGTCGCCGGCACCTTCCGCAGGCCCGCGCGACTGCTCACCTCGTTCGCGAGGTACCAGTGCGTCGCCGCGAAGGGATCGGCGGTCGCCGAGCGCAGCACGCCGTGACTGCCGGCGCTCGCCGATGCGAGCGCCGAGCGGTCGGCGCGGCGGACGAGTCCGGCGCTCCCGGCGACGCGGCCGCCGGCCTCGGCCAGCGCCTCCAGCAGTCGCCTCGACCCATCGTCGGCGGAGCGGTCGGCGGGCGATCCGGACCGCGAGCCGATCAGCCGCAGGGCCGCCTCCGCCGCTCCCTCGAGCACGGAGGAGCGGGTCAGCGTCGCCGTGAGCTCGGCGTCGAGCACGGCGGCGTCGGCCCGGAGCGCTTCGCCGACCACGACGGAGCGGAGGCCGCCGATCTCGCGGCAGGCCGCGGCGCTCGTCTCGCTGCCGGGCCCGATCGTCGTGGGCACCAGGACGAGACGAGGGACCTCCGTCGACGCGGGGAGGTCCGGGGCGAGAAGGCCGCCGTGCCTGCCCAGCAGTCCGTCGAGGCGCGATCGGAGGGCGCGGTCGACGGCGAACAGGCGCGCCAGCGCCGCCACGTCGTGCAGCCTGCCGCCGCCGATGCCGACGAGGCGGTCGGGACGGACGGCGCGGAGGGCGCGGTCGACGGTGTCGAGCAGCCGACCCTGCTCGGACGCGACGTCGAGGACGACCACCGGTCCGTGCAGTCGCTCGGGCTCGACGGCTCCGCACCGGACGAGCGCGCTGTCGAGCACGAAGAGGGTCCGCCGGGAGCCGGTGGCCGCCGCGTCCGACGCCAGACCGGACCGCAGATCGGTGCTGCGGACCCTCATGCGTCGAGCGCCGCACTGATGATGCGCGGGATGTCCGCGAGGTCGCGGTCGCTGGACACCGCCGCAGGGAGGAACTGGATCCCGCCCGGCGCGGGGTGCACGACCGCCCCGCGCCGCCGGATGTCCTCCACCAGGCCGAGGACCTCCTCGGCGCTGGCGACCCCCGCGATCCGCAGGGCCCGGAAGGACCCGGCACCGGAGGATCCGAGCACCCGCGGATGCGCGGACAGCGCGGTGACGGCACGGTCGAGGCCGGTGCTCACGCGCGGGAAGCCGTCGGCTCCGAGCAGCTCGGGGAGCAGCGCGAGGCTCTGCAGGACGGCGGCGCAGACCGCGGGTGTCCCCGCCTGGGTCTCCGCATGGACGAACGGGGCGTCGGCGGCATCGATCTCGGCGAGGAGCCGCTCGCCGACGACCACGGCGGCCGCCGCGAGAGTGCCGTTCGTCAGCGCCTTCGACAGAACGACCGCGTCGGGCGCGAACGGCCAGCGCGAGGAGGCGAGGAACGGGCCGGTGCGGCCGAAGCCGGTCGCCACCTCGTCCGCGACGACGGGGACGCCGTCCCGGGACACGCGCTCGAGCACCGCGAGGAGTGCGTCCGAGAGCGGGAGAGCACCGGAGCCGAGGACGGGCTCCACGACGATGCCGCAGATGCGCCGTCCCTCCCGGTGGAGCAGCGACTCCAGCGCGTCCGGATCGTCATGCGCCACGTGCCGGACCCCCGAGCGGTCGACACCGTAGACGTCCTGGCCCAGCTCGTCGCCGCTCAGCGCGTGGGCGCCGTAGGTGAGCCCGTGGTAGCTGCCGGACAGGCCGACGACCAGCCGGCGCTCCGGCCGCCCGAGGAGCGCGGCCCACTGGCGGAGCAGCTTCATGACCGCGTCGTTCGCGCTGCCGCCCGAGGTGGTGAGGAGGACGCGCCGGAAGGAGGCGTCCGGGAGCGCGTCGCCGACGACCGCGAGCAGTGCCGAGGCCGCCCGCTCCGCCCAGGGGTGACTCCGCCGGAAGAGGGACAGGTAGGAGGCCTCGGCCAGAGCCGCGGCGATGGCAGCGGTGAACTCCGGTCGGCCGCAGCCGAACGGCGCGTTCCACAGTCCGCTCGTGAGATCGATCGCCTCGACGCCGTCGGCGAAGCGGATGCGTGTCCCCGTCGCGCCCACTGCCGCGACGGTCCTGGCCGCCGCCGTCGGCGAGACCAGGGGGACGAGGACCGGCGAGGCCGTCACGCTCCTCTCCGGAGGTGGACGCCCTCGTGCTCGAATCGCTCGACGAGCCGCGCGACGAAGGCCTCGTCGGCCGGCGTTCGCACCCCGTCGTCCGTGCCGTCGCTCAGCAGCCGTTCGACGACGACCGCGGTGGCCGGTGCGAGGGCGAAGCGCCGCAGGGTCCGGGGCTCCACCAGGACGCGCTCGCCGCCCCGGTGCAGGAGGATCAGATCGGAGCGCGTGAGCGTCGCCACCTCCCCGTCCGGTCGGAGGGACGTTCCGAGCCCGACCACCGACCACGCCGGGCCGGTGTCGTCGGCGGCGGCGAAGGCGAGGCCGGCGCGGTACAGCGCCAGCCAGGGGCGGCGCGCGATGTCGTCGGCGACATCGCCGCCCAGCGCGGCGAGCCGGTCGAGCGGACGGTACGACCTGTCGAGGGCGGCCGCCAGACCGTCGGGATCGCGGGCGTCGCCGAGGACCAGCCCGTCCGGACCGAGCGTCGCGACTCCGTCCCGGCCGACATCGACGGCAGCGACGGGTCCGGCAGCGGGGTCGTCCGTCAGCGGCAGACCGCTCACGGCGACCGCGGCTCCCAGGAGCTGCGGGACCAGCCGACCGGAGGCGCGGGCGGCGTCGGCGTCCTCCCGATAGGCCTGCCAGCCGTTCGCATCGCGGAGCCGTGCGGTCGTCGCACCGGTGACCGGGAGGAACGCGATCGAGGCGTAGTCCTCCGTCTGGACCCGCAGCTCGCCGAACCAGGCGACGTCTCCCGGCTCGTCGAGTCCACCGCGGTAGTCGAGGACGGCCGCGCCGTCGCAGGTCGGGGCCTCGCGGGTCGCATCGTCGTCGGTCACGCTCTCGGCCGGGAGGAGCAGGACGTCCTCCGGCCCGAGCAGTGGCTCCACCGCTCCTCGCCACCGCCGGTCGGCGAGGCGCACGACCCGTCGAGCGTCGACCCGGTCGCCGGTCACCCACTGGAGGACGGCCCGGGCGACTCCGCGTCGATCCACCGCGGTCGCTCGCGTGCCGTTGTCGGCGTCGGCGGAACGGGACGGAGTCGAGAGCGCCGTTCGCGAGCGGCGGTCGCCGCGATCGGGGGAGCGCGTCGCGTCTCCGTCGGAGCGGATCGGTCTTGGGTCGTAAGCCATACGCGGATGGTAACCGACCGAAGCTCACGTCTGTCAAGCGCGACTCGCCGACCGAATCGACGATCGCTGCTGTGCGCCACTGGCGGGGCTCGGCACGCGCCTCCGGCCCCTCCTGCCGGCGTCGGTGCTAGACATACCGGTATGAACAACGCAGCAGCAAGCAGGCGACTCCTGGGACGGCGGTGGCTGTCGTGAGATCCCGTTCCGTCCTCGTCGTCCTCGTCGTGCTCGGTCTCTACGGCCTCGTCCGAGGCGTCCTCGACACCCCTGCGGTCATCGCGGCACCGAGCGCCCTCGGGATCGCGTCGCTGTGCACCTCCGCCGTGCTCCTCGTCGTGGCGATCGCGGCGCTCGCCCTCGAGCTGCGGCACAGACGGAGGAAGCGTGCCGCTGCGACCTCGCCCGCCGCCGCCCAGACGGCCCGAGACGCCGGCGACGGGCAGTAGAGCCGGAGGCGTCAGCCCCTCGGCCGCGTCAGTACCCACCGATGCTGGTCGAGTAGCCCCGCAGGGGCGTATCGAGACCCACCGTCCTCAGAAGGGCGGTCCGCAGACTCGTCTTTCTGGCGCGGGTGGATCTCGATACGCCCGCTGCGCGGGCTACTCGATCAGCATGAAGTCCGTGCGTCGAGTCCACTCATGCTGGTCGAGTAGCCCCGGAGGGGCGTATCGAGACCCGCCGTCCTCAGCAGGGCGGTCTGCAGACTCGTCTTCTGACGCGGGCGGATCCACCTGGAAGAGACGCCCGCGAACATGCTGGTCGAGTAGCCCCGGAGGGGCGTATCGAGACCCACCGTCGTCAGCAGGGTGGGGCAGCAGGCGAATGTTCTGATGCTGGTGGATCTCGATACGCCCGCTTCGCGGGCTACTCGATCAGCATGAAGACCGTGCGTGGACTCCTATGACGGAGACCCTCCGCCTGCTGGTCGGGCGGCGGACGGCTCCGCACCCGTCGAGACGCCGGATCGCGGCCGCTCAGCCCGTCAGCCCCGCGACCGCGTCCAGCTCGTCCAGCGAGCCGATGCGCACCACCCCGAGCTCGACGGCCTCCGGCGGCAGCTCGCGCCCGTGCTCCGGACCGCCGACACGGTCGAGCCACACCCCGCGCAGGCCGGCGCGCGCCGCGCCGATAGCGTCGGTGCCCAGCCGGTCGCCGACGTACAGCGCGTCGCCCGGAGCGACGCCGAAGCGCTCGCACGCGACGCGGAAGATCCGCGCATCCGGCTTCGTCACGCCGACCTCGCCCGACGCGACGAGGTGCTCGACCCGCTCCGTCAGACCGATCGCGTCCGTCTTGGTCGTCTGGAAGTCCACATCGCCGTTGGTGATCACACCGATCCGGACGCCCGCCGCCTCGAGCCGGTCGAGCACCGGCACGGCGTCGTCGTGCAGCGTCCACGCCGCGACGTAGTGCCCCAGGTAGGCGGCGAACCACGCGCTCGCCTGCTCCGGCGTCAGCTCGACGCCGGCGTCCGCGGCGAAGGCGATGGCGCGCGCGCGGCGCTGCCCCTCGTAGTCGAGCTCACCGGCGAGGTAGCGGTGGTAGTGCTCCTCCTCCAGTGCGTGCCATCGCCGCTGCAGCGCGCCCGCCTCGCCCGCGTAGGAGTCGCCGAGCGACGCCGCGTACGCGACGATGCCCTCGCGCACTGCGCGGGCGTGCGCGAAGAGCGTGTCGTCGAGGTCGAAGAGGGCCAGCCGCAGCACGGTCGGCTCAGCGGCCGCGGCGCAGCAGGCCGACACGCTCGTACACGGTCGCGAGCGTGCGCTCGGCCGTCTCGGAGGCGCGGTCGGCCGCTCGAGCGAGCATCCGGTCGAGCTCGGCCGGGTCGGCGAGCAGCTCGGCGGTGCGCGCTCGGATCGGGTCGAAGGTCGCGGCGACGACCTCGACGAGGCCCTTCTTCAGGTCGCCGTAGCCGCGGCCCGCGTACTCCTGCTCGAGCGACTCGATCGTGCGGTCGGCGAGGACGGAGTAGATCGTGAGCAGGTTCGAGACGCCGGGCTTGGCGGCGCGGTCGAAGCGCACCTCCGACTCGGTGTCGGTGACGGCGCGCATGATCTTCTTCGCGGTGACCTTCGGCTCGTCGAGCACGCTCAGCAGGCCCGCGTCCGACTCCGCCGACTTCGACATCTTGGCGCCGGGGTTCTGCAGGTCGTAGATCTTCGCGGTCTCCTTCGCGATGTACGGCTCCGGCATCGCGAAGGTCGCACCGAAGCGCGTGTTGAAGCGGTTCGCGAGGTCACGGGTCAGCTCGAGGTGCTGGCGCTGGTCCTCGCCGACCGGCACGGCGTCGGTCTGGTAGAGCAGGATGTCGGCCGCCATCAGGATCGGGTAGGTGAACAGGCCGACCGAGGCCGCCTCCGCGCCCTGCTTCGCCGACTTGTCCTTGAACTGCGTCATCCGGCTGGCCTCGCCGAAGCCGGTGACCGTGTTGAGGATCCAGGCCAGCTCCGCGTGCGCCGGGACGTGCGACTGGATGAACAGCGTCGAGCGCTCCGGGTCGATGCCGGCGGCGATGTACTGCGCGGCCGTCGCGCGGGTGCGCTCGCGCAGCTCGGCGGGCTCCTGCGGCACGGTGATCGCGTGCAGGTCGACGACGCAGTAGTAGGCGTCGTAGTCGTCCTGCATCGCGACCCACTGCGTGAGGGCGCCGATGTAGTTGCCGAGGTGCAGCGAGCCGGAGGAGGGCTGCATGCCGGAGAAGATGACGGGCTTCGCGCCCGGAGTGCTGGGGGTCATGGTGAGGCCTCGTGAGTGACGGCGGCGCGGTCGGCGCCGGGGGAGAAGGGGGTCAGAGCTCGTAGTCGACGACGACCGGCGCGTGGTCGGACCAGCGGGTGTCCCACGCGCTGGCGCGGTCGATCTCGTAGCTGCGGGCCAGGGCGGCGAGCTCCGGCGTCGCCAGCTGGTAGTCGATCCGCCAGCCGGTGTCGGTGTCGAAGGCCTGGCCGCGCTGCGACCACCAGGTGTAGGGGCCGGGCACCTCGCCGGCGAAGCGGCGGCCGAGGTCGACCCAGCCCATCCCCGCTCCGGCGTTGTAGCCCTCTTCGCCCTCCGCGCCGACGAAGCGGTCGAAGTAGGCGCGCTCCTCGGGGAGGAAGCCGGCCTTCTTGACGTTGCCCTTCCAGTTCTTGATGTCGAGCGTGCGGTGGCCGACGTTGAGATCGCCCATCACGACGGCGAGCGGGTTGTGGGCCTGCAGCTGGGGGAGGCGCTCGATCATCGCGTCGAGGAAGCGCATCTTCTCGTCCTGCTTCGGCGTGCCGACGCCGCCCGAGTGCACGTAGGTGGAGACGACGGTCACGGTCCGGTCGCCGACCTCGTAGTCGGCCTCGAGCCAGCGGCCCGCGGAGTCGAAGTCGTCGGCGCCGAGCGCGACCCGGTGGATCGTCGCGCGCTTGCGGGAGGCGAGCGCGACTCCGGCGCGGCCCTTGGCGGTCGCCTCGTCGTGCAGCACGTCCCACTCGTCGCCGAGCAGGCCGGTGAGGTCGTCGGTGGAGGCGCGGACCTCCTGCAGGGCGAGGATGTCGACGTCGCGGGCGGCGAGCCAGTCGCCCATGCCCTTGCGGAAGGCGGCGCGGACGCCGTTGACGTTGACGGAGGCGATGCGGAGCGGCTTTCGAGTCACCGGAGCAGTCTACGGAGGACCGCCGACACGGCGCGGCACGCGGGGGAGCGGCGGACCGGCGCGCCCCCGGGCACGCAGAAGCCGGCGGCCCCGTCCCGCGCCGCCCCCTCGGAGGAGAGGGGCGACGCGGAGTCGGGACCGCCGGCGGGACCGCTCAGGACGGTCGGTCGGTGCGGATCAGACGGCGACGGGGCGGGCCGTGGCCGGCTCCGGGACCTCGGCGACGATCGGAGCGCGCTTGATGCTCTTCGCGATGATGACGCAGACCGCCGTGACCACCATGCCGACGAGGATCGCGACCAGGTAGAGCAGCGGCTGCCCCACCAGCCCGGTCACCCAGATGCCGCCGTGCGGGGCACGCAGCGTCGAGCCGAAGAGCGCGACGAGCGCGCCGGTGACGGCCGAGCCGATCATGGCGGAGGGGATCACGCGCAGCGGGTCGACCGCGGCGAACGGGATCGCTCCCTCCGAGATGAAGGAGGCGCCCAGCAGGTAGGCCGCCTTGCCGTTCTGGCGCTCGGCGTCGGTGAACAGGCGCTTGCGGAGCGAGGTGGCGAGGGCGAGGCCCAGCGGCGGCGTCATGCCGGCCGCCATCACGATCGCCATCACCTTGAACTGCACCGAGTTCGGGTCGCCGTCCGCGGGGACCGAGGCGAGCCCTGTGGTCGCGAAGGCGTAGGCCACCTTGTTCACCGGGCCGCCCATGTCGAACGCCATCATCAGGCCCAGGATGATCCCGAGGATGATCAGGTTGCCGCCGGTGAGGCCCGAGAGCCAGGCCGACAGTCCCTCGCTCAGCGCGCGCAGCGGGGCGCCGAGGACGACGAACATCAGGAACCCCGTGATGAAGGTCGCGATCAGCGGAATGATGACCACCGGCATCAGCGACTTGAAGGCCGCCGGCAGCTTGATCCGCGAGATGTAGAGCGCCGCGTAGCCGGCGATGAAGCCGGACGCGAGGCCGCCGAGGAAGCCGGCGCCGACGGTGACCGCCACGGCGCCGCCGAGGAAGCCGGGCGCGATGCCGGGCCGGTCCGCGATGCCGAAGGCGATGAAGCCCGAGAGCACCGGCACCAGGAACGCGAAGGTTGCGCCGCCGATCAGGAACATCACTCCGGCCCAGTCGGTGATGTTCGCGATGTTGAAGCCGTTGTCGATGATCTGCTGCGGCGTGTAGCTGACGATCTGGTAGCCGCCGAAGAGGAACGACAGCGCGATCAGCAGACCGCCCGCCGCGACGAACGGGATCATGTAGGAGACGCCGGTCATCAGGTTCTGGCGGATGCGCGTGCCGACGCCGACCTTCTTCGGGGCGGCGGGTGCCGCGGCCGGAGTCGAGCGGGCGGCGGACGGAGCCGTGCCGGTGCCGCGCAGGGCGAGCGCCCGGTCGAGCACCTCGTCCGGCTTCGACAGCGCCTCGGCGACGCCGACCTGGAGGATCGGCTTGCCGGTGAAGCGGTCCTTGCCGCGGATCTCGAGGTCGGCGGCGAGGATGACGACGTCCGCGGCGGCGATGTCGCCCGCGGTCATCTCGTCCGAGCCGGCGGCGCCCTGGGTCTCGACGTGGATCGGGTAGCCGCGCTTCTTCGCGGCCTGCTCCAGCGCCTCGGCCGCCATGTAGGTGTGCGCGATGCCGGCGATGCAGCTCGTCACCGCGACGAAGCGCGGGGCGCCCGTCGCGGCGGCGGCGGGGGCGTCCTGGACCTTCGCGGCGGCGCGGTCGATGACGTCCGCGGCCTTCGCGAGCGCCTCCGAGGTGCCGACCTCGAGGGTCGGCTTGCCGGCGAAGCGGTCCTTGCCGCGGACCTCGAGGTCGGCGGCGAGGATCACGACGTCGGCGTCGGCGATCGTCTGGTCGGACATCGGGTCGGAGCCGGCCGCGCCCTGGGTCTCGACCTGGATGTCGTAGCCCTTCTTCTTGGCGGCCTGCTCGAGGGCCTCGGCCGCCATGTAGGTGTGCGCGATGCCGGCGATGCAGCTGGTGACGGCGACGATCTTCACGAGACGACGACCTCTCGGGCGATGATGTCCGCGACTTCCTGGCCGCTGCCGGCGGCGCGGAGGGATCCGGTGAAGGACTCGTGGATCAGCTTGCGGGCGAGCTGGGCGAGGATCTTGAGGTGGGCCTGGTCGGCGCCGTCAGGGGCGGCGATGAGGAAGATCAGGTCCGCGGGGCCGTCCGGGGCGCCGAAGTCGACGCCGGACTTGGCGATGCCGACGGCGACGCTGGGCGAGACGACGTGCGAGGAGCGGGCGTGGGGGATCCCGATGCCGCCGGGCATGCCGGTGGCCATCTGCGACTCGCGGTCGCGGACGTCGGCGAGGAAGCCGTCGAGGTCGGTGACGCGGCCGGCGTCGGCGAGCGTCTTCGCGAGCTGCGCGGTGGCGTCGTCCTTCGTGGCGGCGGTGAGGTCGACGATGACCGTCGACGCCTCGGTGAGAGCAGTCATGCGCTCAGTTCTCCAATCGGGAGGGTGGGGTCGGGGTTCTCGACGACGGAGACGTCGTCGAGGCGGAGGGAGTCGGGACCCGGGGCTTCACTGCCCGGGAGGGTGACGGCGGCGGTGCCCCAGGCGACGGCCGTCCGCAGACGCTCCGCCTCCGAGGCCTCGGTCGCCGACAGGTAGCCCGCGAGGGTGCTGTCGCCGGCGCCGACGGTGCTGAGGGGCACGACGGGGGGTGCGCCCGCCCACCACGACGAGTCCGCCGTGACGAGGAGGGCGCCGTGCTCTCCGAGGCTCACGAGCGCTCGCGCGTCCGGGAGGCGGAGGAGTGTGCGGGCTCCGTCGACGACGTCGCCGACGGATGCGAGGGAGCGGCCGAGGAGCTCCTCGAGCTCCTCGAGGTTGGGCTTCACCAGCGTCGCGGTGCCGGCCGCGATGATCGCGGTCAGCGGTGCTCCGGAGGTGTCGACGGCGAGGGGGACGCCGAAGTGGGTGGCGAGGCGGCCGAGCGCCGGGTAGAAGTCGTCGCCGAGGCCGGGCGGGACGCTGCCGCAGGCGACGAGCCAGCGCGGGCCGGCGACGACGTGGTCGCAGATCAGAGCGGAGAGCGCCTTCGCCTCCTCCGGCGTGACGGCCGGGCCGGGCTCGTTGATCTTGGTGGTCCGGCCGGTCGCGTCGTCGACGACGGTGATGTTGGTGCGGATCGGCTCGGCGATCGCGGCGCTGGCGGAGGCGACTCCGGCAGCCTCGAGCATGGTGCGCAGGTCGAGGCCGGTCGAGGCGTCGGCCGGGTAGATCGCCGTGGCCTCGACGCCGTTGCGGGCGAGGGCCCTGGCGACGTTGACGCCCTTGCCGGCCGGGTCGCGGCGCACGCCGTGGGCGCGGTTGACCTCGCCGACGGCGAAGCCGCTCGTCGACAGGGTGACGTCGATGCTGGGGTTGGCGGTGACGGTGACGATCATGCGCGGACGACCTCCGGGCCGGCCGATTCGATGTCGTCGGCGAGCTCGTCGTCGACTCCTCGATCGGTGATGACGGTGTCGATCGCGGACAGCGGGGCGACGTGCCCGAAATCCTGGCGGCCGAACTTGGAGTGGTCGGCGAGGACGACGACCCGGCGCGCGGCGGCGATGAGCGCGGTCTTGACGACGGCCTCGTCGAGGTCGGGGGTGGTGAGCCCCCGCTCCCGGCTGATGCCGTTCGTGCCGATGAAGGCGACGTCCACCGAGACGGTGGGGATCACCTGGGCGACCCACGGCCCGACGGCGGCCTGCGTGACGCCGCGCAGGTGCCCGCCGAGCAGGTGCAGGTCGATGTTGGGCCGGCCGACGAGCGCCACCGCGACAGGGAGGGAATGGGTGACGACCGTCAGCCGGCGGTCCAGGGGGAGCAGCTCCGCGAGGCGGACCGTGGTGGTCCCGGCGTCGATGGCGATCGAGCCGCCGTCGGGGACCTCGGCCAGCGCGGCGGTGGCGATGCGGTCCTTCTCCGCGGCGAGGTGGCCCTCGCGGGCGGCGACCTCGGGCTCGATGCCGAGGCGCTCGACGGGGATGGCCCCGCCGTGGGCCCGGCGCAGCAGGCCGCGCTTCTCCAGGCTGGTGAGGTCGCGCCGGATCGTCTCGGGCGTGACCGCGAGGGACTGCGCGAGGTCGCGGACCTCGACCCGCCCGTCGGTGCGGGCGCGGTCCAGGATCGCCTGGTGCCGCTCCGGTGCGTACATGTGGACTCCGTCGTCTCGCGAGATGCTACGCCTCGTCCGCGGTGTCGGTGTCGACCTCGGATCTGCGTTTACATCTTTTTAGACCCGTTCGTGTCCGCTGTCAACAGAAACGGACATATTCGTCGGACGTCGTTCCGCTCGGGGGGCTCCGACGCCGCAGCAGCGTCGAGGAGAGCGTGCGTCGCGGACAGCGACTGCCGCGGAGTCAGGCGGCCGCGTCGGCCAGCTCGTCATCGAGGCGCGAGAGCTGCTTCTCCAAGCGTCGGCGCTTGAGCAGCGAGGCGTCCGGCAGGGCGGCGCGCAGGCGCTCGCGCTCCGCCTCGGCGAGGGTGCGGCGGGCGAGGCGCAGCTGCTCCTCGCGCTCGCGCTCGATCTCGTCCGGCGTGCGCTTGCGCGCCGAGATGCCGGCGTCGCTCATGCCCACCGAGATCCAGGAGGCGACGATCAGTATCACCTGGCAGACCAGGTTGAACCAGATCAGCAGACCGATCAGGACGGCGAACGAGGCGAGCAGCGGGTTGCGCGAGGCGCCGCCGAGCAGTTGCGTCCCGAGGACCTTGAGCGCGCCGAGCGCGATCCCGCCCATCAGCGCGCCGACCCAGAGGTTCTTCCACGGGATCGGGATGCCGCTGAGGATCCGGAACGAGCCGGCGAGCGTCGCGGTGTCGAGCGCGAGCATGATCAGCAGGCCGACGACGGTGCCGGTGACCCGGCCGAGGGTCGAGTCGCTGCCGATCCCGAGGACGTCGAACGCGACGTCGACGAACGAGGTCGAGAAGACCGAGAGCGCCGCCGAGACGATCAGCACGGCGCCGAAGACGAGCGCGAGCCCCGCGTCCTTGAGCTTGAGCAGCACGAACAGGACGGTCGGACCGGGCAGGGAGAACAGGATCCGGACGGCCTGGCGGAGGCTGCCGAGGAAGTTGAGCGCCGTCCAGAGCAGACCCGCCGCGGCGATCACCCCGGTCCAGCCGAGGATCGTGGAGTCGAGCAGCGTGTCGATGGAGACCAGCGAGTTCTTGTCGCCGATCAGCCCGGGCACCGAGCTGGTGAGCAGCTGCAGGAGCGAGTCGCGCAGCGCCGCGTTGTCGCGCAGGACGAAGCCGAAGACCGCGAAGAAGACGAACAGCGCCGCGAAGATCGCGAACAGCGCCTGGAACGCCAGCCCCGACGCGAACAGCGGCCCGCCGCTCTCGGAGTAGTGCAGCATCACCCGCACCGGCCGCGTCCGCATGATCCGCTCGAACAGCGCCGGGATGCCGCGCGGTGCCTCGGTCGCCGCCTCCGTCATGCCCTCCAGCGTAGAGGCGCCGGGCGCGCCTCCGAGACGCACGCCTCCGCCGCGCGCGGCGACGCGACCTCCGGCTAGCGGGGTCGCCTCCGGCTCGTCGAATGCCGCACATCCGACGTGTCGGAGCAGTTCCCGCGTGCCGGACCGCGGCGGCGCGACCTCCGGCTCGCAGAATCACCTCCGGCTCGTCGAATCGCCTCCGGCTCGTCGAATGCCGCACATCCGACGTGCCGGAGCAGTTCCTGCGTGCCGGACCCCGGCGGCGCGACCTCCGGCCCGCGGAATGATCCTCGGCTCGTGGAATTGCTTGCATCCCGCGTGCCGAGGTGGTTTCCGCGTGCCGAAGCTCGTCCGCGCGACCTCCGGCTCGCGGAATCGCCTCCGGCTCGCGGAATCGCCTCCGGCTCGCGGAATCGCCTCCGGCTCGTCGTCCTGTGCGCTTCTGACGAGCCGAGGCTCGTCTCGCGTGCCGAGGCGCCGACGCCGTCACGTCCGGCTCGCGGAACGATCCTCGGCTCGTGGAATCGCGGACTTCCGGCGTGCCGGAGCTGTTTCCGCGTGCCCGACCTCGTCCGCGAGACCTCCGGCTCGCAGAATCACCTCCGGCTCGTGGCTCCGGCCGATTCTGACGTGCCCGAGCGGTTTCCGCGTGCCCGAACGGCCCCGACGCGACCCTCGGCTCGTGGAAGGACCTCCGGCTCGCGGAAGCACGCCCCTCCTGCGTGCCGGAGCCTGTTCCGCGTGCCGGAGCATCGGCGCTGCCGGCCGGTCGTCGCCCGACGACCTCGGCTTCCTCAACCCGTGCGCCTCTGATCGTCACGGGACGGGTGCTCGCGCCGGGCGGGCGGGGCTCAGCGGAGCGGGCCGCGGGCGCGGACCGCGAGGATGCTGTCGCGGGTGCGCGGCCAGTGATGCATCACGTCCGCGTAGGTGAAGCGGAGCGTCGTGTATCCGCGCTCGGCTGCCGCTCGGTCGCGATCCCGGTCTCGCTGGAAGGCCCGGGGGTCGTCGTGCCAGGCGCGACCGTCGATCTCGAGGAGCAGCCACCCGTCGATCACCAGGTCGACCCTGCCGACGCCGTCGATCTCGACCTGGATGTCGCACCCGATGCCGAGCAGATGCAGGCGGACCCGAGTGACGGACTCCGTCCCGGACTCCGACCGGGCGTCGACGAGTTCCGCGACGACGGCGAAGCGACGGGGCAGTGCCGCCAGCGCCTGGGCGAGACCATCGGCCCCGATGAGGCGCAGGCGCAGGCACGAATCGGCGACGGCGACGGCGAGCTCGAGAGGCTGGCAGAGGAAGACCTGGGTCAGCGCTCCGATGCGCGTCGTCCGGATGGAGCGGTACTCCGTCGGCCGTGCACGGCGACTCCAGTGCGCGACCACGTCGTCGCCCAGTTCTCGCGGCCGCGGGCGCGAGCTGGAGGTGATGGCGAGGTGGAGTCGGGTGTCGGGCGGGCGGAAAGCGCCCGCCTCCGCCAGCAGCGAGATGCAGGACAGCGACCCGCAGGCCTCCGCCGCGCGCAGCTCCTCCGCCGACGCGTGCGGCGACGCGTACCAACCGCGCCTGATGCGGCGCAGCGCCCCCGATCGCACGGCGGCCGTGGCGTCGACGCCGACCGCGTGAAGGTAGCCGATGTGGTGCACTCCGTACTGCATCCGCCGACTCTGCCGTCGGACGGCGATCCGTGCGGACCTGATCGCCCGTTCGGTGGAGTGCTCGCGCTCACCGCCGACTGTGGAGGAGACGACCGAGGGCCGGCGCCGGAAACGTCGGGCTCGCGATTCGAGGTCCGGCTCGTCGATCCGCCGTCTCCGGGCATGCCGAAGGAGTTTCCGCGTGCCGGAGGTGGGATGGGCTGACGTTCGGCTCGTGATTCCGGGTCGGGGTCGTCGATTCGACGGGTTTCAACGTGTCGGAGTTGTTTCCGCGTGCCGGAGGTGGCGCGGGGATGTTCGGCTCGTGATTCCGGGTCGGGCTCGCTGATCGGCCGGATTCGGGCGTGCCGGACCTGCTTCCACGTGCCGGAGGGGCACCGCGAGCACCGGGAACGACGAACGGCCCGCCGGATCCGAGGATCACGACGGGCCGAACGGGGAGGAAGCGTCAGGCGCGGCCGCGGATGACGGCTTGCTTCACCTCGGCGATCGCCTGGGTGATCTGGATGCCGCGGGGGCAGGCCTCGGTGCAGTTGAAGGTCGTGCGGCAGCGCCAGACGCCCTCCTTGTCGTTGAGGATGTCCAAGCGGGCTCCACCGGCGTCGTCGCGCGAGTCGAAGATGAAGCGGTGCGCGTTCACGATCGCGGCCGGGCCGAAGTACTGGCCGTCCGTCCAGAACACGGGGCAGGACGACGTGCACGCGGCGCAGAGGATGCACTTGGTGGTGTCGTCGAAGCGGGCGCGGTCGGCGACCGACTGCACGCGCTCCTTGCCCTTGGTCGGCGGGGTGTTCGCGATCAGGAACGGCTGCACCTCGCGGTAGGAGGCGAAGAACGGCTCCATGTCCACGACGAGGTCCTTCTCGAGGGGCAGGCCCTTGATCGCCTCGATGTAGATCGGCTGCGAGATGTCGAGGTCCTTGATCAGCGTCTTGCAGGCCAGGCGGTTGCGGCCGTTGATCCGCATCGCGTCGGAGCCGCAGATGCCGTGCGCACAGGAGCGGCGGAAGGTCAGCGAGCCGTCCTGGTCCCACTTGATCCGGTGCAGCGCGTCGAGGACGCGGTCGGTCGAGAACATCTCGACGTCGAAGTCCTGCCAGCGCGGCTCGGTGTCCTGCTCCGGGTCGAAGCGGCGGATGATGAACGTGACGGTGAACGCCTCCGGGGCCGCGGGTGCGGCGGGGGGCTGCTCGAGAGTGGCGGACGACACGACTAGTACTTCCTCTCCATCGGCTGGTACCGGGTGATCACGACGGGCTTCCAATCGAGGCGGATGTGGTCGCCCGCGTCGGAGGAGTGGGCGTCACCGGAGAGGTACGCCATCGTGTGCTGCATGTAGTTCTCGTCGTCGCGCTTGGGGAAGTCGTCGCGCATGTGACCGCCGCGGCTCTCCTTGCGGTTCCGAGCGGAGTAGACGACGACCTCGGCGAGGTCGAGGAGGAAGCCGAGCTCGACGGCCTCCAGGAGATCGGTGTTGAAGCGCTTGCCCTTGTCCTGCACCGAGATGTTGCGGAACCGGTCGCGCAGGCGCTGGATGGTGCCGGTGACCTGCTCGAGCGACTCGTCGGTGCGGAACACCTGGGCGTTCTTGTCCATCTCGTCCTGCAGCTCCTTGCGGATCGAGGCGATCCGCTCGGTGCCGGTGGCGCCGCGGAGCGAGGCGAGCATGTCGCGGATCGCGCCGGCGGGGTTCTCGGGCAGGGGAGTGAAGTCGACGGTCTGCGAGTAGTCCGCGGCGTTGTTGCCGCTGCGCTTCCCGAAGACGTTGATGTCGAGCAGCGAGTTGGTGCCGAGGCGGTTCGAGCCGTGCACCGAGACGCAGGCGCACTCGCCGGCGGCGTAGAGGCCGGGGACGACGGTGGTGTTGTCCGAGAGGACCTCGGCCTTGACGTTGGTCGGGATGCCGCCCATCGCGTAGTGCGCGGTCGGCATGACCGGCACCGGCTCGACGACCGGGTCGACGCCCAGGTAGGTGCGGGCGAACTCGGTGATGTCCGGGAGCTTCGTCTCGAGCACCTCGGCGCCGAGGTGGGTGCAGTCCAGCAGCACGTAGTCCTTGTGCGGGCCGGCGCCGCGGCCCTCCGCCACCTCCTGGACCATGCAGCGGGCGACGATGTCGCGCGGCGCGAGGTCCTTGATGGTGGGGGCGTAGCGCTCCATGAAGCGCTCGCCCGAGGCGTTGCGGAGGATCGCTCCCTCTCCTCGCGCTCCCTCGGTCAGGAGGATGCCGAGCCCGGCGAGGCCGGTCGGGTGGAACTGGAAGAACTCCATGTCCTCGAGGGGGAGGCCCTTGCGCCAGATGATGCCGACGCCGTCGCCCGTGAGGGTGTGCGCGTTCGACGTCGTCTTGTAGATCTTGCCGAAGCCGCCGGTGGCGAAGATGATCGCCTTCGCCTGGAAGACGTGCAGCTCGCCGGTCGCCAGCTCGTAGGCGACGACGCCCGACGGCTTGTTGACGCCGTCGACCTCGGTCATCACCAGGTCGAGCACGTAGAACTCGTTGTAGAAGTTGATGCCCAGGCGGACGCAGTTCTGGAACAGCGTCTGCAGGATCATGTGGCCGGTGCGGTCCGCCGCGTAGCAGGCCCGGCGCACGGGCGCCTTGCCGTGGTCGCGGGTGTGGCCGCCGAAGCGGCGCTGGTCGATCTTGCCGTCCTCGGTGCGGTTGAACGGGAGGCCCATGTTCTCGAGGTCGATGACCGCGTCGATGGCCTCCTTCGCGAGGATCTCCGCCGCGTCCTGGTCGACGAGGTAGTCGCCGCCCTTGACCGTGTCGAAGGTGTGCCACTCCCAGCTGTCCTCCTCGACGTTCGCGAGGGCGGCGGCCATGCCGCCCTGCGCCGCACCGGTGTGCGAGCGCGTCGGGTACAGCTTGGAGATGACGGCGGTCTTCGCCTTGGGCCCTGCCTCGATCGCGGCGCGCATGCCCGCTCCGCCGGCTCCCACGATCACCACGTCGAACTGGTGGTAGTGGACGCCGTCGGCGCCGAGGGTCTGGGTGAAGGCGCTCTGATCAGCGCCGCCGCTGTGGACGTGGCCTGGTGTGCTCACTGGGTGACTGCTCCGTTGAACGGGGTGGAAGGGCGGGAGTGGGGGAGGGGCGCTCCCGGGGGCGTGACGGTGCCGCGCGGACGCACCGCGCGGCACCGGGCGCCTAGGCGGCGCAGAAGGAGGGCAGCAGGCTCGGGTCCCCGCCGGTGGGGCAGGGGTTGAAGCCGAAGACGACGTAGGTGCCGAGCGCGATCAGCGCGACGACCGAGACGACGATGCCGCCCTTGAAGACGCGGGCCAGCAGCGGCGAGGTCGCGTAGTCGTTGACCAGCGTGCGCATGCCGTTGCCGCCGTGGATGAGCGCGAGCCAGAGCATCGCGACGTCCCACCACTGCCAGAACGGGTTGGCGAGCTTGCCGCCGACGAAGCCGAAGTCGATGGCCTTGATGCCGTCGCCGAGCAGCAGGTTGAAGATCAGGTGCCCGAAGATCAGGACGATCAGCACGACGCCGGAGGCGCGCATGTAGATCCAGCCCCACTTCTCCCAGTTGGTGCCGGAGGAGCGGGTCGGGACGTGCGGAGTCCGCGGTGCGGCGACGGTGCTCAATGGGCACCTCCCTCGCTGAAGACGTTGATGAGGTGGCGGGGTGCGAAGCCGAGCATCAGCACGACCCACAGGCCGATGACGACCCAGAAGAGCAGGCGCTGGTGGCGAGTGGCCCAGCTCCAGAAGTCGACCAGGATGATGCGCAGGCCGTTCATGGCGTGGAACGCGATCGCGGCCACGAGGCCGGTCTCGCCGAGGCCCATGATCGGGTTCTTGTACTGGGCGATGACCGCGTTGTACGCCTCGGGGCTCACGGCGATGAGGGCCGTGTCGAGGACGTGCACGAGGAGGAAGAAGAAGATGGCGACACCGGTGATCCGGTGCAGCACCCACGACCACATGCCTTCGCGACCGCGGTAGAGGGTTCCGGCCGGACGGCGGATCTTCCCCTGCTTCCGGGGTGCGAGGGTTTGAGCAGCTGAAACTGACACGAACAACCCTCCCTGGTTGACTGCTCCGTCGGCCTGACCGGACCCGCGACTCGAGGACGCGGGCGGGGCGGAGGAGCGGCGAGAACACTCGCTCGACGATTCTAAGCGCCGGGCCCGATCGCCGCGGCTTAGGCGAGCCTTAGCTGCCGCGGGCCATCGACACGGGCGCGCCGACCGTCGCGTAGTGCGCGAGGAGCTCGTCCGTGAGCGCGCTCCAGGTGCGGTGCAGCACGCGGCGGCGGCCCGCTTCGCCGAGCCGGGAGCGGAGCTGCGGGTCGCCCAGGAGCCGCTCGACCTGCCGGCGGAGATCGGAGTCGCTCTCCGGCGCGTAGAGCAGTCCGTCGACCCCGTGCTCGATCAGATCGGTCGGGCCGCCGGCGTGCGGGGCGACGACGGCGGTGCCCGAGGCCTGCGCCTCCTGCACGGTCTGGCCGAAGGTCTCCTCGGTGCCGGTGTGCACGAAGACGTCCAGCGCGGCGAAGACCGCGGGCAGGCGCTCCCCGTCGAGTCGCCCGAGCATCCGCGCCGAGGAGCCGAGAGCCGCCGCGACCCGAGAGGAGGAGGGTCCGTAGCCGCCGACGACCAGGTCCGCGCCCGGAAGAAAGGAGAGGGACGCCAGGCGCTCGACCCGCTTCTCGGGGGAGAGGCGGCCGATGTAGCCGACGAGCGCGTCGCCGGCGGCGACCGGCGCCCGCACCTCGGCGGCGTAGGAGGAGGAGCGCATCCGCGGGTGGAAGCGGTCGCTCTGCACGCCGCGCCCCCAGAGCGCGGTGCGCTCGATCCCGGCGGCGGCGAGGTCGTCGAGCGCACTGGTCGAGGGGGCGAGGGTGAGGTCCGCGCCCGCGTGGATCTGGCGGATCACCCGCCAGGCCAGGGCCCGGGCGCCGCGGATGCCGTAGCGGGCGGCGAAGCGCGCGACGTCGGTCTGGTAGATCGCGACGCTGGGCACCCCGAGCCGGTTCGCGGACGCGATGGCGCGCGCCCCCAGAAGGAAGGGCGAGGCGACGTGCACGACGTCGGGTTCGAAGTCGGCGAGCTCGCGGGTGAGCGCGAGCGTCGGGATCCCGACGGGGAAGTCGCGGTAGGCGATCGCCGGGTGCTCGACGACGCGGTGGCCGGCGTAGTGCCCGGGCGCCCCCGCGGCAGGGCAGACGACGAGGGCCTCGATCCCGCGCGCCGCGAACTCGTCGAGGACCCGGAGGACGCTCGTGGTGACACCGTTCAACGACGGGAGGAAGCTCTCCGTGACGACCGCGACTCTCACCCTCCGGACGGTACGGGCGCCGTGTGAACGCGGGAGCGCGCCCGGGTGAACGGACGGACACGTCCGGGCGCCCTTGTATCCTGCGGACATGACATCACCTGAGACCGATGGCCGCGCCCCGCTCGACCGCTTCTACAGCGTGATCCCGGCAGGCGGGATCGGCTCGAGGCTGTGGCCGCTCTCCCGGGCCGACGCCCCCAAGTTCCTGCACGACCTCACCGGCTCGGGCCAGACCCTGCTCCGCGACACCTGGGACCGCCTCGCGCCGATCTCGGGCGCCGACCGCATCATGGTCGTCACCGGCCGTGCGCACCGCGCCGCCGTGGAGCGCCAGCTCGAGAGCCTCGAGGACCTCAACGTCGTCCTCGAGAGCGAGCCGCGCGACTCCTCCGCCGCGATCGGCCTCGCCGCCGCGATCCTCGAGCGCCGCGAGCCCGGCGTGATCATCGGCTCGTTCGCGGCCGACCATGTGATCAGCGGTCAGCACCTCTTCCACGACGCGGTGGCCGAGGCGGTCGTCGCCGCCGACGCCGGCTTCATCGCGACGATCGGCATCACGCCGACCGAGCCGGCGGTGGGCTTCGGCTACATCCGCACCGGCGACCACCTCGGCATCGAGGGCGCCGCGCACACGCTCGCCGTCGACTCCTTCGTCGAGAAGCCCGACGCCGACACCGCCCGCACCTACGTGCAGAGCGGTCAGTACCTCTGGAACGCCGGCATGTTCATCGCCCGCGCCGACCGCCTGCTCGAGGAGCTCGGCCGCTCGAAGCCGAAGCTGCTCGCCGGCCTGCTCGAGCTCGCCGAGGCGTGGGACACCCCGGAGCGCGGCGCGGTCGTCGACCGCATCTGGCCGGGCCTGGAGAAGATCGCGATCGACTACTCGGTCGCCGAGCCGGCCGCCGCGGAGGGCAAGCTCGCCGTCGTCCCCGGCCACTTCTCCTGGGACGACGTCGGCGACTTCGCCTCCATCGCGAAGCTGCACGCGAGCGGCCTGCGCTCCGACCTGGCCATCCTCGGCGAGGACGCCCGCGTCCTGGCCGACTCCGCCACCGGCATCGTGGTCAGCGGCGGCAACCGCACCATCGCGCTGATCGGCGTGAAGGACATCGTCGTCGTCGACACCCCCGACGCCCTCCTCGTCACCACCACGGAGAACGCCCAGAAGGTGAAGGGCGTCGTCGACGCCCTCCGCCTCTCGGGCCGCACCGACGTCCTCTAGTCGATCGTCCCGAGATCCGTCGTCCTGGAACAGGTGGATCTCGACACGCGCGCTCCGCGCACTCCTCGATCAGCATGCCCGTGGGACCGCGCGCGCTGAGGGCGCGCGCCGTGAGCAGCTGGCAATGCCCCTGGCTGGACATGTGCCCCTCCGCGGCGCGGGCCTCCCGGACTCCCTCGCCCGCAGGGTCGAGGGCCGCGAGCCGGAATCGCGTGCCAGCGATTCCGGCCAGCCCGACGCGACACGCTCTGCAGAACGCACCACCTCGATGGGCCGACCGCAGGGGAGGAGCCGCTCGCGGCTCCTCCCCAAGATCAACACTGTGTAACGCTTCCCGAGTTGGCCCTCCGCGGCGGCTGAGCGTTCCGACACCTTGGGTAACGTGAGGTCATCGATGCCCTGCAGTGCCGATCGTGCGCGCGGGGCCGAATCTTGGAGGACGAATCTTGACTATCACCACGCGTAAGGCCGCGTTCGGCGGTCTCGCCGCTCTGGGCGTCACCGCGCTTCTCGCCGGTTGCGCCTCCGCCCCCGAGGAGAGCGGCTCGAGCGCCGCCGCCGGTGGCGACTTCCTGCCCTGCATGGTCTCCGACGCGGGCGGGTTCGACGACAAGTCGTTCAACGAGCTGGGCTACAACGGCCTGGTCGCGGCGTCCGAGGACCTCGGCGTCACCCCGAAGACCGTCACCTCGGAGTCCGAGACGGACTACGCGCCCAACCTGACGAGCCTCGTCGACCAGGGCTGCAACCTGATCATCACCGTCGGCTTCGCCCTCGCCGAGGCCACCTCGGCCGCGGCGGAGGAGAACACCGACATCGACTTCGCCATCATCGACGACGCGTCGATCGACCTGCCGAACGTCAAGCCGATCACCTTCGACACCTCGCAGTCGGCGTTCCTCGCCGGCTACGCGGCGGCGTCGTACTCCAAGACGGGCGTCGTGGGCACCTACGGCGGCCAGCAGTTCCCGACCGTCACCATCTTCATGGACGGCTTCGCGGACGGCGTGGCGTACCACAACGAGCAGAAGGGCACCGACGTCAAGGTCGTCGGCTGGGACGTCGCCGCGCAGACCGGCTCCTTCACCGGAGGCTTCGCTGCCGGTGTCGAGGCCAAGTCGGCCGCGCAGTCCCTGATCGACCAGAACGCCGACGTCATCCTCCCGGTCGGCGGCCCGATCTTCCAGTCGGCCATCGAGGCCATCCGCGACTCCGGCAAGGAGATCGCCATGGTGGGTGTCGACGCCGACCTGTACGAGACCTACCCCGACGGCGGCGACCTGTACCTGACCTCGATCCTCAAGGGCATCGAGGCCGGCACGACCGACGTCACCTCCACCGCGGGCGCCGACGCCTTCGACGCGACCCCGTACGTGGGCACGCTCGAGAACGACGGTGTCGGCATCGCGCCGTTCCACGACTTCGAGTCGAAGGTCTCGGCCGACCTGCAGGGCGAGCTGGACACCATCAAGGAGGGCATCATCGACGGCTCGATCACCGTCGAGTCGCCGTCCGCTCCCGCCGCGTCCTGATCCCCGGATCGATCGCAGCGCACTGACGAAGAGGCCGGTGGGCCCGAGTTCTGCTCGGGCCCACCGGCCTCTCGTCGGCTGTCCCGCCGGCTCCCGCGCGCTGGCAGCCCGCGCCGAAAGTTAGATTGGACCCATGAAGCTCGAACTGCGGGGCATCACGAAGCGCTTCGGCGCTCTCGTGGCCAACGATCACATCGACCTCACCGTCGAACCCGGTGAGATCCACTGCCTCCTCGGCGAGAACGGCGCGGGCAAGTCCACGCTGATGAACGTCCTGTACGGCCTGTACCAGGCGGAGGAGGGCGACATCCTGCTGGACGACGTGGTCCAGCGCTTCTCCGGCCCCGGCGACGCCATGAAGGCGGGCATCGGGATGGTGCACCAGCACTTCATGCTCGTGCCGGTCTTCTCGGTCGCCGAGAACGTCATGCTCGGCCACGAGGAGACGAAGTCGGGCGGGCGGCTCGATCTGGCCGCCGCGCGCGCCCGCGTCCGCGACATCTCCGACCGCTTCGGCTTCGACGTCGATCCCGATGCGATCGTCGAGGACCTGCCCGTCGGCGTCCAGCAGCGGGTCGAGATCATCAAGGCGCTCTCCCGCGACGCGAAGGTCCTCGTCTTCGACGAGCCGACCGCCGTGCTGACCCCGCAGGAGACCGACGAGCTGATCGCGATCATGCGGCAGCTGCGCGCCTCCGGCACCGCGATCGTCTTCATCACGCACAAGCTGCGCGAGGTCCGCGAGGTCGGCGACCGCATCACGGTCATCCGCCTCGGCCAGGTCGTGGGGGAGGCCTCGCCGACCGCGAGCAACGCCGAGCTGGCCTCGCTGATGGTCGGCCGCGCCGTCGAGCTCACCGTCCAGAAGGAGCCGGCCCGGGCGGGCGACGAGGCCCTCGTCGTCAGCAACCTCACCGTCCGCGACGCGAACGGGCAGGCCGTCGTCGACGACGTCTCGTTCGAGGTCCGCCGCGGCGAGATCCTCGCGATCGCCGGCGTGCAGGGCAACGGCCAGACCGAGCTGACCGAGGCGATCATGGGTCTGCAGGAGCGCGTCGAGGGCACGGTGACCCTCGACGGCCGCCGGCTCGACGGCCTCTCCGTCCGCCGCGTGCTCGACGCCGGCGTCGGCTTCGTCCCCGAGGACCGCACCGAGGACGGCCTGGTCGCCGAGTTCACCATCGCCGAGAACCTGATGCTCGACCGCAGCGACAGCGGCCCCTTCGTCAAGGGCCTCGGCCTGCAGCTGAAGGCGCTGGAGACGTTCGCCGAGGAGCGCGTCCGCGAGTTCGACGTCCGCGCGCAGGGCATCACCACCCACGTCGGCCGCCTCTCCGGCGGCAACCAGCAGAAGGTCGTCCTGGCCCGCGAGCTCAGCCGTGAGCTGCGGCTGTTCATCGCCGCCCAGCCGACCCGCGGCATCGACGTCGGCTCGATCGAGTTCGTGCACAAGCGGATCGTCGAGACCCGCGACACCGGCGTGCCCGTCATCGTCGTCTCCACCGAGCTCGACGAGGTCGCGGCTCTCGCCGACCGCATCGCGGTCATGTACAAGGGCGGCATCATCGGGATCGTCCCCGCCGACACTCCCCGGGAGACCCTGGGGCTCATGATGGCCGGGCAGTCGCCCGCCGAGAAGGGTGCGGCCGCATGAGCGACGCGCAGTTGCCCGCCGTCGATCCGGACGCCGAGTCCGAGAGGGCGACCGGCCTCGAGCCGGGCCAGAAGCCGGGTCAGGAGGCGCGGCCCGGTCCGATGGAGAGCGGGGCCTCGCGCGTCCTCCGCGAGATCCTCTCCGGCACCGCGCTGATGTCGGTGCTCGCCGTGCTGCTCTCGCTGATCGCGGGCGGCGTGCTGATCGCCGCGACCGACCCCGAGGTCCAGTCGGCCTCGGGCTACTTCTTCGCCCGGCCGCTCGACACGCTGCAGGCGATCTGGCAGTCGGTCGCGGGGGCGTACTCCTCGCTCTTCCAGGGCTCGGTCTACAACTTCCGCCGCGAGGGCTTCGCGAACGGCATCAAGCCGCTCACCGACACCCTCGCCTTCGCCACGCCGCTGATCGCGGGCGGCCTCGGCGTCGCCCTCGCCTTCCGCGTCGGGCTCTTCAACATCGGCGGACGCGGCCAGATGCTGATCGCCGCCGCCTGCGCCGGCTGGGTCGGCTTCTCCTTCGACCTGCCGTTCGGCGTGCACCTGGTGATCACCCTCGCCGCGGGCGTCCTGGGCGGTGCGCTCTGGGGCGGCCTCGTCGGCCTGCTCAAGGCGCGGACCGGCGCGCACGAGGTGATCCTCACGATCATGCTCAACTACGTCGCGTTCTACTTCGTCTCCTACCTCCTGCGCACGCCGGGCGCCCTCCAGGCTCCGGGCTCGAACAACCCCAAGTCGCCCGGGATGAAGGACACCGCGGTCTTCCCCGACCTCCTCGGCTCCGGCTACTCGCTGAACCTCGGCTTCGTCGTCGCGATCCTCGCGACCGTCTTCGTCTGGTGGCTGCTCAAC
Source organism: Rathayibacter sp. VKM Ac-2929 (assembly GCF_022815495.1). Lineage (NCBI taxonomy): Bacteria > Bacillati > Actinomycetota > Actinomycetes > Micrococcales > Microbacteriaceae > Rathayibacter > Rathayibacter sp. VKM Ac-2929. Next base: position 187,810 of record NZ_JALGRV010000002.1, read on the forward strand.
CGCTCGAGCATCGGCTTCAAGTTCCGCGCAGTGGGCGAGAACCCGCACGCGGCCCGGGTCGCCGGCATCGACGTCAAGAACAGCTACGTGTACGCGATGCTGCTCTCCGGCGGCCTGCTCGGCCTGGCCGGCAGCGCGCAGGTGATGGGCACCGTCACCACCGGCTTCACCTCCGGGATCGACGCGGGCATCGGCTTCGACGCGATCACCGTCGCGCTGCTGGGCCGCTCGCGGCCCTGGGGCGTGTTCTTCGCCGGCATCCTCTTCGGCGCGTTCAAGGCCGGCGGCTACTCGATGCAGGCCGCCGAGGGCGTGCCGATCGATGTGGTCCTCGTCGTGCAGTCGCTGATCGTCCTCTTCATCGCCGCGCCGCCCCTGGTGCGCGCGATCTTCCGCCTCCCGACGCCCGGGGTCGCCCCCAAGCGCCGCTCGCGCCGCACCACGGAGGTGTCCGCATGACCACCGCAGTCTCCCGTGCCCCCGGGACCGCGTCCCGGGTCGCCGTCCGCAGCTGGAAGGCCCCGATCGCGTTCGGGATCTTCTCGCTGCTGGCCGTGATCCTGTTCGTGGCCCTCGGCCGCGACGGCACCAGCTCGTTCCGCCTCGCCTCCGGTAACGACTTCTTCGCCCTGCCGGACCTGCCGTTCCCGACCCGCGCCACCGGCGTGGTCGTGGCGGTGGTCCTGGTCGGTCTGACGGCGGTCGCCGTCGCCTTCACCCGCTCGGCCCGCCGCCTCCCGCTCTGGCTCTCGGCGCTCTTCGCGCTCGTCTTCCTGGTCGGCTTCCTGGTCTGGGCGTCCGCGGGCGCCACCCTGCCGCTGCCGGGACTGCTGCTCGGCACCGTCGGACTCGCGACTCCGCTGATCTTCGGCTCGCTCGGCGGCGTCATCTCGGAGCGCGTCGGCGTGGTCAACGTCGCGATCGAGGGCCAGCTGCTCGCCGGCGCCTTCACCGCGGCGATGGTCGGCTCGCTGACCCGTCAGCCCGTGCTCGGCCTGCTCGCGGCGATGATCGCGAGCGTGCTGGTCTCGTTCGTGCTCGCCGCCTTCGCGATCAAGTACCTGGTCGACCAGGTGATCGTCGGCGTGGTCCTCAACGTCCTCGTGACGGGGCTGACGAGCTTCCTCTACTCGCAGGTGCTGACCAGCGACGCCGCCGTCTTCAACTCGCCGGTCAAGTTCGACCGGCTGCCGATCCCGGGACTCAGCCAGGTGCCGATCCTCGGCCCGGTGCTGTTCAACCAGACGATCATCGTCTACCTGATGTACTTCGCGATCTTCGCGGTGTGGTGGGGGCTCTTCAAGACGAAGTGGGGCCTGCGGCTCCGCGCGGTCGGCGAGCACCCCCAGGCCGCGGACACCGTCGGCATCAACGTCGCCAGGACGCGGTTCTGGAACGTCTCGCTGGCCGGCGCGATCGCGGGCATGGGCGGCGCGTACTACACGCTCGACGCGGTCGGCGCCTTCGGCAAGGAGATGACGGCGGGCGCGGGCTTCATCGCCCTGGCGGCGGTCATCTTCGGCCGCTGGGATCCGATCAAGGCCACCCTCGCCTCGCTGCTGTTCGGCTTCGCGACCAACCTGCAGAACGTGCTCGGCGTCATCGGCTCGCCGGTGCCGAGCGAGTTCATGCTGATGCTGCCCTACGTGGTGACGATCTTCGCGGTCGCCGGCCTGGTCGGGCAGTCGAGGGGTCCGGCCGCCGCCGGCAAGCCCTATCTCAAATCGTGAGGACGGATCCGATGACCGACATCGACTGGGACGCGCTGCGCACCGCCGCGCTCGACGCGATGGGCAAGGCCTACGTGCCGTACTCGAAGTTCCCCGTGGGCGTCGCCGCGCTGGTCGACGACGGCCGGGTGATCTCCGGCTGCAACGTCGAGAACGCCTCCTACGGCCTGACCCTCTGCGCCGAGTGCGCGCTGGTGTCGTCGCTGCACATGACGGGCGGCGGCCGGCTCGTTGCCTTCACCTGCGTCGACGGCAAGGGCGGGGTGCTGATGCCCTGCGGCCGCTGCCGTCAGCTGCTCTTCGAGCACTCCGCCGACGGGATGCTCCTGCAGACCGTGTCGGGCGTGAAGACGATCGACGAGGTCATCCCCGACGCGTTCGGTCCGCGCACCCTCGAGGCGTACGCGGCCGAGTAGTCCCGCCCCGTCGCCGTCCGCGGTGCAGCTCGTCCTCCGCGGCCGTGCCGCGCCGCCGCCTCCCGCTCCCACTCCTGAACCGAGGACCCCGCATGACCCCGTCCACCCCCGTCGAGGCGTTCGATGCCGTCGACGTCATCCGCACCAAGCGCGACCGCGGCACGCTCTCGACCGCGCAGATCGACTGGCTGATCGACGCCTACACCCGCGGCTACGTCCAGGGCGAGCAGATGGCCGCTTTCGCGATGGCCGTGCTGCTCAACGGGATGGACCGCGACGAGATCCGCGATCTGACCCTCGCGATGATCGCGAGCGGCGAGCGGATGAGCTTCGACGGCCTCGGCAAGCGGACGGTCGACAAGCACTCCACCGGCGGGGTCGGCGACAAGATCACGCTGCCGCTGATGCCGCTGGTCGCCTCCTTCGGCGTCGCGGTGCCGCAGCTCTCGGGTCGCGGCCTCGGCCACACCGGCGGCACGCTCGACAAGCTCGAGGCGATCCCCGGCTGGTGCGCGGACCTCAGCAACGAGGAGATGTTCGAGCAGCTGCGGACCGTCGGCGGCGTGATCTGCGCGGCGGGCTCCGGGCTCGCCCCGGCGGACAAGAAGCTCTACGCCCTGCGCGACATCACCGGCACCGTCGAGGCGATCCCGCTGATCGCCTCCTCGATCATGTCGAAGAAGATCGCGGAGGGGACCGACGCCCTGGTCCTCGACGTCAAGTTCGGCTCCGGCGCCTTCATGACCGACATCGAGCGCTCGCGCGAGCTGGCCCGTGCGATGGTCGATCTCGGCAACGACGCCGGCGTCCGCACCACGGCCCTGCTGACCAACATGAACGTGCCGCTCGGCCTCGCGATCGGCAATGCGAACGAGGTCCGCGAATCCGTCGAGGTGCTCGCCGGCGGCGGCCCCGCGGACGTCCGCGAGCTGACCCTCGCGCTCGCCCGCGAGATGCTGGCGCTGGCCGGGCAGCCCGACGCGGACGTCGAGGGCGCGCTCGACGGCGGCGCGGCGATGGACACCTGGCGGGCGGTCATCCGCGCCCAGGACGGCGACCCGGACGGCGCGCTGCCGACCGCCCGCGAGACGCACGTGGTTCTGGCCGAGCGTGACGGCGTCCTGGTCGAGCAGCAGGCGCTGCCCTTCGGTATCGCGGCCTGGCGCCTCGGCGCGGGGCGCGCGCGCCAGCAGGACGCGGTGCAGCACGCCGCCGGCATCGACCTGCACGCGAAGCCCGGCGACCGGGTCCGCGCCGGTCAGCCGCTCTTCACCCTGTCCGCCGACGAGCCGTCCCGCTTCTCCCGCGCGCTCGAGGCGCTGGACGGCGCGTACCGCATCGGCGACGAGGGCGACGCCGTCCTCGACGGCGGCCCGCTCGTGGCGGAGCGCATCGCCTGACCCGGACGGGGTGGCAGCGGCGAGGGGGGGGGGGGGGGGCGGCGCGGGCGGCACCGTAAGGTGGTCGGCGACCCGTCGTCCCACCGGAGGAGCACCGTGACCGACAGCACCGAGACCGGCAGCAGCCACGAGGAGTACCTCCTCCCGGGCGAGGGCATCCTCATCGACGACCTGCCCAAGGTGTCGCTGCACGACCACCTCGACGGCGGACTCCGCGCCGAGACGATCGTCGACATCGCCGCGCAGACCGGCGTCGCCCTGCCCGCCGAGGACCCCGAGGCTCTCGAGCGGTGGTTCACCAGCACGGCGGACTCCGGCTCGCTCGAGGACTACCTCGCCACCTTCGAGACCACGATCGCCGTCATGCAGACCGCCGCGTCGCTCGAGCGCGTCGCCCGCGAGTTCGTGCTCGACCTCGCCGCCGACGGAGTCGTCCACGGCGAGATCCGCTGGGCCCCCGAGCAGCACCTCCGCGCCGGTCTCACCCTCGACGCGGCCGTCGAGGCCGTGCAGGAGGGACTCGAGCAGGGCGTCCAGGAGGCGGCCGCGCACGGCTCGCGGCTCGGCGTCGGCCAGCTGATCACCGCGATGCGGCACACCGACCGCTCGCTCGAGATCGCCGAGCTGGCTCTGCGCCACCGCGAGCGCGGCGCGATCGGCTTCGACATCGCCGGCGCGGAGGCGGGCTTCCCCGCGTCGCGGCACCGCCCCGCGTTCGAGCTCCTCGCCGCCGCGCACTTCCCGACGACCGTGCACGCGGGCGAGGCGGACGGCCTCGACAGCATCCGCTCGGCGCTCCTGGACGGCCGGGCACTGCGCCTCGGCCACGGCGTCCGGCTCGCGGAGGACATCCGCGTCGAGCGCCAGGACGACGACGCCAGCTACGTCACGCTCGGCGAGCTCGCCGAGTGGGTGAAGGACCGGCGGATCGCGCTCGAGCTCAGCCCCTCCTCGAACCTGCAGACCGGAGCGATCGCCGCGTGGGGCACCGAGCTCGCCGATCACCCGTTCGACCTGCTCTACCAGCTCGGCTTCCGCGTCACCGTCAACACCGACAACCGCCTGATGAGCGGCACCACGCTCAGCCGCGAGCTCGCGCTGCTCTCGGACGCGTTCGGCTACGACCTCGACGATCTCGAGGCGTTCCAGGTCAACGCGGCCGAGGCCAGCTTCCTGCCGCTGGACGAGCGCCGCGAGCTGATCGAGACCATCAGTGCCGGCTTCGAGGCGGCCTGAGCATGCCCCTCGACCCGCTCTCCGACGCCGCGGTGGCACTGCGCCACCCCGCCTCCAGCTGGCGCGAGGCGGTCATGGAGGCGGGCCGCGCCCTCGAGCGCAGCGGCGCCGTCGACCCGGCCTACTCCCGCCGGATGGTCGAGCAGGTCGACGTGCTCGGGCCCTACATCGTGATCGCCCCCGGCCTCGCCCTCGCGCACGCCCGCCCCGGCAACGACGTGCTCGCGGACGGGATCTCGGTGGTCACCCTCGCCGACCCCGTCGCCTTCGGCCACAGCACCAACGACCCGGTCTCGGTCGTCATCGGCATCGCCGCCACCCAGGCGCACGGCCACGTCGGCTTCGTCTCCGGCCTCGCCGACGTCCTCAGCAAGCCGGACGCGGTCGCGGCCCTCGCCGCCGCCCGCACCGTCCGCAGCATCAACGCCGTCCTCACCGACGACACCCCGCACCACGGAAGAAGCGCATGAAGATCGTCACCCTCTGCGGCGCCGGAATCGGCACCTCCGCCATCCTCAAGCTCGGCGCCGAGCGCGCCCTCGAGGCCCTCGACCTCGAGGCCGAGGTCGTCGCCTCCGACCTCGCCTCCGTCGACGCCCTCGCCGCCGACGCGCAGGTCATCCTCACTTCCAGCGAGCTGACCGGCAGGATCGGCAAGACCTTCGCCGAGGTCGTCGTCATCGACAACTACCTCGACCAGACCGAGATCACGGCGAAGATCGAGCGCGCACTCGGCTGATCCGCCGGAGGCGGATCAGTTGCGTCGTTTTCTGAGCCGCTCCCTGCGCGGCTCATCGCGGTCGGCTTGTCGACGTGGTGCGTCCCGTAGAGCGGGTTGCGTCGCGCTGTCGAGAATCGCTTGGCACGCGATTCTCGATCGCGCGCTCTGCCTTGAGGGTGCTCGCTCCTGGTGGGTGCGAGGGTGGTCCGAGTCGCGAGATGCCACTTGGGTGCGCGACACGCCGGGGGAAGCGTGCGCAAGTGGCATCTCGCGGAGGGGGCGGCGGGTCAGGGGGCCAGCAGGGTGAGGGTGCGGGTGAGGAGGGCTCGGGCGCGGGCGGGGGAGAGGCGGGTCGGCTGCTCGGCGGCGCGGGCGACGGCGATGCCGTCGAGGACGGCGAGGAGGAGCGCAGCGTCGTCGGGGCCGAGCGGCGCCGTGGGGTGCGCGGCGCGCAGCAGCTCCAGGACGACGTCCTCCGTGCGCGACCAGCCGGCGGTGTGCAGGGCGCGGATCTCCGGGTCGGTGCCGGCGCGTGAGGCGAACACCCCTGCTGATCGGCGTCCTCAGCCTGGCGATGTTCCTGCTCGGCGCCCAGCTGCTGCGAGCCGGCCTCTTCGCGGAGGAGGGGCGACTGCTGCGGCAGCGGCTGATGGTCCTCGGTGCGGTCGCCGCTCCGGTCGATCTGGCGCTCGGACTCACCGGGAGCGCGGCCGGTCTGCTGGCCGAGCGCTACCTCGTCGCTCCGCTGGTGGCACTCGGGCTGCTCGCCCTCCTCGCCGAGCTCGGCCTGCGCCGGGGCAGCGACGGCGGGCTCGCGCGTCGCGCTCGCGAGGTCGGCCGGGTCGCTCTGAGCGCCTATCTCCTGCAGACCCTGCTCGGGGGCGCTCTGTTCTACGGCTGGGGTCTCGGGCTCGCGGTCTCCGCAGCCCCGTGGCGGGTGCCGGTGACGATCGGCGTCTTCGTCCTGATCGCGGCGATCGTCGTGCTCGCCGCGCATCTCTGGCTCCGCCGCTTCGATGTCGGCCCGGTCGAGTGGCTCTGGAGGCGCGGCGAGCAGCTGGGGAGTCGTCCCTCCCGATGACGACGTGGTGCGCCAGGTCCCGCGCCAGGACGGCGGGGTCGGGACAGCCGTGCGATTCTCCGACGTGGCTCCGTCTCCGAGCCTCTTCATAGAATCGAGAGGACTGAAGTGCGCACTCGCATCCGCTGCACGATCGCCGGGCTCACCACCCTCGGGCTCCTGGCGGGAGGTGCTGTTCTGGGGGCGGGACCCGCCCTCGCTCAGACCGCGTCCCCCGTCACGTCGACGGCCACCGCCACCTCCACTGCCGCACCCGAGTGGAGCGCGACCGCGACGTACACGGGCGGGCAGCAGGTGACCCGCCAGGGGAAGCTCTACACCGCCGGCTGGTGGACCAGCGGCGCGGACCCGCTGCTGGTCTCGGGGGCCGTCGGGACCGGCAAGGTCTGGCAGCCCGCCGCGGGCGTGACCGTGCCGACGGTCGCTCCGACCCCCGCCGCCGCGCCGGCGCCGACCGCCGCTCCCGCACCGACCCGCGCTCCTGCGCCCGTCACCGTCTCGGCGCCGTCCGTGAACTCCGCGCCGGTCGCCCCCGCGACGAACCCCTTCCCGGGTGTCGCGGAGTGGAGCGCGACGGCGACCTACACCGGCGGCCAGCAGGTCGTGCGCGGCGGGAAGCTCTACACCGCCGGCTGGTGGACCAGCGGTGCGGACCCCCGCGAGGACTCTGGACCGATCGGCTCCGGCAGGGTCTGGCAGCCGGCCGCCGCGGTGACTCCGGCACTGGCACCGACTCCCGCGGTCACTCCGACGCCGGCGAGCACCACGACCCCGTCGCCCGCGCCCGCTCCGACCACCGATCCCGGGAAGACCCCGAGACCTTCGGCGGCGCCCGCGACCGGAACGTCCCCCGCCGTCCTGCGCTCCGGCTACAAGGACATCACCATCAACATGGACTGGAACACCCACCAGCTGCGGACGGTGCTCGACGGGAAGATCGTTTCGCTCGCGGGGCCGGACTCCTGGGCGAGCCGGACCGGCAGCAGCGCGGTCACGCTCGCCTTCGCCTCCGGCACCGGGGACGCCCCGAGCTGGGCGGGCGTCACGGCGGACGAGTTCCGCAGCTCGATCGACCAGCTCGTCGCCGCGGATGTGGACTACGTGCTCGCCACCGGAGGAGCCTCGGCGGTGTTCACCGCGAACGCCGCGCAGCTCGACTCGTTCATCAGCCGCTACGCCTCGAAGAACCTGATCGGCATCGACTTCGACATCGAACGGGGGCAGACTCCCGCGCAGATCCGCGAGCTCGCCGACGCCGCGGCCGTGGCCGAGGTGAAGTATCCGGACCTCCGCTTCCAGTTCACCCTTCCCACCTCGGCGGCCTCGGACGGGTCGAAGACGAGCCTGAACGACGTCGGAGTCCCCACCGTCGAGGCGATCAAGGCCTCCGGCGTGCAGCACTACACCGTGAATCTGATGGCCATGGACTACGGGTCGGCCACTGCCGCGAACGCGGTCATCGACTCGAAGACCGGCAGGACCGACATGGGAGCGTCCGCGATCCAGGCCGCCCGGAACGTCCACGAGAAGTACGGCATCCCGTACTCGAAGCTCGAGCTGACCGCCATGATCGGCGTCAACGACGTGACCGAGGAGGTCACCTCCGTCGAGGACTTCGAGGAGATCGCCGCCTTCGTGAAGACGCAGGGCCTCGCCGGACTGCACCACTGGTCCGTCGACCGGGACACGCCCTCCACGGTGGGCGTGGTGTCTCCGCTGGGCTCCGGGACGGCCATCCCGTCGGGGGCGTTCGCCGCGGTCGTCAACCGCGCCGGCTGACCCCCGCCCGTTCGCTGCGCCGCCCCGCCGACCCGCGGGGCGGCGCAGCGGCGCGCCCCGGATCCGGCCCTCGACGTCGATGTCGCTCGCCCTTCTCTGCATCCGCCCTCTCCGCCCGCCCCCTTCCCAGGAGCCGACCACCCATGTCCTCGATCCCGTCCGACCCCTCCTCGCCCGGCCTCCGGCACGCCTCCCGACATCCGCGTCCGCTGCCCCGCCGACTCCTGTCCGTCCTCGCGACGGCCGTCGCCGTCGTCCTCGGGCTCGCCCTGTCGACGGTCGCGGCGGCGTTCGCGCTCACCGCGTCCCTGCCCTTCGCGATCGTCGTGTGGGTGGTCCTGTCCCTGCTTCTCGTCTTCCTGCTGGTCTCGGCCGTGCAGCGCCTGCTCCCGCGACGGCCTCGGCCGGTCCGCCGGTCGGTGCGCCTGCGCACTCCGGTCGTCGTCGCGGTCGTCGCGACCGCCGCCGTCGGCGCACTCGCCGGCGGGACCGTCCTCGCGCCGATCGGCGGGTCGTCCGCAGGCTCCAGCCCGGTCGCCCCGCAGTACTGGGACCTCTCCACCGGTTCGCACCTCGCCTACTGGAAGACCGCGGCGACCACTCCCGGCGGATCCGACGTCCCGATCGTCTACCTCCACGGCGGCCCCGGTGCGTTCGTCACCCCCGCGGACCTCGACTCCCTGCCCACCCTCGCCGAGACCGGCCACGACGTCTACCTGTTCGACCAGGCCGGTGCCGGCTACTCCGCTGATCTCCCGCTGCGCGACTACAGCTTTGAGCGGTCGCTCGCCGACATCGACGCCGTCCGCGAGCGGACCGGCGCGGACCGCGTGATCCTCGTCGGTCACTCCGCGGGCGGCTTCCTCGCGGCCGCCTACGCCGCTGAGCACCCCGAGCACGTCGAGAAGGCGGTCCTCATCGCCGCCGGAACCTATGACCCGTCCGAGGAGGGGCGACGCGCGTCCGACGAAGCGCGGGCGGCGGCCGATGCCCGCATGAGCGAGGACCCGAACGCCGAGCAGTCGGCCCCTCTTCCGCTCGGCACTCAGCTGCGCCTGACCGCCGGCCTGGCGCTCCTGCGGACCGTCGGCCCCGACGCCGCCGTGAACCTGCTTTCTCAGGACGACGGCAGACGGGCGACGGCGACGCTGACGGGCCAGCCCAGCGGTCTCAACATCTTCTCGAACACGCTGCTGAACGCCGACTTCGAAGCCCACTGGGAGACGACGCTCGCCGGGCTCGGCGCGGTGCAGGTGCCCACGCTGCTCGTCCGACAGCAGTACGACCACGTCGACTGGCGCGGCCAGCACGCGCTCGCCCGGGCGATCCCCGGTGCTCAGACGGTCTACATCGCGGGCGCCGACCACGATCCGTGGGCCGCGGCGTTCGAGCGGACACGCGCCGCCGTGTCCGACTTCCTCCTGGACCGGGCGCAGCCGATCTACACCGGCGACGCCGACCCGGGGCTGGCGGACGCTCCCGATCGCGGCTGACCGCCGCTCAGCGCAGGAGCTCGGCGGCTCCCGTCCGGAGGGCGTCGAGGCGGGCGGCGACCGCGCCGCGGCGGGCGTCGGTGTCCGCCTCGTGCGACCACGCGTCGAGGTAGAGCTTCACCTTGGGCTCGGTGCCGCTCGGCCGGGCGATCAGGCGGGCGCCGTCGAGGGTGAACCGCAGCGCATCCGTCGGCGGCAGCGCTCCGCCCGCCGCGAGCAGGTCCTCCGTGCGCTGCACGGCGAGGCCGCCGATCGCGGCGGGCGGCGCGCTGCGCAGCCCCGCCATGATCCGGCCGATCTCCGAGAGGTCGGTCACCCGGAGCGAGATCTGCTCCGAGCCGAACAGGCCGAAGCGCTCGGCGAAGGCGTCGAGCTCGTCGGCGATCGTGCGGCCCTCCGCGGCGAGCGAGGAGGCGAGATCGAGGAAGGCGAGCGCCGCCGAGATCCCGTCCTTGTCGCGGACCGTCTCCGGGTTCACGAGGTAGCCGAGAGCCTCCTCGTAGCCGAAGACGAGGTCCGGGACGCGGGAGATCCACTTGAAGCCGGTCAGCGTCTCCGCGAACTCCAGACCGTAGTCGCGGGCGACCGCGCCGAGCGCGGGGGAGGAGACGATCGAGCAGGCCAGCGCGCCGCCCTCCCGTCCCGCGGCGCGGGCGCGCTCGGCGGCGCGCCAGCCGAGCAGCGCGCCCACCTCGTTGCCGGAGAGGCGGCGGAAGCCGTCCTCGAGCGACGCGTCCGGGATCGCCGCGGCGAAGCGGTCGGCGTCGGGATCGTTGGCGACGATCAGCTGAGCACGGCCCGAGCGGGCCGTCGAGAAGGCGAGGTCGAGCGCGCCGGCCTCCTCGGGGTTGGGAAAGGCCACGGTCGGGAACGCGGGATCGGGATCGATCTGCTCGACGACCACGGCCGGCTCGTCGAAGTCGGCGGCCGAGAGGACCCGGTGCGCCGTCTCCCAGCCCACGCCGTGCATCGCCGTGTAGACGACGCGGAGCGGCGCCGACTGGCGGCCGACCGCCGCCGTCGCGGCGATGTAGGCGTCGACGACCGACTCGTCGGCGACGCGGTACTCGCCCCGGGGCAGCTCGGTGACGCGGCGCTCGGTCGCGACCGCGAGGATCCGCTCGGCGATCGCGGAGTCGACCGGCGGCACGATCTGCGAGCCGTCGTCGTCGCCGCCGAGGTAGACCTTGTAGCCGTTGTCCTGCGGCGGGTTGTGGCTCGCCGTCACCATCACTCCGGCGTCGGCGCCGAGGTGGCGGACGGCGAAGGCGAGCACGGGAGTCGGCAGCAGGCGGGGGAGCAGCACGGCGTCGGCACCCGCGCCGGCCATCAGGGCGGCCGAGTCCTCGGCGAAGACGCGGGAGTTCCTCCGCCCGTCGTAGCCGATGACGATCAGCGGGCGCTCGAGGCCCTGCGCGCGCAGATGGTCGGCGAGGCCGACGGCCGCCTGCGAGACGAGGACGCGGTTCATCCGGTTCGACCCGGCCGCGATCGCCCCGCGGAGCCCGGCGGTGCCGAAGGCGAGGCGCTCGCGGAAGCGGTCCGCCAGCTCGGCCGCGGAGGCGGGGTCACCGGCGGCGTCGGCCGACAGCAGGTCGACGAGCTCCTGCCGCGTCTCCGGGTCGGGGTCCTGGGCGAGCCAGTCCTCGGCGCGCGCGCGGACGTCCGCCGTCACAGTGCGCCCGTGATCCCGGCGAGGAGGCGGGCGAGGTCGTCCTCGGCGTTCCGCCCGGCCTCGAGGACCTCCTCGTGGCTCAGCGGCGTCTTCTGGATGCCCGCCGCCAGGTTCGTGATCAGCGACATGCCCAGCACCTCCATGCCCGCCTCGCGCGCCGCGATCGCCTCGAGGGCGGTCGACATGCCGACGATGTGGCCGCCGATGATCCGGGCCATCTGCACCTCGGCCGGGCTCTCGTAGTGCGGGCCGCGGAACTGCACGTAGACGCCGTCGTCGAGGTCGGCGCGGGTCTCGCGGGCCAGCGCGCGCAGGCGGGCCGAGTAGAGGTCGGTGAGGTCGACGAAGGTCGCGCCCTCGAGCGGGGAGTCCGCGGTGAGGTTGATGTGGTCGCTGATCAGGACCGGGGTGCCGGGCGTCCAGTGCTCCTTGATGCCGCCCGCGCCGTTGGTCAGGATCATCACCGAGGCGCCGGTCGCCGCGGCGACCCGGACGCTGTGCGCGACCCGGCGCACGCCGTACCCCTCGTAGTAGTGGGTGCGGGCGCCGATGATCAGCGCGCGCTTGCCGGTCGGCAGCAGCACCGAGCGGAGGCTGCCGCCGTGGCCGTGCACGGCCGACTTCGTGAAGCCGACGATGTCGGTCGCCGGGACCACGGCCGTCGTCTCGCCGATCGCGTCGGCGGCCTTGCCCCAGCCGCTGCCGAGCGTGAGGGCGATGTCGTGCTTCTCGACGCCGGTCGCCTCGATGATCTGGGCGGCGGCCTCGGCGGCGATCGCGAAGGGATCGGCGTCGGCGGAGTCGAGCGGATTGGGGGTCTGGTCAGCCATTCCCCCACCCTATCCACGCACGACGCGGGGGCGGGCGAGGCCCGCGGACCCTCCCGGATCCGCGTCGATTGGGCGAACTCCCAGCACGGGAGGACAATGGGAGGCATGCCTTACGAGTTCGAGCGCACGCAGCGGATCGCCGTCCTCGGAGGGGGACCCGGCGGCTACGAGGCCGCCCTCGCCGGAGCCCAGCTCGGCGCCGAGGTCACCCTCGTCGAGCGGGTCGGAGTGGGCGGCTCGGCCGTCATCACCGACGTCGTGCCCTCGAAGTCGCTGATCGCGACCGCCGAGGCCACAAATGCGATCGGCGAGGCCGCCGACCTCGGCGTGCAGTTCTTCACCCGCCACGAGCAGACCAACAAGCCGGTCCGCCCCGAGGTCGCGGTCAACCTCGCCACGGTCAACAAGCGCCTCCTCGGGCTCGCCCGCCAGCAGTCCGAGGACATGCGCGCGAACCTCGTGCACCACGGCGTGCGCATCGTGCAGGGCGACGGACGCCTCGACGGCTCGAACGCGCTGATCGTCGCGACCGCCCCCGGCGACGAGGGCATGGACTTCGACCGGATCGAGGCGGACACCATCGTCGTGTCCGTCGGCGCCAGCCCGCGCATCCTGCCGTCCGCCGCGCCCGACGGCGAGCGGATCATGAGCTGGACCCAGCTCTACAACCTCAAGACGGTGCCCGAGCACCTGATCGTGGTCGGCTCCGGCGTCACCGGCGCCGAGTTCGCCTCCGCCTACCGCGCCCTCGGCGCCAAGGTCACGCTGATCTCCTCCCGCGACCAGGTCCTCCCCGGCGAGGACGCCGACGCCGCCGCCGTGATCGAGAACGTCTTCAAGCGCAACGGCATGGTCGTGCTGTCCAAGTCGCGCGCCGACCGCGTCGAGCGCACCGAGACCGGTGTCCGCGCCGTGCTGTCCGACGGCCGCGTCGTCGAGGGCTCGCACTGCCTGATGGCCGTCGGCTCGATCCCGAACACCGCCGGCATCGGCCTCGAGGAGGCGGGCGTCCAGCTCACCGAGTCGGGCCACATCCGCGTGAACCGCGTCGCGCGCACCAGCGTCCCCTCGATCTACGCGGCCGGCGACTGCACCACGTTCCTGCCGCTCGCCTCCGTCGCCGCCATGCAGGGCCGCACCGGCGTCTTCCACGCCATGGGCGACGCGGTGAACCCCACCGAGGTGCGCAACGTCGCGGCGAACATCTTCACCCAGCCCGAGATCGCGACCGTCGGCTGGAGCCAGAAGGAGATCGAGGAGGGCCTCGCCCAGGGCGAGATCTACAAGCTCCCGCTCGCCGCCAACCCGCGGGCCAAGATGATGGGCATCCGCGACGGCTTCGTGAAGGTCTTCGCCCGCACCGGCTCCGGCACCGTCATCGGCGGCGTCATCGTCGCCCCCAAGGCCAGCGAGCTGATCTTCCCCCTCGCTCTCGCCGTCGAGCACCGCCTCACCGTCGACCAGGTCGCCCGCGCCTTCACCGTCTACCCCAGCCTCACCGGCTCCATCTCGGAGGCGGCGCGCGCCATGCACATCGTTGGCTGAAAGCCGACGATGTGCTCGCCATCCTCTGAGCCGCTCCTCGCGCGGCTCAGCGCAGTCGGCTTCGCGACGTGGTGCGTCCCGCAGAGCGTGCCGCGTCGCGCTGCCTCGAATCGCTGGCACGCGATTCTCGCTCACGCGCTCTGCCCTGCGGGTGAACGGCTCCGGCGGGTGCCCGCCCCATGCTGATCGAGTAGCGCGCGGAGCGCGCGTATCGAGATCCGGCTCCGCCCGGCGCAGTATCAGCTGTGGCGCGGAGTCATCGCTGGTGGGCGACGAGGGCGGCTCCTGGCTGATGGTGTGCGCCTGGAGCTGCACCGCTGGTCGAGGGACGGTCTCGATACGCCGCTGCGCGGCTACTCGACCAGCATGGAGGAGCCCAGGTCGACCACGAGCAGCTTCAGGCAGAGCGCGTGAGCGAGAAACGCGTGTCAGCGTTTCGAGGCAGCGCGACGCGACCCGTTCCGCGGAACGCACCACGTGAACGGGCCGACTGCGCTGAGCCGCGCGGGGAGCGGCTCAGTGATGAGCACAGCCGGAGCGCGTGAGCGAGAAA
>NZ_JALGRV010000002.1:202368-987011 GCF_022815495.1 Rathayibacter sp. VKM Ac-2929
AGCGGCTCAGTGATGAGCACAGCCGGAGCGCGTGAGCGAGAAACGCGTGTCAGCGTTTCGAGGCAGCGCGACGCGACACGCTCTGCGGAACGGACCGCGTCGCGAAGCCGACTGCGCTGAGCAGCGCGGGGAGCGGCTCAGGAGATCGACAGCAGCACGTGGCCCGAGGAGACCGTGGTGCCCGCCTCCGCATTCAGGGAGCGGACGACGCCGTCCTTGTGGGCGGTGAGGGGCTGCTCCATCTTCATGGCCTCGAGGACGACGACGAGGTCGCCGGTGACGACGGTGTCGCCCTCGGCGACGGCGACCTTGACGATGGTGGCCTGCATCGGGGCGGTGACGGAGTCGCCGGTGACGGTGCTGACGGAGGCGGAGCCGCGGCGCTTGGGGGCGGCGGCAGCGGGACCGCGGGACGGGCCGGAGCCGACGAGGTCGCTGGGCAGGGTGACCTCGACGCGGCGGCCGTCGACCTCGACCACGACACTCTGGCGGGCGGCCGGTCCGTCGATCGCGCCGGGCTCGCCGCTCCACGCCTCGATGGTGTTGTCGAATTCGGTCTCGATCCAGCGGGTGTAGATCGAGAACGGCTCGTCGCCGGCGGGGGCGAAGGCCGGGTCCTCGACGATCGCGCGGTGGAACGGCAGCACGGTGGGCAGGCCGGTGACCTCGAACTCGGCGAGGGCGCGGCGCGAGCGCTCGAGCGCCTCGGCGCGGGTCGCGCCGGTGACGATCAGCTTGGCCAGCAGCGAGTCGAACGAGCCGGAGATCACGTCGCCGGCGACGACGCCGGAGTCGACGCGGACGCCAGGTCCGCCGGGCGCCTTGAAGACGTGCACCGGGCCGGGGGCGGGCAGGAAGCCGCGGCCGGCGTCCTCGCCGTTGATGCGGAACTCGAAGGAGTGGCCGCGGGGCTGCGGGTCGTCGTAGTCGAGCAGGCCGCCCTCGGCGAGGCGGAACTGCTCGCGGACGAGGTCGATGCCGGTGACCTCCTCGGAGACGGGGTGCTCGACCTGCAGGCGGGTGTTCACCTCGAGGAAGGAGACGGTGCCGTCCTTGCCGATCAGGAACTCGCAGGTGCCGGCGCCGACGTAGCCGACCTCGCGCAGGATCGCCTTCGAGGCGCGGTAGAGCTCGGTGTTCTGCTCGTCGGTGAGGAACGGCGCGGGCGCCTCCTCGACCAGCTTCTGGTGCCGGCGCTGCAGCGAGCAGTCGCGGGTGGAGACGACGACGACGTTCCCGTCGGCGTCGGCGAGGCACTGGGTCTCGACGTGCCGGGGCTGGTCGAGGTACTTCTCGACGAAGCACTCGCCGCGGCCGAAGGCGGCGATCGCCTCGCGGGTGGCGGAGGCGAACATCTCCTCGACCTCGTCGCGCTCGCGGGCGACCTTCAGGCCGCGGCCGCCGCCGCCGAAGGCCGCCTTGATGGCGACCGGGAGGCCGTGCTGGTCGACGAACTCGAGCACCTCGGCGGCGCCCGAGACGGGGTTCAGGGTGCCGGGGGCGAGCGGAGCGCCGACCTTCTCGGCGACGTGGCGGGCCGAGACCTTATCGCCGAGGCGCTCGATGGCCTCCGGCGACGGGCCGATCCAGATCAGTCCGGCGTCGATGACGGCGCGGGCGAAGTCGGCGTTCTCGGCGAGGAAGCCGTAGCCGGGGTGCACGGCGTCGGCGCCGGAGCGGCGGGCGACCGAGAGCAGCTTCTCGATGACGAGGTACGTCTCGGCGCTGGTCGTGCCGCCGAGCGCGTACGCCTCGTCGGCGAGGCGGCTGTGCACGGCGTCGCGGTCCTGGTCGGCGTAGACGGCGACGGAGGCGATGCCGCTGTCGCGGGCGGCCCGGACGACGCGGACGGCGATCTCGCCTCGGTTGGCGATGAGCACCTTCGTGATACCTGGCATGGTCCCCAACCCTAGAGGGCGGCCCGCGGATGCCCGGCGCGGCTCACCACAAAGAAGGGCGAGCGCTTCGTCGGTTCCCGACAAGGGCGGCCGGGAACGGGCGGTGTCAGCGGATGCCGGGCGTCAGCGGTTCCAGAGCGACGGCCAGGACACCCCGAGCTCGCGCACGAGCGAGCGCAGCGTCGGCACGGACATCCCGATCACCGTCGACGGGTCGCCCTCGATCGCCGTGATGAAGCCGGCGCCGCGCCCGTCGATCGTGAACGCGCCGGCCACCTCGAGCGGCTCCCCGGTCGCGACGTAGGCGTCGATCTCGTCGTCCTCGATGTCCGCGGCGAAGGTGACGGCGGCGGAGGTGACCGCTCCGGTCTCGGCGACGATCCGCCCGCCGCGGTGGTCGATCAGCCAGTGGCCGGAGTGCAGGCGGCCGGTGCGCCCGCGCTGCGCCCGCCAGCGCTCGCGGGCGCGCTCGGGCTCGTGCGGCTTGCCGTGGACGACGCCGTCGAGCACGAAGGCGGAGTCGCCGCCGAGGACCAGGCCGTCGATCTCCGGCCCGAGGACGGCCGTCGCCTTGGCGCGGGCGAGCAGCGCCACGGTCGCGTCGGCGTCCAACGCGGCTCCGCGCTCCCGCTCGGCCCGGGCGACGGCGGCCGGCTCGTCGACCTCCGAGGGGACGACCACGGGCTCGATCCCGGCGGCGCGCAGCAGTGCCAGTCGGGCGGGGGAGGTGGAGGCGAGGTGGAGGCGCACGAGGGCTCCCTGCGATCGGGCCCACGCTGTGGGATGCTCGACGGATGGCACAGACCCCGCCCCGCGCGTCCGACCGAGCCGCGGGGACCGGCGAGGCACTCGGGACCGAGATCGAGCTCGACATTAGCAACGTCGCCCACGGCGGTGTCTTCGTCGCCCGGCACGAGGGCCGGGTCGTCTTCGTCCCCGATGTGCTGCCCGGCGAGCGGGTCCGCGTGCGGGTCAGCGAGATCCGCCACGACAGCTTCTGGCGCGGTGAGGCGCTCGAGGTGCTCGAGGCGTCGCCGCACCGCGTCGAGCACGTCTGGGCGCAGGCGGGCATCGACCGCCGCCCCGAGGAGCGCGTCGGCGGCGCCGAGTTCGGCCACGCCGCGCTCGAGTACCAGCGCGAGCTCAAGCGCGCCGTGCTGGTCGACTCCTTCTCCCGCTTCGCCCGGCGCGAGGTCGACGTCGTCGTCGCACCGGTCGCGGGCGACGACGAGACCGGCGGCCTCGGCTGGCGCACCCGCAACCGCCTGCACGTGGACGACTCCGGCCGTGTCGGGCCGTACGCCGCGCGCAGTCACCACGTCGTCGACGTCGAGGGCCTGCCGCTCGCGACCGCCGCCTCCTCGGCCGCGGCCCCGCTCGACCAGCGTCTGGCTCCGGGTTCCGTCGTCGACCTCGTCGACGCCGCCGGCTCGGACGGCGCGGCCGTGCTCGTGCACGACCCGTCCGACAAGCGCGCCAGGAGGGACCGGACGGTCGTCTCCGAGTTCGTCGCCGACCGCACCTTCCGCGTCGACCGCTCCGGCTTCTGGCAGGTGCACCGCGGCGCCGCGGCGACCCTCTTCGACGCGGTGCAGGCCGCCGTCGACGCCGGCGTCGCCGACGTCCGGGCCGCGAACCACGACCTCTACGGCGGAGTCGGGCTGCTCGCCGCCGCGCTGGCCGACCACCTCGGTGCCGGCGTCCGCGTCACGAGCGTCGAGAGCGACGCGCGGGCCACGGAGCACGCCCTGGAGAACCTCGCGGACCAGGTCGGTGCCCGCGCGGTGACCGCCCGGGTCGACCGCTACCTCCGCGACGCGCTCGCCCAGGCCGACGCCCGCGAGCGCGGGCGCTGGCGGGCCGCGACGGTCGTCCTCGATCCGCCCCGGGCCGGTGCCGGCCGCGCGGTGACCGACGCGCTGATCGAGCTGGCGCCCGCGCAGCTGGTCTACGTCGCCTGCGATCCGGTGGCGCTCGCCCGCGACGTCGGCGCGCTCTCCGCGGGCGGCTACGAGCTCGAGCGGCTCGACGGCTTCGACCTCTTCCCGCACACCTCGCACGTGGAGGCCGTCGCCCGCCTCGTGCGCCGAGACGCCTGAGCGCGGCGTCGCCAGCATGAGCCCGAGGGAGACCACCGATGACCGCTGAGTCCGCTGCCGCGCCGAGGGTGCGGGTCGCCATCGTGGACGACCACGAGTCCGTCCGCCTGGGTGTCGCCGCCGCCGTCGAGGCCGCGGGGATGCAGGTGGTGGCCGCGGCCGAGACGGTGCGCGCGCTCGAGGAGGTCATCGACGGCTCGGAGATCGAGGTGCTCGTCCTCGACCTCTCCCTGAACGACGGATCGAGCATCACGGCGAACGTCAAGTGGGGTCAGGTGCGCGGCTCGGCCGTCCTGGTCCACAGCATCGCGGACCGCGTGGTCGCCGTTCGCGAGGCGCTCGCGGCGGGCGCCGCCGGAGTGATCCCGAAGTCCTCTCCGATGTCGACCGTGGTCGCCGCGATCCGCACCGTCGCGCGCGGCGAGGTCCTGAACAACCTCGAGTGGGCGTCGGCGATCGACGCGGACGACGACTTCGCCCGCGCGGTGCTCGGGCGCCGCGAGCGCGACGTGCTGCACCTCTACGCCTCCGGCCTGCCGCTCAAGCTCGTCGCCGACCGCCTGCAGATCTCGGTGTCGACGGCCAAGGAGTACCTCGACCGGATCCGCGACAAGTACGTCGAGATCGGGCGGCCGGCCCCGACGAAGGTCGATCTGCTGCGCCGCGCCGTCGAGGACGGCATCCTGCCGGGCATCGATCCGGACGACGGCGATGCCGGGCGCTGAGGTCGTCCCCGCGCGCGCTCCGGCGAACCGCGAGCGCATCGACCGGATCATCAGCACGGTCGTCTCGTTCTTCGGCTTCGGCTTCGCGCTGCAGACCGTGCCGCCCATCCTCGGTCAGCTCCCGGTCCTGCGGCCCGAGGTCGCCTGGCCCGTGCTGGTCGTCGTCTTCGGCGCGCTCGGCGCCTCGGTGGTCACCGCGGTCGCGCGGCGCGGGACGCAGGTCAGCGGCGCCGTCGTCGCCGCGTCGCTCCTGCTCGCGCTGCTCACCTGGCCGCTGACGATCCGCCCTGACGCCGTCCCCCAGGAGACGCCGTGGATCTGGTACCTGCTGACGATCGGCACGGCCTTCTGCACGATCGTCGCGCCGCTGCGGCTGGCGATCGTGTACGCCTCCGTCACCACGATCCTGTTCGGCGTCCTGCGCGTCCTCCCCTCGGGCGGCGGAGCGTCGCCCACCCGTGCCGCCCTCGACGCCGTCTACGTGGGCATCGTCGGCTTCGTCATGCTGGTGCTGATCACCGTGCTCCGGCAGTCGGCGGATCGGGTCGACCGTGCGCAGCGCACCGCGATGGAGCAGTACGAGGGGGCGATGCGCCAGCACGCCGGCGAGGTCGAGCGGGTCGAGGTCGACGCCCTCGTGCACGACAACGTGCTCGCGACCCTGCTCGCCGCGGCGACGGCCGAGTCGGGCGCCGAGCGCGCCCTCGTCTCCTCGATGGCGCGGAAGACGCTCTCCGTGCTGCTCCCGGACGAGGAGTCCGACCTCGACGCAGGAGAGGTGCCGCTGGAGCTGCTCGAGCGGCAGCTGTCTCACGCGGCTTCGACCTTCGTCGCGGAGTTCGGGGTCGTCCTCGACGGCGACGTCGACCCGCGGATGACGACGATGCCGCGGCCGGTCGCGGAGGCCGTCCTCGGCGCGGTCTGGCAGGCCCTGACCAACAGCGTCCAGCACGCCGGCCCGAGCGACGCCGTCCGGCGATCGGTGCGCGGGCAGCTCTCGGCGTGCTCCGTCGAGGTCGTCGTCGAGGACGACGGCCGCGGTTTCCTCCTCGCCGACGTCCCGCGCGAGCGGCTCGGCATCCGGCTCTCGATCCTCGACCGGGTGCACCAGGTGCAGGGCTCGGCGCGCGTCGACACCGTTCCCGGCAAGGGCACCCGGGTCGTCGTCCTCTGGCCCGCCGCGAAGGGCCGATCGTGATCGCCTACCCGCGCCCGCTGCTCTACGCGCTGGGCGGGGGCTTCTCGCTCTACCACGTCGTCCTCGCCTTCTTCTCCTACCGGCTGACACCCGCCACTCCCGCCGATCTGACGGCCGTCGCCGTCTACATCGCCGCCACCGTGATCGCCCTCCTGCCGAGCTCGACCACGCGGATGAACGCGGTGACCGCCTGGGCGATGGCGGGAGTGGCGGTGGGGCTGCCGCTGCTCGTCTCGCCGTCGCTGGACCCCGGTGCCTCCAACGGCTACTCCACCTGGTACATCGCGGCGGTCGGCACGCTCATGACGATCGTCTGCGCCCGTCGGCGCCCCCTGGCGGCGTGGACCGGGATGGCGTTCCTGATCGTGCACACGACGGTCTGGGCGGGTCCCGTCGCTCTGGCGACCCTCGGCGTCGTCGGCGGCATCGCCTGGGTCGGCATCGCGCAGCTCCTGATCATCGAGCTCGGCCGCGCCGGCTCCGAGGCGCGCGTGCTCGAGGCCGCCGAGCGGGCCGCCGCGTCGTGGCGCGCGGCGGAGGAGGCGCACCTCTCCGAGCGGGAGGTGCGGCTGGAGCAGACCCGCACCATCGCCTCCGAGATGCTGCTGCGCATCGCCACCAGCCCGGTGGGCCTCACCGATGAGGAGCGCCGCGAGTGCGCCCTGCTGGAGGCGTCCGTCCGGGACGAGATCCGGGGGAGGCGGCTGCTGGACGACGACGTCCGCCGCCTGGTGCTCGACGCGCGACGTCGGGGCGTCACGGTATCGGTGCTGGACGACGGCGGGCTGGACCGGACCACGGAGGAGGAGAGCCGGCGGGTGCTGCGCGAACTCGCCCGGGCGCTCGGCGGCATCGGCGAGGGGGTCGACCGCGTCGTCGTCCGCACGGCGTCGGCGGACTCGCCGTCGGCGGTGACGGTCGTGGGCCTGCGGACCGCGGGCGACGGCAGCGCGGGCGCCCTCGGCTCGGACGACGCGGGCGACGAGGTGGACGCCTGGGTCGAGATCCGGCGCGACGAGCAGGGCGTCCTCGAGGACTGAACCGAGTCGTCCGTGCCGCCCGGTGCGCTGCGGACCTCCGGTGCGCCGGGCGGCCGAGAAGACGTTGAACCGCAGGAGACGTTAAAAGAGTGCGGCGGGCTGTCCACTCCTCCGAAGAGGGGGCCCAGCCCGCCGTCAAACCCCGAGTGAGGGTGACAACCCGAATGTCACCCTCACTCGCCCCCAAAACACCCGCCTGCTTACCCTGGTCGGCGAGTGATTGGCGATGCCCCCTCCGTGGAGTGAGCACCTAACACGCATAACTATGCCGAGGACTGCCAGGGGCGGGTAGTCGGCACTTTAGGGGACTAATCGGGGTACAAAACCCGCGTACCGCGTCGTTCCGGCCCGAGCAGGCCTCCCGCAGCGCTCAGCCGGAGAACGAGCGCCAGGCTCCGGGAGCCGGCTGCAGCGGTGCCCGGACGGCGGCGGCGCGGTCGCTCCAGCCGCCGCTGGGGACGACCGGCACCTCGGCGACCGGGTGCGACTGCGCGGCGAGCGCGGTCACGACCGCGGTCACGGCGGCGATCTCGCGCGCATCGAGGCCGGGAGTGGTGATGACGACGGTGGGGGCGGAGTCGGCTGCGCTCATCCCGCGACGGTACCGCATGCCGTTCACGGTCCCGCGTGCGGGCCGGTGACTATGCTGACGCCGGACGCCGCCGGAGCGACGCCCCTTCCGTCCGAACAGGAGTGTCACCGCATGCCGTCGTGGTCCCTGAAGCGCGGCCGCGCCTCCGCCCGTCGCGTCGCCGCGGTCCTCCGGTCCTCGCCCGCGGCCTTCGCGA
Source organism: Rathayibacter sp. VKM Ac-2929 (assembly GCF_022815495.1). NCBI lineage: Bacteria > Bacillati > Actinomycetota > Actinomycetes > Micrococcales > Microbacteriaceae > Rathayibacter > Rathayibacter sp. VKM Ac-2929. The sequence goes on from NZ_JALGRV010000002.1 coordinate 210,117, forward strand.
CGACGGCGGCGGTCCTGCTCGCCAGCGCGGCGGCCGGCACCCTTGTCGCCCCGGCGAGCGACGAGACCGGCGCCTGGTGGGCGGCCGGCGCCGGCACGATCCTCGGCGGCCGGCCCTGGGCCGCGGTGACCGGCCTGCTGATCGCGTCGGGCCCGCCCGCGCTGCTCCTCGTCGTCCTCCTGCTCCTGCCGCTGCTGATCGCGGCCGAGCGCCGTCTCGGAGCGCGCCGGCTGGTCCTCGCCTTCCTGCTCACCGGGGCGCTCGGAACGACGGTCGGAGCGGCCCTGCAGAGCGTCGGCGCCTCCGTCGGCGAGTGGTGGGCCGGGGACACGGTCGGCGACCACACCTTCGACCCGCTGATCGGCGGCGTCGGCGCGCTGCTGGCCGCGACGGCCTTCATGGGCGGCCTCTGGCGCCGGCGCCTGCGCGTCACCGTCTTCGCGGTGGTCCTGATGTTCGTGCTCTACGCCGGCGACTCCGCCGACGTGTACCGACTCCTCGCGGGCATCGCCGGCCTGGCGATCGGGGCCGTGATGGCGCACGGGGTGAGCGGACTGCGCCCGCAGCGCCCCGTGCCGAGCTCGCACCGGGAGTCGCGCGCCCTGCTCGCCGCGGTGGTCGCGGTCACCGCCCTCGGTCCGCTCGTCGCCGTGCTCTCCGACTCGGGCTACGGGCCGTTCTCGTTCCTCGGCCGGCTGCTGCAGAGCGCGTTCACCGGCGCCGCCGATCTCGAGGACCCCTGCGGCGCCACGGTCCGGCACTGCGCGCACCACGTGCGGCTGAACCTGATCTCGCCCGGGCCGATCCTGCTCACCTTCGTCCCGATGATCCTGCTGCTCGTCGCGGCGTACGGGATGCGCTCCGGGCGCCGTCTCGGTCTGCTGCTCGCGATCGGCGTCAACGCCGCCATCGCGATCCTCGACATCGTCCTTCTGCAGCGCGCGGCGCGGCACCCCGACTTCCAGTACTACGCCGAGTACCTGCTCTGGGTGGCCACCACCGTGGTCGTCCCGGTCGCGGTCATCGTCCTCCTGGCGGTCGGCAGCAGGCACTTCCGGATCCGGGCTCCGCGGGAGTCGGCGCGCCGCTGGTCACTGGTGGTCGGCATCGGCTTCGTCGTCTCGCTCGGCGGCTACCTCGCGCTCTCGGCCTCGACCCGGACCAGCTTCGAGCCGGTGCTCGGGATCGGCCGGCTCCTCCTCGACGGGCTGCTGCGCTTCGTGCCGTCGAGCTTCCTCGGTGGGCACGGCCTGCTGGCGGTGCCGCGGGAGCCGCTCGCCCGCCTCGGCTTCGAGTGGGTCGGGCCGGTCTTCTGGCTCCTCGTCGTCGTCGCGGTGATCGCGCTCCTGCGGGCCACCGACGTGCAGGGCGTGCGCGGCGACGAAGCGGTCTACCGCCGTCTGCTCGTGCGCCACGGCGCCGGCAGCCTCGGCCACCAGGGCACCTGGCAGGGCAACGAGCACTGGATCGCCCCCGACGGCGAGGGCGGCGTCGCCTACCGCGTCGTGGGCGCGGTCGCGATCACGCTGTCCGACCCGGCCTGCGCGCCCGAGCGGCGCGCGGAGGTGGTCGCCGGCTTCGTCGCCTTCTGCGACGAGCGGAGCTGGACGCCGGTCTTCTACAGCGTCCACGACGAGCTGCTGCCGGTCTTCGACGGCCTCGGCTGGTCGCGGATCTCGGTGGGCGAGGAGACGATCATCGAGCTCGGCGGCTTCGAGCTGACCGGGAAGCGCTGGCAGAAGGTGCGCTACCCGCTCACCCGCGCGATCAAGCTCGGCATCGAGCCGGTCTGGACGAGCTGGCCGGAGCTGTCGCTGGGGATGGCCAGCCAGATCGTCGACCTGTCCGAGAAGTGGGTGTCCGAGAAGGCACTGCCGGAGATGGGGTTCACGCTCGGCGGGATCGACGAGGCGCGCGACCCGGACGTCGCGCTGCTGCTCGCCGTCGGCCCGGACGGGGTGCTGCAGGGGATCACCAGCTGGCTGCCCGTGCACCGCGACGGCCGGATAGTCGGCTGGACGCTCGACTTCATGCGCCGCTCGGACGAGGCGATGCCCGGGATCATGGAGTTCCTGATCGCGTCCGCCGCCCTCCGTGCGCAGGAGCAGGGCGCGGAGTTCGTCTCGCTGTCCGGCGCACCGCTCGCGACGGCGCCCGTGCCGGAGGGGGAGCAGCCGCCGGAGCCGACCGCGCTCTCGGGTCTGCTCGAGTTCCTGGCGCGGACCCTGGAGCCGGCCTACGGCTTCACCTCGCTGTTCCGCTTCAAGGCCAAGTTCCACCCGCGCTACGAGGGACTGTGGATGGCCTACCCCGACGCGCTGCAGCTGCCGCGGATCGGCGCGGCGATCGGGCGCGCCTACCTGCCGGACGTCTCCCCGCGCGAGGCGCTCGCCTTCGCCCGGGCGCTGGGAGCGCGCCCGGAGGAGAAGGCACCGCCCGCGGAGAAGCCGGGTGCGGAGAAGCCAGGTGCCGAGAAGCCCGCTGCCGAGAAATCCCGCGGCGACACCCCGGCGCAGGGGCAGCCGACGTCGCCGGCGCCCGAGAAGGCGCCGACGGCCGGCTGACCGGGGCTCAGAGCGGGATGTTGCCGTGCTTCTTGGCCGGCAGGTTCGCGCGCTTGGTCCGCAGCGCGCGCAGCGCCTTGATCACCGACACCCGGGTCGCCGACGGCTCGATGACCCCGTCCAGCTCGCCGCGCTCGGCCGCGAGGAACGGGCTCGCCACGTTGTAGGTGTACTCGTTCGCCAGCCGGGTGCGGACGGCCGCGACGTCCTCGCCGGCCTCCTCGGCCTTGCGGATCTCGTTGCGGTAGAGGATGTTGACGGCGCCCTGGCCGCCCATCACCGCGATCTCGGCCGTCGGCCAGGCGAGGTTGATGTCGGCGCCGAGCTGCTTGGAGCCCATCACGATGTACGCGCCGCCGTAGGCCTTGCGCAGAATGACGGTCACCAGCGGCACGGTCGCCTCCGCGTAGGCGTAGAGCAGCTTCGCGCCGCGGCGGATGACGCCGGTCCACTCCTGGTCGGTGCCGGGCAGGTAGCCGGGGACGTCGACCAGCGTGAGGATCGGCAGCGAGAACGCGTCGCAGAACCGGACGAAGCGCGAGGCCTTCTCGCCGGCCTCGATGTTCAGGGTGCCGGCCATCGCGCTGGGCTGGTTGGCGATGATGCCGACCGAGCGGCCCTCGACCCGGCCGAAGCCGATCACGATGTTCGGCGCGAAGAGCGGCTGCACCTCGAGGAAGTCGCCCTCGTCGACGATGTGCTCGATCACGGCGCGCATGTCGTACGGCTGGTTCGGGCTGTCGGGGATGACGGTGTCGAGGAAGCGGTCGGAGTCCGTGGTCTCGAGGTCGACCTCGTTGTCGAACACCGGCGCGGGCGAGAGGTTGTTGTCGGGGAGGAAGGAGAGCAGGGTGCGCGCGTAGTCGAGCGCGTCGTTCTCGTCGCTGGCGAGGTAGTGCGAGACGCCCGAGATCTTGTTGTGGGTGAGCGCGCCGCCGAGCTCCTCCATGCCGACGTCCTCGCCGGTGACGGTCTTGATCACGTCAGGGCCGGTGACGAACATCTGGCTGGTCTTGTCGACCATGATCACGAAGTCGGTGAGGGCGGGGGAGTACACCGCGCCGCCGGCCGCCGGGCCGCAGATGATCGAGATCTGCGGGATGACGCCGCTCGCCGCGGTGTTGCGGCGGAAGATCTCGCCGTACTTGCCCAGGGCGACGACGCCCTCCTGGATCCGCGCTCCGCCGGAGTCGAGGATGCCGATGATCGGGACGCCGGTCTTCAGCGCCAGATCCATCACCTTGATGATCTTCTCGCCGGCCACCTCGCCGAGCGAGCCGCCGAAGATCGTGAAGTCCTGCGAGTAGACGGCGACCTGGCGGCCGTGGATGGTGCCGGTGCCGGTCACGACGGCGTCGCCGTAGGGCCGCTTCTTCTCCATGCCGAACGCGTGGGTGCGGTGGCGGACGAACTCGTCGAGCTCGACGAACGAGCCGGGGTCGAGGAGGGTGTCGATCCGCTCGCGGGCGGTCATCTTGCCCTTGGCGTGCTGCTTCTCGATCGCGGCCTCACCGCTGGCGGTGACCGCCTCGTGGTAGCGGGCCTTCAGGTCCGCGATCTTCCCCGCGGTCGTGAAGAGATCGGGCGCGGGACGTTCGATGTTCGCGGTCACTCGCCCACCTTATCGGCGCGGATGGACCCCTCCGTTGTCGCACCCGCACAGGGAGCGGCGGGTCCGATGGGAGGGTCCGCACAAGCCACGGCGCCGGCGACCGGCTCCGGGGCTTCTCGCGGGGCCCGCCGGTAGCGTGGCCGCATGCAGCTCCCGCTCTCCCTCTCCGTGTCGCCGCAGGTCCTCTGGCTCGAGAGCGCGGGCTCGACCAACGACGAGCTCCGCGAGCGCGCGACGGCCGAGCCCGCGGCCTGGCCGCACCTCTCCGTCGTGGCGACCGACGACCAGCGCGCGGGCCGCGGACGCCTGGGCCGGGTCTGGCAGGCGCCCGCCGGGCGGACCCTCGCGGCTTCCACGCTGGTGGACGCGGCGGCCCTCCCCGCCGCGGCGGTCGGCTGGCTGCCGCTGCTGGCCGGCGCGGCCCTCGCGCGGGCGCTCGCCCCGCTGGTCGGCGGCGCGGTCGAGGTCAAGTGGCCCAACGACGTGCTGATCGACGGGCGGAAGACGGCGGGCGTCCTCGCCGAGCGCCTCGCCGACGGCCGCGTGATCGTCGGCACCGGGATCAACCTGCTGCTGAGCGAGGAGGAGCTGCCGGTGCCGACCGCGACCTCGCTCGCCCTGGCCGGTGCCGCGACCACCGGCGCCGACGCCGTGCTCGCCGCCTTCCTCACCGAGTTCTCGGCGCTGCTCGCGCCGCTCCTCGCGCTCGGCGACGCCGACGCCGCGGGCACGGCCGCCGTCGTGCGCGCGCACCTCGGCACCCTCGGCCGCTCCGTGAGGGTCGAGCTGCCGGACGGCTCCGTCGAGGAGGGCACCGCGGTCGCGCTCGACGCCGACGGCTCGCTCGTGCTCGAGCAGGACGGCGCCCGGCGCTCGTTCTCCGCGGGCGACGTCACCCACCTGCGCCAGTGAGCGCCGGCGGCCGGGACCGGCTCGCGGAGGGGGACCGGGAGCTCGCCCGGCTCACGCCGCGCGCCCGTCGCGCCGTCGCTCCCGTCGCCGGCTTCCTCCTGCTCACGTGGACCGGCTTCTACTTCGCCGCGCAGTTCGAGCTGGAGCTGCAGCGCTGGATCATCGCCCTCGGCACGGCCGTGCTCGTGCTGCTGCTCTGCGTGCCCGGCATCGCCGGCTGGGCGAGCATCCGCTACCGGATCACGCAGCGCGGGCTGCACGCCCGGCGAGGCGTGCTGTCGGTGCGCCGCGCCGACCTCGACTTCGACCCGCGGATGGCGGTCGGCGTCTCGCGGAGCCTGAGCCAGCGCGTCGCCCGCTGCGGTGACGTGCGGATCACCCGGGACGGCGCCGAGGCGTTCGTGCTGCGCGACGTGGAGGACCCCGAGCTCGTCGCCGAGCTGCTGCGGGACGCGATCGCGGCGGTCCCGATGCCGCTGCCCGACTGGCCCGCGCCCGACCCGCTCTGACCGCCGCGTCCGCGACGGAGCCCTCGCCGCGTCCGCGCCCCTCGCTACCATGGAGCCGCCCCGCGCCCGCGGGCGGAACCAGGAGGATCGTCATGCGCGTCGGTGTGATCGGAGGCGGCCAGCTCGCCCGGATGATGATCCCCGCGGCGGTCGAGCTCGGCCTCGAGATCGCGGTGCTCGCCGAGGCCGAGGGCGCTCCCGCGGGCCTCGCCGCGTCCCGCGTCGGCGACTACCGCGACGAGGAGACGGTGCTCGGATTCGCCCGCACCGTCGACGTCGTCACCTTCGACCACGAGCACGTGCCGCAGGCGATCCTGCGCCGGCTCGTCGCCGAGGGCGTGGCCGTGCACCCCGGCCCGGACGCCCTCCTCTACGCCCAGGACAAGCTGATGATGCGGCAGCGCCTCACCGAGCTCGGCGTCCCCGTGCCCGACTGGGCGGCGGTCTCCTCCGCCGACGAGCTGGCCGCGTTCCTCGACGAGCACGGCGGACGCGGGGTGGTGAAGACCGCGCGCGGCGGCTACGACGGCAAGGGCGTCCGCGTCGTCCGCGGCGCGCACGAGGCCGACGACTGGTTCGCGGCGCTCGCCGAGGACGGCCGAGGCGGAGCGCTGCTCGTCGAGGAGCTGGTCGGCTTCCGCCGCGAGCTCGCGCAGCTCGTGGCCCGGCGCCCCTCGGGCGAGAGCGTCCTCTGGCCGGTGGTGGAGTCGATCCAGCGCGACGGCGTCTGCGCCGAGGTCCTCGCTCCCGCGCCCGCCTCGGCGGGCCGCCTCGCGGACGCCGCCGCCGACATCGCCGAGACGATCGCCGAGAGCCTCGGCGTCACCGGCGTGCTGGCGGTCGAGCTGTTCGAGACGACGGACGACCGCCTGCTCGTCAACGAGCTGGCGATGCGCCCGCACAACAGCGGGCACTGGACGATGGACGGCTCGACCACCTCGCAGTTCGAGCAGCACCTGCGCGCGGTGCTCGACCTGCCGCTCGGCGCGACCGGCTGCCGCGATCCGTGGACCGTGATGGTGAACGTCCTCGGCGGTCCGGTGGGCGAGTCGCTGACCGACCGCTACCCGCTCGTGCTCGCCGCGCACCCTGCGGTCAAGGTGCACAACTACGGCAAGGAGCCGCGTCCGGGACGCAAGGTCGGGCACGTGAACGCCACCGGCGACGAGCTCGAGCTCGTCGTCTACGAGGCGCGTGCCGCGGCGGCCGTTCTCACCGACTGAGACGTACCATGGTGGCCGTGACCCGCCCCACGCCCTCCGCCACCCCCGCCGGTACCGCCCCGTGAGCGCCGACGCGCTCGTCAACGGTCCCTCTCCGCTCGTCGGCGTCGTGATGGGCTCGGACTCCGACTGGTCGGTCATGCAGGCCGCGTCGACGACCCTCTCGGAGTTCGGCGTGGCGCACGAGGTCCGCGTGGTCTCGGCCCACCGCACCCCGCAGGCGATGATCGACTACGGCCGCGGGGCGCGTGCACGGGGTCTGCGCGTCGTGATCGCGGGCGCCGGCGGAGCCGCCCACCTGCCCGGGATGCTGGCCGCGGTCACCTCCCTCCCCGTCGTCGGCGTCCCCGTGCCGCTCGCGCGCCTCGACGGACTCGACTCGCTGCTCTCGATCGTGCAGATGCCGGCCGGCGTCCCCGTCGCCACCGTGTCGATCGGCGGCGCCCGCAACGCGGGGCTGCTCGCGGTGAAGATGCTCGCGATCGGCGACGACGCGCTGTCCGAGCGCCTCGACGCCTTCGCGGCGGACCTGGAGGCGCAGGTCGCCGCCAAGAACGACGCTCTGGTGGCCGGCCTGTGACGGCGATGACGCTGCCGCTGCGGCATCCGGACGTCCGCTCGAGCTCGTTCATGACCCGGCGCGCCTGGTGGCTGCTGATCGGCAACCTGCTCGTTCCCGGCTCCGCGCAGGTGCTCGCGGGCAACCGGCGCCTCGGGCGGCTCGGCCTCGGCTTCACCCTGGCGCTCTGGACGGCGCTGCTGGTCGCCGTCCTCCTCTACTTCGTCTTCCCGACGGGCCTCTACACGCTCGCGACCTTCGATCTGTCGATGCTCGCTCTGCAGGCGGCCCTGGTCGTCTACGGCGTGGTCTGGCTCGTGCTCACCCTGGACACCCTCCGGCTGATCCGGCTGGTGCGGGCGCGGCCGCGGATGCGGGCCGTGCTCGCCTTCGCGACGATCGCGCTGATGGCCGTCTCGGTCGGCTCGACCGCCTACGGCACCTACCTGATCGGGATCACCCGCGGCACGCTGTCCTCGATCTTCGGCGGCGGGGCGATGGAGGCGCCGATCGACGGCCGCTACAACATCATGCTGCTGGGCGGCGACGCCGGCGAGGACCGCGACGGCCTGCGCCCGGACAGCATCTCGGTCGTCAGCATCGACGCGTCGACCGGCGCCGCGACCACGATCGGCGTCTCGCGCGAGTTCGTGAACATCCCGTTCCCCGAGGACAGCCCGATGCACGAGCTGTATCCGGACGGCTACACGACCGACAACTGCGCCGTCGACGTCTGCAAGCTCAACTCGATCTACACCGAGGTCGAGCTGAAGCACCCCGAGCTCTACCCGGATGCGGTCGCGGAGGGCAGCGAGCCCGGCATCGAGGCGACCCGCGACGCGGTCGAGGGCATGCTCGGCATCCCGATCCAGTACTACGCGCTGATCGACATGGAGGGCTTCGCCCAGCTGATCGACTCGCTCGGCGGCATCGACGTCGACTACCAGGGCACCGAGCCCCTGCCGCTCGGCGGGCTCCCCGACTCCGACGGCGTGATGCAGGGCGTGAACCAGTGGATCGACCCCGGTCCCTGGCACTTCAACGGCGAGCAGGCGCTCGCCTACGCCCGCTCGCGCTACACGACGAGCGACTACGACCGGATGGCACGGCAGCGCCAGGTGCAGACCGCGCTGCTCGAGCAGTTCGAGCCGGCCAATGTGCTCTCGAAGTTCCAGGACGTCGCCGCCGCCGGCTCCCAGGTGATCAAGACCGACGTCCCGCAGGGGATGCTCGGCTACTTCGTGCAGCTGGGCCTGAAGACGAAGTCCCAGCCGGTCGGCGTCGTCGAGCTCGTCCCGCCCGCGGTTGACGTCGACGGCGACCCCGACTACGACGTCGTCCGCTCCCTCGTGCACGAGGGCCTCTTCCCGGACGCCACGGCGCAGTAGCGTCGAAAGCCGCCCTGGTAGCGGGCGCGGTCTCGAGACGCCCCTGCGGGGCTACTCGACCAGCATGAGGGCGGCCCCCGCGGGGCAGCTCGATCGACCGAGGTGGCCGATCGCGTTCATGAGGAGGCTGATCGCATACATGCTGATCGAGTAGGCCGCGGAGCGGCCGTATCGAGATCCATCGGCACCAGGAGTCGGGTCTGCAGACCCCGCGTCTCAGAGGTCGGCGTGCAGGGCCCAGACGCGCTCGGCGGAGTCGCGCCAGCTGAAGGCGCGGGAGCGGTCGCGGCCGGCGACCGAGAGGCGCTCGCGGAGGCCGGTGTCGGAGAGCACGCTGCTCATCGCGAGCGCGAGCCGCTCCGGGTAGTGCTTGGCGTCGGCGCGCTCGACGGCGACACCCGCGTCGGCCGCGACCTCGAGCAGCGCCGGGTCGTCCGAGTGCACGACCGGCACGCCGAAGTGCATGGCCTCGAGCACCGGCAAGCCGAATCCCTCGGCGATGCTCGGGTAGACGAACAGGGTGGCCCGGCTGAGCACGAGCGCGAGGTCGGTGTCGCTGAGGACGCCGAGCGCCCGCACCCTCTCCTCGCCGAGGCCCTGCTCGTCCGCGACGGAGGCGATGTCGAGCTCGCCCCAGCCGGTCGGTCCGACGATCAGGAGCGGGAGCTCCGGGGCCGACGCCTCGCCGAACGCCGCGATCAGCGAGACCAGGCCCTTGCGCGGCTCGAGCGTGCCGACGCTGAGGACGTACTCGGCCGGCAGCCCGAGGGCCTCCGCGCGCTCGTCGGCGTCGTCAGGAAGGACGAGCCCGGAGCCGACGGCCCCGCCGATCACGCGGATCCGGTCGCCGAAGTCGAGGACCTGGGAGAGCTGCTGAGCGACCGCGTGCGTCGGGACGACGACGGCATCGGCGAACTTCTGCGCGCGCTTCGCCATCGCGCGGTGCCACTTGGCGCCGTGCGGGGTGAGCGTCTCGGGGTGCGTCCACGGCACCGTATCGTGGATCGTGACGGCGATCTGCTCGCCCTCGCGGCCCTCGTGGCTGCGCAGCGGGGCGAACAGGCTCGGAGCGTGCATCATGCCGCCGCCCGAGGGGATGCCGATGCCGTACTGCCAGGCGCGGGACAGCTCGCGGCGGCCCAGGTGCAGGCGGTGCAGTCGGGCGAGGCCGGGCAGGCGCAGCCGCAGCTCCTCCTCCTTCTCCGGCGGATGCGCGGAGAAGACCGCCTCGACCTCGCAGTCGCGCGGGGCGGTGCGGATCAGCTCGCGGGTGAGCTCTTCGGTGTAGCGGCCGATGCCGCCGGGGACGCGGGCGAGCATCTGGTCGACGACCACCCGCAGCGTGGTCGTCACGGCGTGACCGCCTCGAGCGGAGCGGCGGCCAGCGCGTCCTGCCAGGAGCGCATCGGCTCGAGGCCGGCGTCGGCCCAGGCGTCGTGGCCGAGGACGGAGTAGGCGGGCCGCGGGGCCGGGCGGACGAAGCTGCCGCTGTCGGTCGGCCGGATCCGCTCCGGGTCGAGCCCGGCCTTCTCGAACACGGCGCGCGCGAAGCCGAACCAGGTCGTCTCGCCGGCGTTGGTGCCGTGGTAGATCCCGGCCGGAGCCGCGGCGTCGACGAGGGCGATCAGGCGGTCGGCGAGATCCCCGGTCCAGGTGGGCTGACCGCGCTGGTCGTCGACGACGGTGAGGGTGGGGTGCGCGCCGGCGAGGCGGACCATCGTCTTGGCGAAGTTGCCGCCGTGCGCGCCGTAGAGCCAGGCCGTCCGGACGACGTAGCCCCGTTCGGGGTTCGCGGCGAGCACGAGCTCCTCACCCTCGGCCTTCGTGCGGCCGTACGCCGAGATCGGGCCGCGGGGGTGGGACTCGGCGTAGGGGCTGGTGGCCGAGCCGTCGAAGACGTAGTCGGTCGAGACCTGGACGATCGCGGCGCCGATCTCGGCGGTGGCGATCGCGAGGTTCTGCGCGCCGAGGGCGTTGACGCGGCGGGCCTCCTCCTCGTCGCTCTCCGCGTCGTCGACCCGCGTGTACGCCGCGCAGTTCAGCACCGCGTCGTGGCCGGCGACCGCGGCGCGGACCGCGTCGAGGTCGGTCACGTCGAGGTCGGCGCGGCCGAGCGCCGTGACGGCGCGATCGCCGAGGGAGGAGCGGAGGTCGGTGCCGAGCATGCCGGAGGCGCCCGTGAGGAGGAAGGTCACCCGCTCATCATGCCGGAGGCCTCCGACGTGCGGACCCCCGGCGCACCGGCGACGACGGCCGACCGGGGCGTCGGCGGGCCGCCGAGCGCTCAGTACACTCGTGACCGTGCAGATCAGAGAGCTCGAGATCCCCGACGCCTACGAGGTCACACCGCGGCAGTTCCCCGACGACCGGGGGGTGTTCTACGAGTTCTACCGCTTCGACCGCCTCGCGGAGAAGGTCGGGCACCCGCTGTCGCTGCAGCAGGGCAACACCTCGGTCTCCAAGCGCGGCACCGTCCGCGGCATCCACTTCGCGCAGATCCCGCCGTCGCAGGCCAAGTACGTCTCCTGCTTCTCCGGGGCGGTGCTCGACTACATCATCGACGTGCGCGTCGGCTCGCCGACCTTCGGGCAGTGGGACTCGGTCCTGCTCGACGACGTCGACCGCCGCTCGGTCTATCTCGGCGAGGGCCTCGCCCACGCGTTCGTCGCGCTGACGGAGGGTGCGGTCGTCTCCTACCTCGTCTCCTCGACCTACGACCCGGTCCGCGAGAAGGGCATCGACCCGCTCGACGAGCGGATCGCCCTGCGCTTCCCCGAGGAGGCGGGCGAGCCGCTGCTCTCGCCGAAGGACACCGACGCGCCGACTCTGGCCGAGGCGGAGGCGCAGGGCATCCTGCCGACCTGGGCCGAGGCGAAGGCGCTCTACGCCCAGCTGGACGGAGCGCAGTCGTGAAGGGCATCATCCTCGCCGGCGGCTCCGGCTCGCGGCTCTGGCCGATCACCAAGGGCATCTCGAAGCAGCTGATGCCGATCTACGACAAGCCGATGGTCTACTACCCGCTGTCGACGCTGATGATGGCCGGGATCGACGAGGTCCTGATCATCACCACCCCGGAGTACAACGACCAGTTCCGCGCGCTGCTCGGCGACGGCTCGAGCCTGGGCATGACCCTCTCCTACGCGGTGCAGGAGTCGCCCGACGGGCTCGCGCAGGCGTTCCTGATCGGCGAGGACTTCATCGGCGACGACTCCGTCGCGCTGGTGCTCGGCGACAACATCTTCCACGGCACGGCGCTCGGCACGGCCCTCGCGGCGAACACCGACATCGAGGGCGCGGTGATCTTCGCCTATCAGGTGGCGGATCCGCGGGCCTACGGCGTCGTCGAGTTCGACGACGCGTTCCACGCGCTCTCCATCGAGGAGAAGCCGGCGAAGCCCAAGAGCAACTACGCCGTGCCGGGTCTGTACTTCTACGACAACTCCGTCGTCGGCATCGCCAAGACGATCGAGCCCTCCGCCCGCGGCGAGCTCGAGATCTCGACGGTCAACGAGCGCTACCTCGAGGCCGGCACCCTGAACGTGCAGGTGCTGGACCGCGGCACCGCCTGGCTCGACACCGGGACATTCGACTCGATGATCGAGGCCACGGAGTTCGTCCGGGTGATCGAGCAGCGCCAGGGCTTCAAGATCGGCTGCATCGAGGAGATCGCCTGGCGTCACGGCTGGATCGACGACGCGGCGCTGGCCGACCTCGCCGCCCCGCTGGTGAAGAGCGGCTACGGCGCGTACCTGCAGCGCCTGCTCGAGCTCGGTCGCTGACGCGGCGGGTCTCGATGCGCCGCTGCGCGGCTGCTCGACCAGCATGTGCTTCTTGCTGATCGAGTAGCCCGCGGAGCGGGCGTATCGAGATCCCGGCGTCAGTGGCTGGGCCGCAGGCGCATCAGCGCGACGCGCACGCCGAGGCCGAGGCGGACCGCCAGGCGGACGGGCGCCTGGTACCAGGCGTCGTACTTCTGCGCGAGGTAGAGGTAGGCGCTGCGGTGGTGCACCGCGAGCATCCGCGCCGAGGCCAGTCGCGTCGAGTGCCCGCCCAGATGCGACACGACCGCGTCGGCGAGGTAGACGTTCGACCAGCCGCGCTGCCCGAGCGAGTCGCCGAGCTGCACGTCCTCGAAGTACATGAAGTAGCGCTCGTCGAAGCCGCCGATCTGCTCGAACGCGGTGCGCCGCACCATCACGCAGGCGCCCGACAGCCAGCCGGCCGTCATGCTGCCGTGCTGCATCGTCTCGACCGCGCGCGAGCGGCGGTACCGGCGCGACCAGGGGTTGCCCGGCCAGACGTGCGCGAGCAGCGCGTGGCCGACGCCCGTGCCGAGCGAGGGCAGTGCGCGGGCCGAGGGGTAGATCGTGCCGTCAGAGTCCAGGATGCGCGGGCCGATCGAGCCGATCCCGGGGTCGGCGGTCGCCGCCGCGTAGAGGGCGTCGATCGAGCCGGGGAGGAAGACCGTGTCCGGGTTCGTGACCAGGATCCACTCGATCTCCGGGCCGAGCCGGTCCACCGCGTAGTTGATCGCCCGGCCGTAGCCGAGGTTCTCGCCTGTCTCGTGGAAGAGCACCTCGGGGCGGCGCTCGACGACGCGGCGGACGGAGTCGTCGGTGGTCGCGTTGTCGACGACGACGACGCGCACGTCGTGTGCGGTCGCCTCCGGGATCGACTCCAGGCAGGCGCGGAGGACCTCACCCGAGAAGTGGGTGACGACGACGACCGCGATGGGCAACGTCGAGCGGGCGATGAGAGCCTCCGGGGGAGCGGCGTCGACGGGCGGGGGCACCGTCGGAAGAACTCGACGAGGCTAGCACGGGCCCCGAGCGGGCCTCCGGCGCTCAGCGCGCGGCGGACTCCACCTCGTCGACGACCTCGCCCAGCTCGGGGGCGACGGCCGCGGACGGCGCGCGGAACACGACGAACTTGTAGAGGCAGAAGTTCCAGACCAGGCCGACCATCACGGCGACGGCCTTCGCGACGTTGATCGCGAGGAAGGCCTTCTCGCCCGCGCTGGGAAGGAAGAGGAGCGAGGTGCCGAACCGGGTGTCGAAGAAGACCTCGAAGCCGTAGATGATCAGCGACTGGAGCACGAGCGAGCTGAAGCCGGTGACCAGGAAGAACTGGGCGAAGGTGCGCACGGTCGGCCGGTCGGGGTGCCGGAAGACGAAGAAGTGGTTGAGGAAGTACGAGATCGAGATGCCGACGGTCACCGAGGCGACGTTCGCGACCAGGGTCGGCAGGCCGACCAGCAGCGCGAGCGCGTTGAGGATGAGGAAGTCGAGGGCGGTGTTGAGCGAGCCGGCGACGAGGAATCGCACCTTCTGCGATTCCAGCAGGCGCGCCGCTCTCCCCGCAGACGGACTCGACTGACGCGACACGGTGCTCCTCGGGGTCCTCGCGACCCGGGCGGGAGCGATGAGGGCGAGAGTACGCGGCCGATCTGTACTGGAACCCTCCGTAGGGGGAACTGAACCTGAGAACCGCGACGCGACGTCCTGCTTCCTCTCACACAGGACGGCATGGTGCACGCTGATACTGTTCCACCGCCTCCGCCCCGGCGGACCGTCCACGTCCCCGCCCGAATCGGAACCAGATGCTCTCGCTCACCATCGTCACCCCCACGTACAACGAAGCGGACAACATCGCCGAGCTGCTGCGCCGGGTCGCCGCCGCTGTGGCCCGCGAGACCGACGTCGTCGTCCGCTCGGTCGTCGTCGACGACTCCTCGCCGGACGGGACGGCGGAGAAGGCGCGTGCCCTGGCGGCCGAGCTCGAGACCCCGTCGTACTCGGTGCAGGTGCTCGAGCGCGCGACCAAGGAGGGGCTCGGCGCGGCCTACCTCTGGGCGTTCGAGCGGATCCTCGAGGCCGACGACGCCCCGGACTGCATCCTGCAGATGGACGCCGACCTCTCGCACGACCCGAAGTACCTCGCCGACTTCCTCCGCGAGGTGCGCGCGGGCGCCGACCTCGTCGTCGCGTCCCGCTACATCCCCGGCGGCGGCACCCCGGACTGGACGCTCGACCGCAAGATCCTCAGCCGCGGCGGCAACATCTACGCCCGCGCGATCCTGGGCTCCCGCCTCACCGACTGGACCGGCGGCTTCAACCTCTTCAGCCGCGAGCTGCTCGAGCGGATCCACTTCGAGACCGTCGACGCCACCGGCTACGGCTTCCAGATCGCGCTCAAGCACCGCGCGCTCACCGCCGCGCGGCGGGTGCGCGAGATCCCCATCGTCTTCCTCGATCGCACGGAGGGGACCTCGAAGATCCCCGGCAACACCCTGCTCCGCAGCCTCCTGCTCGTCCTGCGCATCCGCCTCGGACGCGACGGGTCGCGATGACGGCGGTCGCCACCGCTCCCTCCCGTCGCTGGGCCGTCGTCCTCGAGGCGGCCGGCCTGCTCCTCGTCCTCGCGGCGACGCTGCTCGTGCTCGGCCGCCTGTCGTCGACTCCGTGGTGGGAGTACCTGCTGTCGGACGGCGACTCGCTGGCGCTCCCGCTCCTGGTGCGCTCGGTCGCCGAGGGCGAGCCGTTCCAGTGGGTGATGACGAGTCAGCTCCTGCTGTTCCCGGAGCTCCCGCTCTACCTGGTGAGCCTCGCGCTCTCCGGCGGATCGGTCGTCGGCGCGCTCGTGGTGAACGCCTTCGTCAACGCCGCCGCGCTCTACGGCTGCGTGCGCTGGCTGGCCGCGCGGGTGCTGGCCGGGCGCACCCGGCCGTGGCGGGTGAGCGCCGCCGCGCTGGCGACCGGGACCGTCGTCGTGCTCGCCGCCACCGAGGGCCGGGGGCTGATCAACTCGGGCGCCTTCGCGAGCGGGATCCTGCTGACCACCTACTACTCCGGGGTGGCGCTGGCCGCCGTGCTCGCCCTCGCCCTGATGGCCGAGGCGAGCGGCGGCTTCGATCCCGCGCGGCCGCCGTCGCGGGTCCGCACGGCGTGGGCGCTCGTCGGGGCGGTCCTGGTGTCCGCGGCGACGACGCTCTCCAATCCGCTCTTCGCCCTCCAGTTCACCGCGCCGGCCGTCGTCTCGCTGCTGGCGGTGCTCGTGCTCCGGCGGATGTCGTGGCGGCGCGCGCTGCTGATCTCCGCCGCGCTGGTCGCGGGCGCGGGGATCGGCTACGCGGCCCGGGACGCGGTCGCCCGGTTCGTCGCCGTCGACGCCGGGACCTACGTGCACCTCGAGCGCGCGGGTGCCGCGGTCGACGGGTTCCTCCTGCAGCTGCGCGACGTGGGGTCGGCTCCCACCGGGAAGCTCGAGATCCTGATCGTCGGCGTGCTGCTGCTGGCCGCGCTGGTCACCCTGGTCCTCGCCGTCGCGACCCAGGTGCGGCCCGAGACGCCGTGGGCGGTCGCGGACTCGAGCGTGGTCCTGGCGACCTTCGTGCTCGTCGCCTCCGCCTCCCTCGTCCTCGGGCAGATCGTCACCGGCAGCCTGGTCAGCCGCTATCTGCTGCCGCTCGCGGTCTTCCCCGCGCTGATGCTGCTGCCCGCCTCCCAGGACTGGATCCCGCGCCGTCTCGCCGCGCGCGTCCCGCTGCTCCGGCCGCGCAGCTTCTCCACCGGCGTGCGCGCGGCGCTCGCCGGTGCCGTGGCGCTCGTGGTCGTCGCAGCGGGCGTCGTCGCCGGGCCCGCGGTCCGGGCGGCGGCGGAGCAGGCCGGCAGCACGCCGGAGCGCGCCTGCCTCGAGCAGTGGCTCGACGGCCGCGAGCTCTCGGGCGTCGGCTCGTTCTGGAGCACGCGTCCGCTGGAGCTCTACGGGGACGCGTCGGTCGACGTGCAGCAGGTGAACTTCGACTTCACGGCGCAGCTCTGGATGAACAACGCCGCGTCCTACCGCGGCAAGGACTTCAGCTACGTCCTCGCCGACCGGGAGCCGGACTGGGCGGAGCTCGCGCTCGGCCACCTGGGCGAGCCCTCTGCCATCACCGCCTGCCCGACGTTCGACGTCTACGACTACGCGGGCACCCCCGGGGAGACCGCGCTGAACGCGATCGTCGGCGCCAGCATCGAGAAGGCGAGCGCCGAGCGTGGCTTCTGAGACGTGGGCCGCCCCCCGCCCCCGCCTGCGGCGGATCGGGCGCGAGCTCGGCTGGGCCGCCGCCGCCGCGCTGGTGAGCGTGCTGGCGGCGATGATCGCCCTCGGCGCGACCCCGGGCTCGCTCGCCGAGCGCTGGCGGGCGGGCGGCGACGACCAGATCCTGCACTACCTGCTGTTCCGCAGCGCCACCCAGGCCTTCCCATTCGCCGAGAACGGCGCGCTCGCCTTCCCCTCGGGCTACAACTCGTTCTACACGGCGCAGTTCGACGTCGCGTCCGCGCTGACCGCCTCGGCCCTCGCGCTGGTGATCCACGACGGCTTCCTGCTGCTGAACGTCTTCTACCTGCTCACCTTCGCCTTCGTCGCGCTGACCGGCTACGCCTTCTTCCGCTGCCTCCGTGTGCCGGCCTGGTCGAGCGCGCTCGTCGCCGTCGTCTTCAGCCTCGCGCCGTACCACTTCCAGCGGATCGGGGCGGGGCACGCCTTCCTCGCCAACTACTGGGCGATCCCGCTGCTGGGCGTCCTGATCCTGGTGGTGGCGGGGGAGCGCACCGATCCGTTCCGGGCCTGGCGGCTGCGCGGGGCGACGCGCCGAGCGCGGCTGCTGCGCGGCGCCGTCCCGGTGGTGGTGCTGCCGCTGCTCATCGCGACGACGGGCGGCTACTACTACGTCTTCAGCGTGCTGGTGCTCGGCGGCGTCTGGCTGCTCGGCGCACTGGCCGGGCTCGCGACCCGGGTGCCGCTGCGCGCGGTGCTGGCGCGCGTCCTGCCGCTGGGCGTGCTCGGCGTCCTGGTGGCGGTCGAGCTGGTGCTGCTGGGCGGCGACTGGGGGGAGCGCTACGCGCCGTACTTCGAGAGCCGCGGGGTGGGGGAGTCGGAGGACTTCGCCGGCAAGATCCTCTCGCTCTTCCTGCCGTGGCAGGGCACCGAGGTGCCCAAGATCGGCGCGCTGACGAACATCTACCAGGTGACCACGGCGGTCGCGGTCAACACCGAGCCGCCCGGGCTGCCGCTGATCGCGATCGCGGGGCTGTGCCTGATGCTGGTCAGCCTGCCGCTGCTCGGGCTGGTCGGCGGGCGAGCGCTCCGGGTCACCGCCTTCGGCCGCTTCGTCTCGGACGAGCACGTGCGGGTGCTCGCCGTGGCGGCGCTCTGGACGCTGCTGTTCTACGTGGTGACCGGCTTCGGGATGGCGGTCGCGCTGATCGCGGGGTCGACCATCCGGGCCTGGTCGCGGCTCTCGATCGTGCTGGCGCTGCTGGCGCTCGGCGTCGTGGCGATCGGACTCGCGCGGATCGGCCGGCGCTGGATCCGGATCGCGGTGGTCGCGCTCGTCGTGGTCGTCGGCGTGCTCGACCAGCTCGCCGGGGTCGCCCGGATGGTGCCGATCGCGCCGACCGAGGACGCCGAGATGACCGACTTCGTCGCGAAGGCCGATGCGGCGCTGCCGGACGGCTGCGGCGTCGTGCAGCTGCCGATCAAGAGCTTCCCCGACAGCGGGTCGGTCGGCCGGATGGCCGACTACGACGAGGCGCTGCCCTACCTCTACACGGAGGGCGCGAACCTGGAGTGGAGCTACGGCGCGGTCCGCGGCACCACCGGGTTCGACGTCTTCGGCGGGGCGAGCACGCCCGAGGACTTCGCCGCCGCGGTCGAGGCGAGCGGCGCGTGCGCCGTGTACGTCGACACGGCGGCCTACGTCGGCCGCGAGGGCGCCTGGTACGGCGACGTGCTCGCGGCGAGCGGCTCGCTCACCCCGATCGCGCAGTCCTCGTCCGGACGCTGGCTGGTCTTCCCCGTCGAGGGCTGACGGGGCGGGTCTCGATACGCCGCTGCGCGGCTGCTCGACCAGCATGAAGGGGGCCCTGCGGGGCTGCTCGCCCGGTATGAAGGGGGCCCTGCGGGGCTTCGCTGCTTTCGGGGAGCGGGCTGCACTCCATGCTGATCGAGCAGCCCGCGGAGCGGGCGCATCGCGATCGACCGTCGCCGGTCGAGTCAGTACAGGCTCCAGGGCTGGGAGGTGACGGCGAACGGCTCGTCGTAGAAGTAGACGGTGTAGCCGCCGCGGACGATGCGCTCGTGCGGGGGCAGCAGGGTGGAGGTCCGCAGCTCCTGGTCGTTGTAGTCGCCGGTCGTGACGACGATCACGGGCGGGCCGTCGGCCTGCGCCAGGGCGTCGTAGCCGGGGTAGCGGCGGGTGACGAGGGCGGCGACCGTGACCTCCTCGTTCGTGGACGCGGTCATCGCGTAGCTGAGCCAGTAGTCGCCCCAGACGTGCTCGGCGCCGCGGCGCTCGAGCAGCTCGACCACCGCGCGGTAGCCGCCGTCGAAGCGGTTCGAGGTGTCGCTCCGGAACCCCTCCGAGCGGTCCCACACTCCCGAGACGGTCAGCGCCGCCGCGACGAGCACCGCGACCAGGGCGACCGGTCGCCAGCGCGCGAGAAGCCACGCGCCCGCCAGGGCGAACGCGGGCATCAGGAAGACGCTGTAGCGCACCGAGTCGTAGTCGAGGTCGAGCCCGGCGCCGAGGATCAGCACGGCGCAGAGCAGCAGCGTGCCGGTGCCGACCAGCACCGGGGCGAGACGCCGCCGGACCGCGCCGACGAGGACCAGCCCGGCCAGCAGGACGACCGCGGTCCAGCCGACGATCGAGTCGGCCGGCTCGCCCGGGGCGACGGTGAACGCGACGGGGAGCATGTCGTGGAAGAGCGCGGTGACGCTGTCGATCGTCGGCTCCCAGTCGCTGGTGCCGGCGCCGAGCGGCGCGGTCGCGCTCGAGCTGCGCAGCGCCTCCAGGAGCCACGGCGAGCCGGCGACGACCGCCGTGCCGATGCCCAGCAGCCAGTGCAGCGGGCGCCGGATGTCGCGGATCACCAGCGCGAGGACGGCCGGGGCCGCCAGCGCGACGCTCATCGGCGAGGTCCAGAGCGCGAGACCGCTGAGCGCGCCCGCGGCGATCCAGGAGAGCAGCGGTCGCCGCAGCGACGCGGTGGCGACCGCGATCACGCCGAGCGCGACCACGATGCTCGGCCCGTAGAAGCCCGGGTCCCTGGTCGACACCTGGAGCAGGACGACGCCGGGGAACCAGAACAGCAGGCCGGCCGTGGCGCCCGCCACCGGACCGGCGAGACGCCGGGCGATCACGCGCAGGAGGACGGCCGCCCCGAGGAACCACAGCGAGGAGACGATCGCGAGCACCTCGATGTGCGCGCCGAAGGCGAGCATCGCCAGCCCGGCCGTGGTCTGCAGCAGCGTGCCGCCGTAGGACTGGCCCCAGAAGAAGGCGGGGAGCTCGCCGTCCGCGACGTGCTTGGCCATCAGGTAGACGACCGCGTGATCGGCGTCGAAGGTGTGCGCGGGACTGACGATGAAGAGGACCCGCAGAGCCAGGCCGACGGCCGCGAGGATCCAGAACACGAGACCCGCGGAGTGGGCGCCGAGCCGGCGCAGCGTGCGGGTGCCGCGACCGGGAGCCGGCGCGTCCTCGGTCGTCATCGTCAGCTCCCTGGGCACCCGGGCCGACGGATCGCAGCCGCAGAGAATCTAGTGCATGCGGGTGACAGGCACCGTCGACGGGCGCCCGCCTCCGGGCACTGGAGGTGCCCCGTGCTAACCTCTCCGATTGCCCGTCCGACGGGCGACCCCTCCTCCCCTCCAACGAAAGGCAGCCGTGACCGCATCGCGTCGCTTCCTCCTGGCCGGCGGGGCGGGCTTCCTCGGCTCGAACCTCGCCGCTGAGATCCTCCGCCGGGGGGACGAGGTCGTGGTGATCGACGACCTGATCACCGGCTCCACCCGCAACATCGGTCCGCTGCTGGCCCACCCGTGCTTCAGCTTCGTCCAGGACGACGCGGCGAACGCGCTCGCGGTGCCCGGTCCGTTCGACGTCGTGCTGCACTTCGCCTCGCCGGCGTCGCCGCCGCGATATCTGGCGCACCCGATCGAGACGCTGCACGCCGGCTCGACGGTGACCGAGGCGCTGCTCGAGGTCGCCAAGCGCGACGGCGCCCGCTTCGTCGTCTCCTCCACCTCCGAGGTCTACGGCGACCCGCACGTGCACCCGCAGCACGAGGAGTACTGGGGCAACGTCAACCCGAACGGGCCCCGCAGCGTCTACGACGAGGCCAAGCGCTACGCCGAGGCGATCACCTTCGCCTACCGCCGCTACTTCGACGTCGACACCGGCGTGGTGCGCATCTTCAACACCTACGGCCCGAACATGGACATCGACGACGGCCGCGCCGTCCCGGCGTTCGTGAAGGCGGCGCTGGCCGGCACCTCGATCCCGATGCACGGCGACGGCACCCAGACCCGCTCGCTGCTCTTCGTCGACGATCTCGTCGACGGGATCCTGCGGATGGCCGACTCGAAGGACGCGGGTCCGATCAACCTGGGCAGCGTCGACGAGCTGGAGCTGGGCGAGGTCGCCCGCCGCATCGTCGCGCTCGTCGGCAGCGACTCGGAGATCCACTACGAGCCCCGCCCGATCGACGACCCGGAGCGCCGGAAGCCCGACATCACCAAGGCGCGCGAGATCCTCGGCTGGCAGCCGACGATCCCGCTCGAGGACGGACTGGCGCGGACCATCGCCTGGTTCCGGGCCACCGTCGTCGCCGCGCCGTAGGCCGCCGCGCCCCGCCCTCCACCGCGCCCCGAACCCCTCGCGCCCCGAACCCCTCGCGCCCTGACCCCACCGCGCGCCGCAGCCCGCCCGGCGCCGTACGAGAGAGAATCCCGACGTGAAGCTTTCCATCCTCATGCCCGTCTACAACGAGCAGGCGACCCTCCAGAAGGCCGTCGACCGCGTCCTCGCGATCCAGTTCCAGGACGGCGTCGAGATCGAGTTCGTCATCGTGAACGACGGCAGCCGCGACCGCACGAAGCAGATCCTCGACGCGCTCGACGATCCCCGCATCCGCGTCTTCCACCAGCCGATGAACCAGGGCAAGGGCGCGGCGATCAGCCGGGCCGTGCAGGAGGCGACCGGCGACTACGTCATCATCTGCGACGCCGACGAGGAGTACCGGCCCAGCGAGATCCCCTCGCTCCTGCAGCCCGTCCTCGACGGCGAGGCGCAGCTGGTCTACGGCAGCCGCACCTTCGGCAGCCACACCTCGTTCTCCTACTGGTACGTCATCGGCAACAAGGGCGTGAACCTGATCACGAACGTGCTCTTCAACGCCTACGTCTCCGACGTCGAGACCTGCTTCAAGCTGATGCCGCTGAGCCTGTACCGCTCGCTGGAGATCAAGGAGAAGGGCTTCGGCATGGAGGCGGAGGTCACCGCGAAGCTGCTCGCCCGCGGCTACCGCCCCTACGAGGTCGGCATCAGCTACAAGGCCCGCACCCGCGAGGAGGGCAAGAAGATCACCGTCAAGGACGGCTTCGAGGCGCTCTGGATCCTCCTCAAGATCCGCGTCCGCGAGGGCTCGCGCACCCGTCCGCCGCAGACCGCGGGGATCTGAGCCGATGGCCAGGAGGGGTCCCGTCGCGCTCGCGAAGGCGCTGTACAGCGGCCTGATCTCGTACGTGCTGAAGTTCGGCGTCGTCGGGATCCTCGGCCTCGTCGTCGACGTCACCGTCTTCAATCTGCTGCGCGTCGGCGGGATCGGCGGCGAGCACCTCCTCTCCGGGCCCATCGGTGCGAAGGTCGTCGCGGTGGCCGCCGCGACGGTCGTGACCTGGTTCGGCAACCGCTACTGGACCTTCCGCGAGCACCGCCGCGCCAACTACCTGCTCGAGCTCGCCGAGTTCAGTGTCGTCGCGGTCGCCGGCATGCTGGTGAACCTGCTGCCGCTCTACATCTCGCACTACGTGCTCGGCTTCGACAACCTCGTCGCCGACAACATCTCCGCGAACGTGATCGGCCTCCTGCTCGCGACCGCCTTCCGGTTCGTGCTCTACCGCTTCTGGGTCTTCGGCCACCACCGCTCCGGCGGCGTCGTCGAGAAGCGCGAGGCGCAGATGGCGGCGGCGGCGCTGTTCGAGGACGACGCCGCGGCGGCGAACGACACCGCGTCGATCAAGCTCCGCTGACGTGCCCGCCTACAATGGCGGGGTGCCTGAAGAGACGACTGCCCTCACGCCCGCCGGAGACGGCCCGGACGCCACGGCTCCGGACGCCTCGGTTCCGATGACCGCGGCCCCGACCGCCACGACTCCGGACGCTCCTGCGTCCGAGTCGCGGACGCCGGAGACCGTCGAGGAGCTCCGCGCCCGCCTCGACGAGCTGCTGAACGACCCGCTCGACGAGTGGGCCGCGAACATGCACTTCGGCGGTGGCGCCCACTACGTCGCCGACTTCGAGAGCACGCTCTCGTGGCGGGTCACCCGCCCGCTCCGCGCGGCGCGCACCTTCCAGATCCGGGTCGGCCAGCTCGGCCTGCCGGGTGCGGTGCAGCACTCGATCCGCTACGCGCAGCGCCGCTTCGGCGGTCGCAGCCGGTGAACGCCGCCGACCTCGCGGGCCGTGACGCCCGCCGCGCCTTCGTGGTGCAGCGACTCGAGCAGATCGCCCCCTTCGTCCTCGACGACCCCGAGCAGGCCGCCGACCTCGCGCTCCGCGGTCCCGGCCCGTTCCTCGACGAGATCGCGCGCACCGTCCAGCGGCGCGACGCCGACGACCTGACCTGGCTGTCGCTCACCGCGTTCCTCGGCGTCTACCCGGTGCCGCACCTCTTCAGCTGGTTCAAGCGCTCGCTGCAGCTCGCGAAGCCGCACGAGGCGATGCGGGTCTTCCTCGTCGCCGGCACGCGCGCCTCGACCGGCTACCACGACCTCTCGACCACGCTCTCCGTCGTCACCGGCGCCGTCGTCGTGGACGTCGACTTCTGCGCGCGGAACTCGCACGCCACCGGCATCCAGCGCGTCGTCCGCCAGACGATGAAGCGCTGGCACCGCGACCACGACCCGATCCTCGCCGCCTGGGAGCACGGCTCGATGGCCCTGCGCCGCCTCGGCGAGGGCGAGCTCGAGCGCGTCATCGACTTCGAGACGAGCAGTGCCCGGGAGTGGGATCCGGGTCGCCCGGAGAGCGTCGACTTCATCGTGCCGTTCCGCTCCACCCTCGTCCTGCCCGAGGTCCCGGTCATCGGGATCTGCGCCCCGCTCGCCGCGCTCGCGGAGTTCTCCGGCAACACGGTGAGCCTGATCGGCTACGACGCGATCCCGGTCGTGAGCGCCGACACCGTTCCGCCGCAGGAGAGCCTGCGCTTCGTCAACTACCTCACCGTCGTCAAGCACTCCAGCCGGGTGGCCGGCATCAGCGAGGCCGCGACCCAGGAGTTCGCGGGCTTCAACGCCGCGCTCCCCGCGCAGGGCCTCGAGGGCCCCGAGCTCTCCACGGTCTCCCTCCCGGTCGAGGCGCCGCCGCTGGACGGCGAGCACCTCGAGGAGGAGGACGACCTCCCGCTCGTGCTCTCGGTCGGCAGCCACGAGCCGCGGAAGAACCACCTCGCGATCCTGTTCGCCGCAGAGGTGCTCTGGCGCGAGGGCAAGCGGTTCCGCCTGCGCTTCATCGGCGGCGGCAACCCGTGGGCCACGCAGGTCTTCGACGTCCGGATCCGCGAGGCCCAGCGCCGCGGTCGCACCGTGGAGGTCGTCCGCGGGGCCGGCGACGACGTGCTGCTCTCGTCCTATCGCAACGCGCGCTTCTTCGTCTTCCCCTCCACCCACGAGGGCTACGGACTCCCGGTCGCCGAGGCGCTCGCGCTCGGCATCCCCGCGATCACCTCGGACCGCGGCTCGCTCGCCGAGATCGCGGCCGACGGCGGCTGCATCACGGTCGACCCGTACGACGACGACCAGCTCACCGCCGCGATGCGCGAGCTGCTCGACTCCGACGAGCGGGTCGCCGAGCTCACCGCCGAGGCGCACGCGCGCCCGAAGCGGACCTGGAACGACTACTCCGCCGAGCTGTGGGCGGCCCTCGTGCCCTCCGCCTCGAGCGAGCAGGAGGAGAACGATGCGTGAGTCCACCGCCCTCGAGCGCCTGACGCTGCTGCTCGAGACCCTCGAGCCCACCACCGCGCCCTCGCGCGAGGTGCCGGCGCTCGTCCAGCAGGTCGCCGACGCGGTCGGCGAGCCGAGCTTCGAGCAGACCTGGCTCATGCTCGCGGTGGTGAACGCCGAGCTGCCCGTGCGCGAGCAGGTCGTCGAGTCGCGCCGCAGCGCCCGTCTCGACGGCGTCGCCGCGCTGCTGACCGGGCTGCTCCGGCCGACCCCGGCCTCCCGCGTGCTCGACGCCGTCCGCGCGCCGAGCACCGTCGTGATCGCCCGGCACGCCGTCCTGGTCGACGTGCACCACACCGCGCGCACGGGCCTCGCGACCGGGATCCAGCGGGTCGTCCGCACCACGATCGTCGAGTGGAACAGCCGGCACGACATCGGTCTCATCGTCTGGGACGACGCGATGACGGGCTTCCGCGAGGTCGGCAACGAGCTGCGGACGAACGCGCTCTACGGCTCCGCGCCGGACGCCAAGCTCGACGCGCACGCGCCCGTGGTCGTCCCGTGGGAGTCGCTCTACGTGCTCCCCGAGCTCGCGATCGAGGACGAGCGCAGCGGACGCCTCGCCGCCTTCACCGAGTTCAGCGGCAACGCGACGACGATGATCGGCCACGACTGCGTGCCGCTGACGACCGCGGAGACCGCGCACGGCGGGATCAGCGGCCAGTTCCCGCGGACGCTCGTCGCCGTCTCGCACATGGACCGGGTGACCACGGTCTCCCGTGCCTCCGAGACCGAGTACCGCGGCTGGCGCGGCATGCTCGAGGGCGAGAAGGGGCCGGAGATCGACGCGATCCCGCTGCCCGCCTCGGCCGGCGGCGACGACGACTTCGACGAGGCCGCGACCCGGCTGACCCTCGGGGCCGTGGGCGACGAGCCGCTGGTGGTCTGCATCGGCAGCCACGAGCCGCGCAAGAACCACCTCGCGGTACTGCACGCGGCCGAGCTGGCCTGGCGCTCCGGCGTCGAGTTCACGCTGGCCTTCATCGGCGGCAACGCCTGGAGCAGCGAGGAGTTCCAGGGGCGGATGCACGCGCTCCAGGACGAGGGCCGTCACGTCGACTCCTTCTCGGCGATCACCGACGAGCTGCTCTGGAGTGCCTACCGCAGCGCGACCTGCACGATCTTCCCCTCGCTGAACGAGGGCTTCGGGCTGCCCGTGGCCGAGTCGCTCGCGGTCGGCACGCCGGTGATCACCTCGGCCTTCGGCAGCATGAGGGACATCGCGGAGCAGGGCGGCGCGCTGCTCGTCGATCCGCGCGACGACCACTCGATCCGCGACGCGCTCGTGACGCTGCTGACCGACGACGAGGTGCACGCCCGGCTCACCGCCGAGGCGCGCGCCCGAGTCAACCGCACCTGGACCGAGTACGCCGACGAGGTCTGGACCTACGTCACGGCCGTCGCACCGGCGGGCGTCTCGACGCTCTGAGCGCGGGCTCGCGGGCGCTCGCCGTCCGCGGGCTCAGCGGCCCGCGAGCTCCCGCGCGGCCCGCACGAGCGCCTCGGCGGCCTCGCTCCACGGGGCGATCCGGCCGGGCTCGACCCGCCGGGGGCGTGCGAGAGCGGTCTCGATCGCGCTCCGCAGCGCGTCCTCGTCGCCGACCGGGACGAACGTCGCCGCCGCCTCGTGCCCGCGGAGCGCGTCGTGGATCCCCGGGATGTCGGAGACGATGACGGGCGTGCCGGTGGCGACCGCCTCCAGGGCGGGCAGGCCGAAGCCCTCGTGCAGCGAGACGAGCGCGAGCGCGTCGGCACCGGTCATCAGGGCGGGCATCTCCGCGTCCTCGACGAAGACCGGCGAGAGCCGGACGTCGGCGCCCGCCGCGGCGGCCCGGGCGACGGCCTCGCGGACGTCCTCGTCGTCCCAGGCCGTCGCGCCGACGATCAGCAGGGTGCAGCCGGCCGGGCGGTCGGCGGCCGCGAAGGCGCGGACGAGCGCCGCGACGTTCTTCCGCGGCTCGACGGCGCCCACGTAGAGCAGGTAGCGCTCGACGCCGACGCGCGCGGTGACGGCGGCGACCTCGTCGGCCTGTCGGGGACGGAAGTCGGCCGCGTCGACCGTCGTCGGCAGGATCCGCAGCCGCTCGCCCGCGACGCCGAGGTGCCGCTCGATCTCGCCGGCCGCGGACGCGGTGCCGGTGGCGACCAGGTCGGAGCGGGCCAGCCAGCCGGGCATCCGGGCCTGCAGGAGGGCGCGGCGGGCCGCCGGGACGAGCTCGGGCGCGACGGCGAAGCAGGCGTCGTGCACGAAGGTGATCGCCCGCGAGCGGCGGCTGAGCGCCCAGTTGCGGTAGTTGGGGAAGAAGTAGACCCCGCGGCCGACCAGCGGGTCGATCGGCACCGGCGTCCGGGTCAGCAGGCCGACCAGGCGCCGGGGGAGCGGGATGCCGCGCACGCGGAAGCCGAGCCCGTGCCGGGTGATCGCGGCGGTCTCGGACGCGGGGGCGAAGAGGACCACCTCGACCTCGCGGCGGAAGCGCTCCTCGCCGAGGGCGCGCAGCGTCTCCAGCAGCACGTGCCCGACCCCGGTGAGCCGCTCGGCCGCGAGGGGGCTCGCGTCGACGAGCAGCCGCGCCGGGCGTGCGGTCACGCCCGGGTGACGCCGTCGACGGTGGCCGAGGCGGCCACGCTCACGAGGCCGACGCGCTTGTCGCTGCGCTCGACGGTGAAGCGCGCGCCGACCGGCACGCGGACGAACTCGCCGTTGCCGAGCGTGGAGGCCGACGCGTGCACGGCGTAGGTGCCGCCGCCGAAGCGGATGTCCGGGAGGGAGAACGTGATGGTCGTCTGCTCCGTGAGCGGCGGGTGCTCGAAGCCGAGGCGCATGGTGTTGGTGCCGAAGACCACCTGGCCGAGCGGGGTGTCCACGCCCATGCCGACGAACCAGTTCTCGACCGGGGCGCCGCTGAGCGGGCGCAGGGTCACCGACACCGTCAGGTCGTCGCCGGGGCGCAGGGTGCGGTTGCCCTCCTCGACCGTGCCGCCCTCGAGCTCGACGCTGACGATCTCGGCGGCGGGCAGCGGCTCGGGCTCCTCGCCGGCCTCCTCCGCCTCGACGATCGCCTCGGCGGTCTCGCGCTCGACGCGCTCCTGGCGGGAGTTCTCGAAGCCGTTGCGCAGGACCTCGAGGCCGCGGGCGGTCTCACCGTCGTAGATGACGTTGCCGTGCTGCAGGACGACGGTGCGGTCGCAGAGCTCGCCGACCTGCTCGAGCGAGTGGGTGACCAGCACGATGGTCTTGCCCGCGCGCTGGAACGCGCGGATGCGGTCCATGCACTTGCGCTGGAACGGCTCGTCGCCGACCGCGAGGACCTCGTCGACCAGCAGGAGGTCGGGGTCGGTGTGGATGGCGATCGCGAAGGCGAGCCGCACGTACATGCCGGAGGAGTAGAACTTCACCTGCGTGTCGATGAAGTCGACGATCTCGGAGAACTCGACGATCGAGTCGAACTTCTCCTCGAGCTCGCGGCGGGAGAGCCCGAGGATCGCGCCGTTGAGGAAGACGTTCTCGCGGCCGGTGAGGTCGGGGTGGAAGCCCGCGCCGAGCTCGAGCAGCGCCGCGAGGCGCCCGCGGCGCTCGACGGTCCCGGTGGTGGGCTGGATGATGCCGCCGATGAGCTTGAGCAGCGTGCTCTTGCCGGAGCCGTTCGCGCCGATCAGGCCGACCGTGGAGCCGAGCGGGATCTCGAGGTCGATGTCGCGCAGCGCCCAGAAGTCGTCGCGGTGCTGCTTGCCGCGGCCGAAGTTGACGATGCGCTCCTTGACGCTCTTGTCCTTGCGGATCACGAAGCGCTTGGAGGCGTTCTGGACGCGGATGATGGTCGGCATCTCGGTCGACTCGGGAAGGGCGACCTCGGACTCGAGCGTCATGGGATCAGATCTCCTGTGCGAAGTTGCCCTCGAGGCGGCGGAAGACGCGGTGGGCGAGCCACACGAGCACGACCCCGACCAGGAAGACGATGAAGAGGTGGAGGGCCATGTCGGCCGGCCACGGCTGACCGGCGACGGTGTTGAAGCTGCCGTCGGCCTGCTCGACCTGGGTCTCCCGCGAGCCGGGGCCCCAGATCGCCCGCTGGAAGGCGAGCATCGCGTTGGTCATCGGGTTGAGCAGGTAGATCTGCTCGAGCCAGCCCGGCACGGTCTGGACGACGAAGGACCACGCGTAGGTGATCGGCGAGAGCCAGAAGAAGATCAGCAGGCCGACCTCGACGAGGAACTGGATGTCGCGGAGGTAGACGTTGAGCGCCGAGAGCGCGAGCGCGAGGGCCAGGCCGTAGACCAGGGTGACCGCGAGCGCCGGGATGATGAAGAGCAGCTGCCAGCTGACGTTGAGCGCCCCGAGCGCGATCGCGCCCACGATCAGCACCAGGAACTGCACGGCGAAGTTGAACAGCGCGGCGCCGATGGTGGCGACCGGGAAGATCTCGCGCGGCAGGTAGACCTTCTTGATCAGTCCCGCGTTCGCGAGGATCGAGGTCGTGCCGGTGGCGACGATCTCGCTGAACAGGTTCCACAGCGTCAGGCCGCAGAAGACGAAGATCGCGAAGACGGGGATGCCGCGGGCGGCGCCGAGGAACTGGCCGATCGCCACGTAGTAGATCATCAGCATCACGAGCGGGCGGATGAGGGTCCAGACGAAGCCGAGGCTCGAGTCCTTGTAGCGCGCCTTCAGCTCGCGGTTGACGAGCAGCTTGAGCAGCTCGCGGTGCCGGAAGATGTCGATCAGCGACGAGACGAAGCCGCCCGAGCGCTGACCCGGCTGGGTCCCGCTCTGATGGAACGGCTCCTGTGCGATCGCGTCGACGCGGTCGGCCGCGCGCGTGATCGTCGTTTTCCTGCTGCTCATCGGACTCCCAGCCCTAGCACTGCCGGGGCGGCAGCCAGATCATTGTACGTAACGCCTGCGCCGCCGCACGGCGACGGGCGCTGGACGGCGGCGGGTGCTCAGCCCGCGGCGCGGGCGAGCTCGAGGTCGTGCTCGACCATCCGGGCGACGATCTCCTCGAAGGCGACCGTCGGGGCCCAGCCGAGCTCGGCCCGGGCCTTCGACGCGTCGCCGCGCATCTCCGGGGCGTCGACCGGGCGGGCGAAGCGCGGATCGATCCGGATCCGGTCCTCCCAGGCGTCGATGCCGGCGGCGGCGAAGGCCGCGCCGACGAACTCGCGGACGGAGTGCGCGACACCGGTCGCGACGACGTAGTCGCCGGCCGACCCGGCGCGCGAGGCGCGGACGAGAGCGTCCACGTAGTCGGGCGCCCACCCCCAGTCGCGGCGGGCGTCGAGGTTGCCGAGCGAGAGCTCGGACTCGGTGCCCGCGGCGATCGCGGCGACGCCGGCCGTGATCTTCCGGGTGACGAAGCTCTCGGGGCGGCGGGGCGACTCGTGGTTGTAGAGGATCGCGGAGGACGCGTGCAGGCCGCGGCCGCGGTAGACCCCGACGAGGTGGTGCGCGAAGGCCTTCGCCGCGCCGTAGGGCGAGACGGGGCGGATCGGCGTCGACTCGGTCTGCGGGTTCTCGGTCGCCGCGCCGAAGATCTCCGAGGAGGAGGCCTGCACGAAGCGCACCTCGCGGCCCGTCGACTCCTGCATGGCCAGCGCGGCCTCGAGCAGCGCGGCGACGGCCGTGCCGGTCACCTCGGCGGTCAGCACCGGCTCCTGCCACGACTGCGCCACCGAGGAGATCCCGGCGAGATGGAAGACCGTGTCGGGCCGCGCCTCGGCGATCACGCGGCCGAGGCCGGCGGCATCGCGGAGGTCGCCCTGGAAGGGGCGGACGGACGCGGGCAGGGAGGCGTCCTCGTCGCGCACGAGCGCGGAGACCTCCCAGCCGTCGGCGAGCAGACGCTCGACGAGGTAGCCCCCGTCCTGTCCGCTCGCCCCGGTGACGAACGCTGCGGGCACGGCGGCTACTTGATCAGCGCGGACTGCTCGGCGAGGTCGTTCTCGACCATCATCGAGACGAGCTCCGGGAAGGAGACCTTGGGCTGCCAGTCGAGCACGTCGCGCGCCTTCGCCGGGTCGCCGATGAGCAGGTCGACCTCGGCCGGGCGCATGAACGCGGGGTTCTGCGTGACGTAGGGGGTCCAGTCCTCGATGCCGACGTGGTTGAAGGCGATGTCGAGGTACTCGCGGATCTCGTGGGTCTCGCCGGTGGCGACCACGTAGTCGTCGCCCTCGGGCTGCTGCAGCATCCGCCACATCGCGTCGACGTAGTCGCCGGCGAAGCCCCAGTCGCGCTTGGCGTCGAGGTTGCCGAGCTCCAGCGTCTCCTGGAGGCCGAGCTTGATGCGGGCCACCGCGAGGCTGATCTTGCGCGTGACGAACTCCGGGCCGCGGCGGGGCGACTCGTGGTTGAAGAGGATGCCCGACGAGGCGTGCATGCCGTAGGACTCGCGGTAGTTGATGGTCATGTAGTGACCGAAGACCTTGGCGACGCCGTAGGGCGAGCGCGGCCAGAGGAGGGTCTCCTCGCTCTGGGGGACCTGCTGGACCTTGCCGAACATCTCGGACGAGGACGCCTGGTAGAACTTCACGCGCGACATGTCGTCGCCGGCGTAGAGGCGCACGGCCTCGAGGATGTTGAGCACGCCCTTGCCGGTCACGTCGGTCGTGAGCGACGCGTTCTCCCACGAGTAGGCGACGAACGAGATCGCGCCGAGGTTGTAGACCTCGTCGGGCTGCGAGGCGGCGAGCACGCGCACGAGGCTCGACACGTCGGTCAGGTCACCGGTGAGCAGCGTCACCTCGGGGACGGTGCGGCGGACGAGCTCGTACTTGGGGTTGTTCTGCCCACGGACGAGCCCGAAGACCTCGTAGCCCTTCTCGAGCAG
Source organism: Rathayibacter sp. VKM Ac-2929 (assembly GCF_022815495.1). Taxonomy (NCBI): domain Bacteria; kingdom Bacillati; phylum Actinomycetota; class Actinomycetes; order Micrococcales; family Microbacteriaceae; genus Rathayibacter; species Rathayibacter sp. VKM Ac-2929. The sequence continues at coordinate 241,770 of NZ_JALGRV010000002.1, forward strand.
CAGCTCGGCGAGGTAGAGGCCGTCCTGGCCGGTGATTCCGGTGATCAAAGCGCGGGGCACGTGGTGGTCCGTTTCGTCGGGGTCGGTGACAGCGGGCTACATACTACCCACCGGCCTCCGCCGCGCCGGGGAGCACCCGCCGGAGGCGCTCCGCGGCGCGGGGGTCGGGCGCGGGTAGTCTGACCCGGCCCTCACCGCGAGGGAGCCTCGATCCGATCGGACGCCATGCCGGAACGCCTCGCCGTCACGCTCGCCGTGCTCACCGTCGACCCCGGCGGAATGGGCGGCGGCGAGACCTACGCCCGTGCGCTGACCCGGTTGCTCGTGACGCGGCCGGGGGAGGAGGGACTGCGCGTGCAGGCGCTCGTCCCCGAGAACGCCCGCGGCTTCAGCGAGGGCGTGCCCGAGATCGTGGCCGAGGGCGTCGTCAGCGGGGCCGGCCACCGCCGCCGGGCGACGGGGATGCTCCAGGCGCTCGTGCGCACGCTCCGGCTCCGGCGCCTGCTCGAGCCGGACGAGATCCTCTACTTCCCCTTCACCGTCCCGCTGCCCTGGCCCTCGCGGCGCCAGGGGCACGTGCAGATGGTCTTCGACCTCCAGCACCGCGATCTGCCGCAGCTCTTCCCGCGCGTCGAGCGCGTCTTCCGGCGGATCGCCTACGAGGCCACCGCGCGCCGCGCCGACGCGATCATCACCATCAGCGCCTTCACCAAGGGGAGGATCGTCGAGCTGCTCGGCATCCCGGAGGAGCGGATCCACGTGTCGCATCTCGGCGTGGACACCGAGCGCTTCCGCCCGCACCTGGGCGCGCGCGAGGACTTCGTCTTCTACCCGGCGCGCGCCTGGCCGCACAAGAACCACGCGCGGCTGTTCGAGGCGATGCGCCTGCTCCGTGCCGAGGGCCACGACCTGCGGCTGGTGCTCACCGGAGGCGACCTGGAGAAGCTCGGCCCGCTGCCCGACTTCGTCGAGTGGCGCGGGCACGTGGGCGCCGAGGAGCTGGCGGAGATCTACCGGCGCGCCGCCGTCCTCGCCTTCCCGAGCCTCTACGAGGGCTTCGGCTTCCCGCCGATCGAGGCCATGGCCTCCGGCTGCCCCGTGGCGGCCGCGGACTCCGGATCGCTGCCCGAGATCTGCGGCGACGCCGCGGTGCTCGTCGATCCGCTCGAGCCGCGCTCGATCGCCGACGGGATCCTCGAGGCGATCGAGCGCTCCGCCGAGCTCGGCGCGAAGGGCGTCGAGCGCGCGGCCCGGTTCAGCTGGGAGCGCTGCCGGGAGGAGCACCTGGCGGTGCTGCGGGCTGTCGCGGCAGCCCGCCGGGCCGGTCGCCGGGGTGCAGGAGCCGCCGCCAGCTGAGCCCCTGCGCGGCGCGCATCGCGCAGATCACCAGCAGCAGCCAGCCGGCGTCGACCAGGAGCGAGCTCTCCGCGAGCGAGGTGACGACGAGGACGCTGAGCACCAGCACCGGCCAGACGTGCACGACCGCCTTCCGCTCGGAGGCGATGAGCCACGAGCGCCAGAGGGCGAGGCCGACCAGCACGAGGAAGAGCGCGACCCCGACGACGCCCACCTGCAGCGCCAGGTCGAACACCGCGTTCAGGCTGGAGGAGTGCGGCCGGCCGGAGAGGAAGTCGATCGCGTTGAACGGGTAGAGGTCGGTGCGCCAGTAGCCCACCCAGCCCCAGCCGATGATCGGCGCCAGGTCGGTGAAGCGCCAGACCTGCTGCCAGAGGGTGACCCGGAACTCGAACTCGCTGCCCGCGTTGAGCAGGTCGACGATCCGGAAGCGGAAGAGCCCTGCGGTGAGCGCGGACGCCACGAGCACCGCGAGCGTCGTGTACTGCCGCCGCCGACGCTGCTCGCCGGTGGCGCGGCGCACCCAGCGCAGGATCAGCGCGACGACCGCGGCGACGACGAGCACGCCGGCGCTGACCGCCGAGCGGGTGAGCACCAGGGTGACCACGGCGAGCGCGAGCGAGGCGAGGGCCGGGCCGCGCGCCACGGACCGGGTCATCAGCTCGACCGAGAAGGTGACGACCGCCAGCAGGCAGACCAGCCCCAGCTGGTTGCGGGTGCCGACCAGCCCCTGGATCGGGCCGCCGACGGCCAGGAGGCCCTCGACGCCGAGGAAGCGCAGCGGCCGGTCGATCAGGGCGCCGGAGAGCACCTCGACGGCCAGCGAGCCGATCAGCACGAACCGCATCACGTCGCCGACCGCGCGGATCACCTGGATGATGTCGCGGGTGAGGCCGATCGCGATCGCGAGGAAGGCGAGGGCGAGCTGGTAGAGCACGCTCGAGGCGGTGGCCCACTGGTAGCCGCTCCAGAGCGTGCTGAGGGCGATCCAGCCGAGGAAGACCAGGATGCTGGTCGGCAGCAGCCCCTCCCAGTCGAGCAGCTCGCGCCGCAGCACGAGCATGACGGCCGCGAGGGCGGTGAGCGTCGCGATCGCCGCGATGTAGCCGGGCCAGCCGATCATCCCGCGCACCGCCGGCGCGCAGAGCACGACGACGAGGGAGGTCTGCGCGAGGGCCGCCGCGAACTGCGGGGACGCCAGGGCGTCCGCGAGGGCGGCCGGCAGAGCCGACGGCCGACCGCCCCTCATCGGACGGCGCGCTGGCCGGCGAGGGGGATCGGCTCGGCGGTGAGCGCGTCCTCCTCCTCGTTCGCGGGCTGCTTGGTCAGGACCGCCAGGGCGGCCAGCAGGAGCCAGCCGCTCTCGATCAGGAGCCGGCTCTCGAACAGCGCCTGCGCGAGGAGGGCGGCGAGCAGCAGCAGCGGCGCGAGCGACACGGCCGAGTAGGGCAGCGCCGTCGTCGCACTGCGGCGCGGGCGGTCGACGGCGCGGAACCAGGCGCGCCAGAGGGTCGAGACCACGAGGGCGGTGAAGAGCACCAGCCCGATGATGCCGAGCTGGAACCAGACATCGAGCCAGGCGTCGTGCGCCTGCAGGTAGAGGACGCCCTTGCGCTCGGCGAGGGTGTCGAACGGGGCGGCCCAGGGCGCCCAGTAGCTGACCCAGCCCCAGCCGAGGACGGGCCGCTCGGCGGCGAGTGCCCAGACCGAGCGCCAGATGTCGAGCCGGCCGGTCGCGTCCTCGCTCTTGCCGAGGAGGCCGAGCAGGGTGCCCCAGCCCGCGATCGCGCTGCCCGCGAGCACGACGGCGGTCGCGGCGGCCGTGACGTAGACGGGCCGCCGCTCCGACTCGCCACGGCGTCGCGCCCAGAGCGCGAAGGCCGCGGCCGCCGCGACGGCGACGACGCAGAGCAGCACGGTGGCGGAGCGGGTGAGCAGGAGCGTCGCGGCGAACAGGACGATCCAGACGGCGCCCCAGCGGGGACGGAGGCTGCGCGCGGCCAGCTCGATCAGCACGACGATCAGGCCGAGCAGGGCGAGGAAGCCGAGCAGGTTGCGGTTGCCGACGAGCCCCTGGATCGGCTCGCCGGTGAACAGCGCGGCCTGCGACCAGTAGAAGGCGTCCGGGATGCGGCCGGCCGGCAGGTCGATGACGAACGGCAGCACGGGCGCGCGGACGACGACCGCCACGACGAGCTCGAACACGAGCGAGGCGCCGACGGTGATCCGGAGCGCGCGGCCGAGGGCGGTGACGAACTGCGCCGTGCTGAGCGTCAGGGCGAGGGCGACCGCCCCGAGCGAGGTGGCGAGCTGCGCGACGACGCCGATCGCGCTCGCCCCGGGGTACGCCGACCAGAGCAGCGAGAGCACGGCGAGGGCGAGGAAGGCGACGAGCGCCTTGGGCGTCCGGCTCCAGCGCAGCCGAGGCCGCACCCGGACCAGCAGCACGACGACGCCGACCAGCAGCGCCGCGACGACGACCCCCCAGCCCCACCAGCCCGCGAGGTTCCGCAGCGCCTGGCCACCCAGCATCACCGTGAGCACGGCCACCGCGAGCGCTCGGGGAGCGGCGGGCGCGGCGCGTCGGATCATGGCGAACAGTCTAGGGAGCGGGCGGCCGGCGAGCGGGCGGGCTGCGCCTCAGACGAACGCGGCGCTGCCCGTGATCGCGCGTCCGACGATGAGCGTGTTCATCTCCCGGGTGCCCTCGTAGGAGTAGAGGGCCTCGGCATCGGCGAAGAACCGGGCGACCCCGTAGTCGAGGACGATGCCGTTGCCGCCCATCACCTCGCGGCACCAGGCGACCGTCTCGCGCATCCGCGCCGTCGTGTAGGCCTTCGCGAGTGCGGAGTGCTCGTCGCGCTGCTCGCCCGCGTCGAGCATCTCGGAGACCCGGGTGGCCAGGGCGATGCTCGCGGTGATGTTGCCGATGCTCTTCACCAGCAGGTCCTGCACCAGCTGGTGCCCGACCAGAGGCTTGCCGAACTGGACGCGCTCGCGGGCATAGCGCAGGGCGGCGTCGTAGGCGCCGATCGCGACGCCGATCGCCTGCCAGGCGACCTCGGCGCGGGTCAGCCGGAGGACCTTCGCCGTGCCGCGGAACGAGTTCGCGCCCTGCAGTCGCAGCGACTCCGGCACGCGGACGCCCTCGAGCACGATGTCGGCGTTCTGCACGGTGCGCAGGCTCTGCTTGCGGGCGATGGCCGTGGCGCGGTAGCCCGGGGTCGCGGTCGGGACGAGGAAGCCCTTCACCTGGCCGTCGGCGACGTCCTTCGCCCAGATCACGGTGACGTCGCTGAAGGTCGCGTTGCCGATCCAGCGCTTCTCGCCGTCGAGGATCCAGGTGTCGCCCTCGCGGCGGGCGGTGGTGCGCAGGCCCTGCGCGGAGTCGGAGCCGGAGTGCGGCTCCGTCAGGCCGAAGGCGCCGATCACCTCGCCCGAGGCGAGCTTCGGCAGCCACTCGGCCCGCTGCTCCTCGGAGCCGGCGACGCCGACCGTCCCCATCACCAGGCCGTTCTGCACGCCGACGTAGGTGGCGATGCTCGCGTCGACCCGGCCGAACTCGAGGGCGACCCAGCCGCGGAACACCGACGAGTTCTCGATCGTGCGCGTCTCGGGCCAGGAGAGGCCGATCACACCGGTGGCGTGGATCCCGGGGATGAGCTGGCGCGGGAACTCGGCGCGCTCCCAGTACTCGTCGGCGATCGGGCGGACCTGCTCCTCGAGGAACGCGCGGACGCCCACGAGGAGCTCCTTCTCGGCGGGGGTGAGCCGCGACTCGAAGCCGTAGAAGTCGGCGTTGAGCAGTTCGAAGGTCGTGCTGTCCATGGTTCATCGCTCCATCGCTCGGGCGCGCAGCGACTCGGCCCGCAGGAGCGGCGGCGGTGCGGCTCCCACCAGCGTACGAAGGGGGTGCCCGGGCGGCGCGGACGCTGGCGATCGGCGCCAAGCGGCGGCCGCTCCTCCGGGGCCGCTCTTGTAGATCCTGCTAGCGTCGGGCCCGGCCCGCCCCGGCAGGATCCGGACGGTGCCGTCTCGCACACCGCTCCCGGAACGGAAGGCCCTCGCCGTGTTCATCCCGATCGGCAACACCCCCCGCGACTACGCCTGGGGCTCGCTCACCGGCATCTCGGACGCCCTCGGCACCGCGCCGTCCGGCCGACCCGAGGCGGAGCTGTGGCTGGGGGCGCACCCGGGCTCGCCGGCCCGCATCCTCGACCCCGCCTCCGTCGGCGCGTCGACCCTCGCCGAGTGGATCGCCCGCGAGCCCGAGACGGCGCTCGCCGGAGTCGCCGGCTCGGTCGACCCCGTGTCCGGTGCGCCGCGGCTGCCGTTCCTGCTGAAGATCCTCGCGGCGGGCGCACCGCTCTCGCTCCAGGCCCACCCGTCGTCAGCGACGGCGCAGCGCCGGTTCGTCGAGGAGGACGAGGCCGGCGTCCCGCGCGACGCGGCGGAGCGCAACTACAAGGACCCGTTCCACAAGCCGGAGCTGATCTACGCGCTCACCGGGAGCTTCGACGCGCTCTGCGGCTTCCGCGAGCTCGACGGCACCCGGGCGCTGCTGGCCGAGCTGGCCGGTCGCGCCGCGGGGGAGGAAGCGGCGGCGATCACGCGCTTCGCCGCGGAGCTCGAGGGCGAGCCGACGGTCGTGCTCCGCCGGGCGGTCTCCTGGCTGCTCGCGGACGGCGACCGCGCGGAGGTCGCGGCGCTGATCGCCGCGGTGGTGGGAGCGTCGGAGGGCGAGGACCGCCTCGAGACGGCGACGGTGCGCTCGCTCGCCGAGGCCTACCCGGGCGACCCGGGCGTCGTGCTCTCGCTGCTGCTCAACCGCGTGCGGCTCGCCCGCGGCGAGGTGCTCTACCTGCCCGCCGGCAACATCCACGCGTATCTCGCGGGCACCGGGGTCGAGCTGATGGCCGCCTCCGACAACGTGCTGCGCGGCGGGCTCACGCCCAAGCACATCGACGTGCCCGAGCTGGTCAGCGTGCTCGAGTTCTCGCCGCTGCCGGTGCCGTACCTGCCGGCCGAGGAGCCCGCGCCCGGGCTGCGGGTCTACCGGCCGGACGTGCCGGACTTCCTGCTCGCCGTCGTCGAGCCGACCTCGGACGAGCCGGTGCGCGTCGAGCTCGACGGACCGGCCATCGCGATCGCCACCGACGGCGCGTTCACCGTGCACGGCGCCCAGGGCTCGGTCGAGGTCGAGCGCGGCGGCAGCATGTACGTGACGCCGTCGGAGCGCGCCCTCTCTGTCACCGGCCGCGGCACCCTCTTCGTCGCCACCGTCTGACCGAGGGCCCTTCGCTCCGTCGTTCTTGCGGGGGGTGGATCTCGATACGCCCGCTGCGCGGGCTACTCGATCAGCATGGACGGCCGTCCTGCCCATGCTGGTCGAGCAGCCCGCAGGGCGCACCATGCCGGTCGAGCAGCGCGCAGCGCGTCTCGGGACCCACCGCCATCGGGTCGGCGGGTCCCGGCGCGGCTCAGGAGGCGGCCGCGGCCGCCGACGCGAAGGTGCGGCGGTAGGCCGCCGGCGTCGTCTGCAGCACGCGGGCGAAGTGGTGGCGGAGGACGGCAGCGGTGCCGAAGCCGACGCGGGTGGCGATCGCCTCGAGGGTCAGGTCGGACTCCTCCAGCAGCTGCTGGGCGCGCAGGAGCCGCTGACGGTTGAGCCAGGCCAGCGGCGTGGTGCCCAGGTCGGCGCGGAAGCGGCGGGCGAAGGTGCGCGGCGACATCAGCGCTCGCCGGGCGAGCAGGTCGACGCTGAGCTCCTCGTCGAGGTGGCGCAGCATCCACTCGGTGACGTCGGCGAGCGAGTCCGCGCGTGCCTCCGGGATCGGCGTCGGGATGAACTGCGCCTGGCCGCCGTGGCGCTGCGGCGGCACCACCATGCGGCGCGCGACGACGTTCGCGGCCGCGGCGCCGAGCTCCTCGCGGACGACGTGCAGGCACGCGTCGATCCCGGCCGCGGTCCCGGCGCCCGTGACGATCCGGCCCTCCTGCACGAACAGGACGTCCGGGTCGACCTCGACCGCCGGGTGGCGCCGGGCGAGCTCGTCGGCGTGCATCCAGTGCGTCGTCGCCCGTCGCCCGTCGAGCAGTCCCGCCTCGGCCAGCACGAAGGCGCCGCTGCAGACGCTCACGATCCACGCCCCGCGCTCGTGGGCGCGGCGCAGCAGGGCGAGCACGCGATCGTCGGCGGGGCCGATCGGGTGCGCCGGCACGGCGATCAGGTCGGCGTCCTCGGCCGCCTCGAGGCCGTCGGCGACCATCAGCTCGAAGCCGAGCGAGGTGCGCACCGGCCCCGGATCCGCGGTCGCGATGCGGAAGTCGAACACCGGCCCGCCGTGGTCGCGCCGGTCGATCCCGAACACCTCGCAGACCACGCCGAACTCGAACGGGGCGACCCCGGGCAGGGCGAGGACGGCGACGGAGTGGAGCACGGCGGCAGGATATCGCGACACCACGAGATCCCGCCACCGGGCCCGCGCCACCCCGCCGCTAGGGTTGCGTCGGTGCGCGCGCGGCGCCCGTCATCGAGGAGGATCCACATGGCATGGCTGGTCACCGGGGGAGCCGGGTACATCGGAGCGCACGTGGTGCGCGCGTTCGCCGAGCAGGGCATCGACCCCGTCGTCCTCGACGATCTGTCGTCCGGCCACGAGGGCTTCGTCCCCGAGGGCGTGCCGTTCCACCGCGGCTCGATCCTCGACGAGGCGCTGCTGGACGAGGTCTTCGCGCAGCACGACATCGAGGGCGTCGTGCACGTCGCCGGCTTCAAGTACGCGGGAGTCTCGGTGCAGCGCCCGCTGCACACCTACGAGCAGAACGTCACCGGCACGATGCGCGTGCTCGCCGCGATGGAGCGCGCCGGCGTCCGCTCGATCGTCTTCTCCTCCAGCGCCGCGGTGTACGGCGCGGTCGACGTCGAGCTCGTCACCGAGAGCACCCCCAAGAGCCCCGAGTCGCCCTACGGCGAGTCGAAGCTGATCGGCGAGTGGCTGCTGGCCGACGCCGGCCGCGCGCACGGGGTGCGCCACGCCTCGCTCCGCTACTTCAACGTGGTCGGCTCCGGCTACCCGGACGTCTACGACACCAGCCCGCACAACCTCTTCCCGCTGGTGTTCGAGGCGCTGCTGGCCGGCCGGACGCCGCGCATCAACGGCGACGACTACCCCACTCCGGACGGCACCTGCGTCCGCGACTACATCCACGTCGCCGATCTCGCGCTCGCGCACGTCGCGGCGGCGCAGCGCCTGGCCGCCGGCGAGCCGATCGAGCCCGTCTACAACCTCGGCAGCGGGTCCGGCGCCTCGGTCGGCGAGATCATGACCGCGATCGCCGACAGCACCGGCATCGACTTCACCCCGGAGGTCGCCCCGCGCCGCCCGGGCGACCCGCCCCGCATCGTCGCGTCGGGCGAGACGGCGGCCCGCGACCTCGGCTGGGAGATGCGCCACACCGTCGCCGAGATGGTGGAGAGCGCCTGGCGCGCCCGGAGCACCGCGGGGTCCTGACGCCGGCCGGGAGCTTCGACACGGTCGCGACACGCCGGTGTGTCGTGAACCCTCCACGGCGGGTTGAGGGTTTATGGTCCGCGACTTGACCTCAGCGAATGACACCGGTGTAATTACTGAGGCGGCCCACCCTCCGGGAGGAGCCGGTCGCCGATCATGTTCGCGGGCGGGGTAGGAGACGGTATGGCGATTCCCGACAGCGTCTCTGGCAGCGACAGAGGCTTCGGAAACGACAGAGGCTTCGGAAACGACGCGGGCCCCGGCAGCGACCGGGCCTCCGGCATGAGCGCGGTCCCCGAGGACTGGTTCGTCGATCCCGTCCGCCTCGGCGTCCCCGGCGTCCGCCAGGGCATCGACTCGGGCAGCGAGGCGCCCGGCGGCGCCCTCTCCTGGCAGGTCGACTCGCTCTGCGCGCAGACCGACCCGGAGGCGTTCTTCCCCGAGAAGGGCGGATCCACGCGCGACGCGAAGAAGATCTGCACCTCCTGCGAGGTCCGGGCGCAGTGCCTCGAGTACGCGCTCGAGAACGACGAGCGCTTCGGCATCTGGGGCGGCCTCTCCGAGCGCGAGCGCCGCAAGCTGCGCCGCCGGGCGTGACGACCGCCGCTCACCGGAGGCGGCGAGCCGCCGCGGGGCGCCCCGCGCCCATCGCTTAGGGTGGTCCGCGATGTATCCCCGAGTAACCGCCGTCCTGGTCGCCCACAACGGCGCGGCCTACCTGGAACGCACCCTCGCGGCGCTGCGGGCCCAGACCCGACAGCCCGATGCGACCGTGTTCGTCGACGGCGGATCGAAGGACGCGACCGGGCAGCTCCTCTCCGGCTGGGGTCCGACCCAGTTCGTCCAGGTCGCCGAGAACCTCCCGTTCGGCCAGGCCGTCGCCCGCGCCGTGCGCGTCATGCAGGCGCCGACGGGGGAGGACGAGTGGCTGTGGCTGCTCGCCGCCGACTCCGCTCCTGAGCCGGGTGCGCTCGCCGCGCTCCTCGGCGCGGTCGAGGTCGCGCCCTCCGTCGCGGTCGCCGGACCGAAGGTCATGGACTGGACCCGCTCCGGCTACATCCGCAGCTACGGCGAGTCGATCACCAACTACGGCACCACCGTCCACCTCGTCGAGGACGAGCTCGACCAGGGCCAGCACGACGCCACGCCCGACGTGCTGGCCGTCGCCGCCGGCGGCATGCTCGTGCGGCACGCGCTCTGGGAGGAGCTGGGCGGCTTCGACCCCGGGCTGCCCGTGGTCGACGACGCCCTCGACTTCTCGATCCGCACCCGCCTCGCCGGACACCGGGTCAGCCGCGTCCCCGACGCGCGGGTCACCACCGCGCGCATCGGCCTCCAGCGCCCCGACGGCCGCCGGATCGACAGCGGGGAGCGCCGCCGCGCCCGCCAGCACCGCACCGCGCAGCTGCACCGCCGCCTCGCCTACGCCCCGGTGGCGCTGCTCGTCCTGCACTGGCTCTCGCTCGTGCCGCTCGCCGTCGGCCGTGCGGCCGTCCGGCTCCTGCGCAAGCAGCCCGGCCTCGTCGGCGGCGAGCTGCTCGCGGCCTTCGTCGTCGCGTTCGGCGGCACCAAGGTCTTCCACGCCAGGCGCGTCCTCCGCTCGTCGAAGAACGTCGGCTGGAAGGCCATCGCGCCGCTGCGCATCCCGCTCGACGTGGTCCGCCAGCTCCGCTCGGTCCGGCACGACGCCGTCCGGGTGCAGGCCAGCCGCGAGCGGCACCCGCTGCACTTCTTCCAGGCCGGCGGAGTCTGGATCGTCCTGGTCGCCGCGATCGCCGGGCTGATCGTCTACGCGCGCCTGCTCGCCGCCACCGCCATGGGCGGCGGCGGTCTGCTCACCCTCTCGCCGTCGGTCGGCGAGCTGTGGCGGAACGCCGCGTACGGCTGGCGCGACCTCGGCTCCGGCTTCATCGGCGCGGCGGACCCGTTCGCCGCGGTGCTCGCCGTCCTCGGCTCGCTCACCTTCTGGGCGCCGAGCTTCTCGATCGTCCTCCTCTACCTCACGGCTCTGCCGCTCGCGACGATGGGCGCGTGGATGATGATTGCCCGCCTCACCGCGCGGCCGATCGCCCGCGGCGCCGGAGCCTTCGTCTACCTGCTCGCGCCGGCCTTCTTCGCCGCCCAGTCCGAGGGCCGCCCGGCCGCGATCCTGGTGCACGTCCTGCTGCCCTGGCTCTTCTTCGCCGGCTTCGGCGCCTACCGCTCCTGGTCGTCCTCGGCGACCGCGTCGATCCTCGCGGCGGCGGTCGTCGCCTGCGCGCCGGTGCTCGCCGTGCCGCTCGCGCTGATCTGGATCGTCGTGCTGGCCACCTCGGGGCGCCGGATCGGGCGCTTCGCCGGACTGCCGATCCCGGCCCTCGCCCTGCTCTTCCCGATCATCGTCGCGCACGCCCAGCGCGGCGACTGGTTCGCGATCCTCGCCGACCCCGGTGTGCCGCTGCCCTCCGCCAGGGCGGACTTCTTCTCGCTCCTCGCAGGGTTCCCGTCCGGCGTCACGACCGGGTGGCTCGAGTTCCTCGGCGGTCTCGGCATCCCCGCGTCGGCGGCGGGTCTCGCGACCGCGGTGCTCGTGCTGCCCCTGGTGATCTCCGCACTCGCGGCGCTGCTGCTCCCGAACAACCTGTCCGCCCTGGGCGGGGTGGGCGTGGCCGCCGCCGGCCTGCTGACCGCGGCACTCGCACAGGGCATCCAGGTCGTGACCACCGGGTCCGAGGCGGTCGCCGTCTGGAGCGGCACGGGCCTCAGCCTGTACTGGCTCGGCCTGGTCGTCGGCTTCTCGCTCTCGGTCGCCGCGCTGCCGTCCTACCGGGTCGTCCCCGCGCTGGTCGTGACCGCCGCCGCCGTCGTGGCGGTCGCTCCGCTGGCGGTGCTGTTCCCGACGGGCGGCGGGACCGTGACGACCGCCGGCTCCGACCGCTCGCTGCCGGCCTACGTCGCCGCCGAGGCGCAGAACGAGCCGCGGGTGGGCACGATCGTGCTCGTCCCGCAGTCGGACGGCGGGATCCTCGCGCGCCTCGAGCGCGGCGCGGGAGCGACCCTCGACCAGCAGTCGACCCTCGCCGCGACCGGCACCGAGCAGACCGACGCCATCGACGAGCTGGCCGGCAACCTCGTCTCGCGCACCGGCTACGACATCGGCGCGGCCCTGCAGGACCTCGGCGTCCGCTTCGTCGTGCTCGCCCCGCCGACCAGCACCGACGCCGGTGACGCGGCCTCGGCCGTCAGCGCCCGCGCCGCGGTCTCGCTCGACGGCAACGCCGCGTTCTCCGCCGTCGGCGACACCCAGTACGGCCTGCTCTGGACCGCGGTCGACACCGAGGGCACCCGGATCGACGCGGCGCCGCAGGGCGTCGTCGGCCCCTTCGGCGTGGCTTACACGATCGCGCTGCTGATCGTGTTCCTGGTCGCCTTCCTGCTGGCCGTCCCGACCGGCCTCTCGCTCGAGCGCTCCCGCTCGGGAGCCGCCGTCGCGGGGATCGACGACGAGCCCGGCGAGGCCACCGGCCAGTTCGACGACGGGACCGACGATGCCTGACCGGTCGAACCCCGGATCCGCGACACCTGACCCCGCCGACCAGGAGAAGCGCATGTCGCAGTCCCCGTCCCGCCCCTCCCGCGCCGACCGGCGTGCCGAGCGCGGCGCCTCGAAGTCCGCTCCGGCGAAGCCGACGGGCGCCCGCGACCGGACCGTCTCGGCCGCCCGCCACCGCCGGACCGTGCTCCGCAGTGCCGCCGGCGCCGCGGGACTGGCCCTGGCCGTCGCCGCGGTCGTGCTGCCGCAGATCCTGCCGACACCGCTGGCGACCGTCGCCGCCGACGGCGTGGTCGTCACGCCGGTGGCGGCGGACGGCACCCTCGTCTGCGCGGGCAGCCTGATCGACGCGAGCGACCCCGAGGAACTCCGCGCCCTCGACGACTCGGGCACCTCGCTCTGGCCGCGGGACGCGACCGGCGACCAGTCGGTCCTGGACGAGGCCGACGTGGCCGCCCCGGGCACCGGCATCACCCGGCTCGCCGTCCCCGCCGAGTCCGACCCGACGCCCGGCGGCGTGACGACGCAGTCGATCGCCACCGAGCAGCTCTCCGGCCTCTCGGCGCTCGGCTGCGCGGAGCCCTCGGCCGACAGCTGGCTCGTCGCCGGATCGACCGACGTCGGCCGGACCTCGGTGCTCGTCCTCGCCAACGCCAGCGAGGTCGCGGCCACCGTGGACCTCTCGCTCTACGGCGAGAACGGCGTCGTCCCGGCGACCGGCGCCACCGGCATCGTCGTCCCGGCCGGCACCGTCCGCGCACTCCCGCTCGCCGGGCTCGCTCCCGACGTGGTCCAGCCGGTCGTGCGGATGACCGCACGCGGCGGCGAGATCGCGGCGAGCATCCAGAGCAGCGCCATCTCCGGCCTGACGCCGCAGGGCGTCGAGACGACCGGCCCCGCGGCGACGCCGGCCACACTCACCGTGATCTCCGGCTTCACCGTCGCGACGCCCCCGGCGGACACGGCGGGCGACGACGGCACGGGCGGCGAGGGCACTCCCGTCCTGCGGATCCTCGCGCCCGGCGAGGCGGACAGCACCGTCTCGATCGAGGTCGCCAACGAGGACCCGAGCGGCATCGGCACCTCGACGCAGGTGGTGGTCCCGGCCGGCCGCGTCGGCGAGGTCCCCCTCTCCGGCCTGGCGGACGGCTCCTACCGCGTCACGCTCACCTCGGACCAGCCCGTCGTGGCGGCCGGGCGCACGACGTCGACCGGCGCCGCCGGGACGGACTTCGCCTGGTTCGTCTCCGGGACCGCGACCGACGTTCCCTTCGGCGTCGGCAACACCGGTGAGGCGGGGGCCGTGCTGCACCTCGCGAACGGCAGCGACACCTCGGCGTCGGTGCAGCTCGAGTCGGAGGCCGGCAGCCGCACGCTCGACATCGGTCCGTTCGCCTCGGTGTCGGCCGAGCTCGGCGTCGACGCCGTCGTCGTCACCAGCGATCAGCCGGTGCAGGCGTCGGTCTCGATCGCGAGCGAGGGGCGGATCGCGGGCTACGCGATCGTGCCGCCCGGGCCGCTGTCCTCGCCGGTCACCGTCTACTCGCACTGAGCGGTCGGCGTCTCGGAGGCGCCGCTCGGCTCAGTGGTGCCGGAAGCTCAGTGGTGCCGGACGCTCAGTGGTGCCGGAACCGGTCCGGGGAGATGTCCCACGGGTCGCGGCCGAGGAGCTCGGCGACCGCGCGGAAGACGTAGCTCTCGATCATCATCCGCTGGTGCCACTCGTCGCGGCGGTGCAGCTTCGCCAGCCGCTCGATCGGCACGCGGTACAGCGTGATGCGCCGCGCGGCGTGGTCGACCCGCCAGCGCGCGATGCCCGTGCCCTCGAGCCGGGCCGGGTCGACGTCGGGCGTGGAGGCGAGCTCCACCCGGATCCCCGCCAGCTCGTCCGGCCAGGCGTCGCGGAGATAGTCGAAGGCCGACCCGATGGTCGTCTCGAAGAAGTCCGCCCGGGTCTGCAGCGGCGGCAGGTGCGGGCCGGTGACGGCACCGCGGATGCCCCGGCCGTGCCGGTCGCGCGAGCCGCCGCGCACCGAGCTCGACTGACGAGCGGTGGAACGGCGTGCGCGGGGCATTGGACCAGCTTATGGCCCCGCGGCCTCTTGCTACTGTGGCGCGATGGACCGACGGCAGTGCTCGCGCACCGGGTGCAGCCTCCCCGCGGTCGTGACCCTCACCTACGACTACCGGGACTCGCTCGTCGCGGTCGGGCCGCTCAGCCCGCAGCCCGATCCGCACGGCTACGACCTGTGCGCCGAGCACGACCGGCGGCTGCTGGTGCCCCGGGGCTGGGAGACCGTGCGCTACCTCGAGCCGCCGTCGGCCTGAGCGTCCGGGGGAGCCGGAGCGCTCGGTGCAGCCCGAGTTCCCCGCCGAGCCCGTGGGGCCTCGCGCACCGGGAAGCCGCGCGGCGCGTCCGCGAGCACCGGTGCGAGCCGGCTCATCCGCCGGTCGACGAGCTCCAGCGCCCGCTCCTCGCGGCGTCGGCGCAGCGCGGCGACGGCGAGCAGGAAGTCCTCGGCGGGTGCGGCCGGGAGCGGTGAGACGAACGCGGCGGCCTCCTGCGCCAGCGACCGGGCGAGCTGCGAGCGCGAGGGCTCGGTCATCCCGGAGCGCTGGCGGAGGAACTGCGCGAGCCGGCGCGCCAGGGCGTCGGGCAGCCGGGCCACGTCGGCGGTCGCCGCCCAGCCGGTGAGCGGCGCCGGGATCTCGACGACGAGCGGGGGCGCGGCCGGTACCCGCTCGAGCTGGCTGTGCGTGCCGGCGAGCACGTCGCCGAGCCGGCGCGAGCGGCGCGAGAGCAGGCCCACCACCGCGGCCAGCCCACCTGCTGTCATCACGATCTCGAGCACGCCGGTGAGACCCCGGACGAGGGCGTGGCGGAAGCCGATCGCGCCTCCGTCGTCGCGGACGACCCGGGCGCCGACGGCGAGCTTGCCGAGCGAGCGCCCCCGCGTCGCGGTCTCGACGGCGACGGGCACCAGCACGATCGAGACCACCAGGGCGGCGATCGCGACGGCGGCCGAGGCGGCGGCGTCGAGCCCGCCGTCGCTCGCGAGGACGGCGACGAGGTAGAACAGACCGAAGGCGAGCAGGAACTCCGCGACGAGGTCGATGATCGCGCCGGCGGCCCGCAGGACGAACGAGGTGACGGGGATCTCGAGGGCGATCGCCTCGCCGGTGACCAGGCCCGCCGTGTCGAAGCCGGCGCTGTCGAGGCGGGCGTCGTCGCGGTCGTCGGACATGCAGCAGCTCCCTCGATCGTCGGCCCCGGCTATCATCTCAGCAGATGGACATCGATGCTCTCTCGGCCGCGCGCGGCGGCCAGTGGACCCGCCTGGACGAGCTCGCGCGCAAGCGCCGGCTGACCGGCGGCGAGGCCGACGAGCTCGTGGAGCGCTACCAGTCCGCCTCCGCCGATCTCGCCGCGATCTCCTCGACCGCGGGGTCGACCGCTGTCGGCACGCGCCTCGCCGTCTCGCTCTCGCGGGCGCGGGGCCGCCTGACCGGGACGCGCGAGGATCCGCTCGCCGCGGTCGCCCGCTTCGCCGTCGTCTCGTTCCCCGCCGCGCTGTACCGGATCCGCTGGCTGACCCTGGCCGTCGCGCTGGCGACCGTGCTGGTCGCCGGCCTCTTCGCGGTCTGGATCCTCGGCGACCCGCGCCTGCTCGCCGCGCTCGGCGACGACGAGCAGCTGCGCCGCTTCGCGCAGGAGGACTTCGTCGACTACTACTCGGAGAACCCGGCCGCGTCCTTCGCCGGTCAGGTGTGGACCAACAACGCCTGGATCGCGGCGCAGTGCGTCGCCTTCGGCATCGTCGGCGTCTACGTGCCGTACATCCTGCTGCAGAACGCGCAGAACCTCGGCACCTCGGTCGCCGTGATGTTCCACGTCGGCGAGGGCGACACCTTCTTCCTCTACATCCTCCCGCACGGCCTGCTCGAGCTGACGGCGGTCTTCGTCGCCGCGGCGGCCGGGCTGCGGATCTTCTGGGCCTGGATCGCGCCCGGGCCGCGCACCCGGGGGCAGGCGCTCGCGGAGGACGCGCGGAGCCTGTTCACGGTCGCGATCGGGCTGGTCTTCGTGCTGCTCGTCTCGGGCGTGATCGAGGGCTTCGTGACGCCGGCGCCGTGGCCGTGGTGGCTGAAGATCGGCATCGGCGCGCTCGCGCTCGGCGGCTTCATCGCCTACTTCCTGGTGCTCGGCGGCCGGGCCGTGCGCGCGGGGGAGACGGGCGACCTCGGCCGCTTCGACGCCGGTTCGCGGAGCATCAGCGAGGGCTGAGCGCGAGGTCCGGGCTCAGAGCCGGCCGGTGGCCTTCAGCGCGAGGTAGCGGTCGGCGAGGGCGGGCGGCAGCTTCTCCGGCGAGGCGAGCACCACGTCGCCGCCGAGCCGCCGCACGGCGGCCGCCAGCCGGTCCGCGTCGGCGAGCGAGCGCTCCGCCGCCGCGGCCGCGTAGACCGCACCGCGGTCGCCGCGGTCCGCGGCCATCCGGGCCAGCTCGGGGTCGATCGCGCAGGCGACGACCACGGTGTGCTGCCTCGTGAGCTGGGGGAGCACCGCGAGCAGCCCCTCCGATGCGCCGACGGAGTCGAGCGCCGTGAGCAGCACGACGAGCGAGCGCTGCGAGACCAGGGTGCGAACCTGGCCCGGCACGGCCGACCAGTCGGTCTCGATCAGCTGCGGCTGCACTGGGGCGAGCGCGTCGACGACGCGGCTCAGCACCTCCGTGCCGGTCGCGCCGTGCACGCGGGCGCGCCGGGCGCGGTCGAAGGCGAGGACGTCGATGCGGTCGCCGGCCGAGGCGGCCAGCGCCGACAGCAGCAGCGACGCCTCGATCGCCGTGTCCAGGCGCGGCTCGTCGTCGATGCGGGCGGCGGAGGTGCGGCCGGTGTCGAGCACGAGCACCACCCGCCGGTCGCGCTCGGGTCGCCAGGTGCGGACGACGGGCTCGCGGCGCCGGGCGGTGGCCCGCCAGTCGAGCGAGCGGACGTCGTCGCCGCGGACGTACTCGCGCAGGCTGTCGAACTCGGTGCCCTGACCGCGGATCATCACGCTGGTGCGCCCCTCCAGCTCGCGCAGGCGGGCGAGGCGCGAGGGCAGGTGGCGGCGGGAGCGGAACGGCGGCAGCACCCGGACGACAGCGGGCGCCGCGAGGGTCGCCTGCCGGCCGGCCAGCCCGAGGACGCCGTTCGAGCGGATCGTCGCGTGCAGCGCCCGGCGCTCTCCGCGGCGGCGCGGCTCGAGGACCGTGCGGACCGCGCGGCGCTCGCCCGGCGGCAGCCGCAGCGGCGAGCGGGTCGCGAGAGCCCCGGCGGAGGGCTCCCAGGCGTCGCGGACCACGCCGGTGATCCGGCGCCGTCCCGTGTTCGTGATCAGCAGCGTCGCCTCCGCGCGCTCGCCGAGGCGCACCCGGTCGGGGGTCCGCCGCTCGAGCACGACCGCGCGCGCGGAGCCGGCCACCGCGAGGTCGACGCCCACCAGGATCAGCCAGACCAGCAGCCAGAGCCCGAGCACGGCGAAGGCGACCTCGGCCCGGCGTCCGAGCAGGACGACCGGCACGAGGCCGACGAGGAGGACGAGGACGGAGCGTCCGGTGAGGTGCACGGCTCAGACCGGGACGCGGACCTGCTGCAGAATGCCGCCGAGGACGGCCTCCGTGCGCACGCCCTCGAGCTCCGCCTCGGGCTGGAGCTGCATCCGGTGCCGCAGCACGGGCAGGACCATCGCCTGGACGTGGTCCGGGGTGATCGAGCCGTAGCCGTTCAGCCAGGCCCAGGCGCGGCTCGCCGCGAGCAGCGCCGTCGATCCGCGGGGGCTGACGCCGAGCTTCACACTCGGGCTCTCGCGGGTCGCGCGGGCGAGGTCGACGATGTAGCCGAGCACGTCCGGGCCGGCGCCGACGCGGCGGACGGAGGCCTGGGCCGCCCGCAGCCGCCCCGCGTCCAGCACCGGGTGGACCCCCGCGGCGGCGAGGTCGCGCGGGTCGAAGCCGGCCGCATGCCGCGAGAGCACCTCGACCTCGACGTCCCGTGGCGGCACGTCGAGCACCAGCTTGAGCAGGAAGCGGTCGAGCTGCGCCTCGGGGAGCAGGTACGTCCCCTCGTACTCGACCGGGTTCTGCGTCGCCGCGACGAGGAACGGGTCGGGGAGGCGGAGCGTGCGGCCGTCGACGCTGACCTGGCGCTCCTCCATCGCCTCGAGCAGGGCGGCCTGCGTCTTCGGCGGCGTGCGGTTGATCTCGTCCGCGAGCAGCAGGTTCGTGAAGACCGGGCCCTCGCGGAAGGCGAAGCCCGAGGTGGAGGCGTCGTAGACGAGCGAGCCGGTGATGTCACCGGGCATCAGATCGGGGGTGAACTGCACGCGCCGGGTGTCCAGGCCCAGCGAGACCGAGAGCGCGCGCACGAGCAGCGTCTTCGCGACGCCCGGCACGCCCTCGAGCAGTACGTGCCCGCCGGCGAGCAGGGCGATCAGCAGCCCGGAGACGGCGCCGTCCTGGCCGACGACGGCGCGGCCAACCTCGGAGCGGACGCGGTCGAGCTCGCGGCGGAGCTCGTCGTCCGCGATCGGGGGGAGGGAGGAGTCGCTCATCGGAGGGGGCCTTCCGGTCGTTCGTGGTCGGGCTGATCGTGGTCGAGGCGGTCGCGCGCGGGGCGCCCGGTGCCGGCTCCTGCGGTGCCCGGTCCTGCGGTGCCGGCCGCGGCGGTGCCCGTGCGGGGTGCGCGGGCGGCGCGGAGCGCGCTCTCGAAGCGCAGGAGCTCGTCGGAGGCGGCCACGAGTGCGGTGTCGTCGGCCGGCTCGTCGTCGACGAGGAGCCGGCGCACGGCGCGCGGATCGTGCTCGAGCAGGGCCGCGGCCGCCGCGACGACCTCGTCCACTCCGCTCGACGGGGGCAGGCCGAGCAGGGCGGCGGAGCGGTGCAGCGTGCCGATCCGCAGGGCGTCCAGCGCGCGCACCCGGGTGGCGCCGTGGGCGTAGAGGCGGGCCCGGCCGCGGGCGGTCTCGCTCGCGTGCACGACGACGGGCAGCGGCTCGACGGCGAGCGGGCCGAAGCGCCGCCCGCGCCAGACGGCGGAGGCGACGAACACCCCGACGAGCAGCAGCAGCGCCGGCGTGACCCAGCCCGGCGCGAGATCGGCCGGGTCGACGGCGGCGGAGGTCGCGTCGGCCGCGCCGGCGCGGTACCAGACCAGGCGGTCCTCGCCGCCGAGGAGGCCCAGCGCGAGGGCGGCGCGTCCCTCCTCGGCGACGGTGCCGTTGCGCAGGAGGTCGGCGTCGCCGACGGCGATCACGTCGGGGCCGCCGGCCGGGGAGTCGGCGACGAGCGCGAAGGCGTCGTCACCGGACGGGAAGCAGCCCGCGGCGCCGCCCTCGAGGACGCGGAAGGTGCTGCCGCCCGCGGGGATCCCCGCGGCGCGCTCCGCGGCGGGCAGCGCGCAGGAGGCGGCGAGGACGCCGTCCTCCTGCGGCGCGCCGGCGAAGGCGACGCCGGGCAGCAGCGCGTCGAGGGCCGCACCGGACGGCTCGACGAGGACGACCGCGGCGGGGTCCTCGGCGAGCCGGGCGTACTGCTCCTCGTCCAGGGCCGAGCCCGGATCGTCGATCAGCAGCGTGCTGCCCGGGCCGACCGCGCGCAGGGCCTCGTCGAGCGAGTCGGCGCGGACGACGTCGACGCCCTGCTCGCGCAGGACCTGGGCGACCGCGCGGGCGCCGTCCGGTGCCGCGCTGTCGACGTCGAGGTCGGCGGCGGGCACCGGGGAGCCGGTCGCCACGGTCAGCAGGACCGTGCCGACGACGACGATCGCCGCCAGGAGCGCCCAGATGCGTCCCCGGCGCAGCAGCGCGCCGAGCGTGGGGGAGGAGACGGTGTCGACGGGAGCGTCCGACGCCGGCGGAGCAGCGGGCGCGGTCATCGCAGCGCCTCGAGCGGGACCGGCGCGGCCGCGAGCGCGCGGTCGAGCTCGGCGACCCGCTCGCAGTCCTCGCGCCCGCAGGGCAGGCCGAGGTAGCGGACCCGGTCGAAGGCGTCCGCCGAGCGCCGGAGCGCGTCGGCCGAGGCGGGGAAGACGGCGGCGGCCCGGCGGGAGAAGCCGTGAGCGGTGGTGCCGGGCGAGACGGTGAGGATCGTGCGCTCGTCCAGGGCGCGCACCAGGGCGCGGAACCGCTCCACCAGCGCCTCGTCCCAGTCGCCCCGGGCGGCCGCCGCCTCGGCGAGGGCGCGCAGCTCCGCGGCCGAGCGGCCGTCGTCGTCGGCGAGGACCGCCCCGGTCACGCGACTGCGCTGCCGCAGTCGCGGCCGTCCCGCGAGGACGAGGGCGACCACGACGAGCACCACCAGCACGAGCACGCCGATCAGCGCCGCGAGCGGCACGCCGACGCCGTCGCCCGGCAGGGTGAGCGAGGTGAACCAGTCGCGCACGGCCTGCACCAGGCGGTCGAACCAGTTCGGCTCGGCGGCGCGGTAGCGCGGGTCGGCGAGCTCCTCGAGGAGCAGGCGGCGGGCCTCCTGCGCATCGGGGTCGAGCGGCGCCGTGGCGAGCGCGAGGCGGATCACGGCGCGGTCCGCTCCGGAGCGGGGAAGGGATCGAGGGACTCGCGCCCGGCCGCGCGCTCCTCGACGTGCCGCATCAGCACGAGGTCGAAGCCCTCGCGCCGGATCCGGCGATCGAGGTAGACGAGCCCGGTGACCGCCGACTGCAGCACCGTGCCCACCGCGCCGACGACGAGGCCGACGGCGACCGAGAGCAGCGCGACGACGATCGACGCGACCACCTGCGCGTTCGGATCGGTCGGCGCGACCAGCGCCCCGCCGATCGGGATCAGCAGGCTGAACGGCGTCGAGACGACCTGCCCGGCCGCCTGGATGATCACCGCCATCAGCGCGAGCGCGCCGAACGTCCGCCAGAACCCGCCGGTGACGAGCCGCCAGGAGCGCGCGACCGCCCGGCGCAGCGGGAGCCGCTCGAGCACCAGAAGGCTCGGCACCAGCGCGAGCTTCGTCGCGAGCCAGACGCCCACCGCGGTCGCGGCGAGGCCGGCCAGCACGAGCACCAGGATCCCGCCGACGACCGCACTGGCCCCCGCGTCCTGGGCGCCGAGGAGGAAGAGCGGCACCGAGAGCGCCGCCGCGGCGAGGACCAGCACCAGGACGCCGACGCCCTGCAGCACGGTCCAGCCCACCAGCGCCCAGAAGCGGCCGCGGAGCCGCCGGAGCAGCGCGCGCAGCGTCGGCCGCTCGCCGAGGACGGCGCGCGACACCTCGAGCACGACGACGCCCTGCACGAGCGCGCCGGTGGCCAGGGTGACGGCGAGCGGGATCAGCGCCGCGAGCACGACGATCGCCAGCGACCCCGACGCGACGGCGTCCCGATCGGCGACCTCGGCCTGGGTGATCCGGCCGACCGCGAGAAGGGCGACGGCGCCGTAGAGCACGAGGGCGAGCAGCGAGCCGAGGCCCTGCACGAGCAGCGCGACGCCGAGGGTGGTGCGCGGGCTGCGGCGGAGGACCGCGAAGGGCGCGCCGAGCAGGGTGCCGAAGCCGAGCGGCCGCAGCGGGATCAGTCCGGGCTTGGGCGGGGGAGTCCAGCCCTGCGGCGGGAACGGGCCGGCGGGACCCGCGGTCGGAGACCAGGACACGGGCGCGACCGGTGCGACAGGGGCGACGCGCGGCCGCGCGTGGTCGCCCTCCGGAGCCCCGGCGGGCGGTGGCCACTGAGCTGCGTCGGTCATCCCTCCCATGCTGTCACAGCCGCGCTCGGCCCTCGCGGTCGGGCGCGGCCGTGCTCCCACTCG
The DNA here is from genome assembly GCF_022815495.1 of Rathayibacter sp. VKM Ac-2929. Taxonomy (NCBI): domain Bacteria; kingdom Bacillati; phylum Actinomycetota; class Actinomycetes; order Micrococcales; family Microbacteriaceae; genus Rathayibacter; species Rathayibacter sp. VKM Ac-2929. The sequence goes on from NZ_JALGRV010000002.1 coordinate 263,965, forward strand.
CGTCGGTTAGCCTGACCCCATGAGCGCGCGAATCCTGGTGGTCGACGACGATGCGGCCCTGGCCGAGATGATCGGCATCGTCCTGCGCGCGGAGGACTGGGACGTCTCCTTCTGCGCCGACGGCACGGGCGCCCTCGAGGCCTTCCGGCGGGCCCGGCCGGACCTCGTCCTGCTCGACCTGATGCTGCCCGGGATCGACGGCATCGAGGTCTGCCGCCGGATCCGCGCCGAGTCCGGCGTCCCGATCATCATGCTGACCGCCAAGTCCGACACCTCCGACGTCGTGCAGGGCCTCGAGTCCGGCGCGGACGACTACATGGTCAAGCCGTTCGACCCGAAGGAGCTGGTCGCGCGGATCAAGACGCGCCTGCGCCCCTCCCAGGTCGCCGCCAACGCCGTCCTGCAGGTCGGCGACCTCAGCCTCGACGTCGCCGGGCACGAGGTCCGCCGCGGTGAGACCCGCATCGGCCTGACACCGCTCGAGTTCGACCTCCTCCTCGCCCTCGCCTCGAAGCCGCAGCAGGTGTTCACCCGCGAGATGCTGCTGGAGCAGGTCTGGGGCTACCACTACAAGGCCGACACCCGGCTCGTGAACGTCCACGTGCAGCGCCTGCGCGCGAAGGTCGAGAAGGACCCGGACGATCCGCGCATCGTGATGACCGTGCGCGGCGTCGGCTACCGCGCCGGCTCCGTGCTGCCGAGCTGACGTGAGCCTCGCGCGCCGCTTCCGGGCGCCGGCGCTGCGGCGCTGGCCGCGGAGGGTGCTCCGGGCCTGGCGGAGCTCGCTGCAGTTCCGCGCCGTCGCCATCACCGTGCTGCTCAGCGGCATCGCGATCGGCTCGACGGGCGCCTACCTCTCCTACAGCATCAGCGACAACCTGTTCCAGTCGCGGCTCGACCAGGTCACCGGCGACACCTCGCGCGCCACCCGCGCCGCGCAGGGCTACCTCGACGCGGCGACGGTCTCGACCCGGCAGGACATGGAGGAGGTCATGAACTCGGTGCGCACCGCGGTGCGCGACGCCTCCTCCTCCGCCCTGATCGCGGTCGTGCGCGCGCCCGATCAGGAGGCGTCCTCGCTCGCCCCGCAGGACAGCTACAACCGCGAGCTGCAGAACGGCGTCATCAGCGACGACCTGCGCGCGCGGGTGCAGGCCGGCGCCGACGGCCAGTACTGGCAGTCGGTGAGCCTCGGCGCCTCGGGCCAGCAGCTCCCGGGCATCGTCGTCGGCTCGACGATCGAGCTGCCGAGCTCCGCGGGGCGCTACGAGCTCTACATCGGCTACTCGCTCGCGGACGCGGAGCGCACGCTGCAGTTCGTGCAGCAGGTCCTCAACATCGCCGGCATCCTGCTGATCCTCCTGATCGGCGCGGTCAGCTGGGTCGTCGTCCGGATCGTGGTCGCGCCCGTGCGGGTGGCGGCGGAGACCAGCCAGCGCCTCGCCGCGGGCGACTTCGACGTGCGCATCCCGGAGAGGGGACAGGACGTGATCGCCACCCTCGCCCGCTCGTTCAACGGGATGGCCGACAGCCTCCAGGAGCAGATCAGCGAGCTCGCCACGCTCAGCCGGGTGCAGCAGCGCTTCGTCTCCGACGTCTCGCACGAGCTGCGCACCCCGCTGACCACGATGAAGCTCGCCGGCGACGTGCTCTACGACCAGCGCGAGGGCTTCCCGCCGGTCGCCGAGCGCACCGTCGAGCTGCTGCACGGCCAGATCGGCCGCTTCGAGAGCCTCCTCGCCGATCTGCTGGAGATCTCCCGCCACGACGCCGGCTCGGCCGAGCTGGAGCTGGAGCCGGTGAACCTGGTGCGGCTGGCCGGCGAGGAGATCGAGGGGATGCGCGGGATCGCCGAGGCGAACGGCTCGCGGCTCACGCTCTCCGCCCCCGGCGGCTACTTCGACGCCGAGATGGACGCCCGCCGCATCCGCCGCATCGTGCGCAACCTGCTCGGCAACGCCGTCGAGCACGGCGACGGCCGCGAGATCGTGGTCACGGTCGACAGCAACGCCACCGCGGTGGCGCTCGCCGTCCGCGACTACGGTCACGGCATGAGCTCCGAGGAGGTGGTCCGCGTCTTCGACCGCTTCTGGCGCGCCGATCCGTCCCGCCGCCGCACCCTCGGCGGCACCGGCCTCGGCCTCTCCATCGCGCAGGAGGACACCGCGCTGCACCACGGCTGGCTGCAGGTCTGGTCGATGCCCGGCCGCGGCGCGTGCTTCCGGCTCACGGTCCCGCGTCGGCGCGGCGAGCGGATCGACGCCTCCCCGCTGCCGCTGCCGCCCGTGGACGCGGGCGAGCAGGCCTACTCCGGCCCCATCGTCCTGCCGCCGCTGCCGCTCGGCGGCGTGCCCGAGCACGGGGTCGTCCAGTGAGGCGCGTGCGCTCCGCGGTCGCCGCGGTGCTGCTGCTGGCCGCCCTCGCCGGCTGCGCGGGCATCCCGCGCGGCGGCGATGTCGGCGTCGGCCGCCCGGACACGGCGCCGCAGGACCTGCAGTACGACTTCCTCCCCTCCGGCCCCGCCGAGGGCGCCGACCAGTTCGAGATCCTCACCGGCTTCATCGACGCGGCGTCGAGCCCGCAGAACAACTACAAGATCGCCCGCGAGTTCCTCTCCACCGGAGCCGACTGGACGCCGGGCGAGCACGTCACCGTCGACGAGGGCCAGCGCTCCTCGACCCAGCCCGGCGCGTCGACGCTCTCGCTCACCATCACCCCCGTGGCCGAGGTCGACGCCACCGGCGTCTACTCCGAGGTCGCGACGACCACCGCGCTGGAGCTGGACTACGGCTTCGTCCAGGAGAACGGCGAATGGCGGATCAGCTCTCCGCCCAGCGGCGTCGTCATCGACCGGACCACCTTCGAGCAGGTCTTCTCCACCTACGCGCTCTACTTCTTCGACCCGAGCTACTCCTACCTGGTGCCGGATCTGCGCTGGTTCGCCTCGCGCGCGGACAGCTCGACCAGCACCACGATCGTCACCGAGCTGCTGCGCGGGCCGACGCCGTGGCTCCGCGACTCGTCCGCCGTCGTCTCGGCCTTCCCGACCGGGACGGCGCTCGCCGCCGAGACGGTGCCGGTCGAGGCGCAGCGGGCCGTCGTCGACCTGAACTCGGCGGCGCTCGAGGCCGACGAGCGGCAGTGGCGCCGGATGGCGCTGCAGCTCGGCAGGAGCCTGGCCAACGTCTCGAACGTCACCGGGGTCTCGCTCTCGGTGCAGCAGAACCCGATCGAGATCCCGACCGAGGTGACCGGGCTGCCGACCTCGCCGCGGGTGGACACCCGGCCGCTGGTGCTGACCGACGGCGACTTCGGCTTCCTCGGCTCCTCGGGACTCGCCGAGACGGCCGTCTCGGACCGGATCGCGGCGCTCTCGCCGCGGGCCGCGGTGCTGGGCGAGCAGCGGGGCGCCGACTCGAGCGCCTCGGCGGCCGTCCTCACCTCGGCCGGCGTCTCGCTGCTCACCCCCGGCGTCGACGACGTGCTGCTCGACGCCCGGAGCGGCCTCGCGGCCCCCGGCATGGACCCCTTCGGCTACGTCTGGTCGGTGCCCACGGCGGCGCCGGGCCAGCTGGTCGCCTACTCCTCCGACGGCTCCCGGTCGCTGCAGGTCGCGACCGCCTGGCCGGAGATCGAGTCGATCGCCTCGTTCGCGCTGTCTCGGGACGGCACGCGGATGCTCGCCTTCGCGCAGGACGGGCAGCAGGCGACCGTGCTCGTCGCCGGGGTCACCCGCTCGGTCAACGGCGATCCGATCGCGATCGGCGAGCCGGTCGTGCTGCGCTCGACCCTCGGCACGGCGGTCGCCGCCGCCTGGACGGACGAGCTCGACGTCGTCTCGGTCGTCCGCGGCTCCACCGGCGAGGACACGGTGACGATGAACCAGCTCGGCGGAGGGGACACCCCGCTGGGGACGACCACCGGGACCGTGCAGATCGCGGCCGGCAACGCCTCGACGCAGATCCGCATCCTCGCCGAGGGCGGCGAGCTGCGCCAGCAGCGCGGCTCGGCGTGGCAGACGGTCGCGACAGGCATCGAGCTCCTCGCGACGCAGACCGGCATGGGGTCCTGAACCCGGGCACACTCGCCCGATGCTGCGCGATCATCTCCTCGACGCCCTCGCCGTTCTGCTGCCGGTCGACTGCCCGGCCTGCGGGCGGCCGGCGACCCGGGTGCCCTGCCCGGACTGCGCAGCGGAGCTCGCCGCGCAGGCGCGACCGGACGTCCGCCGCCTGGGGTCCGACGACGACCCGCTCGAGGTGCGCGTCGGCGCGGAGTACGCCGGGACGGTGCGGCGGCTCGTCCTCGCGCTGAAGGCGGAGGGGCGGGTGGCCGCAGCGCGACCGCTCGGCGCGCTGCTGCGACCCGTGCTGCTCCAGGCGCTCGACGGCGCTCCGGCGCTGCTGGTCGCACCGCCCGGCTCGCGCCTGCGGCACCTGCGGCGCGGCTTCGACCCCGTCGACCTGCTGGTGCGCGCGGCGGGCGGGCGCCTCGCCCGGCCGCTCACGAGGACCCGGCTCGCGCTCGACCAGGTCGGCCTCGCCCGGGCGGAGCGGCGTGCGAACCTCGACGGCGCGTTCCGCGCCAGGCGTCCGCTCGACGGCGAACGGATCCTGCTGGTGGACGACGTGGTCACCTCGGGGGCGACCCTGCTCGAGCTGCGCCGGGCCGTCCGCGCGGGCGGGGGAGACGTGGCGGGGGCGGCCGCGCTCGCCGGGACCCCCGGCGGCCGCAGCGCGACTTCCTGATGAACTCCCGAGGACGATCCGGTGACCGCGGGTCTACGCTCGGGGGACGGCGTGAACGGTCCGCCCGGAGAAAGGCGGCACGCCGTACTCGACTGGGAGGTTGTCATGGACATCGACATCACAGGCCGCAACATGGGCATCACCGATCGCTTCCGCGCCTACGCGACGGAGAAGTCGGAGAAGATCGCCCATCTCGCCGACCGGGCGCTCGCGCTCGAGATCAAGGCGAGCCGTCACAGCGAGGGCAAGGGCGCCGCCGGCGGCGACCGGGTCGAGCTCACGCTCATCGGCAAGGGGCCCGTGGTGCGGGCCGAGGCGAGCGGAGCCGACAAGTACGCGGCCTTCGACGTCGCCCTCGGGCGCCTGCTCGAACGGGTGCGTCGAGCCAAGGACCGCAAGAAGGTGCATCGCGGTCAGCATCGGCCGACCTCGCTGCGCGACGCGGCGGCCGACGACTTCAGCGTCGTCGCGATCCAGCCGGCGGACGCCGAGGTGCTCGAGCGCCTGAGCACGGGCGTGATCCCCGTTCAGGAGGAGCCGGCCCCGGAGCCGGTCGCCGCGGACGAGGACGACGCGGAGGAGCCGTACTGCCCCGTCGTCATCCGCAAGAAGGTCTTCCCCTCCGTCTCGATGAGCGTCGACGACGCCGTCGACTACATGGAGCTGGTCGGCCACGACTTCTACCTCTTCATCGACGCGGACACCGACCGCCCGAGCGTCGTCTACCGACGCAAGGGCTGGGACTACGGCGTGATCGGCCTCGGCGACGAGGCGGACGCGCAGCCCGAGGCCGCCGCGGTCTGACCCGGGAGCCCCCCGGAGGTCCGCCTCCGGGGGGTTCTTCGCGCCCTGTCGGACCGCGCACAGCCCGCCCCGGCTAGTGTGGTTCCGTCCGCGCCGTGCCGTCGGGCACCTGTCTTCTACGTTTTGGAGTACCCCGTGGCCTCAGTTCTCGAAAAGGTCCTTCGCGTCGGGGAGGGCCGGGTCCTCCGCCGCCTCGAGAACTACGCGAAAGCCGTCAACGCCCTCGAAGAGGACTTCACGCACCTCAGCGACGAGGAGCTGAAGAACGAGACCGTCGAGCTGCGCGAGCGCTACTCGAACGGCGAATCGCTCGACGACCTGCTGCCGGAGGCCTTCGCGGCCGTCCGCGAGGCCTCGCGCCGCACGCTCGGCCTGCGCCACTTCGACGTCCAGCTGATGGGCGGCGCCGCACTGCACCTCGGCAACATCGCCGAGATGAAGACCGGAGAGGGCAAGACCCTCGTCGCGACCCTGCCGGCGTACCTCAACGCCATCGCGAGCCGCGGCGTGCACATCGTCACGGTGAACGACTTCCTCGCGAACTATCAGTCCGAGCTGATGGGGCGCGTGTTCCGCGCCCTCGGCATGACGACCGGCGTGATCCTCTCCGGCCAGACGCCCGAGCAGCGCCGCGAGCAGTACGCGGCCGACATCACCTACGGCACGAACAACGAGTTCGGCTTCGACTACCTCCGCGACAACATGGCCTGGCAGGCGCAGGACATGGTCCAGCGCGGCCACTTCTTCGCAGTGGTCGACGAGGTCGACTCGATCCTCATCGACGAGGCGCGCACCCCGCTGATCATCTCCGGCCCCGCCTCGGGCGAGGCGAACCGCTGGTTCGCCGAGTTCGCCGGCCTCGCCACGCGCCTGATCGAGGGCGAGGACTACGAGGTCGACGAGAAGAAGCGCACCGTCGGCGTGCTCGAGCCCGGCATCGAGAAGGTCGAGGACTACCTCGGCATCGACAACCTCTACGAGTCCGCGAACACCCCGCTGATCTCGTTCCTCAACAACTCGATCAAGGCCCGCGCCCTGTTCAAGAAGGACAAGGACTACGTCGTCCTCAACGGCGAGGTGATGATCGTCGACGAGCACACCGGCCGCATCCTGGCCGGCCGCCGCTACAACGAGGGCATCCACCAGGCGATCGAGGCGAAGGAGGGCGTGCAGGTCAAGGCCGAGAACCAGACCCTCGCCACCGTCACGCTGCAGAACTACTTCCGCCTCTACGGCAAGCTCTCCGGCATGACCGGAACGGCCGAGACCGAGGCCGCCGAGTTCATGTCGACCTACAAGCTCGGCGTGGTCTCCATCCCGACCAACCGCAAGATGCAGCGCATCGACAACGCCGACCTCGTCTACAAGAACGAGCAGGTCAAGTTCGAGCAGGTCGTCGAGGACATCGTCGAGCGCCACGCGGCGGGCCAGCCCGTGCTGGTCGGCACGACGAGCGTCGAGAAGAGCGAGTACCTCTCCCGCCTGCTCGCCAAGAAGGGCGTGCGGCACGAGGTGCTGAACGCCAAGAACCACGCGCGCGAGGCCGCGATCGTCGCCCAGGCCGGCCGCCTCGGCGCCGTCACCGTCGCGACCAACATGGCCGGCCGCGGCACCGACATCATGCTCGGCGGCAACGCCGAGTTCCTCGCGGTCACCGAGATGTCGACCAAGGGCCTCAGCCCCGTCGACACCCCAGAGGAGTACGAGTCCGCGTGGGACGACGTCTTCGCGGGCGTCAAGGCCAAGGTCGCCGAGGAGGCCGAGAAGGTCCAGGCCGCCGGCGGTCTCTACGTGCTCGGCACCGAGCGCCACGAGTCGCGCCGCATCGACAACCAGCTCCGCGGCCGCTCCGGCCGCCAGGGCGACCCGGGCGAGAGCCGCTTCTACCTCTCGCTCACCGACGACCTGATGCGCCTGTTCAACTCCGGCGCGGCCGAGGCCCTGATGGGCCGCGGCAACGTGCCGGACGACATGGCGATCGAGTCGAAGGTCGTCTCGCGCGCCATCCGCAGCGCGCAGTCGCAGGTCGAGGCGCGCAACGCCGAGATCCGCAAGAACGTCCTCAAGTACGACGACGTCCTCAACCGCCAGCGCGAGGCGATCTACTCCGACCGCCGCCACATCCTCGAGGGCGACGACCTGCACGAGCGCACCCAGAAGTTCCTCGTCGACGTGATCGACGAGATCCTCGAGGTGCACACCGGCGAGGGCAACGGCGACGACTGGGACTTCGACGCGCTCTGGACCGAGCTGAAGACCCTCTACCCGGTCAGCCTGTCGATCGACGAGGTCGTCCAGGAGGCCGGCAGCCGCGGCCGGATCAACAAGGAGTTCATGCGCCGCGAGATCCTCTCGGACGCGAAGCTCGCCTACCAGGGCCGCGAGGAGCAGCTCGGCGCCCCCGCCATGCGCGAGCTCGAGCGCCGCGTCGTGCTCTCGGTGATCGACCGCCGCTGGCGCGACCACCTCTACGAGATGGACTACCTCAAGGACGGCATCGGCCTGCGCGCGATGGCCCAGCGCGACCCGCTGGTCGAGTACCAGCGCGAGGGCTTCACCCTGTTCCAGCAGATGATGGGCCAGATCCGCGAGGAGACCGTCGGCTTCCTCTTCAACCTCGAGGTCGAGGTCACCCAGAAGCAGGGCGAGGTCGCCGGCGTCGCCGCGAAGGGCCTCTCCGAGCCGGTCGCCCCGGTCGAGAAGCTCAGCTACTCCGCGCCGAGCGACTCGGGCGGTGTCGAGGTCCGCGATCAGCGCGGCCGGGTGCAGCAGGCGGCGACGGCGAAGGCCAGCGCCGCGGCGGCTCGCGAGGCGCGCCCGGACGACGCGGAGGACGCCGCGACCACCGGCGCCTTCGGCCAGCAGACCGGCGGCTCCGACGAGACGCCGAACAACCGCCAGGAGCGCCGCGCGCAGACCAAGCGCCGCTGATCCCGGCTCTGCCGACCGGCACGACGAAGGTCCCGGTCCCGACTCCGCTCGAGCGGAGCGCGGGATGCGGGGCCTTCGTCGTCGACAGCGCGGGCGCGTGATCGGCGGCGTCAGACGCGGTGCCGCACCAGCGCCGAGACGAAGCCGCCGGCGAAGGTGTCGCCGAGGCCGATCGTGGTGGGGCGGTCGGTCTCGAGCACGAGGCCGGGCGTGCAGACGGCCTGCAGCCGAGCCGTGACCGCGGTGCAGACCGCGACTCCGCCGGGCTGCGCCGGCAGCTGTGCGACGCGGTCGTAGTCCGCGGCGGTGATGCCGTCGCCGAGCAGGTAGCGGGTGCTCGCCATCGTCACTCCGCCGAGGAGCGCCGCGCGGTAGCGCTCGGCCTCCGCTCCGACGGCCGCCGACCAGTGCCGGGTGTGCACGACGAGCACCGGGCCGGGGAGGAGCGCCGCGGCCGCGCCCAGCGCCTCGACCACTGCATCCGGGTCGAGCAGGTCGAGCCGGTGCCCGAGCAGCGCCTGCAGCTCGTCCTCGTTCATGCTGACGACGTCGACGCAGCCGAGCAGGGCGGAGCGGGCCCGGTCCTGCAGAGCGGGCAGGTGGAAGCCCGCGTCCTCGTAGATCACATCCGCGGAGGCGGGCAGCGCCGCGAGGTGGCGCTGCAGCGTCTCCAGCCGGTCCGTCAGCACCGCCCCGTCCTGGATGCTGTTGAAGCCGGAGACCAGGAAGACGCCCGCGTCGGCCAGCATGCCGCCGAGTCCCTCCGCCAGCAGCAGCTCGCGGTTGGGCGGGTCGTTCGCGAAGATCACCCGGTTCGGATGCGGCGCCACCAGCACGCGGTCGCCGAGGAGCACCCGGGCGCCGCGCGGGAACTGCACGATCAGGTGCGGGTCGGTGCTGTCGGCGGTCGCGCTCGAGACGTACTCGGTGCCGACGGGCAGGAGGCGGCGGACGTGGTCGTCGATGCTCACCAGGTGCTGCACCGCGGCGAGGCCGTGCACGGCGAGCGCGTAGCCCGCCCGCACGCCCGTGCCGCCGAGGGTGATGCGCCGGGGGAAGCGCTGCGCGAACTCCTCGACGATGCGGGAGGAGGAGGCGAATCTCTCCCCTCCCGCACCGTCGGCGAGGAACGCGAGGAGCGCCACGACGAGGTCGCGCTCGGTGGTGACCGGCGCCGTCCTCGTCAGCTCGTCCGCGCGGATCCCGTACTCGTCCGCGAGCGTCTGGACGACGTGGTCGTCCCAGTCGATCTCGTAGTCGACGGTCCCGCCCAGTCCGAGCACGATCCTCTCGTTCACCGCGCTGCTCTCCTGCGTCTCGCCGGGCCTAGTAGAGCTCGGCCTTGCCGGCGGAGCCGAACAGGTCGATCTTCTCGGCGGCCGTCTCCTTCATCGCGGCGATGGAGGGCGGCTGGATCGTGTTGGGCTCGCGGACGGAGGGGTCGGCCAGCACCTCGCGCATCTTCTTGTGGTACGCGGCCTTGATGTCGCTGGAGATGTTGATCTTGTTGACCCCGCGCTTCACCGACTCCGCGATCTCCGCGTCGGGGTTGTTCGAGCCGCCGTGCAGGACGAGCGGCACGGCGACGCGCTTCTTGATCTCGGCGAGCAGGTCGAGCTTGAGGGCGGGCTTCATCGACGCCGGGTAGAGGCCGTGGCTGGTGCCGATGGCGATCGCCAGGCTGTCGACCCCGGTGGAGGCGACGAAGTCGACCGCCTCGTCGGGCTCGGTGTAGATGATGTTCGCGGCGCCGTCCTCGGCCTCGTTGTCGGTCTTGCCGATCGTGCCCAGCTCGCCCTCGACCGAGACGCCGACGGCGTGCGCCGCGTCGACGACGCGCTTGGTGATCGCGACGTTCTCGTCGTAGGGGAGCATCGAGCCGTCGATCATCACCGAGGTGAAGCCGGACTTGATCGCGAGCAGGACCTGCTCGTAGGTGGCGCCGTGGTCGAGGTGGATGGTCACCGGGACGCTGGAGCGGTGGGCGCGGGCGATGATCGCGTGCAGGATGTCCACTCCGGTGTGGCTCAGCTCGTCGGGGTGGATCGCGATGAGCAGCGGGGAGTCCTTCTCCTCGCTGATCTCGAAGAGGCCGTTCATCATGGCGTAGTCGCTGACGTTGAACGCCGGGACGGCGAAGCCGTTCGCGTTGGCGACGTCCAGCAGGTCTTTTCCGGAAACAAGCATTCTCTGACTGTCCTTCTCGTGGTGGTGGTGGTGTTCCGGACGCGCGGACGCGCGCCTCAGCTCTTGACGGCCCCGGCGGTCATGCCGCCGATGAAGTACCGCTGGAAGAAGAGGAAGAGGAGGAGGACGGGAACGCATCCGAGGATGCTCATCGCCATCATCTCGTTCCACTCGTAGGAGTTCTGGCCCATGAGCAGCTGGATGCCGATCGGCACCGTGCGCATGTCGTCGGTGCGGGTCAGGGTGAGCGCGAAGAGGTACTCGTTCCACGCGATCATGAAGGTGTAGACGCCGACCGAGACGATCCCGGGGATCGCGATCGGCACCAGGATCCGCCAGAGCACCGTCATCGGGCCGGCCCCGTCCATCCGCGCCGCCTCGTCGAGATCGCGGGGGAGGGTGTTGAAGTAGCCGGTCAGCATGATGATCGCGTAGGGCAGCGTGAAGACCAGATAGGTGAGGATCAGGCCCTGATAGGTGTTGTAGAGCCGCAGCGTCACCATCAGCCCGAAGAACGGGATCAGCAGGGTGATCGGCGGCACCGCCTGCACGCTGACGATGATGATGTTGATCGGCCGCTTGAAGCGGAATTCGTAGCGGCTGAACGCATAGGACGCGAGGATCGCGACGACCAGCGTCAGCGCGACGACCGCGAGCGCGACGACGTAGCTGTTGATGAAGAAGCGGACCTTCGTCGGGTCGCCCAGGATGCCGGCGTAGGCCGAGAACGAGAACGTGTCGGTGATCAGCCGGGGCGGGTACTCGAAGATCTCGGTGTTCGACTTGAACGAGCTGGCGGCCATCCAGACGATCGGCAGGCCTGCGAAGGCGGCGCCGATCAGGAGGAGGACCCAGACCCCGGCCTTCGCGGCGAGGAGCCGCGGCGTGCGGACGGCCGGGCGGGTGGCGGTGGCGGTCACGTCAGTCCCTGGCTTTCTGGTTCCGCACGTAGAAGAACGCGAGGACCATGGTGAGGAGGAGGACCAGGACGGCGCTCGCCGAGGCCACCGAGAACTCGTAGCGGCTGAACGCGAGCTTGTAGGTGTAGGTGCTGAGCATCTCGGTCGCGTCGATCGGGCCGCCGCCGGTCGTCATCCAGATCAGCGCGAACTGCTGCGAGGTCCAGATGATGTCGAGCACCGACATGCTGATGATGATCGGCTTGAGCTGCGGGATCGTGACGTTCCAGAACCGCTGCCAGGCGCTCGCCCCGTCGACCTTCGCCGCCTCGTAGAGGTCGTGCGGGATGCCCTGCAGACCCGCCAGCAGCGTGATCATGTAGAACGAGTAGCCCGCCCAGATGTTGATGAAGGTCACCGAGAGCAGCGCGGTCGCGGGGGAGGCGAGCCACTCGATGCCCTTGTCGGTCAGCCCGAGCGAGATCAGCGCGTAGTTGATCACGCCGTTCGGGTTCAGCAGCAGCCGCCAGAGCACCGCGATGATCGCGACGGTGAACAGCCACGGCAGGACGTAGACCACGCGGAAGAGCGACTTGGCGACGGTCGGCACGAGCGGCGAGTTCAACAGCATCGCGAAGCCGAGGCCGAGCACCAGGTGCGCCGCGACGCTGACGCCGACGAAGACGATCGTGTTGCCGGTGGCCGTGCGGAACTTCGGGTGGCCGAGGACCTCGAGGTAGTTGGCGAGTCCGACGAAGGCGGGCTTCGGGTTCGTGATGACGTTGTCGAAGAACGAGTACCCGATCACCAGCAGCACCGGCACGAGCATCAGGACGAGCATCACGATCGCCGTGGGGGAGAGGTAGAGGTAGGGCGCGAGGTCGCGGCGCCTCCGGCGGCCCGCGGGGGCGGGGGCGGGCGTCCCGGAGGCGGGACGCTGGGGGGCGCTCAGCAGGGAGACCACGGCGCTCCTCCTTCGATCGGGGACGGGGTGAGGGGGGACCGCGCCGCGGGAGAGGACTCCCGCGGCGCGATCGGGGACGGACGGGTCACGGCTCAGAACTCGCCGAGCCAGGCTTCCTGGGACTTCTCCAGCGCCTCGTCGACGCTCTGGTCGCCGTTGAGGGCGGCCTGCAGCTGCTCGTCGAAGTCGCGCATCAGCTGCTCCGCGACGGGCAGGCCGACGAACTCGTTCGCCGGGTAGCCGGCCGAGTAGATGTCGAAGGCCTCCTGGTACAGCGGGTCGCTGTCCGAGAAGTCCGGCGTGGAGGCGGTGTTGCCGGGGAAGGCGTTCGCCAGCGTGGACAGCGTCGAGTTCGTGTCGGCGCTCATCAGGAACGACACGAGCTTCGCGGCCTCGGCCGGGTGCTCGCTGCTGGCCGAGACCCCGATGCCCCAGGAGGCGAAGGGGATGCCGCGCTCGCCGCTGAAGCCGTCCTCGGCCGGGATGGCCGAGATGCTGAACTTCAGGTCGGGGTTGGACTCGCGGATGGTGGCGATGTGCGAGAGGGAGTCGATCATCATGCCGACGCGGCCGTTGGTGAACTCCTCGACCTTGTCCTGCTCCTTCATCGTCGCGGCGCCGGGGGCGATCACGCCGTCGGCGTCGAGCTGCGCGATGTAGTCGACCGCGCTGGTGACGGCGTCGTTGGTGAGGTCGGGCTTGCCGTCGTCGAGCATGCTGCCGCCGGAGGCCCAGACCCAGGACATGACGTCGTTCTGGATCCCGTTGGGCGCGTCGCTCGAGAGCGGGAGCACCCAGCCGCTGGTGTTGTCGCCGAGCGCCGTGATCGCCTTGGCCGCGGACTCGAACTCGCTGCGGGTCGAGGGCGGAGCGCTGACGCCCGCCTCGGAGAGCAGGGCGTCGTTGGTGAAGAGCGGGTAGACGAAGTTGACGACGGGGACCATCGCGGTCTTGCCGTCGACGACGACGGTCGAGGAGAGCTGGCTCTCGTCGAAGCCCGCGTCCGAGAGCAGGGGACCGAGGTCGGCCAGCGCGCCCTGCTTGGCGAAGTCGCTGATCCAGGCGCCGTCGAGTCCGACGACGTCGGACATCGTGCCGGCCGCGGCGCCGGCGAAGAGCTGCTCCTTGGTCGAGGCGTACGGACCGCTGAGGAGGTCGACCGTGATGCCGGGGTTGGCGGCCTCGAAGTCGTCCATCAGGCCGCGGAGGGCGCCGTCCGAGAGCTCGGGCTCCCACCACTGCGCGAATTCGAGGGTGACGTCTCCGCCTGCCGCGGAGTCGCCGCCACCCTGGCTGCAGCCGGTCAGCATCGTCGCGGCGAACGCCGCGCTGACGGTGAAGACGACGGCTCTCTTGATGCGAGCACCTTTGCTCATGTCACTCCCTGCAACTCTGCAGTTATCTGCTGTTGTGTGCGCATTCTTGCGCTTGTGTTCTGCGAATGTACCTGGCGATGCGTGGTCATGCAAGAACCGGCAGGAAATTGCCGAGATGTGCGACAAACGAGGACCAGACCGCAGGATTCGCCGCGATCCGAGTGCGACAACTTGCAGGATCCGACACGGCGGTGTTAGACAACGCACATGCCCGACACCGACGACGCCCCCGCCGCGAACGACGTCCCGCTCCGTCTGCCGGCCGGCCGGAAGGCCGATCTGGCCGCCTACGTCGCCGAGGCGGGCGAGGTCACGGTCACCACGCTCGCCCGCCGCTTCGCCGTCTCGGCCGACACCGTGCGCCGCGATCTCGACCAGCTCGACGCGGACGGCTACCTCGTCCGCACGCACGGCGGCGCGGTGAGCCTCTCGGTGATGCCCGCGACGGAGAAGCGCCTGGACGTGCGCCTCGGCATCCAGCGCGGCGCGAAGGAGAAGATCGGCGCGCTCGCCGCCGGCCTCGTCGAGAACGGGGCGGTGGTGATGCTGAACGCGGGCACCACCTCGCTGGCGGTCGTCCGGCACCTCAACGACCACCGCGAGCTGACCATCGCGACGAACAACCTGCGCGTCCCTGCCGAGATCGGCTCGAAGACCTGCCGCGACCTCTTCGTCTTCGGCGGCGCCGTCCGCCTCGGCGGCCAGTCGACGGTCGGGCCGGTGGGCTTCGCCGCCGCGGAGCCGGGCGGCGCCGTCGACCTGCACTGCGACATCGGCCTGATCTCCGTCGGCGCCGTGTCCGCCGAGAACGGCTACTCGACCAGCAATCTGGCGGAGGGCGTGATGATGAGCGAGATGATCGCCCGCTGCGAGCGCGTGGCGATCCTGGCCGACCAGACCAAGTTCGGCCGCACCCTCTTCGCCCAGGTGGCGGAGCTCGGCCGGGCCGACTACCTCGTCACCGACGCGCCGCCGCCGCCGGAGCTCGAGGAGGCGCTGCGCGAGAAGGGCGTCCAGGTGGTGCTGCCGCCGGTGGCTCCCGTCCGCGAGCGCTGACCCGGGCGTGCCGGCGTGCGAGCGCCGAGCCGCGGGCGCTGACCGGTCTCAGAGCACGTTGATCGCGGTCGCGCGCCAGCGGGCGTCCGTGCCCTCCAGCCGGATGGCGACCGCTCGGGTGCGGACCCGGTTGTGCACGAGGACGACCGCCTCGACGATCCCGTCCCGCGGCTCCGTGACGACGACCCGGCCGACCGTGGACGGGAGGCGCTGCGTCGACCGGCCCTTGAGGCTGCGGGCACGGGCGGCCATCACCACCCGCTTCTGCAGATGCCGGTAGACGTCGTCGCTCAGCCAGCGGGCCAGCTGGTCGATCTCGCGGGAGCCGGCCAGGACCTCGACCACCTGCAGCGTCAGGCAGGCGAGGATCGGCTCGGGATCGGGCAGCTCCGCCCGCGTCGCCGGCTGCGGGGCGAAGAACGCGGCGGCCGACGTCGCGGAGGCCGCCGCGTCCGCGTCGAGCGGCAGGGTGCGGTAGTCGAACGCGTTGGTGGGGTGGATCATGCGGCGTGCTCCAAAGGCAGGACGAGCGACTCACGGTTCGGATCTCCTCTCGGCTCGGGCGGTGCGTGCCGCAGCAGGACGAGCGCGACGGGGTGACCTCATCGAAGCAGCCGAGCGATGCTCACGTCGGGCTCAGCGCCGGACTGTGGATAACCGGGCGCGGGGCACCGCAGGTGCGGTGCGCGCGATGACGGGACCTAGGCTTGTCGGGTGTCGACCCTCAGTGATCTCGTCCTCTCCCACGGCCGCTCCACGGACGCGGACGTCGAATGGCTGCACCTCCTCGTCGGCGACCTCCAGCTCCTCGCCGACCTCGCCTTCGCGGACATCGTGCTCTGGGTGCCGACCGCCGAGGGCGGCTTCGTCGCGGTCGCGCACGCCCGGCCCTCGAGTGCGGCGACGCTCTTCTACCGCGACTTCGTCGGGCAGAAGATCAAGGCGGAGTGGCGCGCCCAGGTCGCCGAGGCCTTCGAGAGCGCTCGCATCGTCGACACCTCGGCCCCGGACTGGTTCGAGGAGACGCCCACCCGGGTTCGCGCCGTGCCGGTCATCCGGCGCCTCGGCGGCTCCGACAGCGCGACCACCGATCAGCCGATCGCGGTCGTCACCCGCCACACCAACCTCAGCGAGACGCGCACGCCCAGCCGCCAGGAGCTGACCTTCAACGACTGCGCGAACGACCTCTTCTCGATGATCGCCTCGGGCGACTTCCCCGACCTCGGCGCGCCGACCGGGCCGCGTCGCGGCGCCCCGCGCGCCTCCGACGGCCTGATCCGCCTCGACGTGGACGGGATCACGACCTTCGCCAGCCCGAACGCGCTGTCGGCGTTCAACCGCATCGGCTTCGCGGACGAGCTCGAGGGCGAGTCGCTCGCCGAGGTCACCACGGGCCTGGTCGCCGGCAAGGTCGTCATCGACGAGTCGCTGCCGCTGGTCGTGACCGGCCGCGCGCCCTGGCGCACCGACATCGAGGCGCGCGGGGTCACCGTCTCGCTGCGCGCCATCCCGATCCGCGACCGCGGGGAGCGCGTCGGCGCCGTCGTGCTCTGCCGCGACGTGACCGAGCTGCGCCACCAGGAGCGGGAGCTGATCACCAAGGACGCGACGATCCGCGAGATCCACCACCGGGTGAAGAACAACCTGCAGACCGTCGCGTCGCTGCTGCGGATCCAGGCCCGGCGCACCCACTCCGATCTCGCCCGCGAGGCGCTGACGCAGGCCATGCGCCGCGTCGCGGCGATCGCGGTCGTGCACGACACCCTCTCCGAGGGGCTCGCGCAGAACGTCGACTTCGACGCGGTGTTCGACCGGGTTCTGCTGCTGATCGCCGAGGTCGCCTCGACGCACAACACCACCGTGCACCCCACCTTCACCGGCAGCTTCGGCGACCTGCCGAGCGAGTACGCCACTCCGCTCGCCCTCGCGCTGACCGAGCTGGTCACCAACGCGGTCGAGCACGGGCTCGCCGGCCGGGAGGGCGACGTCGAGATCGTCGCGACCCGCGGCGACGACGAGCTCACCGTCAAGGTGCGCGACACCGGAGTCGGACTGCCGGAGGGCAAGGTCGGCTCGGGTCTGGGCACGCAGATCGTGCGCACCCTGATCCAGGGCGAGCTCGGCGGGACGATCGACTGGCACACGCTGGTCGGCCGCGGCACCGAGGTGACCATCGAGGTGCCGCTGCGCTGGCTGAAGGGCCCGCGGGTCTGAGCCGCACCGGTCCGCGCCGCGCGGGCTCGGTCCCCGCCCGGAGTCCCCGGGAACGACGCGACCCCCGCTGCCGGAGGGCGAGCGGGGGTCGGGGTCGTGCGGTGCCGGGTGGTCCCGGTGCCGGCGCTACGAGGCGCGGCGGGCGCGGGCGGCGCGGCGCTTGAGGGCGCGGCGCTCGTCCTCGCTGAGGCCGCCCCAGACGCCCGAGTCCTGACCGGTCTCGAGGGCGTACTGCAGGCAGACCTCGGTGACGGTGCAGCGACCGCAGACGGTCTTCGCCTTCTCGATCTGGTCGACCGCGGGTCCGGTGTTGCCGACCGGGAAGAAAAGCTCGGGGTCAGCGGTGAGGCAAGCGGCCTTGTCGCGCCAGTCCATGCGGGTGCTCCTTGTGTGACAGCGTGCGTGGAGGAACCACGCAGTGTTCGGGTGGGATGATCGAGTCACACCGACGGCCTGGACCATCGGTATGCACCGGGCGCCCGAACCGGCGCACGCCACGAGACCCTGCGCAGCTGCGCAAGGCGGTTCGGGTGCGGGACCGGACGGTGCTCGGTTCTTCCCGATAGATCGCCCCGCTCGCACGCATGCCTCTCGGCACGGCAGGATCGGGGTGTTCACATCGGCGGTAACCCACGACCCTGTGAGCGGTGAAACGAACTGCACTAGCCTGTCACGGAGGCAGGCTCGAATCAAGAGTGCTGGATGGGATGCAGCTGTGATCATGGACGGGAACCGGCCTCCGACCAGGCCGGGAAGCGGCCGGCGGCCCCTCGGCCTGCTCCTCCTGGTCGCCGTTCTGGCGCTGGAGACCGCTGCCGTGGCGTGCATCACGGGGTGGCTCGTGATCGAGCTCCTCACCACCCGGGCCGGCTCGATCGGCGGCGGGATCGCGATCGTCGTGCTCTCCGTCATCGCCCTGGCCTGGGTCGCCGCGACGACAGTCGGAACCGCCCGGTGCCGCAGCTGGATCCGCGCCTCCGCCCTGACGATCCAGCTGGTGATGATGGCCGTCGCCCTCGGCGCGTTCCAGGGGCAGTACGCCGTGCCGGACATCGGCTGGGCGCTGCTGGCGCCGGCCCTGCTGGCCGTGGTGCTGCTCTTCCTGCCGAGCACGGTCGCCGCCACCCGCCGCGACCCCGGGCTGGGCTAGCGTCACCGAGCCGGCCGCCCCGCGCCGGCGCCACTGGGCTAGCGTCGGAGGATGGACTCCACCCGACTCGGCCTCAGCGGCCTCCAGGTCTCCCCGATCATCCTCGGCTGCATGAGCTTCGGCGCGCCCGACCGCGGTGCGCACGGCTGGAGCATGGGGGAGGAGGAGTCGCGGCCCTTCCTCCGCCGGGCGCTCGAGCTCGGCATCACCACGTTCGACACCGCCGACGTCTACTCCGACGGCACGAGCGAGGAGTTCGTCGGCCGCGCTCTCGCGGACTTCGCCGTGCGTGAGGAGGTCGTCATCGCGACCAAGGTGCACGGCACGATGCGCCCGGGCGCGAACGGTGGCGGGCTCTCGCGCCGGCACATCCTCAGCGCGATCGACGACAGCCTCCGCCGCCTCGGCACCGACTACGTCGACCTCTACCAGATCCACCGCTGGGACCCGCAGGTCCCGATCGAGGAGACGATGGAGACCCTGCACGACGTCGTCCGCTCCGGCAAGGCGCGCTACATCGGCGCGTCGAGCATGTGGGCGTGGCAGTTCGCGAAGGCGCAGTACACGGCCGACCTCGGCGGCTGGACCCGCTTCGTCTCGATGCAGGACCAGTACAACCTGATCCAGCGCGAGGACGAGCGCGAGCTGCACCCGTTCTGCCTCGACCAGGGCGTCGGCGTGATCCCGTGGTCGCCGCTGGCCCGCGGGCGCCTCACCCGCGACTGGGACGCGACCACGTCGCGCACCGAGACCGATCTCTACGGCAAGACGCTCTACCACCAGCAGGAGGAGGCCGACCGCCGCACGGCGGGCACCGTCGAGCGCATCGCTGCCGAGCGCGGCGTCCCGCGCGCGCAGGTCGCCCTCGCCTGGGTGCGCCAGCAGGAGGCGGTCACCGCGCCGATCGTCGGCGCGACGAAGATGCAGCACCTCGAGGACGCGGTCGCCTCCGTCGACGTCGAGCTGACGGCCGACGAGCTCGACGCCCTCGGCGCCGACTACGCCCCTCGCTTCAACGAGGGCTTCTAGCCCTCGGCGGATCTCGAGACGCCCGCTGCGCGGGCTCCTCGATCAGCATGGGCGATCCGCGGCCCCGGCCGATTGGTCGAAGCGCGGCGTAGAGAGGCGCGGCGGGTCAGGCCAGCTTGAGCTTCTTGCGCAGCGCCTGCACGTGGCCGGTGGCGCGCACGTTGTACTGGGCGAACTCGAGGGCGCCCTCGGGGCCGACGACGAAGGTCGACCGGAGCACGCCGACGACCGTCTTGCCGTAGCTGTTCTTCTCGCCCCAGACGCCGTAGGCGCGGTGCACGCTCATGTCCGGGTCGCTCAGCAGCGGGTACGCGAGGCCGTGCTCGTCGGCCCAGCGGCGCAGCGCCTCAGGGGTGTCGCGCGAGACGCCGAGCACCTCGTAGCCGGCCGCCTGCAGGGCCGCGGTGCTGTCGCGGAAGTCGCACGCCTCGGTGGTGCAGCCGGGGGTGTCGGCCTGCGGGTAGAAGAAGAGGATGACGCGGCGGCCGCGCAGGCCCTCGAGGGCGACCGGGGAGCCGTCCTGGTCCGGCAGCGTGAAGTCGGGGGCGGTGTCGCCCGCGGCGAGGCGCTCGTCGGCGGGGATCGGGGGGAGAGCGGTGTCGGTCATCGTCTGCTTCCGTCGGTGGTGGCGAAGGTGGTCAGGAGGCGCTGGAGCGAGTCGAGGCGCTCCGGCCCGCTCGCGCCGAGCAGCCCGCCCTCGACGGCCTCGATGATCGCGCAGTCGGGGGAGTCGGGGAGGTGCGTGCAGCCGCGCGGGCAGTCCTCGGCGAGCACGGCGAGCGTCGTGAAGGCGCCGAGGATGTTGTCGGTGTTCACGTGGCCGAGGCCGAAGGAGCGCACGCCCGGGGTGTCGATCACCCAGCCGTGCCGGTCGCCGCGCTCGACGCGCAGCGAGACGGTGGAGGAGGAGGTGTGCCGGCCGCGCCCGGTCACCGTGTTCACCCGGCCGATCGCCCGGTGCGCGTCGGGGACGAGCTTGTTCACGAGCGTCGACTTGCCGACTCCGGAGTGGCCCACCACGACGGTCTCGTGGCCGAGCAGCGCCTCGGCGATCTCGTCGACGGGCGGCTCGTCCTGGCTGGAGAGGAAGACGCGGAGGTCGAGGCCCTCGAAGTTGCGCAGGAACGGCGCCGGGTCCGCCAGGTCGGTCTTGGTGATGCAGAGCATCGGGGTGATCCCGGCGTCGAAGGCGGCGACCAGGTAGCGGTCGACCAGCCGGGTTCGCGGCTCCGGATCGGCGGCGGCCACCACGCACACCATCTGGTCGGCGTTGGCGACGATCACCCGCTCGATCGCGTCGGTGTCGTCGGCGCTGCGGCGCAGCAGCGTCGATCGCTCGCGGATCCGGACGATGCGGGCGAGGGTGCCCTCGTCGCCGCTGGAGTCGCCGACCACGTCGACGCGGTCACCGGGGACGATCGCCTGCTTGCGCAGCTCGCGGGCCCGCGCCGCCGTGAACTCGTGCTCCTCCGGGGTGCCGTCGCCGATCATCACGGTGTAGCGGCCGCGGTCGACACCGAGGACCATCGCGATCTCGGCGTCCTCGTAGGCCGGCCGGTTCTTCGTCCGCGGCTTGGTGCCCTTGGGGTTCGGCCGCACTCGCGCGTCCGACTCGTCGTAGCCGTCGAAGTCGTCGAGCACTCCGTCGGCGTCGAGGCCGCTGTCCGTCCACCACGACACGGGTCAGACCCCGCCCGCGAGTGTGGTCCAGAGCTCGGGGAACTGCGGCAGGGTCTTCGAGGTCGTCGCGATGTCCTCGATCGCGACGCCGGGGACGACCAGGCCGATCAGCGCACCGGCGTGGGCCATGCGGTGATCGGAGTAGGTGCGCCAGCGGCCGCCGTGCAGCGGCGCGGGCTCGATCCGCAGTCCGTCCTCCAGCTCGGTGACGGAGCCGCCGAGGCCGTTGATCTCGGCGGCGAGGGCGGCGAGGCGGTCGGTCTCGTGGTGGCGGATGTGACCGATGCCGGTCAGCGTGCTCGGGCCGCTCGCAAGCGCGGCGAGGGCCGCGAGCGCGGGGGCGAGCTCGCCGCCCTCCGAGAGGTCGAGCTCGACGCCGAGGATCTCGTTCCCGCCGCGGACGACGAGGTCCTCGCCGTCGCGCTCGACGCTCGCGCCGAACATCGGCAGGATCCGCTCGAGGTGCGCGCCGACCTGGGTGGTCTCGGCCGGCCAGTGCCGGAGGCGGACGGTGCCGCCGGTGACGAGTGCGGCGGCCAGGAACGGCGCGGCGTTGGAGAGGTCGGGCTCGATCAGGACCTCGGCACCGGCGATCCGCTGCGGCGCGATCGTCCAGGTGCCGGGTGTCGAGGCGTCGACGCTCACGCCGCGGGCCGCGAGGGCGGCGATCGTCATGTCGATGTGCGGCTGGCTCGGCAGCGCGCCGCCCTCGTGCGTCAGGCGCAGGCCCTCGTCGAACCGGGCCCCGGCGAGGAGCAGGGCCGAGACGAACTGGCTCGAGCGGGTTGCGTCGACCACGGCGTCGCCGCCGCGGATCGAGCCGGAGCCGTGCACGGTGAAGGGGAGCGAGCCGCGCCCGTCGTCCGCCACGTCGACGCCGAGCGAGCGGAGGGAGGCGATGGTCGCGCCCATCGGCCGCTTGTAGGCGTAGGCGTCGCCGTCGAAGGTGGTGGGCCCGAGCGCCAGCCCGGCCAGGGGCGGCAGGAAGCGCATCACGGTGCCGGCCAGGCCGCAGTCGATCGTCGTGGAGCCGAAGAGCTCCTCGGCCGGCCCGACGACGAGATCGGCGCCGAAGGAGCCGGTTCCCCCCTCCTCGCGGATCGTCGTGCCGAGCGAGCGCAGGCCCTCGATCATCAGGGCGCTGTCACGCGAGTGCAGCGGCGCCCGCAGCACGGACGGAGCGTCGGCCAGAGCGGCGAGGACGAGCTCGCGGTTCGTCAGCGACTTGGAGCCGGGCAGCTCGACCACGGCGTCGAGGGCGCCGACGGCGGACGGCGCGGACCAGTCCTCCTCGCCGGGGAGCGCGCGGGCGTCGCCGTACGGATCGAACTCGGGAGCGGAATAACGCGAGAAGACCATCGGTTGTCAGAGTAGTCGGCGAACGGACCGACGGCAGGATCAGGCGGGAGGCGAGGCATGACGGCGACGATCGACCTCGTGCGACCCCGGCCGGCCCGGCAGGCCGCCTCCCGGCGCCGCGGCCTAGAATCGCGTGTGATGACTCGCGACGACAGCACACGCCCCAGCACCGCCGACGAGGCGCAGGCGACCGAGGAGACCGAGACGATCGAGGAGACCGTCGAGGAGGCTCTCGACGACGCCGCTCCCGACGCTCCGGTCGACCTCCGCGCGCTGTTCGAGCAGCAGGCGCTGCCCTTCATCGACCAGCTCTACGCGGCCGGCCTGCGGATGACCAAGAACCCCTCCGACGCCCAGGACCTCGTCCAGGAGACGTTCGCGAAGGCGTTCGGCGCGTTCAAGCAGTTCGAGCAGGGCACGAACCTCAAAGCGTGGCTCTACCGCATCCTCACCAACACGTTCATCAACTCGTACCGCAAGAAGCAGCGCGAGCCGTACCAGAGCGCGATCGACGAGCTCGAGGACTGGCAGCTGGGCGGCGCCGAGTCGACCACCGCCACCTCGAGCCGCTCGGCCGAGGCCGAGGCGATCGACCACCTCCCCGACACCGCCGTCAAGGAGGCCCTGCAGGCGATCCCGGAGGACTTCCGGCTCGCCGTCTACTTCGCCGATGTCGAAGGGTTCTCGTACCAGGAGATCGCCGACATCATGAAGACCCCCGTCGGGACCGTGATGAGCCGGCTGCACCGCGGCCGGCGCATGCTGCGCGAACGACTCACCGACTACGCACGCGAGCGCGGGATCCGCGCCGCTTTCACCACCGGGAGCACGAAATGACCGACTGCGGCTGCACGAAGGCGAAGGCCGAGCTCGAGGAGTACCTCCACAACGAGCTGTGCAAGGAGGACGCCGCCGACATCCGCGAGCACATGGCGAACTGCCCCGACTGCTCCGGTGAGGCGAAGGTCGGCGTCGTGCTGACCGTCGCCGTGCAGCGCGCGTGCAAGGAGACGGCGCCGGAGGACCTCCGCGCCCAGGTGCTCGGCATGCTGCGCGATGCGCAGGCGAGCCACGCGGCGGCTCCGGCGCGGGTCTAGCGCTCCGCACTCCCTGCTCGACGACCTCCGGCTCGTCGGAACGCGCGCGGCTCGCAGGAGCCATCCGTTCCGGCGAGCCGGAGGTCTTTCCGCGAGCCGGACTCTCGTCAGGCGAGAGGTCGCCGAAATCCGGCTCGCAGAACGACGTCCGGCGCGCCGGATCCGAGGATTCCGACGAGCCGGACTCGATGCGGCGAGCCGGAGCCGCCGCCGAGGGGGCGGCTCCGGTCGGGCGGTCAGCGCTGCAGCGCCCGGCCCAGCAGGTCGGCCTGCTCGGAGGCGTGCCGCTTCGCCGAGCCCGCGGCGGGGGAGGCCGCGGCCGGGCGCGAGACGACGCGGATCGGCCGGTCCAGCTGCGGAGCGACGTTCAGCGCGATGAACGGCCAGGCGCCCTGGTTCTCGGGCTCGTCCTGCACCCAGACGAACTCCGCGTCCGGGTAGCGCGCGGCGATCGCGCGCAGCTCCTCGATCGGCGCCGGGTAGTACTGCTCGACGCGCACCAGCGCGATGCCGTCGTCCGGCTTCTTCTCCAGCTCGGCCTTGAGGTCGTAGTGCACCTTGCCGGCGTGCAGGAGCACCCGGGTCACGGCCGACGCGTCCTGGACGCGAGCGTCGTCGATCACGGGCTCGAAGCGGCCCGAGGTGAAGTCCTCGACCGGGCTCGACGCCCCGCGCAGGCGCAGCATGGCCTTCGGCGTGAAGACCACCAGCGGGCGGCGCGGCCGCGAGTACGCCTGGCGGCGCAGCAGGTGGAAGTACGACGCCGGGGTCGACGGACGCGCGACGGTCATGTTCCGCTCCGCGCACATCTGCAGGTAGCGCTCGATGCGGGCGGAGGAGTGGTCCGGGCCCTGGCCCTCGTAGCCGTGCGGGAGCAGGAGCACGAGCGACGAGCGCTGGCCCCACTTCTGCTCGGCGGAGGAGATGAACTCGTCGATGACGATCTGGGCGCCGTTCGCGAAGTCGCCGAACTGCGCCTCCCAGAGCACGAGCGAGTCGGGGCGCTCGACCGAGTAGCCGTACTCGAACGCCATCGCGGCGTACTCCGAGAGCAGCGAGTCGTAGATCCACAGACGGGCCTGCGAGTCCGACAGGTTCATCAGCGGCAGCCACTCCTGGCCGTTCTCGCGGTCGTGCAGCACCGCGTGGCGCTGGACGAACGTCCCGCGGCGGGTGTCCTGGCCGACGAGGCGCACCGGGGTGTCCTCGAGCAGCAGCGAGCCCAGCGCGAGCAGCTCGCCGAAGGCCCAGTCGATCGAGCCGGAGCGGCTCATCTCCTGGCGCTTGGTGAGGAGCTGCTGCAGCTTCGGGTGCACGGTGAAGCCCTCGGGCGGCGAGGTGAACGCGTCGCCGATGCGGGTGACCACCTCGGCCTTGACGCCGGTCACCTCGGGCTCGCCCGGGTAGTCCTCGCCCTGCTGGGCGTCCGGCAGCTCGAGGTCGGCCACGGAGTCGCCGTCGGCGCTGATCACCGGGATCGCACCGGTCTGCGCGGCGTGCGTCTCGGCGAAGGCGCGCTCGAGGCGGTCCTGGAAGTCCTGGTGCGCCCGGTCGTACTCCTCCTCGGTGATGTCGCCGCGACCGACGAGCGCCTCGGTGTACAGCTTGCGCACCGAGCGCTTGGCCTCGATCAGGCTGTACATCAGCGGCTGGGTCATCGAGGGGTCGTCGCCCTCGTTGTGGCCGCGGCGGCGGTAGCAGATCAGGTCGATGACCACGTCGCGGTTGAACCGCTGGCGGTACTCGAACGCGAGCTGGCCGACGTGCACGACGGCCTCGGGGTCGTCGCCGTTCACGTGGAAGATCGGCGCCTGGATCGTCTTCGCCATGTCGGTCGAGTAGATCGAGGTGCGCGCCTCGTGCGGCGGGGTCGTGAAGCCGACCTGGTTGTTGATGTTGATGTGGATCGTGCCGCCGGTGCGGTACGCCCGCAGCTGGGACATCTGGAGCCCCTCGACGACCACGCCCTGGCCCGCCATCGCGGCGTCGCCGTGGACGAGGATCGGCAGGGTGGTGAAGGTGCCGATCGGCTTGCGGTCCTGCTTGGCGCGGACGATGCCCTCGAGCACGCCGTTGACGGCCTCGAGGTGCGAGGGGTTCGCCGCCAGGTAGACGGGGATCTCCTCGCCGCCGGCGCCGCGGAAGGTGCCCTCGGTGCCGAGGTGGTACTTCACGTCGCCCGAGCCCTGGACCGTCTTCGGGTCCTGGGTGCCCTCGAACTCGCGGAAGATCTGGCCGTAGGTCTTGCCGGCGATGTTGGTCAGCACGTTGAGGCGGCCGCGGTGGGCCATGCCGATGGCGACCTCGTCGAGGTCCGCGTCCGCCGCGCCCTGCAGGACGGCGTCCAGCAGCGCGATCAGCGACTCGCCGCCCTCGAGCGAGAAGCGCTTCTGGCCGACGTACTTGGTCTGCAGGAAGGTCTCGAACGCCTCGGCCTCGTTGAG
Organism: Rathayibacter sp. VKM Ac-2929; assembly: GCF_022815495.1. NCBI lineage: Bacteria > Bacillati > Actinomycetota > Actinomycetes > Micrococcales > Microbacteriaceae > Rathayibacter > Rathayibacter sp. VKM Ac-2929. Next base: position 289,903 of record NZ_JALGRV010000002.1, read on the forward strand.
GCGGCCGAGGATCCGCAGCTGCTCGTCGTGGCCCGGCTTCTCGTAGCCGCGCTCGAGCTTCTGCTGCATCCAGGCGCGCTGCTCCGGGTCCTGGATGTGCATGTACTCGACGCCGACGGTGCGGCAGTAGGAGTCGCGCAGGATGCCGAGGATGTCGCGGAGCTTCAGCTGGCGGGAGCCGCCGAAGCCGTCGGTGACGAACTCGCGGTCGAGGTCCCAGAAGGTGAGGCCGTGGCTCTCGATGGCGAGGTCCGGGTGCGAGCGCTGGACGTACTCCAGCGGGTCGACGTCGGCCATCAGGTGGCCGCGGACGCGGAAGGAGTTGATGAGCTCCTGCACCCGCGAGGTCTTCGAGACCCGCTCGGCGAGGTCGACGGCGATGTCGGTCGACCAGTGGATCGGGTCGTAGGGGATGCGCAGCGCGGAGAAGATGTCCTCGTAGAAGCCGCGCTTGCCGAGCAGCAGCTCGTGCACGATCTTGAGGAACTCGCCCGAGCCGGCGCCCTGGATGACGCGGTGGTCGTAGGTCGAGGTCAGCGTGATCGTCTTGCCGATGCCGAGCTCGACGAGCGTCTTCTCGGACGCGCCCTGGAACTCCGCCGGGTACTCGAGGGCGCCGGCGCCGATGATGCAGCCCTGGCCCTTCATCAGGCGGGGCACGGAGTGCACGGTGCCGATGCCGCCCGGGTTGGTCAGCGAGAGGGTGGTCCCGGCGAAGTCGCCGGCCGCGAGCTTGTTGCCGCGGGCGCGCTTGACGAGGTCCTCGTAGGCGGCGAGGTAGGCGGTGAAGCTCAGCGTGTCGGCGCGCTTGATGCTCGGGACGAGCAGGGCGCGGGTGCCGTCGGGCTTGGGCATGTCGATCGCGATGCCGAGGTTGATGTGCGCGGGGGCGACCACCGAGGGCTTGCCGTCCGGCTCGTCGTAGTAGACGTTCTGGCTCGGGAAGTCCTTGAGCGCGCGGATCAGCGCCCAGCCGATCAGGTGGGTGAACGACACCTTGCCGCCGCGGGTGCGGCGCAGGTGGTTGTTGATGACGATGCGGTTGTCGATCATCAGCTTCGCCGGGATGGTGCGCACGCTGGTGGCCGTCGGGATCGACAGGCTCGCGTCCATGTTCGTGGCGAGGCTCTTGGCCATGCCGCGCAGGGGGGAGACGACGTCCTCCTCCACGGCGGCGGCGGGCTCGGCCGGCTTGCTCACGGGCGCGTCGGCCGGGATGGGCTGCGCCTTCGGCTGCTTCGAGGTGGTCTTCGCCGTGCTGGTCGCCGAGGTGGCCGGATGGCTCACCGCTCCGCCCGCGCTCGTCGACACGCGCTCGGCGACGGGCGCCTTCGCCGGGGCGGCGGGGGCGGCGGCCGCGGGGGCCTCCGCGCCGGCGGGTGCGGCACCGCCGAGCTGCTTGCCGTAGCGCTCGAGGATCGGCCACCAGGACTCGTCCACCGAGGCCTTGTCGGCGCTGTACTGCTCGTACAGCTCCTCCACCAGCCACTCGTTGGCCCCGAAGTCCTCCGAGCCCTGATCTGTTCCCGCTCCGGTCAACTGGCTCGACACAGCCGATCGCCCACTCTCTCCGTTGATTCGTTCTCGATCATCCGGACGGCACCGTCGCATCCGACACGCATCTGGGCGTCGTCGCCCGGTCCCGTCCCGGTCGTCAAGCCTAGCCCGGATCCTCCGGCGAAGGTCCCCAGCCGGGCCGGAGTAGCGTCGTCTCCATGCGCTTCTACGGTGGAACACCCTCCGGCGACCTCACCTACTCGGACGTCTTCCTCGTTCCCGGCCGGTCCTCCGTGACCAGCCGGCTCGACGTGTCGCTCGCCCCCGGTGACGGCACCGGAGCCAGCATCCCGATCGTCTCCTCGAACATGAACTCGGTCACCGGGCCCCGGCTCGCGGCGACGCTCGCCCGGCGCGGCGGGCTCGGCGTCCTCCCGCAGGACATGCCGCTGCAGCAGCTCGACGCGGCGATCCGCTGGGTGAAGGACCAGCCGGTCGCCTTCTCGGGCGCGCTCACCGCCTCGCCGTCGACGACCGTCGAGGAGGCGCTCGCGATCCTCCCGGCCGTCGCGGGCCACGGCTTCGTGGTGCAGGAGGAGGACGGCACGATCCTCGGCTGCGTCCCCGCCGCGCGGCTCGCCACGGCCCTGGAGGACGCCCGGCTCGGCGACCTCGTGCACGGCGCCTCCGCCTCGATCGACGCCGACGACGTCACCACCGCGCGCGCCGCCTTCGACCTGATGGTCGCGGCCGACCTCGACTTCGCCCCGGTGCTGCACCACGGCGCGCTCGTCGGCACGCTCTCGCGCACCGGCGCGCTGCGCTCGACCATCTACGACCCCGCGCTGGACGCCGACGGGCGGCTCCGCATCGCCGCGGCGGTCGGCATCAACGGCGACGTCGCCGCCAAGGCGCGCGCCCTCGTCGCCGCGGGCGTCGACGTGCTCGTGCTCGACACGGCGCACGGCCACCAGGAGGGGATGCTGCGCGCGCTGCGCACCGTCTCCGCGCTGAAGCTCGGCGTGCCGATCGCGGCCGGCAACATCGTCACCGCCGACGCGGTGCACGACCTCGTCGACGCGGGCGCGGACATCCTCAAGGTCGGCGTCGGCCCGGGCGCGATGTGCACCACGCGGATGATGACCGCTGTCGGGCGGCCGCAGTTCTCCGCGGTGCTGGAGACGGCGGAGCGGGCCCGCGAGCTCGGCGCGCACGTCTGGGCCGACGGCGGCGTGCGCTACCCGCGCGACGTGGCACTCGCGCTCGCGGCCGGTGCGGCCTCGGTGATGATCGGCTCCTGGTTCGCCGGCACGATCGAGGCGCCGGGCGAGCTGCGCAGCGACGCGGCCGGCCGGATCTACAAGGAGAGCTGGGGCATGGCCTCGGCCAAGGCCGTGCAGGAGCGCTTCGACCGCCTCGACGCCTACGAGCTCGCCCGCAAGCGGCTCTTCGCGGAGGGCATCTCCTCGTCGATGATCTACCTCGACCCGCTGCGCCCGTCGCTCGAGGACCTGCTCGACATGATCACCTCGGGCGTGCGCTCCTCCTTCACCTACGCCGGGGCGCGCAGCGTCGCCGAGTTCCACGAGCGCGCGCTGGTCGGCCTGCAGTCGGCGGCGGGCTACGAGGAGGGCAAGGCGCTGCCGGTCAGCTGGTGACCGCTCGCCGGTGACCGTCAGCCGGTGCCCGGCGCGCGCGTGCTAGAACCGAGCCCATGACGATCGTCGACAACGCCGTGTACGTCGGCGGTCACCGCATCCGGAACCCCGACTCGCTCGAGGACACCTTCGAGCTGATGCGCGACGAGCACGGCATGGCCTGGATCGGGCTGTACCGCCCGAGCCGTGAGGAGGTCGAGGCGGTCGCCCAGGAGTTCGGGCTGCACCCGCTCGCCGTCGAGGACGCGCTGAGCGGCCACCAGCGGGCGAAGCTCGAGCGCTACGACGACGGGCTCTTCGTGGTGCTCCGTCCGGCGCGCTACGTGGACTCCGCCGAGACGGTCGTCTTCGGCGAGCTGCACGTGTTCGTGGGCCCCGACTTCGTGGTCACCATCCGGCACGCGGACTCGCCGGACCTGGCGGCGGTGCGCAAGCGGCTCGAGGGGGACCCGTCGCTGCTCTCCCGCGGACCGGAGGCGGTGCTCTACGCGATCCTCGACCAGGTCGTCGACGAGTACGCGCCGGTGGTGCACGGCGTCCAGGGCGACGTCGACGAGATCGAGGACCAGCTCTTCGGCGACGGCTCGGACGACGGGCTCTCGGAGCGCATCTACCGGCTCTCCCGCGAGGTCATCCACTTCCAGCGCTCGGTGCAGCCGCTGACGGCGCTGCTGCGCGAGCTCGCCGAGGCGCCGGACGCGGCCCCGGGCGCCGACGCGACGCTCGACCACGTCGAGCTGCACCGCTCGCTCCGCGACGTGCTCGACCACACCATCCGGGTGACGGAGGCCGTCGACGCGCTGCGGGCGATCCTGGACAAGGCGCTGACCGTGCACTCGACGCTGGTCTCGCGGCGGCAGACCGAGACCGGGCTGGCCCAGAACGACGTGGTGCGGAAGATCTCGTCCTGGGCCGCGATCCTGTTCGCACCGACGCTCGTCGCGGGCATCTACGGCATGAACTTCGACGACATGCCGGAGCTGCACTGGCGGCTCGGCTACCCGTGGGCGATCGGGCTGATGCTGGTCTTCGGCTTCGTGCTCTACGCCGTGTTCAAGCGCAAGAAGTGGCTCTGAGCGCGGCCCTGCCGGAGCCGGGCTGCCGCTAGACTCGACGCCACAATGGACGACCCCCCTTCTGCGCATCCGCCCTCGCACCGGCTCGTTCGGATCTCCCCGGTCCCCTCGGGCTCGATCCTGCAGCCGCTCCCGCTTCCGCTGACCGGGGGTGATCCCCGTGGGCACTGAGTGGCTCCTGCTCGGCGTCGGCCTGCTGCTGACGCTCGGCACCGGCGTGTTCGTCGCGAGCGAGTTCGCGCTGGTCAACCTCGACCGCGCCGATCTCGAGGCCCGCCGCGACCGCGGCGAGACCCGCCTCGGCATGACGATCGCCGCCCTCCGCGTCACCTCGACGCACCTCTCCAGCGCGCAGCTCGGCATCACGCTGACGACGCTGCTCACCGGCTACACGATGGAGCCGGCGCTCTCGACGCTGCTGCGCGTGCCGTTCGGCGGGCTCGGGATCCCGGACGAGGTGCTGACGCCGATCATGACGGTGCTCGCCATCGTCATCGCGACCCTGCTGTCGATGATCCTCGGCGAGCTGGTGCCGAAGAACTTCGCGCTGGCGCTGCCGCGGGCGACGGCGAAGCTGGTCGTACCGATTCAGACCGCGTTCACGACCGTCTTCCGGCCGGCCGTCGCGCTGCTGAACGGCAGCGCGAACGCCCTGCTCCGCCTGGCCGGCATCGAGCCGAAGGAGGAGCTCTCGGGTGCCCGCAGCGCCGAGGAGCTCTCGAGCCTGGTGCGCCACTCCGCGAGCGCCGGACTGCTCGAGGAGGACACGGCCGACCTGCTCGGGCGCACCCTCCGCTTCTCCGCGCTCTCCGCGGGCGACGTGATGACGCCGCGGCTGCGGCTGTCCACGCTCGAGCGCTCCAGCACCGCCCAGGACGTCCTCGACCTCGCCCGGACCACCGGCCTCTCGCGCTTCCCGATCACGGACGACGACATCGACGACATCGTCGGCGTCGTGCACGTCAAGCAGGCGGTCGCGGTACCGCGCGGCAAGCGCTCCGAGGTGCCCGTCACCGCCCTGCGCTCGGAGCCGCTCCGCGTGCCCGAGACGATGAAGCTCGACGTGCTGCTCACCGAGCTGCGCGGTCGCGGCTTCCAGCTCGCGGTCGTCGTCGACGAGTACGGCGGAACGGCGGGCGTCGCGACGCTCGAGGACCTCGTGGAGGAGCTCGTCGGCGAGGTGGCGGACGAGCACGACCGCTCGCGCCCCGACGTCGTGAAGCTGCCCGGCTCGACCACCTTCCCCGGCATGCTGCGGCCCGACGAGGTGCGCGACCGCGCCGGAGTCGTCATCCCCGAGGAGGGGCCGTACGAGACGGTCGCCGGGTTCGTGATGAGCGAGCTCGGCCGCCTGCCCGCCGTCGGCGACGAGGTGCCCGTCGAGGGCGGGTCGCTCCGCGTCGAGCGGCTCGACGGCCGGCGCATCGACCGCCTCCGCTTCACCCCGGACCCCGACGCGGCGGGCGAGGGCATCCCCGACCCGCTCGCCGACGTGGGCCGGCCGCACCGAGGACGCCAGGAGGCCGACCATGAGTGACTGGGCAGGAATCGCCTGGCTCGTGGTGCTGCTCGCCGCGAACGCCTTCTTCGTCGGAGCAGAGTTCGCGGTCATCTCCGCGCGCCGCTCCCAGATCGAGCCCCTCGCCGAGAGCGGACGCCGCAGCGCGATCACGGCGCTCGCCGCGATGGAGCACGCCACCCTGATGCTGGCGACGACGCAGCTGGGCATCACCGTCTGCTCGCTGCTGATCCTCAACGTCAGCGAGCCGGCGATCCACCACCTGCTCGAGGTACCGCTGCACGCGGTCGGCATCCCGGACGAGTTCTCGGGCACGGTCGCCTTCGTGATCACCCTGGTGATCGTCTCGTTCCTGCACGTCGTGCTCGGCGAGATGGTGCCGAAGAACATCTCGTTCTCGATGCCGGACCGCGCCGTGCTGCTGCTCGCGCCGCCGCTCGTCGCGATCGCCCGCGTGATCAGCCCGATCATCGTCGCGCTCAACGCGATCTCGAACGGGGTGCTGCGGCTCTTCCGGGTCGAGCCGAAGGACGAGGCGAACAGCACCTTCACGCTCGAGGAGGTGCAGACGATCGTCGACCAGTCGACCCGCGAGGGCACCCTGCGCAGCAACGGCACCCTCCTCGCCGCGTTCGAGTTCACCGAGAAGAAGGTGCACGACGTGGCGCTGCCGCTCGACGGCATCGTCAGCCTCCCCGCCGGAGCCTCGCCCGCCGACGTCGAGCGCGCCGTCGCGAAGCACGGCTTCTCGCGCTACGTCGTGCTCGGCGAGGACGGGCAGCCCGAGGGCTACATCCACCTCAAGGACGTGCTCGACCTCGACGGCGACACCGAGGGTCCCAAGTTCCGCCTGCCCATCCCGGCCAAGCGGATCCGCCAGCTCGCCTCGATCTTCGAGGCCACCGACCTCGAGGACGCCCTCGCGATCATGCGCCGCACCGGCGCCCACCTCGCGCGCGCCTTCGACGAGCAGGGCCGCGCCACCGGCGTCCTCTTCCTCGAGGACATCATCGAGGAGTTGGTCGGCGAAGTCGACGACGCCACCCGCCGCTGAGGCGCGGGCCGGGGAGGCGGCGCTCGCGGCGTTGTCGTCGGTCGCGATACCGCCGGTATCGCTCCCTCCTCCGCCTTGCGATCGCCACCTCCCCGGCCCGCGCCTCGACTCGAGGCGGGGTGGCAGCGGCTTCGCCGGCTGCGGTGGGTGACAGCGGCTTCGCCGGCTGCGGTGGGCAGCGGCTTCGCCGACTGGCCTTCGCGGCGGTAGCGTCGCCGGCTGCGGGTGCGGCAGCGGCGGCCCTTCATGCTGGTCGAGTAGCCCGGCAGGGGCGTATCGAGACCCACCGTCTCCAGCAGGGCGGGACTGCAGACCCAGGTGCTGACGGTGGTGGATCTCGATACGCCCGCTTCGCGAGCTACTCGATCAACATGGTGCCCGGTCCCGCTGCACATGTGAGGTGGTGATGATCATGCTGGTCGAGTAGCCCGCAGGGGCGTATCGAGACCCGCGTCATCAGGCGTGCGGCTGCCGGAGTTCTGCTGCGGGCGGATCTCGCAGAGGGCGGCGTCAGGGGTGCGACCTAGGCTGGCGGGATGACGGATGGGCAGAAGGAGTTCGGGCTCGCGGAGGCGGCGTCGGCCGTACGGGTGCCGCGTGCCGAGGACGACAAGTACAGCCGCGGGGTGCTGGGGATCGCGACCGGGTCGGAGCACTACCCGGGGGCGGCGGTGCTCGGGGTCGAGGCGGCGGTGCGCACCGGGCTCGGCATGGTGCGCTACCTCGGGCCGGAGCGGCCGTCCGCCCTCGTGCTGGCGCGTCGCCCCGAGGTCGTCACCTCGGCCGGGCGGGTGCAGGCCTGGCTCCTCGGCTCCGGGACGAGCGCGGACGACCGCTCGGAGGACGAGCGCGCCGCCCTGCTCGAGCAGCTGCACTCGGGGATCCCCGTGGTGCTCGACGCGGGCGCGCTCGACCTGATCGGCGAGGCCCGCGGTCCGGTGGTCATCACTCCGCACTACCGCGAGCTCGCCGGCCTGCTCGCGCGCGCCGGGGTGGACGTCGACGCGGCCGCGATCGCCGCCGACGCGAGCGGCTGGGCGCGGCGCACCGCCGAGCGCTTCGGGGTCTGCGTGCTGCTCAAGGGCAGCACCACGCACGTGGTCTCCGGGAGCACCGCCCACGAGGTCAGCGGCTCGACGCCCTGGCTCGCCACGGCGGGCAGCGGGGACGTCCTCGGCGGAGTGCTCGGCGCGCTGCTGGCCGGCCGAGCCGCGGATGCGGAGAGCCGGGGGACGACGCTCGGGGACGAGGATCTCGCGGCGGTCGCCGCCGCCGCGGCCGTCCTGCACGCGCAGGCCGGCGCGGCGGCGTCCGGAGGCGGGCCGATCGCGGCCCTCGACATCGCCGAGCAGCTCCCCGGCGTCGTCGCACGGCTGCTGAACTGAAACGCCGCCATCGCCTGCCGCACTGAACCGATCGCGTCCCCGGCCCGTTGACACAGGAGAGACGGCCTCCCCCCGCGACCCGCACATCGGAGCCGCACAGCCGCCTCATCGGAACCCCCGAGCTCCCGGCCCTAGCGTCGGGGACGACAGCCGCGTCCGCCCCCCACCCAGGAGAACAGACATGACCGCGAAGACCACGACTCCCGTCCGCTACGCCCTCACCCTCCTCGCCGGAGCCGGCACCCTCGCGGCCCTCGCCGCCTGCTCGAGCACCGCCACCGCCGGGACCGAGGACGCCGGCTCGAGCGCCGCCGCGACCAGCGCGCCCGCCGCGACCTCCAGCGCCGCCCCCGAGTCGACCGGTTCCGCGTCGACCGGCTCCACCGCGACCGGCGCCTACGCCGACGGCACCTACGAGGCCGACGGCTCCTACACCTCGCCCGGCGGCAACGAGTCGGTCGGCGTCGAGCTGACCCTCGAGTCGGGCGTCGTCACCGCCGTCACGGTGACCCCCGAGTCCGAGAACCCGACCGGCCAGGAGTACCAGACCCGCTTCGCCAGCGGCATCTCGGGCGAGGTCGTCGGCAAGAGCCTCGACGAGCTCGACGTGACCAAGGTCTCCGGCTCCTCGCTCACCTCCGGCGGCTTCAACGACGCCGTCGAGACGATCAAGGCCGATGCCGCGGCCTGAACCTCTGCACCCTGACGCCGCGCCGACCGCGACCCGGCGCGTCCTCGAGAGCGCGTGGCGCTTCGAAGCGATCGGCACCACCTGGCAGATCGACACGGACGCGCCGCTGGACGCGCTCGTGCGCGAGCGGGTCCGCGCGCGCATCGAGGCCTACGACCGCACCTGGTCGCGGTTCCGCGACGACTCCGCCGCTTCGCGCCTTCGGACCGAGCCCGGCGAGCACGTCTTCCCGGCGGAGGCGGTCGAGCTGTTCGCCCTCTACGACGAGCTCTTCGCGCTGACCGGGGGCGGCGTCACGCCGTTCGTCGGCGACGCCCTCGAGCAGCTCGGCTACGACCCGGCCTACTCCCTGGTTCCGCGCGGCCCCGTCGCGCCGGCTCCGTCCTGGGCCGCGGCCCGCGTCGGCGGGGGAGCGACGCTCCGCACAGCGGCCGGAGTCGTGCTCGACGTCGGCGCGGCCGGCAAGGGTCAGCTCGTCGACCTCGTCCTGGACGAGCTCGCGAGCGCGGGCGTCGAGCGCGCCGTCGTCGACGCGAGCGGCGACCTGCGCGCCCGCGGGGTCGGCGCCTACCGCGTCGGCCTCGAGCACCCCTTCGACGCGAGTCGCGCGATCGGCGTCGCCGAGCCGGGCGAGCGCGCGCTCTGCGCCTCGGCCGGCAACCGCCGGGCCTGGGGCGACGGGCTGCACCACGTCCTCGACGGCCGCACCGGCCGCCCGGTCGACACCGTCATCGCCACCTGGGTCGTCGCCGACAGCACCCTCGTCGCCGACGGTCTCGCGACCGCCCTCTTCGTCTGCCCGCCCGAGGTGCTCGCCGAGCACTTCGACTTCGAGTTCGTCCGCGTGCTCAGCGCCGGCGGCCTGCACTACTCGCCCCGCTTCCCCGGAGAGGTCTTCTGATGATCGGCACCCTCGATCGCGCCCTCGGTCGCATCACCATGTACCGGCTGGTCTGGCTGACGCTCGCCGCGCTCCTCGTGGTCGCGCTCGGCTACTCCGCCGCCGGGCTGATCTTCTTCACACCGATCGAGATCGCGGCGACCGCGGTCGTGGCGATCGTCTCGACGACCGGGGCGACCTGGCTGATCGCCCGGCTGGTCGGGTCGCCCGCCCACCTCGAGTCCTCGCTGGTGACCGGACTGCTGATCGCGTTCCTCCTCTTCCCGACCTCGGAGCCGCGCGCGCTGCTCGTCGTGGCGCTGATCGGCCTGATCGCCGCCGCCTCGAAGTACGTGCTGGTCTGGCGCGGGCGCCACCTCTTCAACCCGGCCGCCGTCGCGGTGCTGATCGTCGGCATCGCGCAGGGCCTGCTGCAGGACACCCCGTTCGCGGGCTCGCTGACCGCCGCGGCCTGGGCGCTGCCCACCGGCGCGCTCTGGCCGTGGGTGCTGCTCGGCGCGCTCGTCGTCGTCGCACGGGTGCGCCGCTGGGCGATCGTCGTCGTCTTCATCGCGGTCGCCGGAACCGTCTCCGTGCTCAACTCGGTGATGAACGGACAGGAGCCCGGAGCCGCGCTGTCGCTGGTCCTGACCGCGTACCCGTTCGTCTTCGCCGGCGCCTTCATGCTGACCGAGCCGCTGACCCTCGCCCCGCGCCGCTCCCAGCAGCTGATCGTGGCCGTCGTCGCGGCTCTGCTCACGACGGTCCCGTTCTCGCTCGGACCGCTGCACGCCAGCCCGGAGCTCGGCCTCGTCGCGGGCAACGCGATCGCGTTCTTCTTCGGCCAGCGCCGGCGGCTGTCGCTGGAGCTGCGCTCCTCGAGCGTCATCGCTCCGGGCATCACGGAGTACCGCTTCGCCTCGCGGACGCCGGTGCGCTTCGAGGCGGGCCAGTGGCTCGAGCTCGACGTGCCGCACCGCTCCGACGGCCGGGGGAGCCGTCGCACCTTCTCCATCGCCTCCGCTCCCGCCGACGGCGAGATCGCCGTGGCCATGCGGCTGCCCGAGAAGGCGAGCAGCTTCAAGCGGGCGCTCGCCGGTCTCGAGCCCGGTGCCGTGGTCCGCGCCACGAGCGTCGGCGGCGACTTCGTGCTGCCGGCCGACCCGGCGACACCGCTGCTCCTGGTCGCGGGCGGCATCGGCTTCACGCCGTTCGCGAGCCAGCTGAGGGCGATCGCGGCCGGACCGGAGCGCGACGTGGTCGTCGTCTACGCGGCCGCCCGGCTGGAGGACGTGGCGTACCGCGAACTCCTCCGCGCCTCCGGGGCCCGCGTCGTGCTGGTCTCGCCCGAAGCGCCGGATCGGCTGCCCGAGGGCTGGTCGCACGTCGTCGGACGGATCACGGCGGAGCGCCTCGCGGACGCCGTGCCCGACGCGCCGCGCCGGGTCGGGTTCGTCTCCGGCTCGCCCGCGTTCGTCGACTCCGTCCGCGGCGCCCTCCGCTCGGCCGGTGCGAAGAAGGTCCGCACCGACGCCTTCGCCGGGTACTGATGCGGCCGGTGGCCGCTCAGGAAGGAGTTCCCAGGGCCGTTCAGGGGTCCGATGAGGGCGCCGTCTACACTGACGCGGTGCCGACCCCTGCCGCCCCAGAGACCGCCGCCACCCGCGCCTCCCTCCGCCCGTCCGCCCGCCCGATCGCGTGGCTGCGCGAGAACCGCGACTCCGCCGCCGTGCTGTGGGGCGGCTTCGCCCTCGTGCACGTCCTGCTCTCCCTGCTCGCGCTCTACGCCCCAGGACTGCCGATGGGGGACGTCAGCATCGTCTACAAGGGCTGGATGCGGACCGCCGTCGAGGGCGGCGGGCTCGTCGGCTTCGACACCGGCTGGGTCTACCCGATCCTCGCCCTGGTGCCGATCAGCGCCGCCTGGCTCTTCGGCGAGGCGGGCTACGACCTGACCTGGCTCGTCGGCGTGATCGCCGTCGATGCGGCGGCCTTCGCCCTGCTCCTGCACCGCGGGATCCCCGCCCGGCTCGCTGCGGCGCGCTGGTGGCTGCTCTTCCTGGTGCTCCTCGGTCCGATCGCCGTCGGCCGGATCGACGCCTTCACCGTTCCGCTCGCCATCGCCGGGCTGCTCTGGGCCTCCAGCCGACCGGTCGTCGCCGCGCTCGCGCTGACCGTCGCGACGTGGATCAAGGTCTGGCCCGCCGCCCTGCTCGGTGCCGCCGTCCTGGTGCTGCGCGGCCGCTGGCGGCTCGTCGCCGTCGGCGCCGGGCTCTCGGTCGTGATCATCGCCGGCGTGTATGCGCTCGGCGGCGGCGAGTACGTCTTCAGCTTCGTCACCGACCAGACCACGCGCGGTCTGCAGATCGAGGCGCCCGTCAGCACGCTCTGGATGTGGCTCTCCATCGGCGGCTGGGCCGGCAGCTACGTCTGGTACGCCGCCGACATCAACACCTTCGAGATGCACGGCCCGTTCACCGATGTCGCCGCCGAGCTGATGAACCCGGCGCTCGCGCTCGCGGTGGTCGGCACGGTGCTGCTCGGTCTCCGGGCGCTGCGCGCGAAGGCGTCGCCGGTGCGGCTGCTGCCGCTGCTGAGCCTCGGACTCGTCCTGGTGCTGATCGACATCAACAAGGTGCTCTCGCCGCAGTACATCGTCTGGCTGGCGCCGCCGGTGATCGTCGGGCTCGTCGTGGCCGGTCGCGACTTCGCGACGCCGGCGAAGCTGACCCTCGCGATCGCGGTGTTCACGCAGATCGTCTACCCGTACCTCTATCTCTTCCTGCTGTACTCGAACGCGGGCATGGTGCTGGCGCTGACCGTGCGCAACGTCCTGCTGCTCGTGCTGCTCGGCTGGGTGCTCCGCGAGCTGTGGCGGACGGGGAGCCGCGCGCCCGCTGCCGAGGGCGTGCGCGCCTAGGCTGGACGGCGGGTCCGGTGGTCGGGTCCGCTGGGAGGTCCCTCGTGCTGGTCGCATTCTCCGTCGCTCCGTCCGGCGGTGAGGGCCCCGACGCCTCCGTCCACGACGCCGTCGCCGCCGCCGTCCGCATCGTCCGCGACTCCGGCCTGCCGAATCGCACGACCTCGATGTTCACCGAGATCGAGGGCGAGTGGGACGAGGTCTTCGACGTGATCAAGCGCGCCACCGAAGCGGTCGGTGCCTACGGGTCGCGGGTCTCGCTGGTGCTGAAGGCCGACATCCGGCCCGGCTACTCGGGCGAGATCGACGCCAAGATCGAGCGGCTCGGCCGCGCGCTCGAGGAGTGAGGCGCGCGGGAGCGCTCTCCGACTCGAATCGTTTCGATCCGCTTCCGATCCTCGCTATCGTGGTCCGGTGACCCTCTCCCCGGCCCGGACCCGCCTCGCCCTGCTCGCCCTCGCGATGGGGGGCTTCGCCATCGGCTCGACCGAGTTCGTCGCGATGGGGCTGCTGCCGCAGCTCGCCGCCGACCTGCTCCCGGACGTCTACGCCGCGAGCTCCGAGCAGGCGAACTCGCAGGCCGGACTGCTGATCTCCGCCTACGCGCTCGGCGTCGTCGTCGGTGCTCCGACGATCGCCGCGGCCGCCGCGCGCTGGCCGCGCAAGCGCCTGCTGCTGATCCTGCTGGCCGCGTTCACGATCGGGACCGTCGCCTCGGCCCTGCTGCCGACCTTCCCGCTCGTGCTGGCCGCCCGCTTCGTCGCGGCGCTGCCGCACGGCGCGTACTTCGGCATCGCCTCGCTCGTCGCCGCGGACCTGATGGGGCCGGGCAAGCGCGGCAAGGGCGTCGCCTTCGTGCTGTCGGGACTGACCATCGCGAACGTCGTCGGGGTGCCCGCCATCACCTGGGTGGGGCAGAACGCGGGCTGGCGCAGCGCGTACCTCGTCGTCGCGGCGATCTTCGCGGCGACCGTGGTGGCCGTGTGGCTGCTCGTGCCGTTCCAGCGGGGGAACCCGGGCGCGACCATGCGCAACGAGCTGAAGGCCTTCGCCCGGCTGCAGGTCTGGATGACCCTGCTGATCGGCGCGATCGGCTTCGGCGGGCTCTTCGCGATGTACAGCTACATCACGCCGCTGTCGACCGAGGTGACCGGGCTGCCGCTGGGCGCCGTGCCGTGGATCCTGGTGGTGATCGGCCTGGGCATGACGGTCGGCAATCTGGCGGGCGGCTGGGCGGCCGACCGGAACGTGCGGCTCGCACTCGTGGTGCTGTTCCTCGGGGTGCTCGTGTCGCTGATCGGCCTGGCGCTGACCGCGACCTCGGTGGTGGGCCTGGTCGTGTTCACGTTCCTTGCGGCGGGCTTCTCCGCGGGAGCGTCGCCGGCCATCCAGACCCGGCTGATGGACGTCGCCCGCGACAGCCAGACCATCGCCGCGGCGCTCAACCACTCCGCGCTCAACATCGGCAACTCCGTCGGCGCCGCTCTCGGCGGGGTGACCATCGCCGCCGGCCTCGGCTACCTGTCGCCGATCTGGGTCGGCGTGGTCCTCACCGCGGCCGGCATCCTGCTCGCCTTCGCCAGCATCGCCATCGACCGCGCCCGCGGCACCGTCGACGCGCCGCGCGACCCGTCCCGCCCCGCCACAGGCAGCGTCCCGGTCAACGCCCTGTAGGGGCGCCGCGGCGCATGCTGATCGAGTAGCCCGCGCGAGCGGGCGTATCGAGATCCACCGGCACCGGACGGGGGTCTGCAGGCCGCCCTGCTGACGCCGGTGGGTCTCGATACGCCCCTGCGGGGCTACTCGACCAGCATGGAATGGGCACCACACGGTACGCCTCGCCTGCAGACCAGCCGACCACGGAGCGGCGCAGACGGAAATCCGCGTGTCAGCGGATTCTCCGCAGCCGCCGTGAGACGCTCTGCGAAATGCGCCCACTTCGCGAAGCCGACTGCGGCGCGGCGGGCGGGGACCGCCGCGCACGAGAGCACCGCCGCGGCGCAGACGGAAATCCGCGTGTCAGCGGATTCTCCGCAGCCGCCGTGAGACGCTCTGCGAAATGCGCCCACCTCGTGCAGCCGACTGCGGCGCGGCGGGCGGGGACCGCCGCGCAGCACGAGCACGGGTTCCGCGCCGGACGGCGCGGAACCCTCAATCCGTTTCGATGAGGATCCCGTCGTGGATGGCGCGCTTGCGCAGTGCGACCTTGGTGCCGACGTCGATGCCGACCACGCGGTACTTCTCGCGGATGCGCTTGAGGTAGGACTTCGCGGTCTCCTCGGAGATGCCGAGCTCGAAGGCCACGGACTTGACAGGCTCGCCGCCGCCGTAGAGCGCCATCACGCGGCGCTCCTGCGCGCTGAGCTTGGGGGCGCCGTCGGAGTCGCCGGTGGAGAGCGCCATGTCGAGCTCGTGCGAGATGTAGGAGTGGCCGTCCTTGGCCGCGCGGATCGCCTCGACGATCATGTCGGCGTCCTCCGTCTTGACGAGGTAGCCGAGCGCGCCCGAGGCGAGCGCCTCGCGGACCACGGCCGGCTCGGAGTAGGTGCTCATCAGCACCGTCTTCACGCCGGTGGTCTTCAGGGTGGAGAGCTTGACCGAGATCGGGATGTTGTCCTTGAGGTCCAGGTCGAGCAGCACGACGTCGACGGGGAACTCGGGGTGGGTGAGCAGCTCCGGCCAGGAGGCGACCGCGGCGACCAGCTGGATGTCCGACGCGGCGCCGCGGATCCACTCCGTGAGGGCACCGAGGAGCATCTTGTGATCGTCGACCACGGCGAGCGTGATCTTCGGTTCTGCGGTGGAGGTCATCGGTGTCCTTCGGCTCGGCGGGAGGGCGGGGCGGTCGTCTCTGCTCAGCGATCGGCCGGATTCTCGACGTAGCAGTCGATCTCGATCCGGAGCGCGTCGTCGTGCGACGTGTCGCGGAACGCACCGACCTGTGCGATAGCCTCCCACGTCGCGGGATCGACTCCGCGCACGGGCACGCCCTCGGACTGCAGAGTGAGCGGCACCAGCAGGGAGCGCGGCGGGGCGTCGGCCTCCGGTTCGCGCGGTGCTCCGGCTTCGACGTGCAGCACGACGGTGAGCCCGGAGGCGCCGTCGAGGATGAGCCAGATGGCGGAGAGCAGGCCGTCGCGCTGCTGGTGGCCGAGGAGGCCGGCGGTGCCGTCGGGGTCGTGCAGATCGACGAGCGGGGCCAGCAGCTCGGACTCCTGGATCGCGTGGTGCAGCCAGGTCTCGCGACGCCCCTCGATGAGGTGGAGGCGGAGGCTGGTCGCGAGCGCGGCGGCGTGCGCGGCGCGGTGCGGATCGAGCGGCAGGACGGTCGTGCCGTCGCCGACCTCGGCGAGCAGGCGCTCGGCCGCGAGGTCGAGGCGGGCGAGCTCCTCCGAGGCGAGCATGCCGACCGCGTAGCGCGGTCCGAGGGTGGTGCTCTGCACGAGGGCGCGGTCGATCTCGAGCTGGACCATTCGGCGGAAGCCGCGCATCATCACGACCGCCACGACGGCGGGAGCGAGGGTCACGGCCATCGCGCTGATCCGCACCGAGAACGAGGTCTCGTCGCCCGAGCCCATGGCGCTGTAGGCGACGAGCTCGGCGACCGCGATGGCGAAGGCGACGGCGAGGACCTCGATGCTGCGGCGGTGCACGATCATCGCGGCGTGGGCGACCGCGGCGGCCACCGCGGCGGTCGGGACGGCGGCGGAAGGACCGTGACCGGCGACGGCGATCAGGTCCAGTGCCACGGCCCCGGTGATCCCGACGAGCAGGCCGACGTAGGCGGCGGTGGGCAGCCGCTGCCCGCAGACGTGGATGGCGACGACGGTCGCCGTGAAGGAGGCGACGAGGAGGAGCCAGGCGACGACGACCAGCCCCGGCCGCGCGTAGTCGTCGACGGTGGCGAGGAAGACCAGGAGCTCGTAGGCAATCAGCGCCGCCGCGATGCCGGTGAGGCCGCTGCCGAGGTAGCTGGTGCCCAGGGTCTCCTGCTGTCCCTTCCGCGCGCGGGCGGAGCGGGGCGAGCCGTCGGGCCGGCGAGGAGCGGCACCGGGTCCGCCGAGGAGGGGGGAGGCCCGCTCGGTGCCGGCGCTCACTTGGGCACCTCCAGCACCACAGTGGTGCCGGAGCCGGGCGAGCTGAAGAGCCGGGTGCGGCCGCCGACGTCCGCGAGCCTCGCGACGACCGACTCCTTGAAGCCGAGCTTCGTCGCGGGCACCGTGGCGATGTCGAAGCCGGCACCGGCGTCCGTCACCATCGCGCGGACGGTCTGCTCGTCCTCGGTGATGGTGACGTCGGCGGACTCGACACCGGAGTGCCGCCGCACGTTCTCGAGGCACTCGGCGAGGGCGAGCAGGAAGGAGTCGAGCGCGGCGCCCTCGAGGACGACCTCGCCCGAGCCGTGCAGGACGACCTCGAGGCCCAGCCGGCCGAACCGGTCCCGGACGTCCTCGAGCGAGGTCGCGGCGGGCGACGCCGTGACGCTGGTCAGCTGGTACGAGCCGGACGCGCTCGGCGTCGGCGTCCCGCCGAGGCGCAGCTGGCGCAGGAGCTGCGCGTCCTGCGCGGCCTGGCGGCGGAGCGCGTCCTCGGAGACGCCGCGGCCGGAGTGGGCGAGCAGGGTGAGCGTCGCGAGCACCGTGTCGTGCAGGAGCCGCGCTCCCTGGCGGCGCTGCGCCTCCGTCTCGCTCGCCTGCCGCTCGACGCGGTGCGCGTTGCCGATGCTGTCGATCCGCCGGACGACCCGGGGGACGGCCGTGCTGATCCAGAGCGCGAAGCCGGCGAGCGTGCCCCACGGCAGCAGGCTCTGCACGAGCGCGTTCGACAGCATCGCCTCCTCGGCGACCAGCACGGAGACGATCACGCTCGGCACCAGGACGGGCAGGAGCAGCAGCAGCCGGCGGACGGAGGTGGTGACGACGACGGCGACGGTGCTGGTGACGGCGTTGGCGGTGCCGACGAGCACGTATCCCTCGAAGCCGCTGCTCACGCCGATGGCGCTCGCGAGCCCGATGCTCAGCGCGAGGCCGCCGACGGCGAGCAGGAGCACCCAGAGCGTGCGTCCGCTGCGGCCGAGCTGCAGGTGGAGGACGGCGAGTCCGAGGAGCAGCGCCACCGCGAACGGCACGGCGTCGGCCGCCAGCGCCCCGGGGCCGAGGACCAGGGCGATGGCCGTGGCGTCGATCAGGAGGCCGATGCCGCACGCGGACTGGCGGAGGAGGCGGTCGCGCTCGCGAGCGCTGCGGACCAACGGCACGGGCACGCTCCTTCCGGTGGGCGGCGCGGGGCGGACCCCCGTCTCACGATAGTCACAGACCGGCGGTCGGCCCGCGGGACGGCCGGGATCGGGTCAGACCGCGAGGAGCCTCGCGAGGTGGCCGCCGACCGCGTCGTCCTCGATGAGGAAGGCGTCGTGCCCGAACGTCGAGCTGATCACCGCGACCTCGTCGCCGTCGATGTTGCCGCGGGCGTGGGCGGCGATGATCCGCTGCCCGTCCACCGGGAACAGCCGGTCGCTGTCGATCCCGAGCACGAGCGTCGGGCTGGTGATCCGCTCGAGCGCCTCGGCCTCGCCGCCCCGGCCGCGCCCCACGTCGTGGGAGTTCATCGCCTCGACGAGGGTGATGTAGCTGTTCGCGTCGAAGCGGCGGGTGAACTTGTTGCCGTGGAAGTCGAGGTACGACTCGACCGCGAACCGGCCGCCGCCGCCCAGCGGGCTGAGCCCGGACTGCCAGCTCCGCTCGAAGCGGTCGTTCAGCTCGGAGGGGCTGCGGTAGTTGAGCAGGGCCATCCGGCGGGCCAGCGCCAGGCCGTGGTACGGGCCCTTGCCGTCGCCGGCGTCGTAGTAGGCGCCGCCCGCGAACGCGGCGTCGTTGCGGATCGCCTCGAGCTGGACGAAGTTGAGCGCGATCTGGTCGGAGGTGGCGCGCGGGGGAGCGGCCAGCACCGCGAGCCGGGCGACCCGCTCCGGGTGGTCGATGCCCCACTCCAGCGCCTGCATCCCGCCCATTGAGCCGCCGATGACGGTGTGCCAGCGGTCGATGCCGAGCCGGTCGGCGAAGAGGGTCTGCGCGCCGACCTGGTCGCGGATGGTCGTGTAGGGGAAGCGCGCGCCCCACTCGTGCCCGTCGGGAGCGAGCGAGGCGGGGCCGGTCGAGCCCTGGCAGCCGCCCAGCATGTTGGGGGCGACGACGAAGTAGCGGTCGGTGTCGATGACGAGGCCGGGGCCGACGAGCCCGGACCACCAGCCGTCGGTCGCGTGACCGGGGTCGCCGCGGCCGATCAGGTGCGAGTCGCCGGTCAGCGCGTGCAGGACGAGGATCGCGTTGTCGCGTGCGGGGGAGAGCTCGCCCCAGCTCTCGTAGGCCACCCGGACGTGGGGGAGGCGACCGCCCGCCTCGAAGGCGAACGGGCCGATCTCGACGAAGCGCCGGCCGCCGGGATGGTCGCCCTCGCGCCAGGCCCCGGTGGCGGGCGGCTTGCCGATCACCGAGCGGAGCTGGCGCTCGGTGACGAACGCCGAAGGGACGGTGTCCTCGAGTGTCTGCTGCCAGTCCATAGCGGTGTCCATCGTGGCAGAGCGCGGCGGGCGCACGGCCTTTGTTACGCGGGGGTGACGCCCGCCTTGCTGATCGAGTAGGCCGCGGAGCCGGCCGCCCACCCATGCTGATCGAGTAGGCCGCGCAGCGGACCCCTGCTGATCGAGTAGGCCGCGGAGCGGCCGTATCGAGATCCGCCGTTCTCAGCACGGTGGGTCTCGATACGCCGCTGCGCGGCTACTCGACCAGCATGAGGGGGCCGCTGCGCGGCTACTCGACCAGCACGGAGCGCGGTCGCTGGATCGGGTCGGCGTCAGGCGTTGGCGCGGGAGGCCTCGACGACGCTGCGGGCGGCCTGCAGGGCCTGGGCGAGGTCGGCGCGGAGGTCGTCGATGTTCTCGAGGCCGACCGAGAGGCGGACGAGCCCGGGGGTGACGCCGGCGGTGAGCTGCTGCTCCGGGGTGAGCTGCGAGTGCGTGGTCGACGCCGGGTGGATCACCAGCGAGCGGACGTCGCCGATGTTCGCCAGGTGCGAGAACAGCACGAGCGAGTCGACGAACGCGCGTCCCGCGTCCACCCCGCCCTTGAGCTCGAACGAGAGCACCGCGCCCACGCCCTTCGGCGCGTAGTGGTTCGCCGCCGCGTACCAGGGCGAGGTGGGCAGCCCCGAGTAGTTGACCGTCGCGATGTCGGAGTGGTTCTCCAGGTACTCCGCGATCTCCTGCGCGTTCTGCACGTGGCGCTCGATCCGCAGCGACAGCGTCTCGATGCCCTGGATCAGCTGCCAGGCGCTCGCCGGGGCGATCGAGGCGCCGAGGTCGCGGAGCAGCTGCACGCGGGCCTTGATGATGTAGGCGAGGGAGTCGCCGACCGCGTCCGTGTACACGGCGCCGTGGTACGAGTGGTCGGGCGTGGTCAGCCCGGGGAACTTCGCCGCGTTCGCGGTCCAGGAGAAGGTGCCGCCGTCGACGATCGCGCCGCCGATCACCGTGCCGTGACCACCGAGGAACTTCGTCGCCGAGTGCACGATGATGTCCGCGCCGTGCTCGAACGGGCGGATCAGGTACGGCGTCGCGATGGTGTTGTCGACGATCAGCGGGACGCCCGCCGCGTGCGCGACATCGGCCACGGCGCGGATGTCGAGGATGTTGATCTTCGGGTTGCCGATGGTCTCGGCGAAGAAGAGCTTGGTGTTCGGGCGGACCGCGCGGCGCCACTCCTCCTGGTCGTCCTGGTTCTCGACGAAGGTCGTCTCGATGCCGAGCTTGGCCAGCGTGTACTTGAAGAGGTTGTAGGTGCCGCCGTAGATCGACGACGACGAGACGAGGTGGTCGCCCGCCTGCGCGATGTTGAGCACCGCCGCGGTCTCGGCCGCCTGGCCGGACGCGAGCAGCAGCGCCCCGGAGCCGCCCTCGAGCGCGGTGAGGCGCTCCTCGACGACGGCCTGCGTCGGGTTCTGGATGCGGGTGTAGATGTTGCCGAACTCCGCGAGCGAGAAGAGGTTCTTCGCGTGCTCGGCGTTGTCGAAGACGTAGGAGGTGGTCTGGTAGATCGGGGTCGCGCGCGCCTTGGTGACGGGATCGGGCGCGGCTCCGGAGTGGATCTGCTTGGTCTCGAACTGCCACTTCTCGGAGTCGGTCATGGTGCATCCCATCGCATCGTCGGTTCGGAACGGAAGGCCGTTCCCCGTCGCGACGAGCCTAGGTGCGGGTCCCCGGCGCGGCCAGGGCGCCCGACACACGGGGTAACCGCGACGGATCAGCGGCCGGTGCGGATCCCGGACGTCGGATGCGGGTCGCGCTTGGACCCGGTCGGGTCGGCCCGGTTCGCTCGCTCGGGCCGCTCGTCGACGACCGGCGCGAAGAGCCAGGTCGCCCTCGGCTCGACGATCTTGTGGAAGACGGTGCGCGTCCAGCCCAGCGAGAGCGCGATGGCGACCGCGATGCAGAAGACGATCATCAGGATCAGCGCGACCGTGCTCTCGGTGGCGGACAGCAGCCCGGACTCGCGCAGCGGGTAGAGGACGAAGCTGTGCAGCAGGTAGACGTACATCGTCGACTGCCCCCAGGCCGTCATCGCGGTGCGTCGGCGCGGGATCAGGCTGAACAGCGCGAGCGAGAGCACGACCGCGGTCGCCATCAGCGCCAGGCGGACGAGCCCCGCCCACCAGGCGGTCTCGCCGAGCGCGTCGTACGGCCGGTCGTAGAAGAACCAGTAGCGCAGATCCGCCGCGCGGAAGGCGTCGATGTTGACGGTCATCACGATGACCGTCGCCGCGAAGAGCACGACGGCGATGACCCGGGAGAGCAGGATCTGCCGCGGCGTCAGGTCGAGCCAGCGGTCCACCAGCAGCCGCGAGCCGGCCTTCCAGCCGCGCAGCCGCCAGCCGAAGACGAAGAACGGCAGGATCCCGATCGCCCGCGCCAGCGAGAAGGTCGAGTCGATGTTGTCGTAGTAGCTGACGCCGACGGCGAGGACCACGCTGATCAGCAGCGGCCAGCGCAGCAGCGCGAGGTAGGGGAGGACCAGCCGGAAGATCCCGAGCGCGAGCAGGAACCACAGCGTCCAGCTCGGCTTGGTCGGGTTGAACTCCTGCTTGCCCTCGACCGCGAACTGCACCAGCGTCCAGATCGTCTCCATGATCAGGTAGGGCAGCAGGATGTCGGTGAGCACCCGGCGCATCGCGCGGGCGTTCGGCGCGCCGCCCTTGGAGAAGTAGCCGGAGATGATCGCGAAGGCCGGCATGTGGAAGGCGTAGATCGTCAGGTAGACGACGAGCGACGTGTCCGAGTTGGCGGTCAGCCGCTGGATGCCGTGGCCGATCACCACGAGCGCGACGCAGACGAAGCGGGCGTTGTCCCAGAGGGGCACGCGGCGCTTGGGGGCGGTGGGCGACCCGGCGGTGGCGGGAGCCGGGTCGGCGGGCTGCATGCGGCCAGGCTAGCGTTGGCTCCGACGACGGAGTCGATGGTGTCCGAGGCTTGACGGAAAGAGGACGAGCGTGGTTCGACGCGTCGTGGTGACAGGAGCGAGTTCGGGGATCGGTGCGGCGACGGTCCGCCTGTTCCGCGAGCACGGCTGGGACGTGGTGGCGGTCGCCCGCCGCCGGGAGCGGCTGGAGGCGCTCGCCGCGGAGACCGGGGCGAGCCTGTTCGTCGCCGATCTCACCGACGCGGCGCAGGTCGACGCGCTGCGCGATCACCTCGCGGAGACCGGCCCCGTGCACGCCCTCGTCAACAACGCCGGCGGCGCGCTCGGCCTCGACTCGGTCGAGGCGTCCGACCCCGCCGACTGGATCCGGATGTTCGAGATCAACGTGCTCTCGGTCAAGCTCGTCACGAGCGCGCTGCTCCCGCTGCTGCGTTCGGGCATCGCCGACGAGGGCTCCGAGGGCTCGGCCGACATCGTCACCGTCACCTCGATCGCCGGCCACGTCGCCTACGAGGGCGGCGGCGGCTACAACGCCGCGAAGTTCGCCGCGCACGCGCTCGTCGCGGTCCTCCGCCTCGAGCTCGCCGGTGAGCCGATCCGCGTGATCGAGATCGCGCCCGGCATGGTGCACACCGAGGAGTTCTCCCTGGTCCGCTTCGGCGGCGACAAGGAGCGCGCCGACAAGGTCTACGCCGAGGTCCCCGCCCCGCTGGTGGCCGAGGACGTCGCCGCGGCGATCGTCTCCTCCGTCGAGCTGCCGCCTCACGTCAACCTCGATCTGGTGACGATCAAGCCGGTGGCGCAGGCCGCCCCGCACAAGGTGATCAAGGGCGCGCTCACCCCGAAGGCGTGACAGGCGCCGTTCGCGAGGCCCCGTGATGTGACGCGGGGCCTCGCGACGCTCTAGCCTGTCCCTCATGGTTTCCGACGCCGACGACTCCGCCGCCCTCCTCGCCGCCACGGAGAAGGAGGTCCTCGGCTGGCTCGAGTTCGGTGACGCCGCTCGCCATCTCGCCGACGACGTCGTCGCCTCCGGCTACCGCCCGGAGCTGGTCGTGGCCATCGCGCGCGGCGGTCTGCTGCTCGCGGGCGCCGTCGCCTACGCGCTGGGCATCAAGAGCTGCGGTGCGTTGAACGTCGAGTTCTACACCGGCGTCGAGGCGCGGCTCGCGGCCCCGGTCGTGCTGCCGCCGCTGCTGGACGAGGCGTCGGTGCGCGGGAAGCGCATCCTCCTGGTCGACGACGTCTCCGACTCCGGCCACACCCTCGCCCTCTCGGTCGACCTGATCCGCGCGATGGGCGCCGAGGTGCAGACCGTCACGCTCTACACGAAGCCCCGCACGGTGCTCGAGCCCGACTTCTTCTGGCGGCGCACGCCGCGCTGGATCGTCTTCCCCTGGTCGGCGCTGCCCCCGGTGGCGGGCGCCCTCGCGGAGGACGACGAGTGAGCGTCCACCTGATCGGCGGCGGCGGCGGAGCCGAGCACGACCCGCAGCTCTACGGAGCATTCCTGGCGGAGGCGCACGACCGCGCCGTCGACGCCGGCCGCATCGAGGGCCCGCGGATCGCGATCGTCGTCGTGCACGACGGCCTCGGCCCCGAGGTCTACGCGGGCTGGGCCGCGACGCTCGCCACGGTCGGCAAGCTCCTCCCGTTCGCGGTGATGAAGCCCGAGGGCGGCCGGATCGACCCCGCGGTCTTCGACGACGTCGACGGGATCTTCGTCGGCGGCGGCCTCACCCCCGCTTACCGCGACGCGCTCGAGGCGTCCTTCCCGCGCCTGCGCGACCTCGTCTCCTCCGGAGTGCCGTACGCCGGCTACTCGGCGGGCGCCGCGGTCGCGGCCGACCGCGCGATCGTCGGCGGCGATCGCATCGGCGGAGTCGCCGTGGCGCCGGAGCACGCGGCCGAGGAGCTGGACGAGGTGACGGTGCTCGAGGGCATCGGCCTGGTCGACGTCTCGATCGACGTGCACGCCGCGCAGTGGGGCACGCTCGGCCGCCTGGTCGCGGCCGTCGAGGCCGGACTGGTCGACGGCGGCGTCGCGATCGACGAGTCGACGGTCCTCACCGTCGGCACGGGGGCCCTGCGCGTCCGCGGCGCCGGCTCGGTCTGGCGCGCGAGCGCGGGCGAGGCCGGAGTGTCGGTCGCCACCCTCGCCGCGAGCTGAGCGTGGACCTGCAGGAGCTGGCGGGTGCCGGCCTGATCGACCGCGGCTGGGCCGAGGCGCTCGCCCCGGTCGCCGGCGACATCGCGGCGATGGGCGACTTCCTCCGCGCGGAGACCGCGGCCGGGCGCCCCTACCTCCCGGCCGGCGCGCAGGTGCTTCGCGCGTTCGCCGCGCCGCTGGAGGACGTCCGCGTCCTGATCGTCGGGCAGGACCCGTATCCGACGCCCGGGCATCCGATCGGGCTGTCCTTCGCCGTGGACCGGCACGTCCGGCCGCTGCCGCGCAGTCTGCAGAACATCTATCGCGAGCTCCGCGACGACCTCGGTGTCTCCCCGCCCGAGCACGGCGACCTCAGCGGCTGGACGCGCAGCGGCGTGCTGCTGCTCAACCGCGTCCTCACCGTCGCGCCGGGCGCACCCGCCTCGCACCGCGGCAAGGGCTGGGAGCGGGTCACCGAGCACGCGATCCGCACACTCGTCGCCCGCGAGCAGCCGCTCGTCGCGATCCTCTGGGGACGCGACGCGGCGAACCTCCGGCCGCTGCTGGGCGACTCCGGGATCGTCGAGAGCGTCCACCCCAGCCCGCTGTCCGCCTCCCGCGGCTTCTTCGGCTCGCGCCCGTTCAGCCGCGCGAACGAGCTGCTCGCCGAGCGCGGGGCCGAGCCCGTCGACTGGGCGCTCCTGCCCTGAGCCCCGGGGCCCGACACCGCGGCCCGCCGCGCGTGCGGTGCTCCGCCACCCCGGCTACGCTGGCCCGGATCGCGGCCGCCGCCCGGGATCAGCGACGCCGACCACCACCGCCGAGAAGGAGCGAGATGCTCGAGGAAGAGTACGAGCAGCGCCGGGTCCTCCCGCCGCACCTGCGCCGGGCGCCCGCCCCCGAGCCGGAGTTCTCCTTCGAGATCCGCGAGGCGCGCAGCGCGGACCTGCCGGACATCCAGGAGATCTACAACCACTACGTCCGGAACACCGTGGTGACCTTCGACGAGGACGACTCGACGCTGAAGGAGTGG
This sequence comes from Rathayibacter sp. VKM Ac-2929, assembly GCF_022815495.1. Classification (NCBI taxonomy): domain Bacteria; kingdom Bacillati; phylum Actinomycetota; class Actinomycetes; order Micrococcales; family Microbacteriaceae; genus Rathayibacter; species Rathayibacter sp. VKM Ac-2929. Next base: position 315,235 of record NZ_JALGRV010000002.1, read on the forward strand.
CGCTCGAAGTTCGCGCGCAACCAGAAGCTCGGGCTGCCGTTCATCGTGGCCGTCTCGCCGTCGGGGCAGATCCTGGGCTACGCGATGGTGTCGCCGTGGTCGTCCAAGCGCGCCTACCGCTTCACCGTCGAGAACTCGATCTACCTGCGCGCCGCCTCGACCGGCAAGGGCCTCGGCAAGGCGCTGATGACCGAGCTGCTCGAGCGCGCGAAGGCCGTCGGCATCCGCCAGGTCATGGCCGTCATCGCGGACAAGGGGGCGGAGGCGTCGCTGACGATGCACGCGAAGTACGGCTTCGTCGAGGTCGGCCGGATGGGCCGTGTCGGCTTCAAGTTCGAGCGCTGGCTGAGCACCGTGCTGATGCAGAAGACGCTCAAGTAGCGCCATCGGCGTCTCTGCGAATGCGCCGGACTGCGGAGAACCGAGCGGGGTCCTTCCCTACACTTGTCGGCATGGAATGGCTCGTCCCGCTCATCGTCGTCGTCGTGCTCGTCGTGATCCTCGGGATCTACCTCTGGGCCACCTACAACTCCCTCGTCACGCTGAACGTCCGCGTCGACGAGGCCTGGAGCGACATCACCGTCCAGCTGAAGCGGCGGGCGGATCTGATCCCGAACGTCATCGACTCGGTGAAGGGCTACGCCTCGCACGAGCGGCAGGTGTTCGACTCGGTGACCCGCGCCCGCGCCGAGACGCTCTCCGCGCAGGGGCCGGCCGAGGCGTCGGCCGCCGAGGACCACATGCAGAAGGCGCTGAAGTCGATCTTCGCCGTCGCCGAGGCGTACCCGCAGCTGCAGGCCAGCCAGAACTTCCTGCAGCTGCAGGGCGAGCTGGTCGACTCGGAGGACAGGATCCAGTCGGCCCGCCGCTTCTACAACGGCGGTGTCCGCGAGATGAACACCAAGGTCACCGTCTTCCCCAACACGCTCTTCTCCCGCCGCCTCGGCTTCTCCGAGCGCGAGTTCTTCGAGGTCGGCGACCTCGCCGCCATCTCGGAGCCGCCCCGCGTCCAGTTCTGACGCCACGGAGGAAGCGGCCCTGGCGGCGCCCCCCCTGCTGCCGGTCGAGTAGCCCCGCAGGGGCGTATCGAGACCCACCGTCATCGACACGCCTGGTCTGCAGACTCGACTTCCGACGGTGGTGGATCTCGATACGCCCGCTGCGCGGGCTACTCGATCAGCAAGTGTTTCTCGACCCACCGTCAGCGCGCTGCCGGTGCTCCCGCCGCGAGCGGGCCGCCGTCGAGCGTCGTGAGGTACTCGTCGAAGACGGGGGCCGGGTCGGTGCCCGTCGCGACGGCGTCCACGAGGGCCCGCCGCACCAGCGCCAGCACGACCGTGGCGAGCACGGCCGCGCGCGGCTCGTCCGCCGCGGGCAGGCGCATCCGCCGGGCGATGCTCGGGGTGAGCGCGGCCTCGCCGTCGTGCAGCGACTGCGCCCAGACCGCGCGCATGCCGGGCGTCTCGGTGAGCAGCGGCATCAGCCGCAGCGTCCGCTCGAGCTGCGGGCCGGACGCGGCCGCGGCGAAGGCGGCGCCCAGCGCGGTGTTCAGCGACTCCGACTCCGGCCGCGCGACGAGCTCCCGCGCCATCGCCGCGATGGCCGCGTAGAGCACGGGCCGCACGCAGTCCTCCTTGCCGCCGAGGTAGCGGTGGAAGGTGCGCAGCGAGATGCCGGCGGCGTGCGCCAGGTCGATCGAGCTGACGCCCTTGGTGGTCCCGCGCTCGAGCAGCAGGGCGACGCACTTCTCGGACAGGGCGAGCGCGATGGTGCCCTGCCGCTCCTGCGGACCGCTCATGCGAGGACCTCCCGGTGGCCGGTGGTGAGGGCGACGAGGAGCTCGGGCGCGAGGGTGCCCCGCCCGACGACGTCCACGGTGTCGAGCCCCTGCCAGTGCGCGGCGGCGACGAGCAGCGCGGCGAGGCGCTCGGCCGTGTCCGGCGGCGCTCCGGGCTCGCGCCAGGCCGCCTGCACCCGCAGCACGCCGTTCTGCCGGTCGCTCTTGAGGTCGACGCGCGCCGCGATCACGTCGTCGAGCAGCACGGGCAGCACGTAGTAGCCGTGCACGCGCTGGGCCGCCGGGGTGTAGATCTCGATCCGGTAGTGGAAGTCGAAGAACAGCTCGGCGCGCGGGCGGTGCCAGACGACGGGATCGAAGGGGGAGAGCAGTGCGTCGGCCCGCAGCTCGCGCGGTCGCCGCGCCGCCGTGTGCCGCCAGAGCGGCAGCGGGCGCCCCGAGCGCTCCCAGCCGCGGACCTCGACCGGCACCAGCTCGCCCGCGTCGACCAGGTCGTGCACGGCCGCGAGCGTCGGCGCCTTCAGCAGCCGGTGGTAGTCGGCCAGATCGCCGAGCGTCCCGACGCCGAGCGCGAGGGCGGAGCGGCGCACCAGCTCGCGGACCGCGTCCTCGGTGGAGACCTCCGCCTCGAGCACCTCGCGGGGCAGCACCTGATCGGCGAGCGCGTAGGAGCGCTCGAAGCGCGTGCGCCCGGCGGTCACCACCTCGCCCCAGCGGAAGAGCACCTCGAGCCCGCGCTTCATGTCCGACCAGCCCCACCACGGTCCGGTCCGGGTGTTGGCCTCGTGCTCGATCTCCGACGCGCGGAGCGGGCCGTCGGCGAGGGCCGCGCGCAGCCAGTCGAGCGTGGACCGGTTCTCGGCCGCCCAGCCCTCGTGCTCGGGCAGGCGGACGCGGCGGTAGTGCTCCATCCGCCAGCGGTAGAGCGGGAGGTCGGCGCGGCGGATCAGCGCCGCCTCGTGCGCCCAGTACTCGAGGTAGTGGCCCTTCGGCGAGAACGCGACCGCGTCGAGGAGGGCGCGGTCGTAGGGGCCGAGCCGGGCGAGGACGGGGAGGTAGTGGCTCCGCTCGAAGACGTTGACCGAGTCGAGTTGCAGCGGCCGGATCCGGTCGATCACGCCGAGGATCTGCCGCGTGCCGACCCGCGGCGGCGGCGCGGCACCGAAGCCCTGGGCGGCCAGGGCGATGCGGCGCGCGAGCGCGGGGCTGAGCTGCTCGGTCATGGTGCCCCCACGCTAGCGAAGGCCGCCGACATCGGCCGATCCCGCCCCGGCGCCGAGTGTTCCCGTCCGGTTCATCCGGGCGGCCCCGGAATGTCGGGAGCCGCCCCTACGTTTCCCGAGGCGCCCGCAGGGGCCCACCCACCCGACTCCTGGAGGACTCTTGACGACCCAGCGCTTCCCCCGCCCCGGCGTGCTCGCCGCCGCGACCGCCGCACTCGCTCTCACCCTGACCGCCTGCTCCGGTGACGCCGGCGCCTCGACCGGCGACGCGTCCGTCGACGCCTCGACCGCGACCTCCGCCGCCGACCTCGGCGGGCTCGACGCCCTGGTCGAGGCCGCGAAGGCCGAGGGCGAGCTGAACGTGATCGCGCTGCCCGACAACTGGGCCAACTACGGCGAGCTCATCTCGGGCTTCGAGGACGAGTACGGCATCACCGTCAACTCGGCCGACCCCGACGTCTCCTCCGCCGAGGAGATCAGCACCGCGCAGAACCTGGCCGGCCAGGACACCGCTCCGGACGTCTTCGACCTCGGTGCCGCCGTGGCGCTCGCCAACACCGACCTCTTCGCGCCGTACAAGGTCGAGACCTGGGACGACATCCCCGAGGGCAACCGCGAGGAGACCGGCCTCTGGGTGAACGACTACACCGGCCTGATGTCGATCGGCTACGACGCCGACGCCGTGCCCGCGCCCGAGTCGCTCGACGACCTGCTCGGCGCCGACTACCGCGGCTCCGTCGCGATCAACGGCGACCCGACCCAGGCCGGCGCCGCGGCGGCCGCCGTGCAGCTCGCCGCCCTGCAGTCGGGCGGCTCGGCCGACGACGTCCAGTCCGGCATCGACTTCTTCGAGAAGCTCAACGACGCGGGCAACTTCCTGCCGCTGGACCCGACCGACGCGACCATCGCCTCCGGCGAGACCCCGGTCGTCTTCGACTGGAGCTACAACAACCTCGCCGCCGCGAAGGCGAACGAGGGCACCCGCGAGTGGACGACGACGGTGCTGCCCGGGACCGCGGTCGGCAGCTACTACAACCAGGCGATCAACGCCGACGCGCCGCACCCGGCCGCCGCGCGCCTCTGGCAGGAGTACCTCTACTCCGACGCCGCGCAGAACCTCTACCTCGCGGCCGGCGCCTACCCGGTGCGCCTGGCGGCCATGGTCGACGCCGGCACGGTGGACACGGAGGCCCTCGACGCCGTCGGCGCCGCTCCGGAGGACCTCGTCCAGTTCACCTCCGAGCAGACCGAGGCCGCCTCGGCCCTGCTGGCCGAGAAGTGGGGCGCGGCGATCCAGTGACGACCGCCGCCGTCCGCGCCGTTCCCGGGGCCCGCGCGCCCCGGGGACGGCGCGGTCTTCCCGCAGCGCTCGGCGTCGCTCCGTTCGCGGTGTACGTCCTGCTCTTCCTCGCCGTGCCGACCGTCCTCGCGGTCGGGACGGGCTTCGTGGACGGCGACGGGCGGCCGACGCTCGCGAACGTCGCGGCGCTGGGCGACCCGGTCGTCCTGTCCGCCTTCGGCGCCTCGCTCGGACTGTCGGCGCTCACCGCCGTCGTCGGCGCGGTCCTCGGCGGCGTCGTCTGCCTCGCTCTGCTCGGCGCCGATCCGCGCGGTCCGCTGCGCACGATCGTCGACGCCGCGGCGAGCGTGCTCGCCCAGTTCGGCGGCGTGATGCTCGCCTTCGCCTTCATCGCGACGATCGGCGTGCAGGGCCTGGTCACGACCCTCCTGGCCGGCGCCGGCGTCGACCTCTACGCCGACGGCGTCTGGCTGTACCAGCTGCCCGGGCTGATCCTGCCCTACCTCTACTTCCAGGTGCCGCTGATGGTGCTGACCTTCCTGCCCGCGCTCGAGGGTCTGCGCCCCGAGTGGGCCGAGGCGAACGCCGTGCTCGGCGGGGGAGCGGTGAGCTACTGGTGGCGGGTCGCGGTCCCCGTGCTCGCGCCCTCCTTCCTCGGCTCGGTGCTGCTGCTGTTCGCCAACGCGTTCTCCTCGTTCGCCACGGCCGCGGCACTCATCAGCCAGGGCGCGCAGATCGTGCCGCTGCAGATCCGCGCCGCGCTCGTCAGCGAGACGGTCCTCGGCCGGGAGAACCTGGCCGGCGCGCTCGCGCTCGGGATGCTCCTCGTGATGATCGTGCTGATGTCCGGCTACGCGCTGCTGCAGCGCCGGGCCCGTCGGTGGCAGCGGTGACCCGCGCTCTCTCCCGCATCGTCCTGGTCGTCACCGGCCTCGCCTTCGCGGTGCCGCTGATCGCGATGGCGGAGTTCACCCTCCGCGGCGCCGGCGGCTACGACCTCTCGCACTGGACCGCGATCCTCGACTCGGAGAACGAGCGCGGCTACCGCGCGCTCTTCCAGGGCATCGGCAACTCGCTGATCCTCGCAGTGGTCACCGCCCTGATCGTGCTCGTGCTGCTGGTGCCGACGATGCTCCTCGTCGAGATCCGCCTGCCGCGGCTGCGCCGACCGCTCGAGCTGGTCTGCCTGCTGCCGCTGACCGTCCCCGCGATCGTGCTGGTCGTCGGGCTCGCGCCGGTGTACTCGGTGATCACCCGCCTCGTCGGCTCGGCGCCCTGGACGCTCGCGCTCGCCTACGGCGTGCTCGTGCTGCCCTACGCCTACCGCGCGATCGCTGCCGACCTCGCGGGCCTGGACGCGATCACGCTCTCGGAGGCCGCCCGCTCGCTGGGCGCCGGCCCGTTCGGCGTGCTCGTCCGGGTGCTGCTGCCGAATCTGCGCCGCGGTCTCGTCGCCGCCGCGCTGATCACGGTCGCCGTGGTCCTCGGCGAGTACACCATCGCCTCGCTGCTCAGCCGCACCACCCTGCAGACCGGTCTCGTGCAGGTGTCGAAGCAGGACGCCTACGTCGCCGTGATCTTCTCCCTCCTCTCCCTCCTGTTCGCCTTCGCCCTGCTGCTCGGGATCGGCCGCCTCGCGCGGATCGGCCTCGTCGCCACCGGGCGCCGCGCCTCGAAAGGCACCTCGTGACCGCGCCCCTCTCCCCGGGCGCCCGCGTCCGCTTCCTCGACGTCGCCCGGCACTTCGGCGCGGCTCGCGCCCTCGACGGCGTCTCGTTCGACGTGGCGCCCGGGGAGTTCATCGCCCTGCTCGGCCCCTCGGGCTGCGGCAAGACCACTGCTCTCCGCGCCCTCAGCGGGCTCGAGCGGATCGACTCCGGCCGCATCCTGGTCGACGAGCGCGACGTCGCCGATCTGCCGGTCGCCCGCCGCGACATGGGCATGGTCTTCCAGTCCTACTCGCTCTTCCCGCACCTGCGCGCCCGCGAGAACGTGGAGTTCGGGCTGCGCACCCGCGGTGTCGCGGCGAAGGAGCGGCGGACGGCCGCGCAGGACGCGCTCGACCTGGTCGGCCTCGGCGCCCTGGGCGATCGCTACGCGCACCAGCTCTCCGGCGGGCAGCAGCAGCGGGTCGCCCTGGCGCGGGCGCTCGTGACCCGCCCCCGGGTGCTGCTCCTGGACGAGCCGCTCTCCGCGCTGGACGCGAAGGTCCGCGTGCAGCTGCGCGACGAGATCAAGCGGCTGCAGTCCGAGATCGGCATCACCACCTTCTTCGTCACCCACGATCAGGAGGAGGCGCTCGCCGTCGCCGACCGGGTCGCGGTGATGAACGCGGGGAGGATCGAGCAGCTCGGCGCGCCCGAGGACCTCTACGCCCGGCCGTCGTCGCCGTTCGTCGCGCACTTCGTCGGGCTCTCGAACGTCGTGCCGGGGGTCGTCTCGAGCGGGGCCGTCTCGGTGCTCGGAGCGCGCCTGCCCCTGGTGGACAGCGCGGCCGTCGACGGCGCCGTCTCGGCGTTCCTCCGCCCCGAGGACATCGAGATCGTGCCGGGCGGCGCTCCGGGCGATCTGCCTGCCGTGGTCCTCGCGACCAGCTTCCTCGGACCGGTGCGCCGCTCCACGGTCCGCACCGAGCAGGGGGACGAGCTCGTCGTCCAGCACGCGGCCGGGATCCGGCTCGAGCCGGGGGAGCGGGTCGGCCTCGCGCTCGCGCGGCGGCCGGTGGCCGTCCGCGCGGCCTCGTGAGCTGTCGCGGATTCCGCCCGCGGAATGCGGCGGGGATTAGTCTGGGCGGATGAGACTCGGCCGGTCCCGCCGCACGTCCGGCGCCCGCGACGCCGTCCGCGCCGCCGCGGCTCCCGAGCGGGCTCCGCAGCCCCGCCCGCTCGACCCGGACGCCGCCTTCGTCAGCACCGGGATGCGTATCGCCGGGGCCTGGGCCTGGCGGATCCTCGTCGTCGCCGGTGCCCTCGCCGTGATCGGCCTGCTGGTGATCGAGCTGCGGCTGATCGTCATCCCGCTGCTGCTCGCGATCGTCATCGCGGCGCTCCTCGTGCCGTTCTCGACGTTCCTGCAGCGGCACCACTGGCCCAAGTGGCTCGCGATCGTGGTGGCCGAGCTCGGCATCGTCCTCGTGATCGGCGGCCTGCTCTTCCTCGTCGTCACCCAGGTCACCTCCGGCTTCGACGACCTCAGCCGCCAGACCGTGCAGTCCTACGACGCCCTGAAGTCGTGGCTGCTCGAGGGGCCGCTGCACCTGACCGAGACCGACATCAACCAGTACGCGCAGCAGGCGCTCGCCGCCGTGCAGCAGGACTCGGGGATGCTCGTCAGCGGTGCGCTCAGCGTCGGCTCGACGGTCGGGCACGTGCTCACCGGGGTGCTGCTGACGCTGTTCTCGACCCTCTTCATCCTGATCGACGGTCCGAACATCTGGCGCTGGGTCGTGCGGCTCTTCCCGCACCGCGCCCGGAGGGCCGTCGACGGGGCCGGCCGCGCGGGCTGGATCACGCTGACCAACTTCGTGAAGGTGCAGATCCTGGTCGCCTTCGTCGACGCGGTGGGCATCGGGCTCGGCTCGTTCCTGCTCGGCGTCCCGCTCGCGATCCCGATCGGCGTGCTGGTCTTCCTCGGCTCCTTCGTGCCCGTGATCGGCGCGGTCGTCACCGGCGCGCTGGCCGTCTTCATCGCCCTGGTCTACAACGGCCCGGTCATCGCGCTGATCCTGCTGATCGTCGTCCTCGGCGTCCAGCAGCTCGAGGGGCACATCCTCCAGCCCCTGATCATGGGCTCCGCCGTCAAGGTGCACCCGCTCGCCGTCGTCCTCGCGGTCGCCGGCGGCTCGATCGTCGCGGGCATCGCGGGCGCGTTCTTCGCGGTCCCGGTCGTCGCGACCCTCAACGTCATGGTCAACTACGTCGCGAGCGGAGCCTGGCGCTCGCCGACCCGAACCCCCGAGAGAGTTGCCGAAGAGCATGCAGACTAGCCGCGTCGTCGGACCGACCCTGAGCGAGTTCGAGGCGGCCCGAACCGTCCTCGCCCCCGTCATCGCGAACACTCCGATGGAGACGAGCACCTTCCTCGCCGAGGTGCTCGGCTCGCCCGTCTTCCTCAAGTGCGAGAACCTGCAGCGCACCGGCTCCTACAAGATCCGCGGCGCCGTGTTCCGGCTCTCGCACCTCACTCCCGAGGAGCGGGAGCGCGGCGTCGTCGCCGCCTCGGCCGGCAACCACGCCCAGGGCGTCGCCTTCGCCGCGCGTGAGCTCGGCATCAAGGCGACCATCTTCATGCCGATCGGCGTCGCGCTGCCCAAGCTCGCGGCGACCCGCGACTACGGCGCGGAGGTGGTGCTCAGCGGGCACATCTTCAACGAGGCGCTCGCCGCGGCGGCCGAGTTCGCCGAGAGCACCGGCGCGGTCTTCATCCCGCCCTACGACCACCCCGATGTGATCACGGGCCAGGGCACCATCGGCCTGGAGATCCTCGAGCAGGCGCCCGGCGTCGAGACGCTCGTCGTCCCCATCGGCGGCGGCGGGCTCATCGCCGGCGTCGCGTCGGCGGCGAAGCAGAAGGCCGCCCAGGAGGGCCGCACGCTGCGCGTCATCGGCGTCCAGGCGGCGAACGCCGCGCCCTACCCGCTCTCGCTCGCGGCCGGCGAGCCGATCGCCATCACGATCTCGCCCACCATCGCCGACGGCATCGCGGTCGCGAAGCCCGGTCAGCTGAACTTCGAGATCATCCGCGAGGTCGTCGACGAGGTCGTCACCGTCGAGGACGACGACACCGCCCGCGCCCTGCTCGTGCTGCTCGAGCGCGCGAAGCTCGTCGTCGAGCCGGCCGGAGCCGTCGGCATCGCCGCGATCCTCACCGGCAAGATCCGCAACGCGGGCCGCACCGCGGTCATCCTCTCCGGCGGCAACATCGATCCGCTGATGATGGAGCGGGTGATCAGCCGGGGCCTCGCCGCCTCCGAGCGCTACCTGAAGATGAGCATCGGCCTGCCGGACCGGCCGGGCCAGCTCGCGCGGATCGCCGACCTGATCTCGGAGGCCAACGCCAACGTCGTCGAGGTGCTGCACACCCGGCACGGCCGCGGCCTGCAGATCAGCGAGGTCGAGCTCGAGATCAGCGTCGAGACCCGCGGCCCCGAGCACGCCGACCGCGTCCTCCAGGTCCTCCGCGACGCCGGCTACAGCCCGCGCCTCTCCCGCGGCTAGTCCGCCGGATACGCGAGATGCCACTTGTGACGCTTCGACACGGCGTGTCGAGCGCACAAGCGGCATCTCGCGGAGTGACTCACGACAACGCCGCGGACGGGTCACCGTGACGTGCTCAGTGGCCGTTCCAGGTCTCGACGTCGACGACCTTCACGGTGATGTTCCGGCCGTTGGGGGCCTCGAAGGTGGTGGAGTCGCCGACCTTCAGGCCCATGATCGCGCCGCCGAGCGGGCTCTGCGGGCTGTAGACGTCGAGGTCGCTCTCGCCCGCCATCTCGCGGTTGCCGAGGAGGAAGCGCGACTCGTCGCCGGCGATCTCGGCGGTGATGATCGTGCCGGCCTCGACGACTCCGTGGCTCTCGGGCGGCGTGCCGATCTCGGCCTCGCGCAGCAGCGCGGTCAGCTGGCGGATGCGCGCCTCGATCTTGCCCTGCTCGTCCTTGGCGGCGTGGTAGCCGCCGTTCTCCTTGAGGTCGCCCTCCTCGCGCGCGACCTCGATGCGCTTGGCGATCTCGAGGCGTCCGTTGGTGGACAGCTCGGTGTGCTCCGCCTGGAGGCGGTCGTACGACTCCTGGGTCATCCAGGTGACCTGAGGCTGGTCGGCCATGGTGGGCTCCTCACATGACGGCCGCGCGCGACCGACGGTGCTGTCGGGCGCCTGGCCCGTCGAGCGGATCGACCGAGGGCGTGCGGCGGGGGAAAAGACAAGGCCCCGACGAGTCCGTCAGGGCACCCCGACACCCTACGGGAGCCAGCAGGAGGAGATCAAACCTGTCGTGGCGAGCTCCGTGGTGCGCACCGTCTCGGTGTAGGAGCGGAAGCGATCGCTGGACGCGGGGTACTCGACGACGAGCCAGCCGACCACGGCGGACTGCTCGTTGAGCGCCTGGACGGCGCAGGCGGCGTCGCGGCCGGTGGGGACGGTGAGGTCGAACGACACCTGGACGGTGCGGTCGTCGACGACCACGTGCGCGGTGTCCTGCACGTCGACGCCGTCGCGGGCGCCGTCGAGGCCGGCCCAGATCACCCAGGCGGCGAAGACCGCGACGAAGGCGACGGCGACGAGGGCGAAGAGGCGCCGGTCGCCGCGGCGGCTGCGCGGGGTGCGCCCGTAGCGGGAAGCCAGAGGGCCGGCGGCGCGGACGGCGTCCGGGTCGAGGGCGGGGTCGCTCGCGCGCTCGTCGCTCTCGGACGTTCGGGCGGCCACGGAACTCCCTGGGGTGAAGCGACTATTCTGGCGGGTGACGTGCGCCGGTGAAAACCGAGCGACGCCCCCCCATTAAACCCCGACGAATCGAGCGATCGTGTCCCAGGCCGTCCAGGTCTCCGCAGATTCAGAGGCGCCTGCCGCTGTGGCGCCGCGCGAGGTCCCGCGCCTGCTCGCCGTGCACGCCCACCCGGACGACGAGTCCAGCAAGGGCGCCGCGACCCTCGCCTCCTACGCCGCCCGCGGTGCCGAGGTCATGGTCGTCTCCTGCACCGGCGGCGAGGCCGGCTCCGTTCTGAACGAGGCGCTCGGCGCCCGCGCGCACGCCGAGCGCGACATGGGCGGCCTGCGCCGCTACGAGATGGCCGCCGCGCAGCGCGCGCTCGGCATCGAGCACGCCTGGCTGGGCTTCGTCGACTCCGGGATGCCCGAGGACGGCGCCGTCGCCGCGGACTCCTTCGCCGGCCTGCCGCTGCCGACCGCGTCGGCACCGCTGGTGCGCCTCGTCCGCCGGTTCCGCCCGCACGTGATCATCAGCTACGACGAGAACGGCGGCTACCCGCACCCGGACCACATCCGGGCGCACCAGGTCGCGGTCGAGGCGTTCCGCGCCGCGGGCGAGGCCGACGAGTACCCCGGCACCGGCGCCGCCTGGTCGGTCTCGAAGCTCTACTACGACCGCGTGTTCAGCTCGCAGAAGCTGCGCGCCATCGCCGAGCACATCCGCGCGATCGACCCGGAGGACCCGCTGCTCGCGGCCTTCGAGGAGATGAAGCGCTGGAACGAGGAGACGCCCTACCTCGCCACCACGAAGATCGTCGTCTCCGGCTTCCACGACCGCCGCGACGCCGCCCTGCTGGCGCACGCGAGCCAGGTCGCGCCGGACAACAAGTTCTTCTTCCTCCCGCACTCGGCGATCGACGCCGCGTGGCCGACCGACGACTTCCAGCTCGTGCAGAGCCGGGTCGACGCGCCGACGCCGGAGACCGACCTCTTCGCCGGGATCGATGTCGCGCTGCCGGATGACGCCGCCCTCGCCGCCCCCGCCTCCGAGGAGCAGTCCGCATGATCGCCGCGACCGTGCTCGAGGCCGCCAACGTCGCCCTGATCCGCGCCGCTGAGGCCACGCCGGTGCCGACGACCGCGCCGGAGTTCAACGAGGACACGGTGACGCCCGGCCTGTTCGGCTTCATCACGATGTTCGTGATCGCGCTCGCCGCCGTGTTCCTCGCGCTCGACATGGTCCGCCGCGTCCGCCGGACGACCTACCGCGCCCAGGTCAACGAGCAGCTCGACTCCGAGGAGCGCGAGCGCGCGGAGGACGCCCCGTCCGGACGCTGACGCCCGGGCGCTGATTTCAGGGCGGTGACGCCTCCCGCGCTCAGCCGACGTTGTAGGTCGGGTTCAGGCAGACGATCAGCGCCGCCGTCCAGTGGCAGAGGAACGCCACCGCGGTCAGCGCGTGGAAGATCTCGTGGAAGCCGAAGACCCCGGGCACCGGGTTCGGCCGCTTGATCCCGTAGATGACCGCGCCGACGGAGTAGCAGAGGCCGCCGACCAGCACGAGCACCATCATCGCCGCGCTCGCCTCGAACAGCGGGCCGAGGTACATCACCGCCGCCCAGCCCAGCAGCAGGTAGAGCGGCACGTAGAGCCAGCGCGGCGCGGAGATCCAGAACACCCGGAAGCCGATCCCGAGCAGCGCCCCCGCCCAGACCAGGACCAGCAGCAGCGAGCCCTGCGCGGGCGGCAGAGCGAGCGCGGCGAGCGGCGTGTAGGTGCCGGCGATCAGCAGGAAGATGTTCGCGTGGTCGATCCGCTTGAGGATCATCTTGGTCCGCGGCGACCAGTCGAAGCGGTGGTAGAGCGCCGAGTTGCCGAAGAGCAGCAGCGACGAGACGGCGAACACGGTCGCCGCCCACTTCGCCGGTGCGCCGTCGGCGACGCTGACCAGGACGATGCCCGCGACGATCGCGACCGGGAACAGTCCGGCGTGGATCCAGCCGCGCCAGGTCGGTCGCGCCTCCGTCGCCGGGCCGTGCTCGATCTCGTCCTCGACGAGCGGGAGGGCGGGGAGCGACGGGCCGGCCGCGTCGTCCTCCGCCACGGCGCGCGCATCCGGATCGGGCGTGGGGGAGGTCGGCCGGTGGCTCATACGGACGAGGATACGACCCGCCGCCGCAGGGCGACCGGGAGAGCCTGCTCGAACGGGGGAACAGCCGTGGTCCGGTACCGGGCCGCGGTTTCGACTACCGTGGCACCGTGCCGAAGCCGAGACTGCCCGTGGGGAGCGACCTGCTCTACGGCGTCTACAAGAAGCGGCTGCGCTCGAGTCTCGAGGGCGCCGCGCTGCCGAACCACGTCGCGATGATCATCGACGGCAACCGCCGCTGGGCCCGCCAGCGCGCGCTGGAGACGGCCGCGCACGGCCACCGCGCGGGCGCGGCGAAGGTGCACGAGTTCCTGCAGTGGTGCGACGAGCTCGGCATCCGGCACGTCACCCTCTACCTGCTCTCGCAGGACAACCTGGTCGGCCGGGAGAGCTCCGAGCTCACCGAGCTGATCGCGATCATCGCCGACCTCGCCGAGGAGGTCTCGCAGCAGCCCGAGTGGCGCGTGCAGCACGTAGGCTCGGACGACGGGCTGCCGGAGTCGCTCGTCTCGGCGCTCGACCGCGCGGAGGAGCGCACCGTCGCGCACACCGGCCTGCACATCAACCTCGCGGTCGGCTACGGCGGCCGCCACGAGATCGCGCAGGCGGTCCGCAGCATCCTCGACGAGCACGGCAAGCGCGGCTCCTCGATCGAGGACGTCGCGGGCCTGCTCACCCCCGAGCTGATCGGCGAGCACCTCTACACAAGCGGTCAGCCCGACCCGGATCTGGTGATCCGCACCTCGGGCGAGCAGCGCCTCTCCGACTTCATGCTCTGGCAGAGCGCGCACAGCGAGTTCTACTTCATGGAGGCGCTCGGCCCCGATATCCGCGAGGTCGACTTCCTCCGGGCGCTGCGTGACTACGCCGGCCGGCACCGCCGCTTCGGCAGCTGAGCTGCCCTCCCGCGCGCGCTGTTCACATAGCCGTTACACGTTCGTCTCGGCAAGAACCACACGGCTGTCATTTCCGGGATTAGGTTCGGATCATCAGGTGACGCACCTGGTCGAGTCGGCCACACAAGTACGACTCGATGACTGCCAGTGAAGGAACTGCGCGGTGCCGAGACGCACCACCGGCCGACTCGAATCCTCTGAAGTGAGTCGGGGGCTCCGGCCCCCGGAATGTGGAGAGTCGACGTGACAGTTCCCCAGGGTACGGATCCGCAGAACGGCACGCAGGGCGCGGTCCACCGCCGCGCGCAGCACGGCTCCTCGGATCGCACCGAGCAGCTCCAGCGCACCTACGTCCTCGACACCTCGGTGCTGCTGTCGGATCCCTCCTCGATGTTCCGCTTCGCGGAGCACGCCGTCGTCCTGCCGATCGTCGTGATCAGCGAGCTCGAGGGCAAGCGCAACGACCCCGAGATCGGCTACTTCGCCCGCCAGGCGCTGCGGCACCTCGACGAGCTGCGGGTCAAGCACGAGCGGCTGGATTTCCCGATCCGGGTCGGCCGGGGCGGGACCCTCCGCGTCGAGCTGAACCACTCGAACATGTCGGTGCTGCCCAGCGGGCTGCAGCTCGGCGACAACGACTCGCGGATCCTCGCCGTGGCGATGAACCTGCAGAGCGAGGGCGCCCTCGTCACCGTCGTGTCGAAGGACATGCCGATGCGCGTGAAGGCCGCGTCGATCGGCCTCACCGCCGAGGAGTACCTCGCCGAGCTCGCCCCCGAGTCGGGCTGGACGGGCATGGACGACGTCACCCTCCAGGGCGACCAGATGAGCGAGCTCTACGACCGCGAGCGGCTGTTCACCGACGAGGTCGCCGACATCCCGATCAACACCGGCTTGGTCGTGCACTCGGATCGCGGCTCCGCGCTCGCCCGGGTGACCGGCAAGCGCCAGATCACGCTGGTGCGCGGCGACAAGGACGTCTTCGGGCTGCACGGCCGCTCCGCGGAGCAGCGGCTCGCGATCGACCTGCTGCTCGACCAGGAGGTGGGCATCGTCTCGCTCGGCGGCCGGGCCGGCACCGGCAAGTCGGCGCTCGCGCTCTGCGCGGGGCTCGAGGCGGTGCTGGAGAAGCGCCAGCACAAGAAGATCATGGTGTTCCGGCCGCTCTACGCGGTCGGCGGCCAGGACCTCGGCTTCCTGCCCGGCGACGCCGCCGAGAAGATGAACCCCTGGGCGCAGGCGGTCTTCGACACCCTCGGCGCGCTGGTCTCGCAGAACGTGCTCGACGAGGTGATCGAGCGCGGGATGCTCGAGGTGCTGCCGCTGACGCACATCCGCGGGCGCTCGCTGCACGACGCGTTCGTGATCGTGGACGAGGCGCAGTCGCTCGAGCGCAACGTGCTGCTGACGGTGCTGTCGCGGGTCGGCCAGAACTCGCGGGTGGTGCTCACCCACGACGTCGCCCAGCGCGACAACCTGCGCGTCGGCCGCTACGACGGCGTCGCCTCGGTGATCGAGACGCTGAAGGGGCACCCGCTGTTCGCGCACGTGACGCTGACCCGCTCCGAGCGGTCGGCGATCGCGGCGCTGGTCACAGAGATGCTGGAGTCGAACGAGTCGGCCTGAGTCCTCCCCGCCGGCGGCTCGCGTCTGAGCGGCCTCCGGCTCGCGGAACCGGTCCCGGCTCGCCGGATCGACCTGTTCCCGCGAGCCGGAGGTCGTTCCGCGTGCCGGAGGTGCTCCGCGACTGGAGTGATCCGGGGCTGCGGCGCGTAGCGTGGGGCGGGTGAGCATCCTCGACGACGCGCTCCTCGAGCGCTTCCGCCTCCGCGCGGCCGACTACGACGCGCGCAACGTCTTCTTCACCGAGGACCTCGAGGAGCTGAAGGCCGCCGGGTATCTGACGATGCTCGTCCCGGCGGAGCTCGGCGGCGGCGGCCTCGGTCTCGAGCAGGTCACGGCCGAGCACACCCGGCTGGCGACGGCCGCTCCCGCGACCGCGCTCGCGACCACGATGCACCTGGTCTGGACCGGCATCGCGAAGGCTCTGCGCGCCCGCGGCGACGCCTCGCTCGAGCACGTGCTGGTCGACGCGGCGGCCGGGCACGTCTTCGCCTTCGGCAACAGCGAGCCCGGCAACGACCTCGTGCTCTCCGACTCGCTCACCCGCGCGGAGCCGCTCGGCGACGGCGGCTACCGCTTCACCGGAACCAAGATCTTCACCTCGCTCTCGCCGGCCTGGACCCGGCTCGGCGTCTTCGGCCGCGACGACAGCGGGCCGGAGCCGCGGCTCGTGCACGGCTTCGTCGACCGGCCGTCGCCGGACGCGCCGATGCCGGGGCTCACTGTGCACGACGACTGGGACACCCTCGGCATGCGCGCGACGCAGAGCCGGACCACGGTGCTCGACGGCGTCGAGGTGCCGGCCGCGCGGATGTTCCGCTCGCTGCCCGTCGGCCCGACCGCCGACCCGCTGGTCTTCGCGATCTTCGCCGACTTCGAGCTGCTGATCGCCTCGGTCTACCTCGGGGTGGCCCAGCGCGCCCTCGAGCTCGGCGTGGCGTCGGCGCGGAAGCGGACGTCGCTCCGGGTCGGCGGGCGGCCGCTCTCCGAGGACCCGGACATCCGCTGGCGCCTCGCCGACGCCGCGATCCTGCTCGACGGACTCCGGGCACCGCTCGCGAGCGCGGCGGCCGACGTCGACGCCCTGGTCGAGCGCGGGGCGGCCTGGTTCCCGTCGCTCGTCGGCGTGAAGATCCGCACCACCGAGGCGGCACTGCGCATCGTCGAGAGCGCCGTCCGCGTCTCGGGCGGCTCGTCCTACCGCCGCGACTCCGAGCTCTCCCGGCTCTACCGCGACGTGCTCGCCGGGCTCTTCCACCCCTCCGACGACGAGTCCGCGCACGGGCTCTTCGCGAACGCGCTGCTCGGGTCGGTGCCGCCCCGGGAGTGACGGGCGGACGTCCGGCATCGCCTGTGGAGAACTCCGGCGGGCGCGGGGCGATCGGCCCTACAGTCTCCGGATGCACCGGCTCCAGGACCTCTCGGCGGCGCTCGTCGGCGCGCTTCTGCTCGGCGCGATCGGGCTCGCGCGGGTCGAGGGGCTCGCGGCGATCGTCATCCTCGTCGTCGCTGCGGCGACCGTGCCGCTCGTGGTCGCGGACGTGCGCGAGCGGCGGCTGCCGAACGCGCTGACGGTGCCGATCCTGCTGGCGGGGCTCGCGTCGATGGTCGGCGAGTCGCTCTCGGGGCGGGTGCCGGGGGAGCTGCCCGCCGCGCTGGCGACGGCGCTCGCGCTCGGGGTGCTGCACGCCGCGGGCGGGCTCGGCCGGGGCGACGTGAAGCTCGGGACGGGGCTGGCGCTCCCGCTCGCGGCGGTCGATCCGGCGCTCGCCCTCCTGGCGCCGGTGCTCGCGTTCGTCCTGGCCGGGGCGTGGAGTCTGCCGTCGGCGCTGCGGGGCGGGGGCGAGCGGATCCCGTTCGGGCCGTTCCAGCTCGCCGCGTTCTGGATCGTCATCGCCTGGACGTGACGTGCGAGCGTCCGACGCTGGTCCGCACGGCCGCAGAGGTGTAGACCGGGTGCCGAGCGAGGAGGCCGACGTGGCGGACGGCGACGGAGACGACGGGGTGGACGGTGGGAGCGCGGCCCTGCAGCGGGGGACGACCTGCGCGATCGTGGGCGGCGGGCCGGCGGGCCTGGTGCTCGGTCTGCTGCTGGCGCGGGCCGGCGTCGCGGTGACGGTGCTGGAGAAGCACGCCGACTTCCTCCGCGACTTCCGCGGCGACACGGTGCATCCGACGACGCTCGGGCTGCTCGAGGACCTCGGGCTCCTCGACCGCTTCGAGGCGATCCGGCACTCGCGGGTGGAGCGGGTGACGATCCCCGGCCGCGACGGGCGCGACGTGGTGATCGCGGACTTCGCGCGGCTGCCGGTGCGCCACCCGTACGTCGCGATGGTGCCGCAGTGGGACCTGCTGGCCCTGGTCGCCGAGGCGGCGCAGGCCGAGCGCTGCTTCACGCTCCTCACCGAGCACGAGGTGACCGGCGTCGTCCGCGAGGGCGGGCGGGTCGTCGGCGTCGAGTACCGGTCGCCGGCCGGGGAGGGGCGCCTGCTCGCCGATCTGACGGTCGCCTGCGACGGGCGCTGGTCGGCCGTGCGCCGCTCGTCCGGACTGCCCGTGCGGTCGCTGGCGGTCGGCTTCGACGTCTGGTGGTACCGCCTGCCGACCGCGCGGGCCGTGGGCGAGTCGCTCCTGCCGCGGATCGGGCGCGGGCGGGTGTCGATCGCGATCCCGCGCGACGGCTACCTGCAGATCGCGCGGCTGGGGCTCAAAGGCACCGACGCGGCGGTGCGGGAGCGGGGGATCGAGGCGTTCCGGGTGGAGGCGGCCGATCTGCTCCCCGAGGTCGCCGAGGACGTGGCGGGGATCGCGTCGATGGACGACGTGAAGCACCTCGACGTCCGGCTCGAGCGGCTGCCGCGCTGGCACGCTCCAGGGGTGCTCTGCCTCGGCGACGCGGCGCACGCGATGTCGCCGGTGGGCGGCGTCGGCATCAACCTGGCCGTGCAGGACGCGGTGGCGGCCGCGCGGCTGCTGGCCGGGCCGCTGCGCCGCGGTGTGCTGCGGACGGCAACGGGCGACCGCGTGCTCGCGCGGGTGCAGCGCCGGCGCGCGCTGCCCGCGATGCTGATCCAGTCGCTGCAGCGGGTCCTGCACGCGAGGCTGATCCTGCCGGCGCTGAACGGGCGGCTCTCGGGACCGCCGACCGCGCTCGCGGTGCTGCTCCGGCTGCTGCCCGGGCTCGCCGTCGTGCCGGCGGCACTGGTCGGCATCGGTCCTCGACCCGAGCGCGCGCCGTCGTGGGCGCGGCGGCCGGCCGCGCGCTGACGGCCGACGTCCTGGCCGCGGTGGGTCTCGATACGCGCCTGCGGCGCTACTCGACCAGCATGGTGTGGGCGCCCGTCCCACGGCGGCGGCCCGGTCCATGTTGATCGAGCAGCCCGCGGAGCGGGCGTATCGAGATCCACCGTTGTCTGGAGTGGGGGTCTCGATACGCGCGTGCGGCGCTACTCGACCAGCATGAGAGCGGGGCTCAGCCCGGGTGGGTCATCGACATGACGTCGAGGGCGCTGTCGAGCTGCGACTCCGTCACCTCGCCGCGCTCGACGAAGCCGAGGTCGACGACGGACTCGCGGACGGTGATGCCCTTCGCGACCGAGTTCTTCGCGACCTTGGCGGCGGCCTCGTAGCCGATCACCTTGTTCAGCGGCGTGACGATCGAGGGCGAGGACTCGGCGAGAGCTCGCGCGTGCTCGACGTTGGCCTCGAGGCCGTCGATGGTCTTGTCGGCGAGCAGCGTGGCCGAGGCGGTGAGCAGGCGGATCGACTCCAGCAGCGCCGTGCCCATCACCGGGATGGCGACGTTCAGCTCGAAGGCTCCCGAGGCTCCGGCCCAGGCGATCGTCGCGTCGTTGCCGATCACGCGGGCGCAGACCATCAGGACCGCCTCCGGGATCACCGGGTTCACCTTGCCGGGCATGATCGACGAGCCGGGCTGGAGGTCCGGGATGCTCAGCTCGCCGAGACCGGTGTTCGGGCCGGAGCCCATCCAGCGCAGGTCGTTGTTGATCTTGGTGAGGCTGACGGCGAGCACGCGGAGCGCGCCGGACGCCTCGACGAGCGAGTCGCGGGCGCCCTGCGCCTCGAAGTGGTTGCGCGCCTCGGTGACGGGCAGGCCGGTCTCCTCCGCGAGGCGGGCGATGACCTTCGCCGGGAAGCCGGCGGGCGTGTTGATGCCGGTGCCGACGGCGGTGCCGCCGAGCGGGACCTCCGCGACCCGGGGGAGGGCGGACTGCACGCGCTCGATGCCGAGGCGGATCTGCGCCGCGTAGCCGCCGAACTCCTGGCCGAGGGTGACGGGCGTCGCGTCCATCAGGTGGGTGCGGCCGGCCTTGACGACCTCGGCCCACAGCTCGGCCTTGGTCTCGAGGGCCTCGGCCAGGTGCTCGAGCGAGGGCACCAGGTCCTGGATCAGCGCGCCGGTCACGGCGACGTGCACCGAGGTCGGGAAGACGTCGTTCGAGGACTGCGAGGCGTTGACGTGGTCGTTCGGGTGCACCGCGCGGCCGAGCGCGGTCGTCGCGAGGGTGGCGAGCACCTCGTTCATGTTCATGTTCGACGACGTGCCGGAGCCGGTCTGATAGACGTCGATCGGGAAGTGCTCGCCGTAGCCGCCGCCGACGACGAGGTCGGCCGCGTCGGCGATGGAGCGGGCGATCTCGCCGTCGAGCACGCCGAGATCGGCGTTGACGAGGGCCGCGGCCTTCTTGATCCGGGCGAGGGCCGCGATCTGGGCGGGCTCGAGGCCGGCGCCGGAGATCGGGAAGTTCTCGACCGCGCGCTGCGTCTGCGCGGCGTAGAGCGCGTCGCGCGGGACGCGGACCTCGCCCATCGTGTCGTGCTCGATGCGGAAGGCGTCGTCGGCGCCGGAGTCGGTCGGGGAGGTGTCCACCACGCTGTGTTCGTCCTGTTCTGTTCGGTTCATCGGTTCGGTGAGAGGAGGTCGGTGGTCGGCTGCTCGGCGGCCGGAGCGGTCGCGTCGGGGCCCGACACGCTCTGCAGGGGGCTGGAGGTGCGCTCCTGCTCCGAGCGGTACGGGCTCATCTGCGGCGGATCGATGCCGAGGACCACGTCGGAGTCGACGGTGCCGTCGGCGAGGCGGTAGTTGGCGCCGACGACCGCGAGCTCTCCCGCGGCGACCGCGTCGGCGATGAGCGGGGAGCGCTGCAGCAGCTCGGCGACGGTGTCGCGGAGGTGCTCGCGGCCGACCGCGAGGGCGTCGGTCGTCGACGGGTCGACGAGCACGCGGCCGTCGGGCTGCGGGCCGACGATGCGGCGGACGGCCGGGATGATCGGCTCGATCAGGTGCTCGATGTGCGGCGGGAGGCGCTCGGCGTCGGGCGCCTGCGACTGGATCGCGGCCTTGACCGCTCCGCACTCGTCGTGGCCGAGGACGAGGATCAGCTTCACGCCGAGCACGGCGACGCCGTACTCGAGGGAGCCGATGATCGAATCGGCGATGACCTGGCCGGCGTTGCGGACCACGAAGAGGTCGCCGAGGCCGAGGTCGAAGATGATCTCGGCTGCAAGGCGCGAGTCGCTGCAGCCGAAGAGCGCGGCGAGCGGCTTCTGCTCGGCGGCGAGCTCGTTGCGGCGCTCGACGTCCTGGCGGGGGTGGCGGGGCTCGCCGGCGACGAAGCGCTGGTTGCCGCGCAGCATCTCCTTCCAGACCCACGACGGCGGGCGCGATTCGCGCGCGACGACGATGCTCTGCGGGACCTCGTGCTGGGGACTCGACGGATCGAAGCTCAACGGGACTCCTCCTGGCCGATCTGCGGGGTGATGGCGTCGACGACCTGGCGGATCTCGTCCGTCGGCGCCGTGCCGTAGACGAGGTAGGTGCTGCCACCGGCCGTCGTCTCGAGAGCGTAGGGGCTGTTGCCGGTCTCGCCGGCACCGTCGCGGTGGTCGTAGACCGTCCACTCGCGGCCGTCGATCTGCTCGACGCCGGTCGCCGCGGCGCTGTCGAGCTGGCCGGAGACCCAGCGCTCGTCGGCGTCGAAGCCCTGGCTGACGCCGATGTAGCCGCTCTTGGGCGTGATCAGGCCGACGTACCAGTACTCGACCCCGCCGTCCTCGCGCAGCTCGGCCGCGTTCGAGGACCAGGAGTCGGGCATGTCGGGCGCGGCGAGCGTCTCGCTCTCGCCGAGCTGGAACTGGGCGGCGACCGCCGGCACGTCCACCGGGTCGCGGACGGTGCCCTCGCCGCGCGGGACGATCAGCACGATCAGCGCCACGGCGCCGACGGTCGCGAGCAGCGAGAAGACGAGGTTGTTGACGGTCTTGCGCTGGCGGTAGAGCCGGGAGTTCTCGGCCTTGCGGGCCGCGGTCTCGGCGTCCGTCTCGGGACGGCCGAGCTCGGCGACGACGCGCGGCGGCTTCTCGCGGCTCATCCGGCGCTCGATCCGCCGGCGGCCGATCCGCCTGAGCGGGCGGCGTCGAGCCGAGCGCGGGCACCGATCAGCCACTCCTCGCAGCGGGCCGCGAGCGCCTCGCCGCGCTCCCAGAGGGCGAGCGAGCGCTCGAGGGTGGAGCTGCCCTGCTCGAGCTCGGAGACGACGCGGACGAGCTCGTCGCGCGCCTGCTCGTAGCTGAAGCCGGAGACGTCGGTCTCGCGGGTCGGGACGGGGTCGCTCGACGGCACGGCGGGGGAGTCGGTGCGGGCGTCGGCCATGGGGGTGATCCTATCGATCGGGGCTGCGAGGAGGGCGCGGGCGGGTGGGAGCGGGACGGGTCAGCCGCGGCCGGCGGGATCGGCGGCGGGCCCTGTCGAGCGGGCGGCGACGGCGCCCTCGGCGAGGGTGAGCACGAGCGCCTCGCCCTCGGCCGCGTCCTGCGGGGTGCGGACCACGTGACCGTTGCCGTTCTGCACGATCGCGTAGCCGCGGTCGAGGGTGTGCTGCGGCGACAGCGCGCGGAGGTGGCCGTGCAGGCGCTCGACCTCGAGGTGGGCGCGCTCGATCCGCCGCTCGACCAGCTCGGCGCCGCGGGCGACCCAGCGGGTCAGCTCCTCGGAGCGCTGGTCGACCAGGACGCGAGGCTGGGCCAGGACCGGCCGCGAGCGCAGCTGCGACAGGCGGTCGATCTCGTGCGAGACGAGCCCGCTGACGCGGGTGGTCATCCGCAGCCGCGCCTGCTGCACCCGGAGCAGCTCGTCGGAGACGTCCGGGACGACCCGCTTCGCCGCGTCGGTCGGGGTGGACGCGCGGAGGTCCGCGACGTCGTCGAGCAGCGGGCGGTCCGCCTCGTGCCCGATCGCGCTGACCACGGGGGTGGTGCAGGCCGCGACCGCCCGCACGAGGGACTCGTCGCTGAAGCCGAGCAGGTTCTGGAAGTCGCCGCCGCCGCGGGCGATCACGATCACGTCGATGCTCGCGTCGGCGTCGAGCGTGCGCAGGGCCGAGGTCACCTCGGACACCGTGCGCTCGCCCTGCACGGCGGCGTGCACGACGCGGAAGCGGACGGCCGGCCAGCGCAGCTGGGCGTTGCGGAGGACGTCCTTCTCGGCGTCGGAGTCCTTGCCGGTGATCAGGCCGATCCCGTGCGGAAGGAAGGGCAGCCGCTGCTTGCGCGCCGGCTCGAACAGCCCCTCCGAGGCGAGCTGCCGGCGCAGCCGCTCGAGCTTCTCGAGCAGATCGCCGAGCCCGACGTGCCGCATCTCGAACACCTGCATCGAGAGCGTGCCGCCCTTGACCCAGTAGTTCGGCTTGACCAGCGCGATCACCCGGTCGCCCTGCTTGAGGTCCGCCGGGAGGCGGGCCCGGACCGAGGACCAGACGGTGAAGCCGACGGTGGCGTCGCCGGAGAGGTCCTTCAGCTTGCCGTAGACGTTGCCGCCGGAGACGCCCCACTGCGTGATCTCACCCTCGACCCACGCGGTGCCGAGGCGCTCGATCCAGCCCTTGATCTTGCTCGCGAGCAGACCGACCGGCCAGGGAGCATCGGCGGTGGGAGGGGCGTCTGTCATCGGTGCCTTCGCTGGAGCGGGCGGGCGGGGGAGCGGGCGGCGGACCCGCGACGACAACGGTACGGGATGCCTCCGACACCTCGGCGGCCGCGGCGCCGGGCCGGGCGCGAGGCGGCCCGTCCGGCCGCCGGTCAGCGGATCCGGCCCTTCCGCGGGGAGCACAGGATGCACCGCGTAGAATCGCGGGGTGAGTGAAGCCCCGATCAGCCTGCCCATGCCGCGCATGCCCCGCGCTACCGGGCGCCTGCGCGACGAGCCCGTCGACGGTGCCAAGCGGGTGCTCCTCGCCGCCCCGCGCGGCTACTGCGCCGGCGTCGACCGCGCGGTCGTCGCCGTCGAGAAGGCCATCGAGCACTACGGCGCCCCCGTCTACGTGCGCAAGCAGATCGTGCACAACGTGCACGTGGTCTCCACGCTCGAGAGCCAGGGGGCGATCTTCGTCGAGGAGGTCGACGAGGTCCCCGAGGGCTCGCACATCGTCTTCAGCGCGCACGGCGTCTCGCCGGCGGTCGTGCAGGACGCGGCCGACCGGGGGCTCCAGGCGATCGACGCGACCTGCCCGCTGGTCACCAAGGTGCACCGCGAGGCCGTCCGCTTCGCGCGCGACGACTTCGAGATCCTCCTGATCGGCCACGAGGGGCACGAGGAGGTCGAGGGCACCGCGGGCGAGGCTCCCGATCACGTGACCCTGGTCGGCAGCCCCGACGACGTCCCGAACATCGTGGTGAAGGACCCGGACAAGGTCGTCTGGCTCTCGCAGACCACGCTCTCGGTCGACGAGACGATGGAGACGGTGCGCCGCCTCCGCGAGCGCTTCCCGAACCTGCAGAACCCGCCGAGCGACGACATCTGCTACGCCACCCAGAACCGCCAGGTCGCGATCAAGAAGGTCGCCGAGCACGCCGAGCTGGTCATCGTGGTCGGCTCGGCCAACTCCTCGAACTCGGTCCGCCTCGTCGAGGTCGCGCTCGAGTACGGCGCGAAGGCCGCGTACCGGATCGACTACGCCGGCGAGATCAAGCAGGAGTGGCTCGACGGCATCCGCACCGTCGGCGTCACCAGCGGCGCCTCGGTGCCCGAGGTCCTCGTCCGCGAGGTGCTCGACGACCTCGCCGCCGCCGGCTACGGCGACGTCGAGGAGGTCAAGACGGCCGAGGAGGACCTGATGTTCTCGCTCCCCAAGGAGCTGCGCAAGGACGTCGCCGGCAAGCGCGACGCCCGCGGGGCCGGCGGACGCGTGAGCGCCTCCGTCAGCGCCTGACGCTCCGCACGCAGAACGAGGAGAAGGCCGCCGCTCCCGAGGGAGGGCGGCCTTCTTCGCGTCAGCGGGTCGGGCGCTAGACGTCCGTGCCGGTCCCGGCGGACATCCGCGAGACGTAGTCGGCGAAGGTCGGATCGCCGAGGATCGCGATGGCCGCGACCGTCAGCGAGAGCACGACCGTCGCGACGATCCCCAGGATCGGCACGAGCACCGCGCGCTTGCCGGCCCGCAGCCGGCGGATCGAGATCCAGACCGCGAACGCGACGATCAGCGCCTGCGCGAGCGCCACGACCAGCCCGAGGGTGCGGGCGAGGTCGGGGGAGGCGTAGGTGCCGATGCCCTGGCTCGTGTACAGCTCGGAGAGGGTGGTGGCGAAGCTCGAGGGGTCGAGCAGCGTCGGCACGGCGAAGAAGACGCCGAGCGCCAGCAGGATGATCGTGATCAGCCGGTCGACGGGGTGCGCGACGGTCTTCGCGGAGGGCGCGGTCACGGGCCGCGGATCGGTCTCGGACCCTCGCGGGTCGGGGACGACGACGGCGTCCTCCGGAGGCGTCCACGACCAGCCGGGCGGCGCGTACTCGCCGTACTGCGGTTCCGGGCGCTCTGTGCGGCCCGGCTGGTCGTGTGCGTTCGTCACGGAGCGGTGCCCTACTTGCCGGAGTGGCCGGCGGAGCCGAGCTGGCGGGTCGCCTCGGCGACGCGGACGGCCATGGCGGACTCGGCGATCTTGCCCCACGAGCGCGGGTCGTAGACCTTCTTGTTGCCGACCTCGCCGTCGACCTTGAGGAAGCCGTCGTAGTTCTTCAGCACGGTGTCGGCGACCGAGCGGCTGAAGGCGTACTGGGTGTCGGTGTCGATGTTCATCTTCACGACGCCGTTGCGGACCGCCTCGGCGATCTCCTCGTCCGTCGAGCCGGAGCCGCCGTGGAAGACGAGGTCGAGCGGGAGCGCCTCGGTGCCGTACTTCTTCTGCAGGCCGTCCTGGATCTCGCGGAGCAGCTCGGGACGCAGGCGCACGTTGCCGGGCTTGTAGACGCCGTGGACGTTGCCGAAGGTCAGCGCGGCCATGTAGCGGCCCTGCTCGCCGAAGCCGAGGGCCTCGACGGTCGCGATCGCGTCGTCGAGCGTGGTGTAGAGGTGCTCGTTGATGTCGTGCGAGACGCCGTCCTCCTCGCCGCCGACGACGCCGATCTCGACCTCGAGGATCGCGTTGATCGCCTTCACGCGCGGCAGGATCTCCTGGGCGATCTTCAGGTTCTCGTCGAGGGGCACGGCCGAGCCGTCCCACATGTGCGACTGGAAGAGCGGCTCGCGACCGGCCTTGACCTCCTCCTCGGAGGCGGCGATCAGCGGGTAGACGAAGCCCTCGAGCGCGTTCTGCGGGCAGTGGTCGGTGTGCAGCGCGACCGTGACCGGGTAGTTCTTGGCGACCTCGGTGGCGAACTTCGCGAAGGCGATCGCTCCGGCGGCGCGGTTCTTGACCGTGTGGCCGGCGAAGTAGTCGGCGCCTCCGGTCGTGACCTGGATGATGCCGTCCGAGCCGGCCTCGGACAGGCCCTGCAGCACCGAGTTGATGGTCTGCGAGGAGGAGACGTTGAACGCGGGGTACGCGAAGCCGCCCTTCTTCGCCTTGTCGAGCATCTCTGCGTACTGGTCCGGGGTAGCGACGGGCATGGCATCTCCTTTGACGGATGAACGGGAGGGGGTCGGGCGAGGCCCGCGTCGGCGTCGAGTCTAGCGAGGCGGCTGCGGGGCGTCCCCCGGGCGCGGGGCGGGCCTCGGATAGACTCCGCTCCGGGATGGGGATCCGCTCCGCGGGTCCTGCGACGACGCCGTCTGCACGAACTCGAACGCGAAGGACTCCGCGCTGTGACCGATATCGACCACGACTCGCTCTACCTCCACCCGGACCGCAACCTCGGCATGGAGCTCGTCCGAGCCACCGAGGCGGCGGCGATCCGCGCCGTCCCCTTCATCGGCAAGGGCGACAAGAACGCCGCCGACGGTGCCGCC
The DNA here is from genome assembly GCF_022815495.1 of Rathayibacter sp. VKM Ac-2929. Classification (NCBI taxonomy): domain Bacteria; kingdom Bacillati; phylum Actinomycetota; class Actinomycetes; order Micrococcales; family Microbacteriaceae; genus Rathayibacter; species Rathayibacter sp. VKM Ac-2929. Next base: position 341,890 of record NZ_JALGRV010000002.1, read on the forward strand.
GTCGACGCGATGCGCACCTTCCTCGGCACCGTCAACTTCGACGGGGTCGTCGTCATCGGCGAGGGCGAGAAGGACAACGCGCCGATGCTCTACAACGGCGAGCACGTCGGCAACGGCTCCGGGCCGGCCGCCGACATCGCCGTCGATCCGATCGACGGGACCTCGCTGACCGCCGCGGGCCGGCAGAACGCGCTGTCGATGATCGCCGTCGCCGACCGCGGGGCGATGTTCGACCCCTCCGCCGTCTTCTACATGGAGAAGATCGTCACCGGGCCCGAGGGCGTGGGGATCATCGACATCGAGCGCCCGATCGGCGAGAACATCCGCGCGCTGGCGCGGGCCAAGCGCAAGCCCGTCGACGAGATGCGCATCGCGGTGCTCGACCGCCCGCGGCACGCGCAGCTGATCGACGACATCCGCGCGGCGGGCGCCGGGACGCGGCTGCTGCTCGACGGCGACGTCGCGGGCGGCATCAACGCCGCTCGGCACGACTCGCGCGTCGACATGTGCGTGGGGACCGGAGGGACGCCCGAGGGCATCATCACCGCGTGCGCCATCCGCGCGCTCGGCGGCGTGATCCAGGGCATCCTCCGCCCCAAGGACGACGACGAGCGCCAGCGCGCGATCGACGCCGGACACGACCTCGACCGCGTCCTGCACGCGAACGACCTGGTCCGCAGCGACAACACCTACTTCGTCGCCACCGGCGTGACCAACGGCGGGCTGGTGAAGGGCGTCCGCAAGGAGGGCCACATCATCACCACCGAGTCGATCGTCCTGCGCTCGCGCTCGGGCACGATCCGTCGCGTGACGGCCCAGCACCTCGCGGAGAAGTGGGTCTAGGCGGCCGACCCCGTCACCTGCTGGTCGAGTAGCCGCGCAGCGGCGCACCCCTGCTGAAGCAGTGTGCGCCGGTGTTGCGCTTCATGCTGGTCGAGTAGCCGCGGAGCGGCGTATCGAGACCGACGTCTGCAGGACGGCGGATCTCGATACGCGCCCTGCGGGCGCTACTCGATCAGCATGATGGGGGCGCGCCCTGTCCGGTGGTCGAGTAGCCGCGGAGCGGCGCACCCCTGCTCGAGCCGCCGCGGAGCGGCGCCCGCATGCTGGTCGAGTAGCCGCGGAGCGGCGTCTCGAGATCCCGCGGCTCAGGCCGTGCGCTCGTCCGGCGCGAGGAGCTCGACGGCGGTCAGGCGGCGCGGTGACACCGTGACGCCGCCGGCCGGCGCGATCACGCGGGACTCGTCGAGGGTGTCGAACTGGCGCGCGGTGACGAGGACGCGGGTCTCGAGCGAGCCGGCGAAGGCGTTGTAGGAGTCGACCGTCTTCTCGATCGAGCGGCGCAGCCCCTCCGCGTGGTCGGCGAGGGTCGCCAGCCGCGCGTAGAGGGTCTTGCCGAGATCGAGCAGGCGCTTCGCGTCGTCGGTCAGGACGTCCTGCTGCCAGGTGTAGGCGACGGTCTTCAGCACCGACCAGAGCGTCACCGGCGAGGCGAGGGCGACCCGCTTGCGGAACGCGTATTCCAGCAGCGTCGGGTCGACATCGAGCGCGCTGGCGAGCAGTGGCTCGCTGGGGATGAAGGCGATGACGAACTCCGGGCTCGCCGGCAGCCCGGTCCAGTAGGCGCGGCCGGCGAGGGCGTCGATGTGCCCGCGGAGGGCCCTCACGTGCGCCCGCAGCAGACCGGCGCGCCGGGCCTCCTCCTCGGCCCCCGCGCCGGCGGGGATCGCGCTCGCCTCGAGGTAGGCGTCGAACGGCACCTTCGCGTCGACGGCGATCGCCTTGCCGCCGGGGAGGCGGACGACCATGTCGGCGCGGCCCTTCCCGCCCTCGCCCTCCAGGCCGAACTGCACGTCGAAGTCGACCCGCTGCGTCAGCCCGGCCGCCTCGACGACGTTGCGCAGCTGCGTCTCGCCCCACGCACCCCGGCTGGCGCTCGAGCGCAGCGCGGACGCGAGCGTCTCGGTGGTCGAGCGGAGCCTCTCCCCGGCGAGCCGCTGCCCCTCCAGCTGCTCGGTGATGGCGCCGAACTGCGCGGCGCGCTCGCTCTCGAGGCGGCGCACCGACTCCTGCATCCCGCGCAGGCTCTCGGCGACGGGGGAGAGCGTCTGCAGGATCCGCGCGTCGTGCCGCTCGCGCTCGGCGACGACCCGCAGCTGCTCCTGCAGCTCGCGGATCTGATCGCGGGCGGAGCCGAGGTGCTCGCGGTGCTGCTCCACGACCGACTCGTGCCGCTCCTCGAGCCCCTCGGCCCGCGCCTGCGCCGTGGCCAGCTCGAGGGCGAGCGCGGTGTCGGGGGTGCGGGCACGGGCGAGCAGCACGGCGACGACGGCGGCGAGGAGCGCGCCGACCGCGAGGCCGAGGACGAAGCTGAGTTCCATGCGCCGAGGAGACCACGGACCTCCGACATCCGCCCTGCGGCGCTCCGACGATGTCCGTCTGACCCTCGGACGGGTGTCCGGAGCGGGAGGAGGCGGAGTCGGAGGTTGCCCCTAGGCTTCGGGACCATGGGGAATCACCGCCGTCCTTCGCGCCTGCTCACCGCCGCACTCGCCCTCGCCGTCGGACTCGGGACCGCTCTCGTCCCGGTCGCCGCCGCCGCCGCCGCCGACGAGACGCTGCCACCCGCGTCCGTCCTCGTCGATCCGGGAGCGGGGGAGGCGCAGGTCACCGCCGCCGACGGCTCCGTCCTGCCCGACGTGAAGGTCCAGTACGAAGCGGAGAGCACCAAGAGCTTCCGCGCCGGCTACATCTTCAGCGACGCGAACTTCTTCGACAGCGACGCCCGCTCGGCGCAGCAGATGCAGGCGCTCCTGGACGACAAGGGCCGCAACTGCTCCGGTACGCCCAACGGCGTGCCCTGCCTCAAGGCCTTCAGCCAGGTCACGCCGTCGAAGGCGGCCGACCCGATGTGCAAGGCGTACCGCGGCGGCGTCCTCGAGTCCGCGGCGTCGATCTTCGCCGGCGTCGGCGAGGCGTGCGGCATCAGCCCGCTCGTGCTCGCCGTCCTCGTGCAGAAGGAGACGAGCCTCGTCTCGACGACGAGCCCCACCGAGCGCCTCTACAACCGCGCGACCGGCTTCAACTGCCCCGACAGCACCGGCTGCGACAACGGCTCCGCCGGCTTCTTCACCCAGGTCTACGGCGCGGCCCGCCAGTTCAAGAAGTACGCGAACCCGCCCGGCTCCGGCTCGAACTTCACGGCCTACGCCGCGGGCACGACGCCGAGCATCCTCTTCAACCCGGACACGTCCTGCGGCTCGTCGCCGGTCGCGATCCGCAACCAGGCCACGGCGAACCTCTACTACTACACGCCCTACCAGCCCAACAGCTACGCGCTCACGAACACGGGCAACCAGGCCTGCGCCACCTACGGCAACATCAACTTCTGGTACATCTTCAGCGACTGGAACGGCTCGCTCGCCAACGCCGGCGTCGCCCCGGCCGGCCGCGTCGACGCCCCGAGGATCTCGGGCGGCACGCTGACCGCCTCCGGCTGGGCCGTCGACCCGACGACGCAGCGCGCGCAGCTCGCCACCACGGTCACCATCACCGCGCCCGACGGCTCCAAGACCGTCCGCACCCAGACCGCGAACGCCTCCCGCGGCGACATCCCGGGCGAGTACCCGGCCGCCGGCGGCAACCACGGCTTCTCCGCGACCGCCCCCGCCTCGGCCGCGGGCACCTACACGGTCTGCGCCAGCGCCGCCTCGGTGGACTGGAACCTCTGGACCGGCTCGGGCGACGCGAAGGCGCCCGGCACCAAGGACCTCGGCTGCACGAGCGTGTCCAACGGCACGACCGTTCCCGTCGAGCGGATCGCCGGCACCGACCGCCAGGACACGGCCGTCCGCGTCTCGAAGGCGACCTTCACGGCGAACGTCCCCGTCGTCTACGTCGCGACCGGCTCCGCCTTCCCCGACGCGCTGAGCGCCGCGCCCGCCGCGGCCAAGCAGGGCGGCCCGCTCCTGCTCGTCGACCGCGACTCGATGTCGCAGCCGGTCCGCACCGAGCTGACCCGCCTCAAGCCCGCGAAGATCGTCGTGGTCGGCTCCACGCTGAGCGTCAGCGACGCCGTGCTGCAGGACCTCAAGCAGTACGTGCGCGGCGGAGCGACCCCCACCCGCCTCGGCGGCGTCGACCGCTACGACACCGCGAAGAAGGTCGTCCAGTACGCCTTCTCCGACGGGTCGAGCCGGGCGTGGCTCGCGACGGGCGAGAAGTTCCCCGACGCCCTGGGCGCCAGCGCGGCGGCCGGCTCGGTGGACGCTCCGGTGCTCCTGGTCAACGGGACGCTGGCGACCGCGGACGCCACGACGAAGAGCCTCGTCTCGCAGCTCGGAGTCCGCTCGCTCACCATCGCGGGCAACGCCCTCTCGGTGAGCGACGGCATCGAGCGCTCGCTCGCCGTCGCCTCGAAGACCCGCATCGCGGGCTCGGACCGCTACGACACCTCGGAGAAGCTGAACAGGGCCGCCTTCCAGCGCGCGAGCACGGTCTACCTCGCGACCGGGGAGAACTTCCCGGACGCGCTCGCCGGAGCGACCGCCGCCGGCTACACCTCGAGCCCGCTCTTCGCGGTCCCGCGGGACTGCGTGCCGCAGGCGGTGCTGAACGACATCAGTGCGTTCGGCGCCAAGAAGGTCGTCCTGCTCGGCGGCCCGAACACGCTGTCGGACGCGGTCGCGCGGCTCACGCCCTGCGGCTGATGCTCCGGCGCACGGCCGCTAGCGTGGAGGGATGAGCTCGGCCGATCCCTCCCCGGTCGCCCCCTCCCCGTCCGTCGTGCGACGTCGACGGGGAGGGGCGGCGGCCCTCGCAGCCCTCGCGGTGATGCTGCTGCTCCCCGGCGCGACGGACTTCGGCGCCGCGGCCGCTCGCGCGACCGAGGTGCCGAGCATCCGGATGTGGACCGACCTGGCCGGCGGCGTCGACGGGTCGGGCTTCGATCCCGGCGACATCGTGTCGGACGAGGTCTTCTTCGACGGCGACGCCCTCGGCCCGCTGACGATCCAGGCGTTCCTCAACGCGCGGGTGCCCTCCTGCGCGGGGACCGATGTCCCGTGCCTGCGGGACTACGCCGAGGACACCGGCGACGTCGCCGCCGACGAGCAGTGCGCCGCCGTCACGGGTGGGCAGGACGTCTCGGCCGCCGAGATCATCGCCTTCGTCGCCGGCGCCTGCGACGTCAGCCCCGCCGTGCTGCTGACGCTGCTGCAGAAGGAGCAGTCGCTGGTGACCGACAGCGCGCCGAGCGAGCGCCAGTTCCGCAGCGCCACCGGCTACGGCTGCCCGGACACGGCCGACTGCGACACCGACTACTTCGGCTTCTTCGGCCAGGTCTACGGTGCGGCCTGGCAGTTCCAGCGCTACCGCAACCCGGAGAGCAGCTTCGACTGGTACCCGGTCGGCGAGACCAGCGAGATCCAGTACTCGCCCGACGCCGCCTGCGGGACGGCCCCGGTGCGGATCGAGAACGCGGCGACCGCGGGGCTCTACTACTACACGCCGTACCAGCCGAACGCGGCCGCGCTGGACGACCTCTACGGCTCGGGCGACGCGTGCTCGGCCTACGGCAATCGCAACTTCTGGCGCATCTTCAGCAACTGGTTCGGCGACCCGCGAGCGGGGGAGTGAGCGCGCCGGCTCTCGGATCGCCGCCCCGGGCGTCAGGCGGCGACCGGCGCCTTCGGCCGCAGGCGCTTGACGGAGACGCCGGCCAGCTCGCCGAGCTCGGCCAGGCTCCCGGCCCCGTGCCGGCGGGCGGCGTGCACCACGATCGCAGCACAGGCCTCGGCGTCGGCCGAGGCGTCGTGGTGGCGGAAGTCGTCGTAGCCGGCGGCGAACGCGACGGACGGCAGGCGGTAGGACTCGAGCTGGTAGGTCCTGCGGGCGAGCTGGAGCGAGCAGAGGTAGTCGTAGGCGGGGAGCTCGAGCGCCGTCGCGGCGCAGGCGGCGCGGATCACGCTCATGTCGAAGCCGGCGTTGTGAGCGACGAAGACGTCCTCGCCGGCGAAGGCGACGAGGTCGGCGAACTGCTCGACCCAGGAGGCGGCGCCGTGCACGTCGTGCTTGCGGATGCCGTGGATGCGGGTGTTCCACTCGAGGAAGTCGTCGTAGCCGTAGGGCGGGCGGATGAGCCAGCCCGCGCGGTCGACGACGCGGCCGTCGCGGACCTTCACCAGCCCGACGGAGCAGGCGGACGCTCCGTGCGAATTGGCGGTCTCGAAGTCGATGGCGGTGAAGTCGATGGGCACGACTTCACCCTCTCACGCACCTCCGACGCCGCCGGGACCGGCACGCGGCACCCCCGCGACCACGCCGTAGGATGGATGCCCGTGGCTCTTACTATCGCAATCGTCGGACTCCCCAACGTCGGCAAGTCGACGCTCTTCAACGCGCTGACCAAGAACACGGTGCTCGCCGCGAACTACCCGTTCGCGACGATCGAGCCCAACGTCGGAGTCGTGAACCTGCCCGACTCCCGCCTCGAGGTGCTCGCCGGCATCTTCGGCTCGGAGCGCATCCTGCCCGCGCCCGTGTCGTTCGTCGACATCGCCGGCATCGTCCGCGGCGCGTCGGAGGGCGAGGGCCTGGGCAACAAGTTCCTCGCCAACATCCGCGAGGCCGACGCGATCGCCCAGGTCATCCGCGGCTTCGAGGACGCCGACGTCGTGCATGTCGACGGCAAGGTCGACGCCGCGAGCGACATGGAGACGATCAACACCGAGCTCGTCCTCGCCGATCTGCAGACCCTCGAGAAGGCCGAGGCGCGCTACGAGAAGGAGCTCAAGGGGAAGAAGATCGAGCCCATCGTCCTCGAGACGGCGAAGAAGGCGCGCGAGTTCCTCGACTCCGGCAAGCCGCTCTCGGCGTCCTCGATCGAGCTCGAGCCGATCCGCGAGCTGGGCCTGCTCACCGCGAAGCCCTTCATCTACGTCTTCAACGTCGACGAGGCCGTGCTGACCGACGGGGCGCGCAAGGCCGAGCTGGCCGCGCTGGTCGCTCCGGCGCACGCGATCTTCCTCGACGCGAAGATCGAGTCCGAGCTGATCGACCTCGACGAGGCCGACGCCGCCGAGATGCTCGAGTCCACCGGCCAGACCGAGTCGGGCCTCAACCAGCTCGCGTCCATCGGCTTCGACACCCTCGGCCTGCAGACCTACCTCACGGCGGGCCCGAAGGAGACGCGCGCCTGGACGATCGGCAAGGGCTGGACCGCCCCGCAGGCGGCCGGCGTGATCCACACCGACTTCCAGAAGGGCTTCATCAAGGCCGAGATCATCTCGTTCGACGACCTCGTCGAGACCGGCTCCATCGCCGAGGCGCGCGCGAAGGGCAAGGCCCGCATCGAGGGCAAGGACTACGTCATGCAGGACGGCGACGTGGTGGAGTTCCGCTTCAACGTCTGACGACCGCCCGGGCTCCGGCTCGCGGAACGGCCTCCGGCTCGCAGGATCTCGACGATCCGGCGAGCCGGAGGTGTTTCCGCGTGCCGGAGGGCCGCGTCGGCCGACGTGCCGAGCCTCAGTTGAGGACGTCGCCGATGATCCAGCTCGAGAGGCCGACCAGCGTGCAGACGCCGACGACGACCCAGGCGACCGTCCGGCGGGTCGAGCGGGCGACGGCCTCCGAGGTGCGCGGGGTAGGCCGCAGCGGCGCGACGTAGGCGGGTGGCGCCCCGGTGGCCCCCGGGACCAGCCGGGGGAGCGTCACCGGCCGGCCGTCGACCCAGTCCGCCGGCAGCTCGGCGGCGCGCGCCGCCTGGAGGGTCAGCTCGGCCTTCAGCGGCGAGCCCTGGAGCGAGCAGTAGGCGACGGCGGTGAGGCCGAGGCCGGTGAGGTGGCGGAGGGTGGGCGCGAACTGCTCGGACATCGACGCGGTCAGCTCGCCCACGCGGTCGCCGTCGAGGCGCACCTCCACGAGACCGCCGACGAGGTGGAGCGTCACGAGGAGGAGGCCGCGGCCGCCCTGGGGGACCACGCCGGCCAGGCGGACGAAGTGCTCGTCCTCGCGCTGCACCTGCAGGGCGCGACCCCACGGCAGGATCGAGTAGCGCTCCTGAGGCGGCGCGTTGAGCGGCACGAGGAGCTCGGGGGCGACAAGGGCGACCTTCACCGAGGCGCGCAGGCCCTCCTCCGTCCGCTCGGCGCGCAGCCGGGCGGACGTCGTGGGGGCGGCGCGACCGGCGACGACGCGGGAGAGGCCGGTGAGCGCGGGGGCGCGGCGGTAGGCGTCGGGGAGGTAGCCGATCACGCGGCCGCCGGCACGGACGGAGACGGCGGGAGTGCCGGTGGGGTGGTCGGGCTCGGGGACGAGGACGACGTCGAGGATCCGGTCGGAGATCTCGCCGACGCGCAGCGGGCGGCCGACGACGGCGGCGATCTCCTCGATCCGCTCCGCCTCGTCCGTGGCGTCGACGGTGGGGGTGCCGGCGGAGTTCGGGAGGCGGTACTCGACGTGCTCGGGGGCGGTGTCCGGGAGCCTCCGCGTCTCCTGCGCGCCGGTGGAGCGCGTCGCCGCGTCCTCTGCCGAGCGGCGGGCGTCGGTCCAGGCGGTGCCGTCCCACCAGCGCATCGACTCCGGGTGGGCGTCATCGCGGTACCAGCCCGCAGGTGCGGCGCGTTCGTCGTCCACCGGGTCCCCGTTCTCTCGGCCCGTCGAGTCTACGAGGGGCCCGCGGCGTCCCTCCGCTCGGCGGGGGAGGCCCCGACTCCGCAGAAGCCGGGGTAGTCGCGCTCGACTACCGCAACTCTCGGGGAGTGGAGAGTGGCCGGGAGGCAGAGGCGCCTCCGAGTCCGCGGAAGTCGCGGTAGTCGCGCTCGACTACCGCGACTTCTGAGGAGTGGGGCGAGGCGGCGAAGTGCCGGGTGACGCGGTGGCGGTCGGGGCGTTCAGAGGGCCGGGTTCTCGTCCGCCGGGTCCTCCGACGCGAAGGCGACGAGCTGGGCCGGGGCGCCGGCGCAGTCGCTGAGGGCCGGGGCGGAGTCGAGGGCGCCGGCGAGCAGTCCGCTCACGTGCCGGGCGTGCCCCGGGTTGATCGGCGCGGGGTCCTCGAGGACCTCCACCAGTCGGTGGAGCACGGCACAGGTGTCCGGACGCGACATGCGATCCACCGTATTGACGGCCCTCGCCTCCCGGTAGAGGCGATTCGCGCCAGACCCCCCGTCTACGCTTCGGACATGACTCGATTCGAAGGCTCCGTCGTCCTCGTCCTCGGTGCCTCCGGCGGCCTCGGGCGGCTGATCGCGGACGAGCTGGAGCAGCGCGGCGCGACCGTGGTCCGCTCCGGGCGCCGCGCCGCCGACCTCGGCGACGCGCCGCTCGTCGCCGATCTCCTCGGCGAGGACGCCCCGCAGCGCCTGGTGGACGAGGTCCTCCGCCGTCACGGGCGACTCGACGGCGTCGTCGTCGCGGCCGGCGTCGTCGCCTTCGGCCCCTCGGCCGAGCTCGATCCGGCGGTGCTCGAGGAGCTCGTCGACGTGAACGCCCTGGCGCCGATCCGCGTGCTCACGGCGACGTTCCCCGCCCTGTCCGCCTCCGGGAATCGGCCCTTCGCGGTCACGATCAGCGGGGTGGTCGCCGAGGCGCCGACCGCCGGTCTCGCGGCGTACTCCGCGTCCAAGGCGGCCCTGTACTCGTTCGTCCGGGCATCGGCCCGGGAGTACCGGAAGGCGGGCGTCCTCCTGCTCGACGCGCGGCCCGGCCACACGGAGACCGCGCTGTCGCAGCACCCGCTGGCGGGCACGGCTCCGCGCTTCGGCGCGGGGCACTCGCCGGAGACGGTCGCGGCGCGCATCGTTCGCGCCGTCGAGGACGGCGAGACGGACCTGCCGCCGGCGGCCTTCGACGCCTAGACGAGTCCGGGAACAGAAGCGGTCGCTCGTCCCTCCACAGCCGCGTGATCGCTCGGCCCTCCCCAGATCTCGGTATCCGGCGCCGGAGCGAGCGCGGTGCTCGCCACCATCGACGCATGGGAATCCGTTATTACGCTTACGCCTTCGATGCCGATCTGACCGAGCGCGCGCTCGCCGACCCGCGGAGCGTGATCGGCGAGACCGCCCTGGCGGGCGCCTGGGGGATGCCGCACGGCGCCGAGATCGACGCCGCCGACCTGCCGCAGCCGGTGCCGGAGGACGACATGCTCTTCCTCGACCGGGCGTGGTCCGGGCTGCAGGCGCTGACCGCTCCGCGCTCGCCGGGGCAGCCGCCCCGGCCCGCGCACCGGATGCTGGAGGGCCGGGTGTCGCTGCGGGGGATGTGCTGGGATCCGTGGGTGCGCGCCGTTCCGCCGGGAGAGGTCGCCGAGATCGCCGACGATCTGCTCGCGCTCCGGCAGGAGCTCGAGGAGGGCCTGCCGCAGCACCCCGAGGGGGAGCAGCTCGGGCAGTACCTGGACCGCGCCGTGGAGTTCGCGTCCCGGATCGCGCGGTCGGGTCGCGGCTTCGTCTACCTGATCGGCTAGCGCGTGCCCCTCCCGGATCGGCCGGCGCGTGCGTCGCACCTCACGCCGTGGCGAAGCGCTGGGCCGAGCGCTCGCGGGCCTTCGCCGCCTCGACCTCGCGGTCCTTCGGCGGCGCGGTCGTCACCAGGTCCTCGAGGAGGTGGCCCGTGATGTGGGCGATCTCCGCCACGGCGCGGTCGAACGCCTCCTGGTTCGCCTTCGACGGGCGGGTGGCGCCGCTGATCTTGCGGACGTACTGGAGGGCGGCGGCGTGCACCTCCTCGTCGGAGGCGGCGGGCTCGAAGTTGTGGAGGGTGTGGATGTTCCGGCACATGCGACGAGGGTACGTCCGGGTGCGCGCGGGCGCGAGAGGGCGGACACCCGCCGTTCACCCCGGCGTCGCTCGGGGCCCCTAGCGTCGCTCCGTGCCCTCCGTCTCCGATCGCTCCCTCAGCCCCGACGCCGTCCTCGATGCCGCTCCCGACGCCGCTCCCGATGCGGCTCCCCGCGGCGCCCTCGTGCCGACGCCCGAGCTGCTCCGCTCGCTCACGCCCGAGGACGCCCGCGATCTCGTCGTGCTCGACGAGGACGACGACGATCCGGTGCTGCTGCGCCGCGACGGCACGCAGATCGACACCTGGCGCGAGGGCTACCCCTACGACGAGCGGATGTCGCGCGAGGAGTACGAGGCCGGCAAGCGGCTGCTGCAGATCGAGCTGCTGAAGCTCCAGAACTGGATCAAGAAGCACGGCCGGCGCTTGGTCGTCGTCTTCGAGGGGCGCGACGCCGCGGGCAAGGGCGGCACCATCAAGCGCTTCACCGAGCACCTCAACCCGCGGGGCGCCCGGGTCGTCGCGCTCGAGAAGCCGACCGAGCGGGAGGGCACGCAGTGGTACTTCCAGCGGTACGTCTCGCACCTGCCCGCCGCGGGCGAGATCGTGCTGTTCGACCGCTCCTGGTACAACCGGGCGGGGGTCGAGCGCGTGATGGGCTTCTGCACTCCGGAGCAGTACGACGAGTTCGTCCGGCAGACGCCGCTGTTCGAGAGCATGCTCGTCGGCGAGGGCATCGACCTGGTCAAGCTCTGGTTCTCGGTCTCGGCCGAGGAGCAGCGCACCCGGTTCACCATCCGGATGATCGACCCGGTGCGGCAGTGGAAGCTCTCGCCGATGGACCTCGCCTCGCTGGACAAGTGGGACGACTACACCGCGGCCAAGGAGGCGATGATGGCGGCGACCGACACCGCCGACGCGCCGTGGACCATCGTCAAGAGCAACGACAAGAAGCGCGCCCGGCTCGAGGCGATGCGCTACGTGCTGAGCCTGTACGACTACGACGGCCGGGACGACGAGGTCGTATCGCCGCTCGGACCCGATCCGCTGATCGTCGGCTCGGCGGCGGACGTCTACGAGCGCGGCGAGCACGCGGCGACCGCTCGGGCCGCCGAGTAGCGCTGGACCGGGGACGGGATCATGGGGGACACGACCGTGGGGGACGGGATGAGGAACGACGACGGCGTGCGTGATCTGCCGGGGGTGCACCTGCGCTGGCTCGCGCTCGACGAGCAGCGCCTCGACGCCGAGCGGCTACTGCCGCTGCTCGGCACGGCGGAGCGGGAGCGCTACCGCGCGACGGGGTCGGCGGCGGTGGCGGAGCGCTTCGTCTTCGGCCGCGTCCTGCTGCGCATGCTCGCGGGCGAGCTCCTGGGGCTGTCCGCCTCGATGGTCCGGGTCACCGCCCGCTGCTCCCGCTGCGGTGGTCCGCACGGGCGCCCCTGGATCGAGGGCGCCGAGCACCTCTCCGTCAGCATCGCGCACTGCCCGGGCGCGGTCGTCGTCGCGGCCAGCAGCGCGGGCGTCGTCGGGGTCGACGTCGAGCCGGTCGCGGGTCCGCCCGAGCGCGGCGTCGCGATCACGCGGATCGCCGGCGCTCCCTTCGCGACGGGCGGGTTCCGCGCCGCCGACCCGATCCTGCACTGGACCCGCATCGAGGCCGCGCTGAAGGCCGACGGCCGCGGGCTGGACGTCGATCCGCGGCGCGTCCGGATCCACGAGTCGCGCTTCACCGCGGAGGCTCGCATCGACAGCACGCGCTTCCGGCTCGCCGAGCCGCACCTCGACCCGTCGCTCCGGGTCAGCGTCGCGCTGGGCGACTCCGTCGGCGGTGCCGGTCCGATCATCGGCTGGCGCCGCGAGCACGGCGACGCGCTCGAGGACTCGCTGGTCTCAGCGGGCGGCCGGTAGCGGCGGCAGCCGCACGTCGACGAGCCAGGCGTCGAGCAGCGCTTCGACAGCCGAGACGGCCGTGCCGCCCGCGATCGCCGAGCCGCCGGCGACCTCGGCGCAGAGCGCGCGGAAGTCGTCCTCGCTCGCGGTGCCGGACGCGTGCCGCGCGGTCCAGGTGCGCAGGAGCCGGAAGAACACCTCGTCGCCGAGCCGGAGCCGCAGCGCGTGCAGCGTCAGCGCGCCCCGCTTGTAGACCCGGTCGTCGAAGAGGTCCACCGGTCCCGGGTCGCCCAGCACGAGGTCCTGGCGCTGGAACCGCAGGAGCGCGTGGTGCCGGCGGGCCTGGGCATCGGCGCTGGGCCCGCCCGACTCCTCCGACCAGAGCCACTCGGCGTAGCAGGCGAAGCCCTCGTTCAGCCAGATGTGCCGCCAGCGGGCGAGGCCGACGCTGTTGCCGAACCACTGGTGCGCGAGCTCGTGGGCGATCAGCCGCTCCGAGCCGCCGCGGCCGTCGACGTGGTTCGCGCCGAACACGGCCATGCCCTGCGCCTCCAGCGGGATCTCCAGCTCGTCCGCGGTGACCACGACGGTGTACTGGCGGAACGGGTACGGGCCGAAGACCCGGGAGAAGAACGCGAGCATGGCGCTGAGCGGTGCGAAGTCGCGCGCGACCCGCGCGGCCAGCGCGGCCGGGCGCGCGAGCGTGACGGCCACTCCGGAGAGCAGGCGGTCCTCGAGCACGTAGCGGCCGATCTGCACCGACGCGAGGTAGCTCGCGGTCGGCTCCCGCTGCTCGTAGAGCCAGGTGCGCCGGCCCGAGCGCTCGCTCGTCTCGAGCAGCACGCCGTTCGCGAGCACGGAGTAGCCCTCCTCCGCGCTCACCCGGATCCGGTAGGTCGCCTTGTCGGCGACGTCGTCGTTGCAGGGGTACCAGGTCGACGCGCCGGAGGGCTGCGAGGCGACGAGCACGCCGTCGGTCAGCTCCTCCCAGCCGAGTTCGCCCCAGTGGCTGGCGCGCGGCCCGGGGTGCCCGCCGTACTCGATCTCGACGACGGCGCTCGCGCCGGCCTCGAGCGGCTCGGCGGGGGTGACCCGGAGCTTGTGCGCGGCCTGATCGCTGCGCGCCTTGCGTCCGGCGACCCGCACCCGCGTCGCCCGGAGGCGGCTCAGATCGAGCGAGAAGCGGCGCAGCGGCTGCAGCGCGACGATCCGCAGGGTCGCTCGGCCGGCGAGCCGGTTGCTCGAGACCCGGTAGTCCAGGTCGAGCTCGTAGGACTCGACGCGGTAGCCGGTGTTGCCGATGCCGGGGAGGTACGGGTCACCCGCCGTCTCCAGCCCGGTCTGCGCGTCGCTCACGCGACGGGCGCGTGGTAGTCGCCGACACGGACCTCGCGCCACGGGCCGATCGGGTTGCCGCTCCAGCGGCTGCCCGCGGGCACGAGCTCGCCGCGCATGACGAGGGAGGCGGGGCCGACCGTGCCGTGCGCCGCGATGGTCGCGGCGGGGAGGATCACGCTGTGCGGGCCGAGGGTCGCGCCGGCGTCGAGACTCACGAGATCCATGCTCATGATTCGATCATGGAACAGGTGGGTCTGCACGACGCAGCCCCGGTTGACGGTCGCTCCGTCGCCCAGATCGACCAGATCGGCCTCCGGGAGCCAGTAGCTGTCGCACCAGACTCCGCGGCCGATCCGCGCGCCGAGGCTCCGCAGCCACCAGACGAGGGCGGGCGTTCCGGCCGCGGCGTGCGCGAACCACGGCGCCGCCACCATCTCGGTGAAGGTGTCGGCGAGCTCGCTGCGCCAGACGAAGGAGGACCAGAGCGGGTGCTCGCTCGGGCGGACGCGCTGGATGAGGAGCCACTTCGCCGCGGTCGAGACGCCTGCGGCGACCGCGCCTGCGGCGAGCAGGACGACACCGCCGACCACCGCCGTCGCCGGTGCCCCGATCACCGGCACCAGTGCCAGCAGGGCCGCGACGACGCCGAGGCCGATCGCGATCGAGACGACGACCGGGACGAAGCGCAGCAGCTCCCAGACGATCCGGGCGGCGCGGAGGCGCGCGGCCGGCCGGAACGTGCGCGCCGACTCCGCCTCGACCACCGTGCGCCGCAGCCGCACCGGCGGCGAGCCGAGCCAGGACGAGCCCGCCTTCGACTTGCGCGGGGCGGAGGAGAGGACCGCGACAAGCCCGCCCGCCGGCACCGTGTGTCCGGGCGCCGCCATCCCGGAGTTCCCGAGGAACGCGCGCTCGCCGATCTCGGCGCGGGCGAGCCGCATCCAGCCGCCGCCGAGGGCGTAGGAGGCGACGAGGGTGTCGTCGGCGAGGAAGGCGCCGTCCCGGATGGTGGTCATCGCGGGCAGCAGCAGCACGGTCGAGGCCTCGACGTCGCGGCCGACCTTCGCGCCGAGCAGCCGCAGCCAGACCGGCGTGAACAGGCCGGAGTAGAGCGGGAAGAGGAGGGCGCGGGCGTGGTCGAGCAGGCGCTCCGTGGACCAGACCTGCCAGCCGATCCGGCCGCGGACGGGATGCGTGCCGGCCTCGACGCCGCGGCCGAGCAGGCGCACGAGCACGACGACCAGGCCCGCCAGCACGACGCCGGTGACGGCGACCGCGGGGACGAGGGCGGCGACGGCGCGGGGGAGCGCCTCCGCGAGATCCGCTGCGCCCTGTACGGCGAGGGCGAGCACGCCGAGTCCCGCCGCGAAGGAGACGACCGGCACGGCGGCGAGGCCGACCGCCGAGACCGCGTAGGCCCAGACCCACGGCGTCGCACGCGGCGGGCGCTCGGCGGGGAAGCCCGCGCTCGCCTTGCCGAGGCGCTGCGCGGGCGAGCCGCCCCAGCGCTGGCCGGCCGGCACCCGGCCGAAGACCGCGGAGCCGGGCTCGATCTGCGCGTTCTTGCCGATGCGGGTGCCGGGCAGGAGGGTGCTGCGGGCGCCGACCGTGCTGCCGGCGCCGACGCGGACCGCGCCGACCCGCAGGACGTCGCCGTCGATCCAGTAGCCGGAGAGATCGACTTCGGGCTCGATCGCGGCGCCGCGGCCGAGGGTCAGCATGCCGGTCAGCGGCGGGAGCGAGTGCAGGTCGACGTCGTCGGCGATCCGGGCGCCGAGCGCACGGGCGTAGTGCGCGACCCAGGGTGCTCCGGCGAGGCTGACGGCACCGAGCTGGTGGGCGATCCGCTCGGCGAGCCACAGCCGCAGGTGCACCCCGCCGCCGCGCGGGTGGTCGCCGGCGCGCACCCCGCGCAGCAGTGCGCGGGCGGCGAGGACGGTGAGGCCCATCCGGCCGAACGGAGTGCAGAAGAGGGCGAACGCGACGACGAGCCCGGGCAGCGGCACGGTGGGCAGCCAGCCGAAGCCGGGCAGCAGGTCGAGCAGGGCGCAGACCGTGAGCACGACCGTCGTCCAGCGGGCGCCGCTCAGCACCAGGAGCGGCGCGCCGAGGAGGGTCTGCAGCACCTGCATCCGACGCGGGACCGGGGCGATCCGGTGGCTCGAGACCTCGCCGGCGCCGGTCGCGCGACTCGCGATCTCGGCCGACATCGCCGCGAGCCGAGGGTGCGCGTAGACGTCGGCGACGGTGAACTCGGGGTCCTGCTCGCGGATCCGGGCGACGAGCTGGGCGGCGGCGAGCGACCCGCCGCCGAGGTCGAAGAAGTTCGCCCTCTCGTCGACCGGGACGCCGAGGACCTCCCGCCAGAGCCCGGCGAGCCAGGCGGTCCCGGCGTCGAGCCCCGGGTCCGCCGCAGTGCTCTCGGGCAGCGGCCAGGGCAGTGCGGCCCGGTCGACCTTGCCCGACACGCGCGTCGGCAGCTCGTCGACCACCGCGAGCAGCGGCACGAGGGCGGCCGGCAGCTCCTCGCGCAGCCGCGTCAGCGCGGCGTCGCGGTCGAGCGCGCGCCCGCCGGCGAGGGCGAGGTAGCCGACGAGCACCTGGATCCCCGCGCCGGTGGTGCGGACGGCGGCCGCCGCGCCCGAGACTCCGGGCAGGCCCTGCAGCGCCGCCTCGACCTCGCCGAGCTCGATCCGCCGGCCGCCGAGCTTGACCTGGTCGTCGGCGCGGCCCTGGAAGACGAGTCCGGCGCTCTCGAAGCGCACGAGGTCGCCGGAACGGTAGGCGCGCTCCCAGCCCAGCGTCGGCGCAGGGGCGTACTTCTCGGCGTCCTTCGCGGGGTCGAGGTAGCGGGCCAGGCCGACGCCGCCGATGATCAGCTCGCCGACCTCGCCCTCGCCGACGCGGCGGCCCTCGGGATCGACGACGGCGAGCCGCCAGCCGTCCAGCGGCAGGCCGATCCGCACCGGGCCGGGCCCGCCGAGGGGAGCGGCGCAGGCGACGACGGTCGCCTCGGTGGGGCCGTAGGTGTTCCAGACCTCGCGGCCGTCGACGGCCAGGCGCTGGCCGAGCTCGGGCGGGCAGGCCTCGCCGCCGAAGATGAGCAGGCGGACGTTCTCGAGCGACTCGGCGGGCCAGAGCGCGGCGAGGGTCGGCACGGTCGAGACGACGGTGATGCCGTGCGTCGTCAGCCAGGGGCCGAGGTCCATCCCGCTGCGCACGAGCGAGCGCGGCGCGGGCACGAGGCAGGCGCCGTTCCGCCAGGCCAGCCACATCTCCTCGCAGGAGGCGTCGAAGGCGACCGAGAGGCCCGCGAGCACCCGGTCGCCGGGGCCGAGGGGCTCGGCCCGGAGGAAGACGCGCGCCTCAGCATCGACGAAGGCGGCGGCCGAGCGGTGGCTGACGGCCACGCCCTTCGGTGTGCCGGTCGAGCCCGAGGTGAAGATGATCCAGGCGTCGTCCTCGAGGGTCGGCGGCTGCAGCAGCGGGATCGAGGCGGTGCTGGGGTGCGGCGCCGACCCGGTGAACAGTCGCGCGGGCTCCGCGTCGGCGCGCTCGAAGCGTCCGGAGCCGGTGATGACACCGCGGACGGCGGCCTCGCCGAAGACGAGTCGCGCCCGCTCCTCGGGGTCGTCGGCGTCGACCGGGACGTAGGCGGCACCGGCGGCGAGGATGCTGAGGATCGCGAGGTAGAGCTCGCGCGAGCCGCTGGCCATCCGCACGCCCACTCGATCGCCGCGACGCACCCCGGCGGCGGTCAGCTCGGCGGCGGCGGAGACGACGCGGGCGAGCAGCTCGCGGTAGCTGAGGGCGCCGGCGGGATCCTCGAGCGCGGAGGCGTCGGGGTGGCGCTCGGCGGTGTCGCGGAGGACATCGATCAGGGTCCGCGGTGCCGGGGCGAGGGCGCCGGCGTCGAGGAGGTCCTGGGGATGCGCGTCCGTGCTCACGAGTGCTCTCCGTTCCGGCCGCGCGTCCGGGAGCGGGTCGGCCGGGGCGCCACGGTAGGGGCACCCGGTGTCGCGGAGGTGAACAGCCGGTGCCCCGCGCGGACGCGGAGCACCGGCGGTCGGCCTAGTGCGCGACCATCGGCCGCGGGCCGTCCGTCTCGGCGGGGCGCTTCACGAAGAAGGCGGCGACGATCGCGGCGGTCGCGATCGAGGCTCCCCAGACGAACGCGGAGTGGATGCCGCCCGCCGTGGCGACGACTTCGTCGACGCCCTCGCGGGCGAGCGCGGCCGACTGCACCGAGAGCACCGTGACGAACAGCGCCGTGCCGGCCGCGCCGCCGAGCTGCTGGACCGTGCCGATGATCGCGCTGCCGTGCGAGTAGAGCGCGGGGCGCACCGAGCCGAGGCCCGCGGTGAACAGCGGAGTGAAGACCAGCGCGAGGCCGAGGCTCAGCACCACGTGCAGGGAGAGGATGAACCAGGAGACCGAGTTCTCGTCGAGCGTCGTGTAGCCCCAGAGCGCACCGGCCACGATGATCGAGCCGGGCACCAGCAGCACCCGCGGGCCGAAGCGGTCGTAGCCGCGGCCGACGAACGGCGCGAGCAGACCCATCAGCAGCCCGCCCGGCAGCAGCAGCAGACCGGTCTCGAGCGGGGTGAGGCCGAGCACGTTCTGCGTGTAGAGCGGGAGCAGGATCAGCGTGCCGAAGAGCGCCGACATGCTCACCGCCATCATCACGATGACCACGGTGAAGTTGCCCGAGGAGAAGGTGCGCAGGTCCAGCAGGGCGCGGTCGGTCTTCTGCAGCAGCAGCTGGCGGACGATGAAGGCGGCGAGCGCGACACCGGCGACGACGAAGGGCACCCAGGGAGCGACGATCGCCTCGCCGCCCTCGCCGAGGCTGCTCAGGCCGTAGACCAGGCCGCCGAAGCCGAAGACCGAGAGGACGACGGAGAGCGAGTCGATCGGGATCTTGCGCGGCTCGGTGACGTTCTCGACCTTGCGGAGGCCCAGGATCAGCGCGCCGACGGCGATCGGCAGCACGATCCAGAACATCCAGCGCCAGCTGAGGAAGTTGAGGATGACGCCCGAGATCGTCGGCCCGACGGCGGGTGCGACCGAGATGACGATGGAGATGTTGCCCATCATCCGGCCGCGGATCGCCGGCGGCACGAGGGTCATCACGGTGGTCATCAGCAGCGGCATCATGATCGCCGTGCCGCCGGCCTGCACGACGCGCGCGGCCAGCAGGACCTCGAAGGTCGGCGCGAGCGCGGCGCTGAGCGTGCCGAGGCTGAAGAGGGTCATCGCGGCGGCGAAGAGCGTGCGGGTGTGCAGCCGCTGGATCAGGTAGCCGGTGATCGGGATGACGACCGCCATCGTCAGCATGAACGCGGTGGACAGCCACTGGCCCACGTGAGCTTCGACACCGAAGTCGCGCATGAGGTCGGGAAGCGCCACGCTCATGATCGTCTCGTTGAGGATGACGACGAAGGCCGAGACCAGCAGCAGGCTGATCACCAGGCGGCTGCGCGGATCGAGGGCCGTCGAGGGCGTGTCGGTCGCGGCGGCGGGCCGCGTCTCGGGAAGGGTGCGCTCGGTCACTGGTGCGTCTCCGGTCGTGAAGGGGATCGTCGTGAGGGGGCGCATCGCCAGGGTGACGTCGATGCGACGGGTGGTACGAGACTCAGAACACTGCCAGGCGCCTCCGACATTCCCGATCGGCCGACATCCGTCGCACAACCGGCGTGTCGGCCGCGAGGTGAGTGGTGGTGCGACGGCGCGCCTCCGCCGCCGTTCTGCATGCTGGTCGAGCAGCCCCGCAGGGGCCTGCCGCGACTGCATGCTGGTCGAGCAGCCCCGCAGGGGTGTATCGCGATTGCATGCTGGTCGAGTAGCCCCGAAGGGGCGTATCGAGACCCACCGTCCCCAGCAGGGCAGGTCGACAGTCGTCTCGTCTGTCGCCGGTGGATCTCGATACGCCCGCTCTGCGGGCTACTCGATCAGCAGGACGCCCGCGCGATCGTCACTCGACGGGAACCGGATCCCCGATCAGGCACCGACCGGTGGCGAGTGGTGCGACGCTCGCCCCGAGGTATTTCGTGTCACCGTCCTCACCTGACGCCTTGTGCCGGTACTGACCCACGAAGCACGAGTCACCGACTTTCACCGCGACGAAGACCGCATCGGCCCGCTCCTCCGCCGTCGTGATATCGACGGTGATCTCTACATCAGCCCGAGCGAAGCCGCCAGCAATGAGGGCCAGGGCAAGATCCCGGCCGGTCGGATCGCCGATCGTCGCGACAGTGGCCCGATTGATCGAATTGAAGGTCTCGAGATTCAAGCTCGTTGCTTGGTTCGTCGTTGCAGCGTCTGAAGTGCCAATGGTTGTAGACGGGACAGGAGTCGGCTCCTTCCCACGGGGAGATGCAGTTGTGCACCCACTGAGGACGAAACACGCGGCAGCAATGACCGCAGTCGTCTGGGACGAGCGACTTCGGAACCGTGCCCGCGATTGCTCTACTTCGGGGCGGACTCTTTCAGGGCTGCGTTCTGGTTCAACCCTTCGAGGCGTCAATGAGGTACCCATATCCATCCACGAAGGGGCAGTTCTTGAGGATCTTCCAGCCCTCGGTCCGGTACGCCTTCACTTCTGCGCGGCACGCGGATGAAGTCGTGAAATATCTACCGCTGTATTGAATTGCACTGGCCGAATTCGGTGTAGCGGCAAGTAGCGCGGCACCGATCAGCCCCGCCATCGCGGTCAGGGATGTCCATTTAGTCAACTGGAGTCGCATCATCGTCCTTCCATTACGCGGGCATCGTCGCCCTTGTCTGCGGAAAACGATAGGTAGGATGCGGCACCGAGAATCGCGAATGGTCAGGAATGGCGGGGAATCGGCGCGCGACGTCGGCTCAGGGGCTCGGCACGGCTCGAGCTAACCTTTGAGCACCGCCGCGAACGCGTCCGCCGCCGCGTCCGCGTCCGCGGGCGTCGACTCCGCGCCGAAGCTGAACCGCACCGCCGTCTGGGCGACGGCCGGCTCGAGGCCGAGCGCCAGGAGCGTCGGCGACGGCTCGTCGCGGCCGGCCGCGCAGGCCGAGCCGCTGGACACCACGACGCCGCGCTCCTCCAGGGCGAGCAGGATCGACTCGCCGCTGCGTCCCGGCACGACGAACGACGCGATCGAGGGGAGCCGGTGCTCCGCCGCCCCGAGCGGCACGGCCCGCGGCACCTCCGCCGCCACCCGCGCCGCGAACGTGTCGCGCACCGCCGAGACGCGGGCGCCCCGCGCGGGATCCACGAGCTGCACCGCCGCCCCGAGGGCCACCGCGAACGCCACGTTCTCGGTCCCCGAGCGCCGCGCCCGCTCCTGACCGCCGCCGTGCACGAGCGGCTCGAACGGCACGCGACTGCGCAGCAGCAGCGCCCCCACGCCCTTCGGCGCCCCGAGCTTGTGCCCCGAGATCGACACCGCGTCCGCGCCGAGGCCGGCCAGGTCGATCCAGCCCGCCGCCTGCACCGCGTCCACGTGCAGCGGGATCCGGTGCGGCCGGCAGAGCGCCGCGATCGCCGGCACGTCCTGCAGCGTGCCGATCTCGTTGCTCGCCGCGAGCACCGAGACCAGCGCCGTGTCCGGCCGCAGCAGCGCGGCGAGCGCCTCCGGATCGAGCCGCCCCTCGCCGTCCACCGGCGCGACCGACACCTCGAAGCCGTGCAGCCGCCGCAGATGGTCGGCCGACTCCACCGTCGCCTCGTGCTCGATCGCCGAGATCACGACGTGCCGGCCGCGCCCCGCGGCGAGACCACCGAGCGCGATGCCCTTGACCGCCGTGTTGATCGACTCCGTCCCGCCCGAGGTGAAGAGGACCTCCGAGCCGCGCCCGCCGAGGAAGCGCGCCACGTGCCGCCGCGCCTCCTCCAGCGCGCGCGCCGCCGACGCGCCCAGCGCATGACTGCTCGACGGGTTGCCGTACTCACCGGTGAGGAACGGCCACATCGCCTCGAGCACCTCGCGGCGCACGGGCGAGGTCGCCGCGTGGTCGAGGTAGATCACGCGGCCGGAGCCTCGATCGCGATGTCGAGGCCGAGGTCGAGCGAGCGGACGCTGTGCGTGAGCGCGCCGACGGAGATCACGTCGACGCCGGCCTCGGCGATCGCGCGGACCGTCTCGAGGTTCACCCCGCCGCTGGCCTCGACAACGGCCCGGCCGCCGATCAGCGCGACGCCCTGCGCCAGCTGCTCGGGCGTGAAGTTGTCGAGCATGATCGTGTCGGCGCCGCCGGCGAGGGCCGCGCCGATCTGCTCCAGCCGGTCGACCTCGACCTCGATGTGCGTCGTGTGCGAGACGGCCGTGCGCGCGGCGAGCAGCGCCTCCGTCAGGTCGAGTCCGCGCTGAGCGAGGATCGCGAGGTGGTTGTCCTTCGCCAGGATCGCGTCCGAGAGCGAGAAGCGGTGGTTGTGCCCGCCGCCGCTGCGCACCGCGTGCCGCTCGAGGGCGCGCAGTCCCGGCGTGGTCTTCCGGGTGTCGACGATGCGCGCGCGCGTGCCCGCCACGGCCTCGACGTAGCGCGCGGTCAGCGTCGCGATGCCGCTCATCCGCTGCACGAGGTTGAGCGCCACGCGCTCGCCGCGCAGCACCCCGCCGGCGGGGCCGTCGATCCGCGCGAGGACGTCGCCGGCCGCGAAGACCGTCCCGTCCGCGGCGACGTCCTGCACGCGGATCCGCGAGTCGGCCTGCAGGAACGTGCCGAGCAGCACCGCGCCGCCGCTGAAGACGCCGGGCTCGCGGGCGACGAGGGCCGCGGAGGCCGTCGCGTCGGCGGGCAGGAGGGTGTCGGAGGTGAGGTCGCCCCAGGGGGCGTCCTCCTCCAGGGCCAGGGTGACGATGCGCTCGATGCTCTGACGGGTCAGCACGGGACGGCGACCTTTCTCGTACCGGCGACGCGGTAGGCGCTCGCCGAGGGGTGGGGGTGGTCGGTGCGGTGGTGGGCGCCGCGCGACTCGGCGCGGGCCAGGGCGGCGTCGATCAGGGCGAGACCGCAGGCGCGGAGGTTCGCGTCCTCCAGCGTCGCTCTCGACAGCGGCGCGGGGGAGCCGGCGGCGGCGAGAGAGGTCCGTGCCGTCTCGAGGCCCGCGGCGTCGCGCGAGAGTCCCGCGCCGGTCCAGAGCGTCTCCTGCAGCTGCGCGCGGTCGAGCGCGAGCGGCACGAGGGCGGAGAGCTCCGGCGCCTCGGACGAGGGCTCCGCAGGCGGTCCGTCGAGCGCCGCCGCGACCCGCCGCGCGAACACCACGCCCTCGAGCAGGCTGTTCGACGCCAGCCGGTTCGCGCCGTGCACGCCGGTGCAGGCGACCTCGCCGACGGCGAAGAGCCCGGGGAGGCTGCTCCGCCCGTCGAGGTCGGTGGCGATCCCGCCCATCCAGTAGTGCGCGGCCGGCGTCACGGGGATGAGGTCGTCGGCGAGCGAGAGCCCGCCCGCGCGGCAGGCGGCGGAGATGGTGGGGAAGCGGTGCGCGAGCACGTCCGCGGGAATGGCGCGCGCGTCGAGGTGCACCGGCAGTCCGCCCTGGAGCAGCATCCGGTCGGCGATCGCACGGGCGACCACGTCGCGGGGCGCCAGCTCGGCGTCCGGGTGCACCCCGACCAGGAAGCGCTCACCCGCGGCGTCGCGCAGCACCGCGCCCTCGCCGCGGACCGCCTCCGACACCAGGAACCCGCCGGCCAGCGCGAGCCAGGTGGGGTGGAACTGGTAGAACTCCAGGTCGGCCGTCTGGGCACCGGCCCGGAGCGCCGCGGCGAGCCCGTCGCCGGTCGCGACCGCGGGATTCGTGGTGTGCCGGTAGAGCTGCCCGGCGCCGCCGGTCGCGAGGACGACCGCGTCGGCGTCGATCCGCTCGACCCGTCCGTCCCGCAGCACGTCCACGCCGGTCACGGCGGCTCCCGGCCGCACCAGGTCGACCAGCACCGTCTCCTCGAGCACCGTGACGGCGGCGGCGCGCACCGCGGCGACGAGCGCCTCCTCGATCGCGGAGCCGGTCGCGTCGCCGCCGGCGTGCAGGATCCGCGGCCGCGAGTGCGCCCCCTCCAGCCCGCGGGCGAGGTCGTCGCCGTCGCGGTCGAAGCCGACGCCCCACGCCTGCAGCGCGGCGACCGCCGCCGGGCCCTCGGCGCAGAGCACCTCGACGGCCGAGCGCGAGCAGAGCCCGGCGCCCGCGGTCAGGGTGTCCTCGACGTGCAGCGCGACGGAGTCTCCCGCCGCCGTGACGGCGGCGATCCCGCCCTGCGCGGCACGCGTGCTCGACTCCGCGAGCGCGCCCTTGGTGACGAGGACGACCTCGTGCCGGCGCGAGGCCAGCAGGGCGACGACCAGGCCGGCGATCCCGCTGCCGACCACGACGACGCGGGCCATGTCAGACCCCTGCCACGGGAGCAGGAGCCACGGGCCCGGCCGGCGGAACCGCCGCGAGCATCCGCTCGAGCGCCACCCGCGCCTGGTCCTGCACGGAGTCGTCGACCGAGATCCTGTTGTGCACCGTCCCCGCGACGAGCCCCTCCAGCACCCAGGCGATGTACCCCGGGTGGATCCGGTACATCGTCGAGCACGGGCAGACCACGTCGTCGAGGCAGAAGATGGTGTGCTGCGGGTACTGCACGGCGAGGCGCTGCACGAGGTTGATCTCGGTGCCGATCGCGAAGGTGCTGCCCGCCGGCGCCGCCTGGATCGCCTTGACGATGTAGTCGGTCGAGCCGTACTCGTCCGCCGCGTCGACGACCGCCATCGGGCACTCCGGGTGCACGATCACGCGGACGTCCGGGTGCTGGAGCCGCGCGCGCTCGATCTGCGCGACGGTGAAGCGCTTGTGCACCGAGCAGAAGCCGTGCCAGAGGATGACCTGCGCGTCGAGCAGCGTCGCCTCGTCCGAGCCGCCGCCCGGCTTCCGCGGGTTCCACATCGGCATCCGCTCGAGCGGCACGCCCATCGCCTTCGCGGTGTTGCGGCCGAGGTGCTGGTCCGGGAAGAAGAGGACCCGCTGCCCGCGCGCGAATGCGTCCTCGAGCACGGTGGTCGCGTTCGACGAGGTGCAGACCACGCCGCCGTTGCGCCCGCAGAACGCCTTGAGCGCCGCGGAGGAGTTCATGTAGGTCACCGGGATCAGCGGCACGCGGCCGTCGGCGTCCGGCTCGGTGCCGTAGAGCTCGGTCAGCTCGGCCCAGGCGTCCTCGACCGAGTCGATGTCGGCCATGTCGGCCATCGAGCAGCCCGCGGCGAGGTTCGGCAGGATGACCGCCTGGTCCGGCCGGGAGAGGATGTCCGCCGTCTCGGCCATGAAGTGCACGCCGCAGAAGACGATCGCCTCGGCGTCGGGCCGGTTCGCCACCGCCTTCGCGAGCTGGAAGGAGTCGCCGACGAAGTCCGCGTACTGCACCACCTCGTCGCGCTGGTAGAAATGGCCGAGCACGACGACGCGCTCGCCCAGCGTCTCCTTCGCCGCGAGGATGCGGCGGTGCAGCTCGTCGGCGCTCGCCGCGGTGTACTCGTCGGGCAGCCGGCCCTGCACGGGCGACGCGGCGGGGATCGGGTCCGCCTGCGAGGCGCCGGGTCCGTAGGCCGGGAGGCCGAGGTCGAACGCCCAGGGCGCCTCGGCGAGCTCGGGCGCGCAGGTCGCGCCGGGGGCGGCTCCCCGCTCGATGAGCTGGATGGTGCTGTCGACCGATGTCACGGTGTCTCCTCGATGGTGCGGTTCGGACGGCGGCGGCGGCCGGTGCGGGGCCGGCGGCGGCCTGGTGCGGGCGGCGGCCGGTGCTAGACCGGCAGGGGCCCGTTGTCGACGAGTGCCACGGACCCGTCGTAGCGGTACAACCGGGGCGGGCGGTGACGAGTGCCCGTCAGCCGCTGCTCGGTCGGCACCACGGTCTTGGAGGCCTCGATCGTCCGGCGGAAGTTCGCCGGGTCGAGGGGCTTCTGCAGGACGGCCTCGTGCACCTCGCGCAGCTGGGCGAGCGTGAACGTCTCGCCGAGGAAGGCCTGCGCGATCCGGGAGTACTCCATCTTGTTGCGCAGGCGCCAGAGGGCGTAGTCGACGATCAGCCCGTGATCGAAGGCCAGCTCGGGCAGCAGATCGGTGCAGAGCCAGGCGACGTTCTCGTCCACGATCGCTGCGTCGGCCTCGGAGGTGCGCACCAGGGCCCAGTAGACGATCGAGACCACGCGGCGCTCGCCGCGGGAGCGCTCGGTGCCGCCGACGGCGTACAGCTGCTCGAGGTAGCGCGGAGCGAGGCCCGTCGTCTCGCGGAGGGTGCGGCGCGCCGCCTCGGCGAGGTCCTCGTCGGGCCGGAGCGGGCCGCCGGGCAGCGCCCAGAGCCCCTGGTAGGGATCGCGCAGGCGACGGACGACGGGGATCCAGACGGCGGCGGCCCCGGTCTCCGGGTGCGGGCGCAGCGCGAAGATCACGGTCGACACCGCGAGCTGCGGCACTGCTGCCTCCACGAGCCCCTCCCTAAAGGTCACCCTGACCCTAACGACTCCCTGAAGCTTAGTGTCACCCCGACCCGAACACCACCCCGGCACCCGTCCTCCTCCCCGCCTCGAGATGCCACTTGTGCACGCGACACGCCGAGGAAAGCGTGCACAAGTGGCATCTCGCGAGGGGGAGGGACAGCGCGCGCGCCCGCCCGCTAGGGTGAGCGGACAACCGAATACCGGGCCGCATACGCGACGCGGGAGAGCCGACTCCGGTCGGCACCGAAGGAGCAAGCCTCCCCGCCAATCTCTCAGGTCTTGTACCGCGTCGAACTGGCCACTCTGGAAAGCGATCCGCAGAGGATCCGCCGATGGTGAAAGCGATCGCCCCGCGAGGGGCGGCGTGAATCTCTCAGGCACCACGACAGAGGGGGAGTTCCCACGGCACTGCTGTGCCACGCATCACCGACCTGTGCGGGCGCGTGCGCAGCACTGCGACGAAATGGAGAACTCCCACATGTCCGAAGAAAACTCTGCCGACGAGAACACTGTCGAAGGCATCTCCGCTCAGACGGCCCCTGTCGAGTCCGGCGCCCCCGAGACCGGCGGCATCGAGATCGACTCGCCCGACGCCACCGCGCCGAGCACCGAGCCCCGCCGCTCGCCGCTGCACGACGTGCACGTGGCCGCCGGCGCCTCCTTCACCGACTTCGCCGGCTGGTGGATGCCCGTCCGCTATTCCGGCGACCTCGCCGAGCACCACGCGGTCCGCACCGCGGCGGGCCTCTTCGACCTCTCCCACATGGGCGAGATCCTCGTCGTCGGACCCGAGGCGGTGGACGCCCTCGATTACGCGCTCGCGAGCGACCTCTCCGCCGTCGCCGTCGGCCGGGCGAAGTACACCCTCCTGCTCGACCGCACCGGCGGCGTGATCGACGACCTCGTCGTCTACCGCACCGGCGAGGACCGCTTCATGGTCGTCGCGAACGCGGCCAACCGCCACGTGGTCGCCGAGCAGCTGCGCGACCGCACCGCGATGTTCGAGTGCGAGCTCTACGACGAGAGCGACGACGTCGCCCTGATCGCGATCCAGGGCCCGCGCTCGCTGGAGATCCTGCAGAACGTGCAGGGCCTCGCGATCGAGGTCGACCGCGGCGAGGAGTCGGTGCTCGACACCGACGACGCCGCCCGCCTGCTCGAGGAGCTGCGCTACTACCGCGCCGTCCCCGCCACCTTCGAGGCGCACCCGATCCTGATCGCCCGCACCGGCTACACCGGCGAGGACGGCTTCGAGATCTACGTCGCCCCCGACACCGCCCCGGAGCTCTGGGAGGCGCTCGCCGAGACCGGCGCCGGCGCGGGCCTCGTCCCCGCCGGGCTCGCCGCGCGCGACACCCTCCGCCTCGAGGCGGGCATGCCGCTCTACGGCCACGAGCTCTCCCGCGACGTCTTCCCCGCGCAGGCCGGCCTCGGCCGCGTCGTCGCCCTCGGCAAGCCGATCGACTTCGTCGGCCGCGCGGCCAGCGAGGAGGGCCCGTCCGGCGACGCCCCCGTGCTGGTCGGCCTGATCGGCGAGGGCCGCCGCGCCGCCCGCGCCGAGTACAGCGTTCACGGCCCCGACGACGACGTCATCGGCGTCGTCACGAGCGGCGTCCTCTCGCCCACCCTCGGCGTGCCGATCGCGATGGCCTACGTCGCGCCGGCCTCCGCGCAGCCCGGCAGCGTCGTCTCCGTCGACATCCGCGGCAGCCGGCTCCCGATGACCGTCACCGAGCTCCCCTTCTACTCCAGAAAGAAGAACTGACCATGGCCGTTCCCACCGAGCTCCAGTACACCTCCGACCACGAGTGGATCCTGGTCGAGGGCGAGACCGCGACCGTCGGCATCACCGCCTACGCCGCCGACAAGCTCGGCGACGTCGTCTTCGTCGAGCTGCCCGAGGCGGGCACGCGGGTCGAGGGCGGCTCCGTCGTCGGCGAGATCGAGTCGACCAAGTCGGTCGGCGAGCTGTTCGCACCGGTCGACGGCGAGGTCCTCGAGACCAACGCCGCGGTCGTCGACAGCCCCGAGCTGGTCAACGCCGACCCCTTCGGCGACGGCTGGCTGATCAAGGTGCGCTTCGACGCGCTGCCGGACGGCCTGCTCGACGCCGCCGCCTACGACGAGCTGGTGGGCGAGTAGATGGCGGCCCGCACCCCCGGAGAGTTCGAGTCCCGCCACATCGGGACCGACGCCGACGCCCAGCGCACCATGCTCGCCGCCCTCGGCTACGACTCCGTCGACGCGCTGGTCGAGGCCGCCGTCCCCGAGTCGATCCACGTCCGCGACCTGGCGCCCGTGCTCCCCGCGCCGGCCACCGAGGCCGAGGCGCTGGCCGAGCTGCGCGCCCTCGCCGCGCGCAACACCGTCCGCCGCCCGCTGATCGGCATGGGCTACCACGGCACGCTCACCCCGGCCGTGATCAAGCGCAACGTCCTCGAGAACCCGAGCTGGTACACGGCCTACACGCCGTACCAGCCCGAGATCTCCCAGGGCCGGCTCGAGGCGCTGATCAACTTCCAGACGATGGTCGCCGACCTCACCGGTCTCGACACCGCCGGCGCCTCGATGCTCGACGAGGGCACCGCCGTCGTCGAGGCGATGCTGCTCGCCCGCCGCGCCTCGAAGGCGAAGACCGACGTCTTCGTCGTCGACTCCGACGCGCTGCCGCAGACCCTCGCGCTGCTGCGCGGCCGGGCGGAGGCGGTGGGCATCCGCATCGTCGAGCTGCCGCTCTCGCGCACCGACGCGGACGACGTGCCCGAGTCCTTCGGCGCCCTCGTCCAGTACCCGGGTGCCTCCGGTCACCTCTGGGACCCGTCCGCCGTCCTCGGCGCGGTCAAGGCGCACGGCGGTCTCGCGATCGTGGCGGCCGACCTCCTCGCACTCACTCTCGTCCGCTCGCCGGGCGAGCTCGGTGCCGACGTCGCCGTGGGCACCACCCAGCGCTTCGGCGTCCCGATGGGCTTCGGCGGACCGCACGCCGGCTACCTCGCCGTCCGCAAGGGCCTCGAGCGCCAGCTCCCCGGCCGCCTCGTCGGCGTCAGCCAGGACGCGGCGGGCAACCCCGCCTACCGGCTCTCGCTGCAGGCGCGTGAGCAGCACATCCGCCGCGAGAAGGCGACCTCGAACATCTGCACCGCGCAGGTCCTCCTCGCCGTGATGGCCGCGATGTACGCGGTCTACCACGGTCCGGACGGCCTCGCCCGGATCGCCGAGCAGGTGCACTCCCGTGCCGCCCTGCTGGCGCGGCTCCTGCTCGACCGCGGACACGCGCTCCGGCACGCCGACTTCTTCGACACCGTCGCGGTCGTCGTCCCACAGGGTGCGGAGGCGGCCGTCGCCCGCGCCCGCGAGGCCGGCTTCGACCTGCGCCTCGTCGACGCGGACACCGTCGCGGTCGCCCTCGACGAGACGGTGACCCCGGAGGAGGTCGTGGCGGTCGCCGTCGCGATCGGCGACCTCGACGCGCGGCACGGCGTCCTCGCCGGCGCCGCGCGCAGCATCCCCGGCGCGCTGGAGCGGACCACTCCGTTCCTGGTGCACCCCGTCTTCAACACGCACCGCAGCGAGACCTCGATGATGCGCTACCTCAAGCGCCTCGCCGACGCCGACTACGCGCTGGACCGCGGCATGATCCCCCTGGGCTCCTGCACGATGAAGCTCAACGCCGCGGCCGAGATGGAAGCGGTCAGCTGGCCCGAGTTCGCCGGCCTGCACCCCTTCGCGCCCGAGGCCGACGTCGAGGGCTCGCTCGCCCTGGTCGATCAGCTCGAGCGCTGGCTCGCGCACCTCACCGGCTACGACTCCGTCTCCCTGCAGCCCAATGCCGGCTCGCAGGGCGAGCTCGCCGGGCTCCTCGCGATCCGCGGCTACCACCGCTCGCGCGGCGACGAGGCGCGCACCGTCTGCCTCATCCCCTCGAGCGCCCACGGGACGAACGCGGCCAGCGCCGTCCTCGCCGGCATGCGCGTCGTGGTCGTCGCCTGCGACGAGCTCGGCAACGTCGACCTCGACGACCTCCGCGCGAAGATCGCGGAGCACGCCGAGGGCCTCGCCGCCCTGATGATCACCTATCCGTCCACCCACGGCGTCTACGAGCACGAGGTCGCCGAGATCTGCCGGCTCGTGCACGAGGCCGGCGGCCAGGTCTACGTCGACGGCGCGAACCTCAACGCGCTGCTCGGCTTCGCCCGCTTCGGCGACTTCGGCGGCGACGTCTCGCACCTCAACCTGCACAAGACGTTCTGCATCCCGCACGGCGGCGGCGGCCCCGGCGTCGGCCCCGTCGCCGCGAAGGCGCACCTCGCGCCGTTCCTGCCGGGCCACCCGCTCGCGCAGCGGCTCGAGCACTCCGTCGGCCAGCACGGCGAGACCGTCGTCCACGGCGGCGCGCCCGTCTCGGCGGCCCCGTACGGCAGCCCCGGCATCCTGCCGATCTCCTGGGCCTACGCCCGGATGATGGGCGAGGAGGGACTGCGCGCCGCCACCGGCGCGGCGGTCCTCTCGGCCAACTACGTCGCCGCCCGCCTCCGCGAGCACTTCCCGGTGCTCTACACCGGCGGCAGCGGCCTCGTCGCGCACGAGTGCATCCTCGACATCCGCCCGCTCACCGCGGCGTCCGGAGTGACCGTGGACGACGTCGCCAAGCGCCTCGTCGACTACGGCTTCCACGCGCCGACGATGAGCTTCCCCGTCGCGGGCACTCTGATGGTCGAGCCGACCGAGAGCGAGGACCTCGCCGAGATCGACCGCTTCATCGACGCGATGATCGGCATCAAGGCCGAGGCCGACCGCGTCGGCGCGGGGGAGTGGCCGGTGGACGACAACCCGTTGCGCAACGCCCCGCACACCGCGGAGTGCCTCGTCGACGCCGAGTGGTCGCACCCGTACAGCCGCGAGGAGGCCGTCTACCCGGTCCGCTCGCTGGTGCGCGGCAAGTACTGGCCGCCGGTCCGCCGCGTCGACCAGGCCTACGGCGACCGCAACCTCGTCTGCGCCTGCCCGCCCATCGAGGCCTTCGCCTGACGCGCGCCGACGATCCGTCGCGGACGGTCGTGTCCGCTCTCTCGACACGACCGTTCGTGACGGATCGGCCGCCCGGCGCCGGACGACGAGGGGCGTCAGGGGGTGGAAGTGACGGAGGGCGTCGGCTGCGGGGTCGGCGCCGCGAACAGCTCCGGCCAGAGGGCGACCGCCAGCGGGTAGCCCACGAACGACACGATGTCGATGATCGAGTGGGCGATCACCAGCGGCAGCGTTCGCCCGAAGCGCTGGTAGAACAGACCGAAGACCACGCCCATGATCACGTTGCCGATGAACGGCCCGATGCCCTGGTAGAGGTGGTAGCTGCCCCGCAGCAGCGCGCTCGCGAACAGGATCCTCCACCGCCCCCAGCCGAGGTCGCCGAGGCGCGCGAAGAGGTAGCCGATCATGATCACCTCCTCCTGCACCCCCGCCCGGATCGCCGAGAGCACCAGCACGGGCACCGTCCACCAGTAGGCGTCCAGCGGTGACGCGACCACCGCGACCGTGATCCCGAGCGCCCGCCCGAGCGCGTACAGACCGATGCCGGGTGCGCCGATCGCCACCGCGAGCACGACTCCTGTGCCGAGGTCGGGGAGCGGACGGCGCAGGTCGAGCCCGAGTCTCCCGAGCGGACGCCGGCCGCCCTGCCAGAGCAGGAAGACGCAGAGCAGCACCGGCACGAGGTCGAAGAACAGCGCGAGCAGCTGGTAGATCAGGTCGAAGGCCGGCCGGTCGCTGAGCGCCCCGTTGATCGTCGTCGACTGCTGCCCGAGCGAGACCGAGCGGGTGAGCTTGTTGGCGATCGAGACGACGGAGTAGACCGCCGACGCCCCGAGGGAGAGCCCGAGGACCAGGAGGATCTCCGCCCCGATCCGGCCCCGGGACTGTGCGGACGCTGGGGGAGCGGTGGACACGCGGGCCTCTTCCTCGGATTCGCTGGTGTGCGCGGAACGACGCGCAGACGCACGTTTCGTGCGAATCCGCGCAAGGATTCCACCTCCTGGTTACCGCTGTGTAACGGTTTCCTCATCGTTTTGTGGCGATAGGCAGTCGATACATAGTCTCGACGGAGGCATTCGCGCGGTGGCCACCAGTCTCGCGCGCCGACGTCGTCGCCACGCGCACGGCACTCCACGCGTCAGGGAAACCACTTCTCGCGCGCCCCCACACCACTGGAGGAATTGTGAAAATCAGACGTTACGGCCTCGGAGCTCTGGCGCTCGTCGCCGCGAGCACGCTGGTCCTGGCCGGCTGCAGCAGCTCGAACGACTCGGGCGGCGGAGACGCGAGCGGTGACACCGCCGCGATCATCTCCACCAACGGCTCGGAGCCGCAGAACCCGCTGGTCCCGACCAACACCAACGAGGTGGGCGGCGGCAAGATCCTCGACGAGATCTTCGCGGGCCTGGTCTACTACGACGCCGAGGGGGCGCCGAACAACGACGTCGCCGAGTCGATCGAGTCGGACGACGCGCAGAACTACACCATCACCATCAAGGACGGCCTGACGTTCACGAACGGCGACCCGGTGACCTCGAGCTCCTTCATCGACGCCTGGAACTACGGCGCGAAGCTCTCGAACAACCAGCTCAGCTCGTCGTTCTTCGCGAACTTCGAGGGCTACAGCGACACCGAGGACAGCGAGCTCACCGGCCTCAAGGCCGTGGACGACACCACCTTCACCGTGGCGCTCAAGTCCCCGCAGTCGGACTTCCCGATCAGCCTCGGCTACTCGGCGTACTACCCGCTGCCCGCCGTCGCGTTCGACGACATGGCCGCGTTCGGCGAGAACCCGATCGGCAACGGCCCGTACAAGCTGGCCGGCGACGACGCGTGGCAGCACGACGTCCAGATCGACCTGGTCAAGAACGAGGACTACTCCGGTCCCCGCGAGGCGCAGAACGGCGGCCTGAAGATCGTCTTCTACGCCACCCAGGACGCGTCCTACGCCGACCTCCTCGGCGGCAACGTCGACGTGGTCGACCAGATCCCGGACTCCGCCTTCGGCACCTTCGAGAGCGACCTCGGCGACCGCGCCGTGAACCAGCCCGCCGCGATCTTCCAGTCCTTCACCATCCCGGAGCGCCTCGCGCACTTCGGCGGTGAGGAGGGCCAGTTGCGCCGTCAGGCCATCTCGATGGCCTTCGACCGCAAGGAGATCACCGACGTGATCTTCGAGGGCACCCGCACCCCCGCCTCCGACTTCACCTCCCCGGTGATCGACGGCTACAGCGACTCCCTCGAGGGCGCCGACGTGCTCGAGTACAACCCCGACGAGGCCAAGGCGCTGTGGGCTCAGGCCGACGCGATCAGCCCCTGGGACGGCACCTTCAAGATCGCCTACAACGCGGACGGCGGCCACCAGGGCTGGGTCGACGCGGTGACCAACTCGATCAAGAACACGCTGGGCATCGAGGCCGAGGGCGACGCCTACCCGACCTTCGCCGAGGCGCGCACGAAGATCGTCGACCGCTCGATCGAGACGGCGTTCCGCACCGGATGGCAGGCCGACTACCCGAGCCTCTACAACTTCCTCGGACCGCTCTACGTGACCGGCGCCTCGTCGAACGACGGCGACTACACGAACCCCGAGTTCGACGCTCTCGTCGCCTCGGGTCTCTCCGACGCCGACACCGACGCTGCGAACACCACGTTCCAGCAGGCGCAGGAGACCCTCCTCACCGACCTCCCGGCACTGCCGCTCTGGTACGCGAACGTGACCGGCGGCTACGGCGAGGGCGTGTCGAACGTCGAGTTCGGCTGGAACTCGGTGCCGCTCTACTACGAGATCACCAAGAACTAAGCTCGAACCACTGGGGCGCTTCGCCCGTGCCGCCGGCCACCAGGTCACGGCACGGGCGGAGCGCCCTGTTTCGGTCACAATCGAATGAGGTCCCCATCCATGCGACTCCGGAACCGGCTGGGCTGACATGCTCGCCTACATCGTCCGACGCATCCTGCAAGCCGTCCCCGTGCTCATCGGCACCACGTTCCTCATCTACTTCATGGTCTTCTCCATGCCGGGGAACCCGCTCCTGTCGCTCTTCGGCGACAAGACGCCGAGCCCCGCGCTCCTCGCCCGCCTCGAGGAGCAGTACCACCTGAACGAGCCGTTCATCGTCCAGTACCTGTACTACCTGGGAGGCGTCGTCCGCGGCGACTTCGGCATCTCGTTCTCGGGCCAGTCGGTCAACGAGATCCTCGCACGCACCTTCCCGGTGACCCTGACCCTCGCGATGATGGCGATCATCATCGAGATCGTCGTGGCGCTGACCATCGGCCTCATCAGCGGACTGCGCAAGGGCAGCTTCTTCGACGCGAGCGCCCTGGTCGTCAGCCTCCTGCTCGTCTCGGTGCCGATCTTCGTGCTCTGCTTCATCGCGCAGTCGTTCTTCGCGATCCAGCTGGGCTGGTTCCCTCCGACGGTCGGTGCCGACGCGTCGTTCCAGAGGCTCCTGCTCCCGGCGATCGTGCTCGCGCTGTTCGTGGTCGCCTCGGCGATCCGCCTGACCCGCGGCTCGGTCATCGAGACCGCCGGCTCGGACTTCGTGCGCACCGCGTACAGCAAGGGACTCTCGCGTCGTCGCGTCATCCCGGTGCACGTCCTGCGCAACTCGCTGATCCCGGTCACCACGCAGTTCGGAGCCGACTTCGGCCTCCTGATCGTCGGTGCCACCGTGACCGAGGGCATCTTCAACGTTCCCGGCGTCGGGAACACGCTCTACCAGGCGATCATCCGAGGGGAGCGACCGACCGTCGTCTCCTTCGTCACGGTCATGGTGCTGTTCTACCTCGTGGTGAACATCCTCGTCGACCTGCTCTACGCCGTACTCGACCCGAGGATCCGCTATGCCAAATGAGTTCTCCGGCGGCGCGCAGAAGGCCCGCCGCATCGACCACTTCGTCGCCCCGCTCGAGGAGACGCCGATCGCGTCCGTCGACGCGGTCAGCCTCGACGAGAAGCCCAGCAACCTCTGGACCGACGCCTGGCGCGACCTGCGCAAGCGCCCGATGTTCTGGATCTCCGGCGTGATGATCGTCGTGATCATCGCGGTCGCCCTGCTCCCCGGCCTGTTCACCTCGGTGGACCCGCGGCAGTGCGCGCTCTCGTTCAGCAACCAGGGCCCGGGCGGCGGCAGCCTGCTCGGCTACACCAAGCAGGGCTGCGACGTCTTCTCGCGCATCATCCACGGCACGTCCACGTCGCTGACCGTCGGTCTGATCGTGATCGTCATCACGACCGTCTCCGGCGTCATCGGCGGCGCGCTGGCCGGCTTCTTCGGCGGCTGGGTCGACACCGTGATCATGCGCCTCGGCGACATCTTCTTCTCGATCCCCTACATCCTCGCCGCGGTCGTCATCATGTCGGTCTTCTCGGCCTACCGGAACGTCTTCGTCATCGCCCTGGCGATCGGAGCGTTCGCCTGGCCGACGACGGCGCGCGTGCTGCGCTCCGAGGTCCTCCGCGTCAAGCAGTCCGACTTCGTCGGCGCCGCCACCGCGACGGGCCTGTCCAAGATGGCGATCCTGTTCCGGCACGTGCTGCCGAACTCGATCGCCCCCGTCATCGTCGTCACGACCATCTCGCTCGGCGCGGCCATCACCGCGGAGGCGACGCTGTCGTTCCTCGGCGTCGGCCTGCCCGGCTCGGTGATGTCCTGGGGCAACGACATCAGCCAGGCGCAGCGCGACCTGCGCACCAACCCGCAGACGCTGATCTACCCGTCGATCGCGCTGACGGTGACGGTGCTGAGCTTCATCCTCCTGGGCGAGTCGCTCCGCGACGCGCTCGACCCGAAGGCGAGGGCCCTCCGATGACGTCCACGACACCGAGCACCCCTCAGGGGCCGCTGCTCCAGGTCACCGACCTCGAGGTCGGCTTCCAGACCGGCAGCGGACTGGTCCCCGCACTCCGCGGCGTCAGCCTGACGATCGAGCACGGCCAGACCGTCGCGATCGTCGGCGAGTCCGGCTCCGGCAAGTCGACGACCGCCGCGGCGATCATCGGCCTGCTCCCCGGCACCGGCACGGTCACCGGCGGCTCCGTCCTGTTCGACGGCAAGGACCTGGCCAAGGCGGCCAGGACCGAGCTCGAGGACATCCGCGGCCGCCGGATCGGCTACGTGCCGCAGGACCCGATGTCCAACCTCAACCCGGTCTGGTCGGTCGGCTTCCAGGTCGAGGAGACGATCAAGGCCAACGGCCTCGCCTCCGGCCGCAAGGAGGTCCGCGCCAAGGCGATCGAGGTCCTGCAGAACGCCGGGCTCGCGGACGCCGAGAAGCGGCTCAAGCAGTTCCCGCACCAGTTCTCCGGCGGCATGCGCCAGCGGGTGCTGATCGGCATCGGCCTGGCCGCGTCGCCGCAGCTGCTGATCGCGGACGAGCCCACCTCGGCGCTCGACGTGACCGTGCAGCGGCGCATCCTCGACCACCTCGAGACCCTGACGAGGACCGACGGCACCGCGCTGCTCTTCATCACGCACGACCTGGGCCTCGCCGCCGAGCGCGCCGAGAAGCTCATCGTGATGTACAAGGGCCGGATCGTGGAGTCGGGCGCCTCGGTGGAGGTGCTGCAGAACCCGCAGCACCCCTACACGCAGCGCCTGATCGCCGCGGCGCCGAGCCTCGCCTCGCGCCGCATCCAGTCGACCGCCGGGAAGGCCACCGAGGCGGTGCCCGGCGAGTCCGAGGCCGTCCGAGAGGTCGACCTGGTCGGCGCGGCCGGCGCCCACCACGGCGCGGCGACCACCACCGCGCGGCCGATGATCGAGCTCGACGGGCTCACCAAGGTCTTCAAGATCCGCCGCGGCGGGCTGAAGGCCGAGGACTTCACGGCCGTCGACGACGTGTCGTTCTCGATCCCCAAGGGCACCACCACGGCGCTCGTGGGGGAGTCGGGCTCGGGCAAGTCGACGATCGCCCGCCTCGTGCTCGGCCTCGAGACGGCGACGTCCGGCGCGATCTCGATCGACGGCCGTCGCACCGAGAAGCTCCGCGGCAAGGAGATGCTGGCGCTGCGGCGCTCGATGCAGCCGGTGTTCCAGGACCCGTACGGCTCGCTCGACCCGCTGCACAACATCGGCAACACCATCTCCGAGCCGCTGCGGGTGCACAAGGTCGGCGACCGCACCTCGCAGCGCGAGCGCGTGCTCGAGCTGCTCGACCAGGTGTCCCTCCCGCGGGTCATCGCGAGCCGCTACCCGAACGAGCTCTCCGGCGGCCAGCGCCAGCGCGTGGCGATCGCCCGCGCGCTCGCGCTCAAGCCCGAGATCGTGGTGCTCGACGAGGCGGTGTCGGCCCTGGACGTGCTCGTCCAGGCGCAGATCCTCCGCCTCCTGGCCGACCTGCAGGCCGAGCTCGGGCTCACCTATCTGTTCATCACGCACGACCTCGCCGTGGTCCGCGTGATCGCCGACGACGTCTGCGTGATGCAGAAGGGCCGGATCGTCGAGCACGCCTCGACCGACACCGTGTTCGAGTCGCCGCAGCAGGAGTACACCCGCGAGCTGCTCGCCGCCATCCCGGGCGCCGGGATCGAGTTCGCGGTCTAGTCCGCCGGATCCACTCCGCGAGGGCCCCGTTCCGGGCCCGGCGACACCCGATGTTCACCGGGTCGCCGGCCCGGAACGGCGCCCTCCGCCGTCTCGGCGCGAGCCTGCGGTACGATGGAGGGTCCCCCTTACTGCACGAGAACACGAGACGAGTCCGTTCACATGGCAAGTGCCACCCGCTCCGACCTGCGCAACGTCGCGATCGTCGCCCACGTCGACCATGGCAAGACCACCCTGGTGGACGCCATGCTCAAGCAGACGAACTCCTTCGACGCGCACGCCCACGTGGACGAGCGCGCGATGGACTCGAACGAGCTCGAGCGCGAGAAGGGCATCACGATCCTCGCGAAGAACACCGCTGTGTCCTACAGCGGCAAGCACGCGGTCGACGGCCCCATCACCATCAACGTGATCGACACCCCCGGCCACGCCGACTTCGGCGGCGAGGTCGAGCGCGGCCTGTCGATGGTCGACGGCGTCTGCCTCCTCGTCGACGCGTCGGAGGGCCCCCTTCCGCAGACCCGCTTCGTGCTGCGCAAGGCGCTCGAGGCGAAGCTCCCCGTCATCCTGCTGGTCAACAAGACCGACCGCCCCGATGCCCGCATCGACGAGGTCGTCGCCGAGAGCCAGGACCTCCTCCTCGGCCTCGCCTCCGACATGGCGGACGACGTCCCCGACCTCGACCTCGACGCCATCCTCGACGTCCCCGTCGTCTACGCGTCCGGCAAGGCCGGCCGCGCCTCCGCGAACAAGCCGGAGGACGGCACGCTGCCCGACGCCGAGGACCTCGAGCCGCTGTTCGAGGCGATCCTCAAGCACATCCCGGCGCCGACCTTCGACGACGAGGCCCCCCTCCAGGCCCACGTCACCAACCTCGACGCGTCGCCGTTCCTCGGCCGGCTCGCCCTCCTCCGCGTCTTCAACGGCACGATCAAGAAGGGCCAGACCGTCGCCTGGGTCCACCACGACGGCTCGCACACCAACGCGCGCATCACCGAGCTGCTGATCACCAAGGCGCTCGACCGCTACCCGGCCGAGACCGCCGGCCCCGGCGACATCGTCGCGATCGCGGGCTTCCCCGAGATCACCATCGGCGAGACCATCGCCGACCCGGAGGACATCCGCCCGCTGCCGGCCATCACGGTCGACGACCCGGCGATCTCGATGACCATCGGCACCAACACCTCGCCGCTGGTCGGCAAGGTCAAGGGCCACAAGCTCACGGCGCGCATGGTCAAGGACCGCCTCGACCGCGAGCTCATCGGAAACGTGTCGCTCAAGGTCCTCGACATCGGCCGCCCCGACTCGTGGGAGGTCCAGGGCCGCGGCGAGCTCGCGCTGGCCATCCTCGTCGAGCAGATGCGCCGCGAGGGCTTCGAGCTCACGGTCGGCAAGCCCCAGGTGGTCACCCGCCAGGTCGACGGCAAGGTGCACGAGCCCTTCGAGCACCTCACCATCGACGCTCCGGAGGAGTACCTCGGCGCGATCACGCAGCTCCTCGCCGCTCGCAAGGGCCGCATGGAGAACATGGCGAACCACGGCACCGGCTGGGTCCGCATGGAGTTCATCGTCCCCTCGCGCGGCCTGATCGGCTTCCGCACCGAGTTCCTCACCACGACCCGCGGCACCGGCATCGCGAACGCGATCCTGCACGGCTACGAGCCGTGGGCCGGCGCCATCGTCACCCGCAACAACGGCTCGATCGTCGCCGACCGCACCGGCGTCGTGACGCCGTTCGCGATCATCGCTCTCCAGGAGCGGATGACCTTCTTCGTGAACCCCACCGAGGAGGTCTACGAGGGCATGGTCATCGGCGAGAACTCGCGCAACGACGACATGGACGTGAACATCACCAAGGAGAAGAAGCTGACCAACATGCGTCAGTCCACCTCCGACACGTTCGAGTCGATGACGCCCTCGCGCCAGCTGACGCTCGAGGAGTGCCTCGAGTTCGCCCGCGAGGACGAGTGCGTCGAGGTCACCCCCGAGATCGTGCGCATCCGCAAGGTCGAGCTGGACGCGAACGCCCGCGCCCGCGCGACCAGCCGCCTCAAGAAGCAGGCCTGATCCCCGGGCGCCCCCGAGGCGCCCGCCACGACGAACG
The DNA here is from genome assembly GCF_022815495.1 of Rathayibacter sp. VKM Ac-2929. Classification (NCBI taxonomy): domain Bacteria; kingdom Bacillati; phylum Actinomycetota; class Actinomycetes; order Micrococcales; family Microbacteriaceae; genus Rathayibacter; species Rathayibacter sp. VKM Ac-2929. The sequence goes on from NZ_JALGRV010000002.1 coordinate 382,030, forward strand.
ACCGGCCGGAGCCCCGCTCCGCCGGTCGTTCGTCGTTCCGCCGGGTCTCGATACGCCCTCTGCGAGGGCTACTCGACCAGCATGTCGGCGGCCCTCGCCTTCAGCGCAGGTCGGCGCTCGCCAGCGGCACGAGCGGGCGCCCGCTCGCGGTCCTTCTCCCATGCTGGTCGAGTAGCCGCGCAGCGGCGTATCGAGACCCGGCCGTCAGCCCGCAGGCGTCGGCGTCGGAGTCGCACCCTCCGCCTCGAGCGTGGCCGTGATGAAGGCGACGAACGCGTCGGCGTCGTCCGGCTTCCCCGTGTACTGCTCGCCGTTGACGAGCACGGTCGGCGTCGAGCTCAGCTTCGCGACCGAGGAGTTCGCCAGGGTCCCGCTCGTCGCCCGCTTCGTGGCCGCCGCGACCCACGGCCGGAACTCACCACCCGTGATGCAGGCCAGCACGTCGTCGTCCGTCACGCCCGCCCCGGTCACCAGCGTTCGCAGCTCGTCGTCGCTCAGCCCCGTCGTCCCCTCGGTCGGCTGCTTCGCGAACAGCGCCTCGTGCACGGCGAGGAAGCGGTCCGGATCCTCGTCCGCCACGCAGGCCGCCGCGTTCGCCGCCCGGCTCGAGTACTCCGACCCCGCCGAGGAGGAGTCGAGGATCGCGACCGGATGGATCTCGAGCGTGATCGCCCCCTGCGTCAGCCACGACTGCAGATTGTCCATATTCGCCGTCTCGAACTGCCCGCAGTACGGGCAGAGGTAGTCCACGTACAGGTCGACGGTGACGACGCCGCCCGCACGCGCGGCGGCCTCGTCGGTCGGCACCGGCTCCTCTCCCGCCTCGAGGGGGGCGGTCGTCACCGGAGTGACCGCCGACTCCGCCCCCGCGAGCACGATCCCGTCGCTCAGCATGTTCGCCGGACCGGTGCTGGCGATCTCCTGTTGCGACCAGACGTTCCACGCGACGAGCGCCACGACGGCGAGCACTCCGACGGCCGCTCCGCTCTGCCCGAGCACCCGGTTCCGCCGCTTCCGGCGCCGCTCCTGCTCGCGCCGCTCCTTCGCCTCGAGGCGGGCGAGCTCCTGGCGCTCGCGCTTGGTCGGCTGGTTCTTCGCACTGTTCCCGGACATCGTCGTCGACGCTAGGGAGCCGACCTTGCCGCACTCGGAGAGGCAGCCGTCGGCGACCTGTGCCGGGATGGAGATTCCCTCAGGAAAGCGGACGGCTCAGGTGAAGAGCCCCGACCCCACGTAGTCGCTCTCGTCGCGGACGCCCGGCGGGACGGCGAAGACCGCCGAACCCACGTGCTTGATGTACTCGTTGAGCGCATCGGTCGCGAGGTTCCTCTGCACGGTGATGAACTGCTCCGGCGACCGCTGGAACGAGAGGAAGAACAGCCCCGCGTTCAGCCGCCCGAGCTCGTCGTTCCCGTCGACGAAGTTGTAGCCGCGGCGCAGCAGCCGGACGCCGTTGTTCACGGTCGGGTGCGCGAGCCGCACGTGCGACTCCTTGTCCACCAGCGGCACGCCGGTCGCCCCCGCCGCGTCGAAGTCGGGCTCCGTGAACTCGCCGCCGCCCGAGAGCGGGGCGCCGGAGCCCTTGCTCCGGCCGATCACGCGCTCCTGCTCACCGAGCTGGCTGCGGTCCCAGGTCTCGATGATCATCCGGATCTTGCGCGCGACGAGGTAGCTGCCGCCCACGAGCCAGGCCGGGCCGTCCTCGTCCTGCACCCAGACGTGCTCCTGCACGGCGTCCGGCTCCTCGGACTTGATGTTGGCCGTGCCGTCCTTGAAGCCGAAGAGGTTCCGCGGAGTCGCCTGCGCGGTGGAGGTGGAGGAGGTGCGGCCGAAGCCGAGCTGCGACCAGCGCAGCGAGGCGCGACCGAAGGCGATGCGGCTGAGGTTGCGGATCGCGTGCACCGCGACCTGCGGGTCGTCGGCGCAGGCCTGGATGCAGAGGTCCCCGCCGCCCGCGGTCGGCACCAGCGCGTCGCCACGGAAGCGCGGGAGCGCCGCGAGCTCGGCCGGCCGGCGGTCGGCGAGGCCGAAGCGGTCGGTGCCCGACTCGTCGGTGAAGAGCGTCGGTCCGAAGCCGAAGGTCAGGGTGAGCGAGGACGCGTCGAGGCCGAGCGCCTCGCCGGTGTCGTCCGGCGGCGCCGTGTCCGGGCCGCCGACGGCGCCCTCCTCGCTGACGTCGAGGCCCCGGGTGAGGCGGGCGGCCGCGAGGGTCCAGTCCTGCAGCAGCTCGATCAGGTCGTCGCGGGTCGCCGTGGAGGCCAGGTCGAACGCCGCGAAGTGCAGCCGGTCCTGCGCGGCCGTGGTGATGCCGGCCTGGTTCGCGCCGTGGAACGGTACGACGCGCGTCGCGGCGGAGGAGGCGCTCGCGCTGGTCGCCGAGGTGACGGCGACGGTCCCGCCGATGCCCGCGGCGAGGCCCGCGGTCCCCGCCGAGACGAGGCCGAGCAGCCCGCGCCGCGAGAGGCGGCGGGGCTGCTCGTCGGGTCGGCCCGCCTCGTCGGCGGGGCCGGTGGCGTTCTGCTCGGGCTCCACTACTCCGCGGGCTCCTCGACGCCGAGCACCGTGTGGGTGAGCTGCGAGAGCGGCTCGGACAGGGCGTTCACCTGATCGGAGAGCTCCTTCTTCTGCTCGGCGGTGACGCTCGAGTAGGCGACGAAGCCGGAGTCGAGCGAGCCGTACTGGGCGAGCATCGCGTCGAGCTCGGCGAAGCGCTGGCCGATCTCGGCGGTGAGCGCGGCGCCGTCGTCACCGGTGGCGGTCGCGATCGGCTCGACGTTGCCGAAGGCCACCTCCGCGCCCTGCACGTTCGCGGCGAAGTCGGTCAGGTCGGTGCCCGACCACCAGTCCTCCTCGCCGGTGATCTTGCCGGCGGCGACCTCGTCCAGCAGGCCGATCGCGCCGTTCGAGATGTCGCCGACCGAGACGGTGAAGTCGGGCGCGGCGACGAGGTCGTAGAGGTCCTGCACGTCGGAGACGAGCCCGTCGGCGAAGGCCGTCCGCTGCTCGGGAGTGGAGGGCGCCCAGTCGAGCCAGGCGCTCGTCCCGTCGGAGTTCAGCGCGTCGGCGGCGGGGACCCAGAGGTCCTTCTCGATGCGGTGGAAGCCGGTCCAGTCCAGGCCCTCGGCGACGGCGTCGACCTCGCGGTAGTCGATCTTCGGGTCGAGGTCGCCGAAGGCCTCGGCGGTCGGCTCGATGCGCTCGTAGAAGACGCGGGTCGCGGCGAAGAGGCTGCGCGCCTTCTCGTCGTCGCCCGCCGCGTACGCCTCGGCGAAGGCCGTCACGGCGGGCAGCAGCTCGCCGGACTGCGACTGCACGTAGGAGACGTAGTTGGTGACGGCGGCCTCGGTCGCGGCCTGCTCGTCGGCCGACTGCTCGGTCGCCTCGCCGGTCACAATGAACTCGGCGAGACCGACGGGAGCGCCGACCTGCTGGAACTTGCAGGCCGTGTAGTAGGTGCCGGGCTCGAGCTGGGCGACGTAGGAGACGCTCTGACCGGGAGTGACGTTCTCCTTCTCGCCCACGATGCGCAGCTTGTCCTCGGCGAGGATCTCGAACTCGTTGACGTCCGATCCGGTGTTCTCGAGCGCGAAGGTCACCGCACCCGCCTCGGCGGTCGCGGCCGACACCGCGCAGGCGCCGTCGTCGATCGCGACGTCGAGGGCCGCGGCGGAGGAGGCGGCCGGGGTGTTCGGCACGCAGCCGGTGAGGAGGAGGGCGAGAGCGCCGGCGCCGGCGAGGCCGGTGGCGACGCGGGGGAGGCGGGGTCGAGTGCGCGGGGGCATGGTTCTCCTGGTGGTGGGAGGTCGTTCCGGCGGTGCCGGGGCGGGATCAGACGGAGGTGGCGACGGGTGCGGCGACCGGGGCCGCGCTGCCTCGTCGCGGCCGGCGGGAGCGGACCTGGCGGACGAAGAGGGACCCGACGACCACGAGGTAGAGCAGCCAGGCGGAGAACTGCAGGGCCGTCGGCTCGGGCGTGTAGTTGAAGAGTCCGCCGAGGACCGCGGCGGCCGTGGCCGGCAGGATCGGGCCGAGGTCGAACAGCGGAGTGCCCCACCCGGGCAGCAGCGCCGCCTCCTGCAGGTCGCCGACGCCGTAGAGCAGCACGCCGGCCGCGACGACGATGAGGAAGCCGCCGGTCCAGGTGAAGAAGCGGCCGAGGTCGATCCGGACGAAGCCGCGGAAGATCAGGTAGGAGGCGACGACCGCGCTGAGGATGCCGAGGAAGGCGCCGATCGTGCCGACCCAGGCGTTGGAGGCGGAGGAGGCGCTGCTCGAGGAGACGCTCGCCCAGACGAACAGGGCGGTCTCGATCCCCTCGCGGCCGACGCTGACGAAGCCGAGCACGACGATCCCGAGGGCGGAGCCGCTGACGGCCGCGTCCAGCTTGGACTCGAGCTCGCCCTTGAGGCTGCGGGCGTTGGCGCCCATCCAGAAGATCATCCAGGTGACGAGGCCGACGGCGAGCAGCGAGAGGCCGCCGCCGAGGAGCTCCTGCGCGGTGAAGCTGAGCCCGTAGGGGCCCCAGGTGAGGATCGCGCCGGTGACGAGCGAGAGGACGACCGCGGCGGCGATGCCCGTCCAGAGCCGGGGGAGCACGTCGCGCCGCTGCAGCTTGGTCAGGTAGGCGACGAGGATGCCGACGACGAGCCCGGCTTCGAGGCCTTCACGGAGGCCGATGAGGTAGTTTGCGAGCACGTGTGTTCTCTTCGTCGTCTGCACGGGAGGACGGTGCGAAGCCCACCCCCGGGCCGCATCCTCAGGTAAGCCTTGCCTAACCCGTGGACGACTGTAGTGGCCATCCGGTCGCGTGTCCACACAGGACGCCGGGCGCGCGATGTGCGGCGCCGAGCGGCCGGTCGGACGCGCTTCGAGCGGGGCCCCGCGGCGGAACGAGAGCACAGGACGGACGAGAGGCGAAGAGTGGACGCGAGTCGAGACGGCGCAGGCGAGCGGGTCGTGGCGGTGCACGCCCATCCCGACGACGAGACCATCACGATGGGCGGGACCCTCGCGCGACTCGTCGCGGACGGCGCCGCGGTCACCGTCGTCACCGCGACGCGCGGCGAGTGCGGCGAGGTCATCCCGGCCGATCTCGCGCACCTCGAGGGCTCGGACGAGCTCGCCGCGCACCGCACCACCGAGCTGGTCGTCGCCCTGACCGCCCTCGGCGTGGCCGATCACCGCTTCCTCGGCGATCCGGCCGCCCGCGCCGCCGGTCTCGCCCCGCGGGTCTACCGCGACTCCGGCATGCAGTGGGGCCCGGGTCGCGTGCCCGTCCCGCTCGAGCCTGTCGATCCCCGCTCCTTCACCTCCGCGCCGGAGGAGGAGGCGATCGCCGACCTCGTCGCCGTCCTCCTTCAGACCGGCGCGACCCTCGTGCTCTCCTACGACGTCGGCGGGGGCTACGGCCATCCCGACCACATCCGCGCCGCCCTGATCGCCTCGACGGCCGCCGAGCGGCTCGGACTGCGCTACCTGGCCGTCCTGCCCGACGCCGTCCCCGAGCAGCCCGGCGACGTCGCGATCGAGCTCGACGACACCGATTACGCCCGCAAGCGCGCGGCGCTCGAGGCGCACCGCACGCAGCTCGTCGTCGACGGCGACGAGCTGCGGCTCTCGAGCGGCCCGCCGTTCCCGATCGGCCGCCTCGAGCGCTTCCGCCCCGAGGGTGCGCCGAGGCCGCCGGAGCCGGTCGCCGAGGAGCGGCCCGATCTCGGCACCCGCATCGTCTCGGGCCTGCTCTCGGTGCTGACCGGCGCGGTGGTCGGCGCGATCACGACCGTCGCGCACCAGAGCACCGTGACCGTCGGCGACGCGGAGCTCCCGGTCGGCCTCGCCGTGTCGCTGGCCGCCGTGCTGCTCCTGCTGCTCGGACTCCGTCTCGTGATGGTGGACCGCTTCGTCGCCTTCTGCACCGCGATGGGCCTGCTCGGCGCGATCGGGCTGCTGGCGCTGCGCAGCACTGGCGGCTCGGTCCTCGTGCCGGCCAACGGCCTCGGCGTGGTGTGGACCTTCGCCCCCGCGCTGATCGCCCTCGTGGTGATCGCCTGGCCGCGGGTCCGCCCGCCGTCCCGCCCCGCTCCGGCGGAACCGGCGGCCGACAGCACCGCCCCGCCGCTCCCCGTACGATAGAGAACACTGTTCGAAGGGACGTCCACGACCGTGACCTACGTGATCGCACTTCCGTGCGTCGATGTCAAAGACCGCGCCTGCATCGACGAATGCCCGGTCGACTGCATCTACGAAGGCGAGCGCTCGCTCTACATCCACCCCGACGAGTGCGTCGACTGCGGGGCGTGCGAGCCGGTGTGCCCCGTCGAGGCCATCTACTACGAGGACGACCTCCCCGAGGAGTGGTCCGACTACTACAAGGCCAACGTCGAGTTCTTCGACGAGATCGGCTCGCCCGGCGGCGCCGCGAAGGTCGGAGTGATCGCGAAGGACCACCCGGTCATCGCCGTCCTCCCGCCGCAGAGCCACTGAGCGCGCGTCCGTGGCTCTCGGACCGCTGCCGGACTACCCCTGGGACCTGATGGGTCCCGCCACCCGGGTCGCCTCCGCGCACCCCGGCGGCCTCGTCGACCTCTCGATCGGCTCGCCGGTCGACCCGACGCCCGAGCCGATCCGCGAGGCCCTCGCCCGGGCGACCGACGCGCACGCCTACCCGACCACGGTCGGCACTCCCGCCCTGCGCGAGGCGATCGCCGCCTGGTACGCCCGGCGCCGGGGCGTCCCGGGGCTCGGCCTCGACGAGGTGCTGCCGACGATCGGCTCGAAGGAGCTCGTCGCCTGGCTGCCGTTCCTGCTCGGTCTCGGCGAGGGCGACGTCGTCGTCCACCCGCGCGCCGCCTACCCGACCTACGCCATGGGCGCCGCCATCGCCGGAGCCTCGGTGCTCGCCTCCGACGACCCCGACGAGTGGCCGGCCGAGACGCGCCTGGTCTGGCTGAACTCGCCCGGCAACCCCGACGGCGCCGTGCTCGACGTCGACGCGCTGAGGCGCGCGGTCGAGCGCGCGCGCGAGCTGGGCGCCGTCGTCGCGGGCGACGAGTGCTACGCCGAGCTCGGCTGGGACGGCCGCTGGGCCGACGAGCCGATCCCGAGCGTCCTCGACCCCCGAGTGGCGGGCGAGGACCGCCGCGGCGTGCTCGGCGTCTACTCCCTCAGCAAGCAGTCCAACCTGGCCGGCTACCGCGCCGCCTTCGTCGCGGGCGACCGCGAACTGATCGCTCGGCTCGTCACCGTCCGCAAGCACGCCGGGATGATCGTCCCCGCCCCGCTGCAGGAGGCGATGGTCGTCGCGCTCGCCGACGACGGCCATGTGGCGGAGCAGAAGGAGCGCTACCGGTCCCGTCGCGATCTCCTGCGCCCGGCGCTCGAAGCCGCGGGCTTCCGCGTCGACCGCAGCGAGGCCGGCCTCTACCTCTGGGCGACCGAGGGGCGACCCGCCTGGGAGTCGATCGACCGGCTCGCGCGCCTGGGGATCCTCGCCGGCCCCGGCGTCTTCTACGGCGACCACTTCACCCAGCACGTCCGCCTCTCGCTGACGGCCACCGACGAGCGGATCGCGGCCGCCGCCGAGCGGCTGGCGGGCGGTCTCTGACCCTCGGCTCACCGCGATCCTGAAGGATCCCCACAACGGACGGGGGCGAGCACTGGGCGGTGTCACAGTGCCGCCGCTTTGCCCATAGGCTGTATGGGGTTCGGTCAGCGTCGCCACAAACGGCCCTGGTTCCGGACAGTTCCAGCCCCCGGCGCCGCCCGCTCCGCGCGAGCGCACCCGGGTGCGACCGATGACCTGGGAGGCGTTGTGACCGAATCCGGCACGCAGAGCGACGGAACCGCGACGGTGGAGACACCCGAGCCCGCCACGGAGAGTGCGCCGGCCGCGGCCGAGGTCCTGCCCGAGAAGGTGACGCTCACGTTCGGTGATCGCACCGCGGAGTTCCCGGTCCTGCGCAGCGTCGACGGCTCCTCGAGCATCGACTTCTCGACCCTGTCGAAGCAGACCGGTCTGATGTCGCTCGACTACGGCTTCGTCAACACGGCCGCCACCAAGTCGAGCATCACCTACATCGACGGCGACGAGGGGATCCTGCGCTACCGCGGCTACCCGATCGAGGAGGTCGCGACGAACGCGACGTACCTCGAGGTGGCCTGGCTGCTGATCTACGGCGAGCTGCCCACCGCGGACGAGCTCGCCGGCTTCGACGACCGCATCCGCCGGCACACGCTGCTGCACGAGGACCTCAAGCGCTTCTTCGACGCGCTGCCGCACAGCGCGCACCCGATGTCGGTCCTCTCGGCCGGTGTCTCGGCGCTGTCGACCTACTACGAGGACAGCTCGAACCCGAAGGACCCGGAGGCGGTCGAGCTGACCACCATTCGCCTGCTCGCGAAGCTGCCGGTGATGGCGGCGTACGCGCACAAGAAGGCGATCGGCCAGGCGTTCCTCTACCCGGACAACTCGCTGAGCTTCGTCGACAACTTCCTCCGCCTGAACTTCGGCACCATGGCCGAGCCGTTCGAGGTGGATCCGGTGCTCTCGAAGGCGCTCGATCGCCTGCTGATCCTGCACGAGGACCACGAGCAGAACGCGTCGACCTCCACCGTCCGCCTGGTCGGCTCGACCGAGGCGAACCTCTACGCGTCGGTCTCGGCCGGCATCAACGCCCTGTTCGGCCCGCTGCACGGCGGCGCGAACGAGGCCGTGCTGACGATGCTCGGCCGCATCCGCGAGTCCGGCGAGAGCGTCCAGACCTTCGTCGAGCGGGTGAAGAACAAGGAGGAGGGCGTCCGCCTGATGGGCTTCGGCCACCGGGTGTACAAGAACTACGACCCGCGCGCGAAGCTCGTCAAGGAGAGCGCGTCCGAGGTGCTGCAGGCGCTCGGCGTCAAGGACCCGCTGCTCGACATCGCGATGGAGCTCGAGGCCCTCGCCCTGGAGGACGACTACTTCAAGGAGCGCCGCCTCTACCCGAACGTCGACTTCTACACCGGCGTCATCTATAAGGCGATGGGCTTCCCGACCCGGATGTTCACCGTCCTCTTCGCCATCGGCCGCCTGCCCGGCTGGATCGCGCACTGGCGCGAGATGAACACCGACAAGCAGACCAAGATCGGCCGCCCCCAGCAGCTCTACACGGGAGCCCCTGAGCGCCACTGGCCCACCGGCCGCTGACCCGGGCCGAGGAGCCCGTCGGCGGGTGGGTCTCGATACGCCGCGTGCCGCGGCTACTCGACCAGCATGTTTCGCCCTGCTGGTCGAGCATGCCGCGCAGCTGGCCCACCATGCTGGTCGAGTGGCCCGCGCAGCGGGCGTATCGAGACCCGATGTCTGCAGAGGGGTGGGTCTCCATATGCCGCGTTCCGCGGCTACTCGACGAGCAGGTGCCTCGCCCGCGCGTCAGGCGTGCAGGGCCGTGTTCAGCTCGATGCCGGCGCCGGTGCGGGGGAGCACCTCGACCGCGCCCGTGAGCGAGTTGCGGCGGAAGAGCAGGTTCGGCACTCCCGACAGCTCGACGGCCTTGACCGTCTGCGGACGCCCGTCGGCACGCGGGGCGCCGCCCACCACGACGACCTTCGTCCCCGCCGTGACGTAGAGCCCGGCCTCGACGACGGTGTCGTCGCCGATCGAGATGCCGATGCCCGAGTTCGCGCCGAGCAGCGCCCGCGCGCCGATCGACACGCGCTGCACGCCACCGCCGGAGAGCGTCCCCATGATCGAGGCGCCGCCGCCGACGTCCGAGCCGTCGCCGACGACGACGCCCTGTGAGATGCGGCCCTCGACCATCGAGCTGCCGAGCGTCCCGGCGTTGAAGTTGACGAACCCCTCGTGCATGACGGTCGTCCCGGGAGCGAGGTGCGCGCCCAGGCGCACCCGCGACGTGTCCGCGATGCGCACCTTCGCCGGCGTGACGTAGTCCGTCAGCCGCGGGAACTTGTCGATCCCTGCGGCCTGGATCCCGTGGCGCCGCAGCGACGGACGCAGCCGGGTGAACGAGTCCGGCGCGACCGGCCCGGCGTTCGTCCACACGACGTTCGGCAGGTGCGCGAAGATCCCGTCGAGGTTCACGGTGTTCGGCTGGACGAGCAGGTGCGAGAGCAGGTGCAGCCGGAGGTACGCGTCCGACGTCGACGCCGGCGCGCTCTGCAGGTCGATCTGCAGCGTCACCACGTCGATCCGCACCTCGCGCCGCGGGTCCTCACCGGCGAGGGCCTCGAACTCCGCCGGCACGATCCACGGGTCGCGGCCCGCGGGGATCGTGCCCAGCCGCGGCTCCGGGAACCAGGTGTCGAGGACGGTGCCGTCCGAGGCGATCGTCGCCAGCCCGTAGCCCCAGGCGGAGGCGGGCGCGGGCACGGCGGAGTCAGCGGTGTTCTGGAGGCTCATGTCGCCCAGGGTAGCGCGCACGATCCGGCCGGTACCCTGGGGCGCATGGCCGTACCGACCTCCGCCCCGGCGCCCGCCGCGCCCCTCGATCTGGGCTCCGATCCGATCGCGCTGACCCGCGTGCTCTGCGACATCCCCTCCGTCTCCGGCGATGAGCTGGCGCTGGCCGATGCGGTGCAGCTCGCCCTCGAGCAGTACCCGCACCTCGAGGTGCTCCGCGACGGCCACACCGTGGTCGCCCGGACGAACCTCGGGCGCGAGCAGCGCGTCGTCATCGCCGGCCACCTCGACACGGTCCCGATCAACGACAACCTCCCGGTGCGCGCCGAGACGATCGACGACGTCGAGCACCTCGTCGGCCGCGGCACCACCGACATGAAGGCCGGCGTCGCTGTTCAGCTGGTCCTCGCCGCCGAGCTGACCGATCCGGTCGTCGACATCACCTGGATCTGGTACGACAACGAGGAGGTCGCCTCCGACCTCAACGGCCTCGGCCGCCTCTCCCGCCACCGCCCGGACGTCTTCGCCGCCGATTTCGCCGTGCTCGGCGAGCCGACGCGGGGCGAGGTCGAGGGCGGCTGCAACGGCACCCTCCGCGTCGACGTGACGACGCACGGCCGCCGCGCGCACTCCGCCCGGAGCTGGGTCGGCGAGAACGCGATCCACGCCGCCGCCCCGATCCTGGACCGCCTCGCCGCCTACCAGCCGCGCGAGGTCGAGGTCGAGGGCCTCGTCTACCGCGAGGGCGTCAACGCGGTGCGCATCAGCGGGGGAGTGGCGGGCAATGTGATCCCCGACCTCTGCACGGTGCACGTCAACTACCGCTTCGCACCGAACCGCAGCGGCGACGAGGCGGTCGCCCACCTCCGCGAGCTGTTCGAGGGCTTCGAGGTCGATGTCGTCGATCTGGCCGAGGGCGCGCGCCCCGGGCTCGACGCGCCGCTCGCGCAGGCCTTCATCGCCGCGGTCGGCGCCGAGGCGAAGCCCAAGTACGGCTGGACCGACGTCGCCCGCTTCTCGGCGATGGGCATCCCCGCCGTCAACTACGGCCCCGGCGACCCGCTCAAGGCGCACGCCGACGACGAGCACGTCGCCGTGCACGAGATCACCGCCTGCACCGAGGGCCTCCGCCGCTGGCTGCGCGGCTCCGCGTGAGCGCCGTCCTCACCGGGCTCCCGGTCCGCCGCCGCGCGCAGCTGCGCCTCGTCCCCTGGTGGGCGCGCGTCCTCGCGGTCTTCGTCCTCACCCGCATCGTGACGACCGTGATCATGCTGCAGTTCGCCGCGAACCAGCAGGCGAACTCGTGGACCGGCCCGTCGCCGGCCTACGTCGACTTCGCGACGATGTGGGACGGCCGCTGGTACGAGATCATCGCGACCGCCGGCTATCCGACCGAGCTGCCCGTGACCGACGCGGGTGAGATCGGCGAGAACGCGTGGGCGTTCATGCCGCTCTACCCGGTCGTCGTGCGCCTGCTGATGGTGCTGACCGGCCTCGGCTGGGCCACCGCCGGTGTCGCCGTCTCGGTGATCTGCGCGGCCGTCGCCTGCCTGGTGCTCTACCGGCTGATGCGGCACTCGCTGAGCGAGTCGCAGTCCCTCGTCGCCGTCCTCTTCTTCTGCGTCGCGCCGACCTCGCCGATGCTGCAGATCGCCTACGCCGAGTCGATGGCGATGATGCTGACCGCGATCGTGCTGCTGCTGCTCGTCCGGCGCCGGTACGCCTGGGTCTTCCCGGTCGTGCTCGCGCTCGGGCTGACGCGCCCGAGCGGGCTGGCTTTCGCGGCGGCGATGGGCCTCTACGTCGTCTACCGGTTCGTCCGGCGCGCGAAGGAGCCGTTCCCGCGGGCCGACGCCGTCCCCGCCGTCGCGCTGACGGTGTGGGGCCTCGTGGTCGGCTTCCTCTGGCCCGCGGTGGCGTGGGCGGTCACCGGCTCGCCGACGGCCTACACCGACACCGAGCTGGCCTGGCGGGCCTCCTACATCGGCTACCAGGAGCTGTTCCCCTTCACCTCCTGGTTCCAGGGCGGCGCGTGGTGGGGCGGCTGGTGGTTCGGCGCGCCGATGGTCGGCATCGCGCTGGTCGTCGTCCTCGTGCTGCTGTTCGTCGGCATCCTCGCGTCGCCCTGGACGCGGCGGCTGGACCTCTTCAGCCGCGCGTGGATCGCGGGCTACGGCGTCTACCTCTTCGCCTTCTTCTTCCCGCAGTCGAGCACGTTCCGCCTGCTGGGCCCGATGTTCCCGCTGGTCGGAGCGCTCGCGGTGCCGCGCTCGCCCCTCTTCCGGAGCGCGCTGGTGCTCGTCTCGATCGCCGGCCAGATCGGCTGGATCACCATCGGCTGGGCCGTCGACGGCTACGACTGGACACCGCCGTGATCGACGCCGCGTTTCCGCGGGAGGCCGCCGATTTCGTCCCTGGCGCGGATGCACGATAATAGACGGATACGTCACGAAAGGGGAACTCTATGGCGGCCATGAAGCCGAGGACCGGAGACGGACCGATGGAGGCTGTTAAGGAGGGGCGACTCATCGTCGTGCGCGTTCCGCTCGAAGGCGGCGGACGCCTCGTCGTCTCAGTCAACGATGCAGAGGCGAAAGAACTCCACGACGCTCTCGCGTCGGTGGTGACTCCAGCCTGACCCACCAGCACCGTCGAGAACGCCCGCCGCATCCGATGCGACGGGCGTTCCCTCGTTCCCGGAGTCGGGCCCGTGCTACGCGCGGCGCTTGTTCGCCTGCAGCAGCCCGTCGCCGATCGGCGACAGCACGCTGACCACGGCCGGCGAGCCGCAGACCTCGGCGACCAGCGTGCGGAAGGCGGAGGCGATCTCGTCGCGCTGCGCGGGGTTGGAGACGCGGCCGCGCCAGAGCGCGTGCGGCACGAGCACGGTGCCGCCGACGCGGACGAGGCGCAGCGCGTGCTCGACGTTCTCGATGACCTGCAGCGGATCGCCGTCGACGAAGACGATGTCGTAGGAGTTCTCGTTCATCCGCGGGAGCACCTCGAGAGCGCGGCCGGGGATGAGGCGCAGGCGGTTCGGCGAGATGCCGGCCTCGTGGAACTGGGCGCGGGCGTGCTGCTGGTGCACCGCCTCCGAGTCGATCGAGGTGAGCATGGCCTCCGGGGCGCCGTCGAGCAGCCAGAGTCCGCTCACGCCGGTGCCGGTTCCGATCTCGATGATCGACGTCGCCCGGGCGGCCGCCGCGACGAGCGCGGACTGCGCGCCGATCGAGGGCGCGATCGCGTCGATGCCCAGCTCGACGGCGAGCCGGCGGGCGGAGGCGATGGCCTCGGGCTCGACGACGGCGTCCTCGGCGTACTTCCAGTTGGCATCCTTGTCGGACACGGGCGGGCTCCTCTGGTGGGGGTCGCGGCGGGCGGATCGCGCCTGCGCATCGCCAGGGTACGGGGGTCCGTGCGGTCGTCGGCGCAGGCGCGGCGGACTAGGGTGGTCCCGTGTTCGGTTTGACGTTCGACAAGCTCCTCATCATCGGAGTCATCGCCGTCTTCGTGCTGGGCCCTGACCGCCTCCCCTACTACGCCTCACAGCTCGCTGCGCTGGTGCGGAAGGTCCGCGGATTCGCCACGCAGGCGCGCGAGCGCGTGAAGGACGAGATGGGCGACGAGTTCGACGAGGTCGACTGGCGCAAGCTCGATCCGAGGCAGTACGACCCGCGGCGCATCATCCGCGACGCTCTGCTCGAGGACGAGCCGGCCCCCACGGTCAAGCCGCCCTCCACGGTCTCCGCGCCCGTCACCGCGGGCGGCGGCGCCTCGATGGCGGACAGCTACTACACGACGATGAAGCGCTCGGCCGGCGCCGGCGAGCTCTCGACGGTGGCGCCGCCGCCGATCGACCTCGAAGCCACCTGACGCGCTCCCGTCGGCCGAAGTGCTGACGACAGCGGGTCTCGATACGCCCCTGCGGGGCTACTCGACCAGCATGGTTGCGGCACTTCCCTCGGTCGCGGCCGGTCGAGCAGCCCGCAGTGCGGCCCTTGCCTGCTGGTCGAGCGGCCCGCGGAGCGGCCCTTGCCTGCTGGTCGAGCAGCCTGCAGTGCGGTCCTTGCATGCAGGTCGAGCTGCCCGCGCAGCGGGCTCCCTCATGCTGGTCGAGCAGGCCGCGGAGCGGGCGTATCGAGACCCACCTCAGTCAGGGCCTGCGGCGAAGGCCTCAGCCGACGGACATCGGGAGGCGCCGGCCCGTCAGACCACGTGGCCGCGAGGCGAGGGTCAGGGCCAGCTCCGTGATCGCGACGGCGGCCGGGTCCTCCGGGTCTCCGATGACGACCGGCAGGCCGTCGTCGCCGCCCGCGCGCAGCGCCACGCTGATCGGCAGCGAGGCGAGCAGCGGCACGTCCTCGCCGCTCGCGCTGAGCCGGCGGGCCACCTCGGCCCCGCCGCCGCTGCCGAAGAGCTCGAGCACCGACCCGTCGGGCTGCGGCAGCCCGGACATGTTCTCGACCACGCCGACGATGCGCTGCCCCGACTGCCGGGCGAGCGCACCGCTGCGCTCCGCCACGTCGGCGGCGGCCGGCTGCGGAGTCGTCACGATCAGCACCTCCGCGTGCGGCAGGAGCTGCCCGATCGAGATGGCGACGTCGCCCGTGCCCGGCGGCAGATCGAGCAGCAGCACGTCCAGGTCGCCGAAGTACACGTCGGTGAGGAACTGCGAGATGGTGCGGTGCAGCATCGGTCCCCGCCAGGAGACGGCTGCGCCGCGGGTGTCGCCCTCGAGGAACATCCCGATCGAGATCACCTTCACGCCGTGCGCGACCGGCGGGAGCATCAGCTCGCCGACCCGCGTCGGCCCCGCGACGCGGCCGTCGTGCATCAGGCCGAGCAGCCCCGGGATGGAGAAGCCGTGCACGTCGGCGTCGACCAGCCCGACCGCGAGCCCGCGCCGGGCCAGGGCCACCGCCAGATTCGCGGTGACGGTCGACTTGCCGACCCCGCCCTTGCCGCTGGTCACCGCGTAGACCCGTGTCAGCGAGTCCGGGCCGAACGGCATCTCGCGCCGCCCGCCGCGCAGCCGCTCGGTCAGAGCCGTGCGCTGCGCCGGCGTCATCACGCCGACCTCGACACGCACGGCGGCGGAGCCCGCCGCCGACTCCGCCGCCGCGCGGACATCGCGCTCGATCGCGGACGCGGCCGGGCAGCCGACGATCGTCAGCCGGATGGCGACGGTCACCGCGCCGTCCTCGCCCACCGTCACCGCGTCGACCATGTCGAGCTCGGTGATGGGCTTCCGGATCTCCGGATCGATGACCCGGGCGAGTGCCGCGAGCACCGCGCTCTCGAGAGCGACGGGATCCGCCGGACCCGTCACGGCGTCGTCAGGCATCGCGCCGCTCGCTCGCGATCGACTCCGCCCGATCCTTCTCGAGCTCCTCGACGAGGCTGCGCAGCTCGGAGCGGATGAAGTCCTTGCTCGCCATGTCACGGATCGCCAGGCGGAGCGCGACGACCTCTCGAGCCAGGTACTCCGTGTCAGCGAGGTTGCGCTCGGCGCGCTGGCGGTCCTGCTCGATCTGCACGCGGTCGCGGTCGTCCTGGCGGTTCTGTGCGAGCAGCAGCAGGGGCGCCGCGTAGGAGGCCTGCAGGGACAGGATCAGCGTGAGCACCGTGAAGCCCAGGGCCTGGGAGTCGAAGCGCGACTCCTCGGGGCCGTAGGTGTTGAACAGCAGCCAGAACACGCAGAAGATCGTCATGCCGACGAGGAACCACGGCGTGCCCATGCCGCGGGCGAAGGATTCGGTCAGGCGGCCGAAGCGGTCGCTGCTCTGCCGGTTGCGCCGGGGGAGCACCCGCGTGCGCAGGCCCTTCGGGGCGTCGAGCCGTCGATCCTGCTTGGTGTCCCTAGCCACGCGCACCCCTCCGTCCTCGTCGTCCTGCCCTGAACCTGCTGGTCGCCACCGCGGGCGGCGCGATCGGTATGCCCTGGGTCGTCGTGCTCACCGGCACGCGCGGTTCGTCGTCGCCGTCGTGGCTGCGCCAGTCGTCGGGGAGGAGGTAGTCGAGCACGTCGTCGATCGTGACGACGCCGACCAGGCGGTGCGACTCGTCCACCACGGGCACCGAGACGAGGTTGTAGCTCGCGAGGATGCGGGCGACCTCGGCCGCGGAGGTGTCGGGCGTGATCGGGTCGAGGCTCTGGTCGAGCAGCGTGCCCAGGCGCTCGTGCGGCGGGTAACGGAGCATCCGCTGGAAGTGCACCATGCCGAGGAAGCGGCCGGTCGGCGGCTCGTACGGCGGCAGAGTGACGCAGACCGCGGCGCCGAGCGCCGGGGCCAGCTCGTGGCGGCGGATCATCGCGAGGCCCTCGGCCACGGTCGCCTCGGACGAGACGATGATCGGCTCGGTCGTCATCAGTCCGCCAGCTGACTCGGGCGCGTAGGAGAGGAGCATGCGGACGTCGTCCGCCTCCTCCGGCTCCATCAGCTCGAGGAGCGCCTCGCCGCGCTCGTCCGAGAGCTGAGCGATCAGGTCGGCCGCGTCGTCGGGCTGCATCTGGTCGAGGACGTCGGCCGCGCGGTCGTCGTCGAGCCGGCCGAGGATCTCGACCTGCTCGCTCTCGGGCATCTCCTCGAGGACGTCGGCGAGCCGGTCGTCGGAGAGCTCGCCCGCGACCTCGAGCATCCGCTGCTGCGGCAGGTCGAGGAGCGTGCTGGCGAGGTCGGCGGGCTTGAGCTCGGAGAGGCTCGCCACGTACTGCTCGGCCGACTGCGCCTCGGTGGACACGCTCTCGCGGACCTCGCGCCAGCCGGCGAAGGTCGTCGCGCCCTTGGCGAAGGGGGAGGGGCTGGTCTTGGGGCGGCGGACGAAGAGCTGCGCGAGCTCCCACTCGCCCGGCCCGACCTCCTCGATCGCGACGTCCTCGACGATCGCGTCGCCCGAGCCGTCGACGAAGGTCATCCTCCGGCCGAGCAGCTCGGCGATGACGCGGACCTCGCCGCCGCGCTGCTCGAAGCGGCGCACGTTGATCAGGCCGGTCGTGATGATCTGCCCGCTGCCGATGCTGGTGACCCGTCCGATCGAGACGAACACCCGGCGGCGGCCGGGGATCTCGACGACGAGGCCGACCACGCGCGGCGCATCGTTCTGACGGTGCACGAGCAGCACGTCTCGGACCTTGCCGACGCGATCGCCCGCCGGGTCGAAGACGCTGCAGCCGGCCAAGCGCGCTACGAAGACTCTGGCGGAACTCACGGCTACCAACCTAGACCCGGGCGCCCCTGCGGAAGCCGAGCGCGGGGTCCCGCTACTCCCACCGCGCGCTCGGGAAGCTCTCGATCCGTGCCCAGAATGCTCCAAGTCCTCTGTGACAGTCTGAGCAGGTGACTCAGCAGATGCCCATGAACAACCGCCGGGGCGCCGCCTCCCCGACGATCCCGCGCGGCGAGATCCTCGCCACCTTCGACACCTACGAGAAGGCGCAGCAGGCCGTCGACGTCCTCGCCCGGGCCGACTTCCCGGTCAAGCAGCTGGCCATCCTCGGCAACGACCTCAAGAGCGTCGAGCGCGTCACCGGCAAGCTCACCTGGGGCCGCGTCGCCCTGGCCGGCGCCGCCTCGGGCGCCTGGCTCGGTGTCTTCCTCGGCCTGCTGCTGATCATCTTCTCGCCGGCCACCGAGTTCTCCTTCCTCATCGCGGCCGTGCTGCTCGGCGCCGGCTTCGGCATGCTCTTCGGCCTCGCCTCCTACGCGGTGAACCGCCGCCGCCGCGACTTCACCTCGACGATGCAGGTCATCGCCACCAGCTACTCGGTGATCGTCGACCCCGAGGTGGTGAACCGCGCACGCAACCTGCTCGACGGCACCCCCGCCGAGTCGGAGGCGCCGGTCTGGTCGCCGCCGCCCGCGAACGCGGAGCCCGTGCCGATCCGTCCGGAGGACGAACGGCGCTGACCCCCTCGAAGGCCCCCGGAGCGATCCGGGGGCCTTCGTCGCGTCCGGGCCGTGGCGACCGGGCGGGTCCGTCTGCCGGGCCGTCGCCTCAGCGGGCGGCGGAGCCCACCGGAGGCAGCACGATGTCGACCGCGAGACCGTGCGGCTCCCGGTTGGAGAGCGCCACGGTCCCGCCGCCGGAGAGCACCGTCGTGTGCACGAGGGCGAGACCCAGGCCGCTGCCGCCGGAGGCGATCGTGCGCGAGTCGTCGGGACGGGAGAAGCGGTCGAAGGCGACCGGGATGAACTCGGCCGGCATGCCCGGTCCGTCGTCGGAGACCGTCAGCAGCAGCCGGCCGTCCTTCTGCGCGAGCGCCGCGACGATCGTCCCGCCGTGGCCGATCGCCTGGATCGCGTTGCGGACGAGGTTGTCGATCACCCGGCCGAAGTCCTGGGTGGCGACGGCGTAGAGCCGAGCGGGCTCGCGCTCGTCGATCTCGTAGTCGATCTCGACGTCCGACTCGGCCGCGAGCAGCCGGGTGCGGTCGACCGCGCCGACCAGCTCGTCGACCAGCTCGGCGAAGGGCGAGGCGGGCCGGGCCGAGCGGCTCTCGATCCGGGAGATGTCCAGCAGTGCGGAGGCGAGGCGGACAAGGCGGTCGACGCTCTTCTGCGCGTCGAGGATCACGCGATCGACGGCGACCGGGTCCTCGACGCGGTGGTGCGCGATCTCGAGCTGGGCCGAGAGCGCGGCGAGCGGCGTCCGCAGCTCGTGGCTGGCGTCCGAGACCATCTGCTTCTCCCGCGCCAGGGAGGCCGTCTGCTTGGCGAGGAACGCGTTGAGCGTCTCGGCGAGCTCGTCGATCTCGTCGCGGGTGCCGACGACCGGCAGCTGATCGCCGGGAGTGGGGTCGGCGGCGATCTGGTCGGCGCGCGCGCGCATCCGGCGCACCGGGGCCAGAGCCGCTCCGGTGAGGATCCACGAGGCGAGCCCGAAGGTGACCACGAGGAAGATCGCCGCGTACACCAGCACGTGCGCGAAGTCGTCGAGCACCAGCTGCGACGCGGCCTGGTCGCGGGCGGTGGCGACGCTCCAGGTGCCGTCCTCGCCCTCCACCGCGGTGATGCGCACCAGGTAGCGCGTGGTGGCGGTGGCGACCTCGGTGTAGCGCGGCACCGCGTCGGCCGCGCGGTCGCGCAGCTCCGCCTGCACCGAGCGGCGCACCTCGGTCGGCATGGTGGTCGCGTCGATCGCGCCGTCCGGGGTGATCGCGAGGTAGAGCTGCCCCGTGGAGGAGTCCCGGACCCGGGGGACGTCGCCTGCCGCGATGTCGCGCCGGATCTCGTCCTCGATCGAGACGAGGATCGTCCGCTCGCTGCGCTCGACGATGCCGGTGACGACCTGGTAGAAGAGCATCGCCGCGAGGGCGAAGAGCACGGTCGCGACGGCGACGGAGCCGACGGTGATCCTGGCGCGGATCGACAGGGCTCCCGAGCGCCGCCTCGCGGCACGCGCCGCGGCGAGCGGGCTCGGGGCGGCCATGCGGCTACTCGACCGGGCGGAGGAAGTAGCCCTTGCCGCGCACCGTGACGATGCTGACCCCGGTGTCCTCGGCGGGCAGCTTCTTGCGCAGGTAGCTGACGTACTGGTCGACGATGTTGTTGTCGACGATCTCGCCGCCGCCCCAGATCTCGGAGAGGATGCGCTGGCGGGTGACGACCGAGCCGACCGGCGAGATCAGCAGCTTCAGCAGCTCGAGCTCCTTCGGGCTGACGTGGATGCGCGTGTTGTCCGCGGTGCGGCGGATGCTCGACCCGTCCACCGTGATGCGGCCGACCTCGATGGAGGTGGACATCAGCGAGGGGCTCCGCCGCAGCAGCGCCCGCAGCCGCGCGTTCAGCTCGGTGAACGCGAACGGCTTCGTCAGGTAGTCGTCGGCGCCGGCGTCCAGGCCGAAGACGCGGTCCTCGACGGAGTCGCGCGCCGTGAGCAGCAGGATCGGGGTGGACCGGCCCAGCTCGCGGATGCGCCGGCAGATCTCGAAGCCCGACATCGCGGGGAGCATCACGTCGACGATGGCGGCCGAGAACTCGGCGTTGCTGAACGCGACGAGCGCGTCGATGCCGTTCGTCGTCAGCTCCGCCTCGTAGCCGGCGTCTTCTAGGCCGCCCACGAGTGCTTCGCCCATGGCTGGATCGTCTTCGACGACAAGGATCTTCACGGGCTCACCCTACGACGCCGCTCTCAGGAACCGCGTGTGCGCCGAGCGTGTCTCGGCGGCGCGAGGGAGAGGAACGCGCTGCTCACCGGCCGGGACGTGATCGCACTGCTGCCGCTCCTCTGTCGCGGACGGGCTGAGCGCGGAGGCCCAGACTTTCCAGCACTTGCACGGAATTCCACCCTGCCAGTACCCCTACGGGGGGCGTAAAGTACGTCAAAACGCGACGACCCGAAAGTCGCGTAGATACGGAGCGAACGATGCTCATGAAGATCTCTCGACCGCCCTCGATCCTCGCCCGGATCATCGGAGCGCCCGTCAGAATCCCCAGGGAGTCGGCAGCCCAGCGGGCCACCCCGCAGCAGTCGCACCAACGAACTCCTGCGGCGGCGTTCTCGTTCTCGCGCAAGAGCTCCGGCTCCTCGCAGTGCGAGGCGTGCGGCGTCAAGCCGGCTCGACGCGACGGCTTCTGCGACGACGCCTGTGCGAGGACGAATTACCTGTACGCCTGATCGCGCCCGACCTCCCTGTGGGTACTGCGGGGAGACGAACCCCGCGGCGGAGCCGTACTGCTCCTCCACGTGCGCTCGCCGAGCGCAGAGGTTCGATCTGAACCCCTGACGCCGGCGTCGCGCAGAGCGTCGGACGCGCGTCCCGCGCCTTTTCCGCCGCCGGCTGCGACTTGCGGACGAGGGCTGCCGCCGATACGGCAGCCTGCTGACGTCCCCCGCCTCCATCGCTGCGAGTTCCGCCGCGTCCGGGTGACCGGTCGGAGTGGCAGCGATGACCTACCGGGCCCTCGACTCCGTCCGGGCCTGCGCTGCCCTGCTCGTCCTCGTCGCCCACGTGCGGCAGGCCTTCCTGGTTCCGGCTGCTGAGACGCGAATCGGCCCCGTCGACAGCGCGCTCTACGCGCTGACGTCCCTCGGTCACGGCGCCGTCATCGTCTTCTTCGTCCTGAGCGGCTTCTTCGTCGGCGGCTCCGTCCTCAGCGCTCTGTCCCGCGACGCCTTCAGCGGGACGAGGTACCTCACCTCCCGCCTGACCCGGCTGTGGCTCGTCCTGATCCCGGCCCTCGTGCTCACGGCCGTCCTCGACGCCGTCGGCGTCGCCTTCCTCGCGGACCGGCCGCAGTACGCGCCGGGCGGTTCCGCGCAGGTGAACGGCGGTGTTCTCGGGGCACTGGGCAACGTGGTCTTCCTCCAGCCGCACCTGGTCCGCCCCTTCGGCACCGACCAGCCGCTCTGGTCGATCGGCTACGAGGCCGGCTACTACCTGCTGTTCCCGTTGCTCCTCGTCGGGCTCACGCGCGGCTCCTGGCGGCGGCGAGTGCTGTGCGCCGCAGCCGGCGTCGTGATCGTCTGCGTTCTCGGGCCGGCGGGAACGGGGCTCTTCCTGGCCTGGCTCGCCGGCACGGCGGTCGCCTGGAAGGGAGCGGCGGCCACGCGGTTCCTCTCCCGACTCGGGCCGAAGGGCACCGCCGCCTCGATCGGTTTGGTACTCCTGCTCGTGATCTCGGCGATGTCGGTCGACCGGCTCGCGAAAGCCGGCCCGGATGATCTCGGCTGGACGACGTGGGCGACGACGATCGCGGCGGCGGCCCTCGTCATCGTGCTGTGCCACTCCGAGGGGACTCCAGGGAAGGGTCTCGACCGTCTGCTCCGCGGCGGCACCTGGGTCTCGGGGTTCTCGTTCTCGCTCTACGCGACGCACGTGCCCGTGCTGATCCTGCTCCACGCGCTGCTGTTCCCGCCGGCGTCGGCCTGGTGGCCGCCGTCCGCGGCGAGCTGGGCAGGTGTCCTCGCCCTCGCGCTCCTCGCCTGCGCCGTGGGCTGGGCCTTCGGCGCGCTCACGGAGCGGAGGACCGAGGCCGTGCGCGCCCGGGTGCTCGGCGCCGTCGAGCGTCTCCGGCGACCGCGGCGCACGGCCGTCGGCGAAGGCTGATCAGCCGAGGACCCCGACCTGGTCGAGGCGGCCGTCGGAGAAGGCGAGCGGGAGCGAAGAAGGCCCGGCTCGCGCTGCTTACCGCGTGATTCCGGGCCTTCGAGAGTGGTGCCCCCAGTAGGATTCGAACCTACGCCCCTGCCTCCGGAGGGCAGTGCTCTATCCCCTGAGCTATGGGGGCCAGGAGTGCCTGACAACATTAGCACCCGGGGTGGGCGCCGCCGGACGCCCTGGCGGGCCGTGCGGTCGTGCCACGATGGGGGCATGCTGCGCACCGTCTCCGCCTCGCTGGGCCTGCGACTGAACGGGCCGACCGACCTGATCTTCCTCCTGGCGGCGACGCCGACAGGAGACGGGTTCGAGGACTCGTTCACCGTCACGCTGGACGGCGAGCCCGTCCCGGTGCGGGAGTTCCCGGCGCGGCACGGCGCGCGGGTGCACCGCGTCGCGGCGAACGCCGGGGCGATGCAGGTGGAGTACCGCGGCCGCGTCTCCGGGCGCGGCGTGCCGGACGAGCCGAGCGAGCTCGAGCTGGTCGAGTACCTGCGGCCGAGCCGCTACGCGGAGACCGACGCGCTCGGCGGCATCGCCCGGCGCGAGTTCGGACGGGCGCGAGGCTTCGAGGCGCTCGCCGCGGTCGAGGAGTGGGTGCACGCGCACCTCTCCTACGTCTACGGCTCGACGGTCGCGACCGGGGGAGCCGCGCAGGTGATCGAGAGCGGGCAGGGCGTCTGCCGCGACTTCGCGCACACCGTC
Organism: Rathayibacter sp. VKM Ac-2929; assembly: GCF_022815495.1. Classification (NCBI taxonomy): domain Bacteria; kingdom Bacillati; phylum Actinomycetota; class Actinomycetes; order Micrococcales; family Microbacteriaceae; genus Rathayibacter; species Rathayibacter sp. VKM Ac-2929. The sequence continues at coordinate 405,228 of NZ_JALGRV010000002.1, forward strand.
GTGGGGCTGCTGCGCGCGCTCGACATCCCGGCGCGGGTGACCGCCGTCTACGCTCCCGGCCTCGAGCCGCGCGACTTCCACGCGGTGTCGGAGGCCTGGGTCGACGGGGCCTGGCACGTGGTCGACGCGACCCGGCTCGCTCCGCGGCCGTCGATGCTCCGGATCTCCTCCGGCCGCGACACCGCCGACACCGCCTTCCTCAGCAGCTACCTCACCGACCTGCGGCTCGAGACGATGAACGTCGAGGCGACCTGCGACGAGGTCGTCGAGGACGACCACGTCTCGCCGGTGCGCCTGGGCTGAGCCCGCACGTTCCGACCGGGTGGTCAGCCGGCGAGGGCGGCGAGCGCCGCGCGCACGAGCGGCTCCGGGTCGCCCGGCTCGACGAACGACGCGCTCGACGCCTCGAGCCAGTAGTCGCCGATGAAGGCGTCCGCGATGCCCCGGCTGTCGGCGACCTCGTAGTAGCCCTCGATCTCCGGGGGCCGACCGTAGGTGGGGACGGCCTCGCTCGTGGTGAAGAACTCGTTCTTGAGGGCCTCGATGACGGCCGGGTCGAGCCGGGCGACCGCGAGCTGGAAGTCGGCGCCCTCGGAGTCGGCCCAGCCGCAGACCAGGCCGTCGTAGCCGGCGATCTCGGTGGAGACCGCGGTCGGCTCCACCGCGCCGCTGGGGGAGAAGCCCGCCCAGAGGCCGGTCAGGGCGGAGGCGGGCACGAGCTGCTCGCAGGTGACGGGAATAGGAGTGCCGGTGACCGCGTCGCTCGCACTCGGCGCCGGATCCGCGGCCGGCGCGCAGCCGGCGAGGGCCGCGACGGCGACGATCAGGGCGAGGGCGGCGGGTCGGCGCATGCGCTGCACCCTAGCAATCGCGGCGGGCGGGGCGCCGGGGTGCGGGCGGCGGGGGCTCCGGGGAGGGTGGATCTCGATACGCCGGCTGCGCCGGCTACTCGATCAGCAGAAGGAGAGGGGTGGCTCGATCCGGAGGAAGAAGGCGCGTGGGGACCGGCCGGTAGAATCGTGCCCCGTGACTCCCGAACAGCTCGCCGCCTCCCTGCACGCCCTCGTCCTCGACGCCGTGCAGCGACGAGGGAGCGACGCCGAGGTCGCGCTCGGCGACGTCGTGCTCGAGCGGCCGAAGAACCGCGAACACGGCGACTGGGCCTCGAACATCGCGATGAAGATCGCGAAGAAGGCCGGGGCGAACCCGCGCGAACTCGCGACCGAGCTCGCCGAGGGCCTCGGCGCGGTCGACGGCGTGGCTTCGGTCGAGGTCGCCGGCCCGGGGTTCCTCAACGTCCGGCTCGACGCCGCCGCCGCGGGCGCGCTCGCCGGCACGATCGTCGACGCGGGCGAGGCCTACGGCACCGGCTCCGCCTACTCCGGTCTGAAGATGAACCTCGAGTTCGTCTCCGCCAACCCCACCGGCCCGATCCACATCGGCGGGACCCGCTGGGCGGCCGTCGGCGACAGCCTCGCCCGGGTGCTGATCGCGCAGGGCGCCGAGGTGACCCGCGAGTACTACTTCAACGACCACGGCGCGCAGATCGACCGCTTCACCCGAAGCGTCCTGGCCGCCTACCGCGGCGAGCCGACTCCGGAGGACGGCTACGGCGGCGCGTACATCGCCGACATCGCCGATCGCGTCGTCGCCGCCTACCCGGGCGACCTCTCGGTCCTGCCCGAGGCCGAGCTGAACGAGACGTTCCGCTCGATCGGCGTCGACCTGATGTTCGGCGAGATCAAGCAGAGCCTGCACGAGTTCGGCGTCGACTTCGACGTCTACTTCCACGAGAACTCGCTGCACGAGTCGCGTGCTGTCGAGCGGGCGATCGAGCGCCTCCGCGAGCTCGGCCACATCTTCGAGGCCGACGGAGCGACCTGGCTGCGCACCACGGACTTCGGCGACGACCGCGACCGCGTCATCATCAAGAGCGACGGCGAGGCGGCCTACATCGCCGGCGACCTCGCCTACTACCTCGACAAGCGCGAGCGCGGCTTCGACCGGGCGATCATCATGCTCGGCGCCGACCACCACGGCTACATCGGCCGGATGATGGCGATGTGCGCGGCCTTCGGCGACACCCCGGGCGTGAACCTCGAGATCCTGATCGGGCAGCTCGTCAACCTGCTCCGCGACGGGCAGGCGGTCCGGATGTCCAAGCGCGCGGGCACCGTCGTGACGATGGAGGACCTGGTCGAGGCAGTGGGCGTCGACGCCGCGCGCTACTCGCTGGTGCGCTCCTCGGCCGACTCCTCGCTCGACATCGACCTCGACCTGCTCACCAAGCGCAGCAACGACAACCCCGTCTACTACGTGCAGTACGCGCACGCCCGCACCCGCCAGGTGGCGGCCAAGGCGGAGGCGTCGGGCGTGCCGCGCGAGCCGTTCGCTCCCGAGACGCTGGTGCACCCGAGCGAGTCGGCGCTGCTGGGCGGACTGCAGGAGTTCCCGCGCATCGTCGCCCTCGCCGCCGAGCTGCGCGAGCCGCACCGCGTGGCCCGCTACCTCGAGGAGATCGCCGGTCTGTACCACCGCTGGTACGACAACTGCCGCGTGGTCCCGCAGGGCGACGACCCGATCGAGGCCGTGCACTCGACCCGCCTGCGCCTGAACGACGCGACCGCGCAGGTCCTGCGCAACGGGCTCTCGCTGCTCGGCGTGACCGCTCCGGACCGGATGTGACCGCCGCTGACGCCGGTGCGCCGCGCCGCGGCCGCCGGATCGCGATCGTCGCCGTGATCGTGATCGTGCTGCTGGCGGTGGCCGCCGTCGTCGGCGACGTGCTCGCCCGCCGCGCCGTCGCCGACACCGCGGCGTCGAGCATCCGGGAGGCGCTCTCGCTCCCCGCGGACCACCCCGTCGAGGTCGAGGTCGCCGGCTGGGCGGTGCTGCCGCAGCTGATCGCCGGCTCGCTCGACCGGCTCGACATCCGCAGCGAGGACGTCGCGTTCGGCGACCTGAACGGCGATGTCGACGCGACCCTCGAGGGCGTCCCCGCGAGCGGCGACGGTCCGCTCGAGGCGGGACGCGCGACCGTGGCGCTCGACCCCGACTCGGTCAGCACGCTCGTCGCCGCGCGGAGCCAGGTGCCGATCGACGGCGTGACGCTCGATCCGCCGCTGGTGCGCGTGAACACCTCGGTCGACGTGCTCGGGCTCACCCTCGCCGCGGGCGTCGGCATCGAGCTCGGCGCGGCCGACGGCGCGATCGAGCTGACGCCGTCCGAGGTGACGGCGGGCGGCACCACGATCAGTGCCGCCGACGTCGAGGACCGCTTCGGCGCCGTGGCCGAGGGGCTGCTCGCCGCGCACTCCGTCTGCATCGCCGACGCCGTGCCGCAGGGGCTCGCGCTCACCGACGTCACCGTGACGGCCGACTCGCTGGACGCCTCCTTCGACCTCTCTCCGACCTTCCTCAGCGACCCGGCGCAGCAGGAGACCGGCGTCTGCTCCTGACCCGGGACGGACGCGCAGCGCCCGACCGGTAGGATCGGAGCCCTGTGCCCGCGTGTCCCGCGGGACGAACGCCGGCAGTGCGAGCACCGAGAGCACTGCCACCGACAGCACTCTCAAGGATCTTGCTGGCTTCAGGGGTCAATCCGGACTCGCTCGCCACGCAGTGACGCTCCCACTCTCTCCTGTGAGGTCTCACCCGTGGCACACGCCGACGCACCCGTCCGCGCCCCCCGTCATCCCCTCGCTCCGGACTGGCTGCACCGCCCCGAGGACGCGAACGCGCTCGCCGACGGCGTCTGGTCCGGCGGCACGCTCCGCTCGGCGGACGGCGTTCTCGAGATCGCCGGTGTCGCGGCCACCGAGCTGGCCGCCCGCTTCGGCACCCCGCTCTACGTCGTGGACGAGGACGACGCCCGCCGCCGCGCCGTCGCGACGCGGGAGGCCTTCGAGCGCGAGCTCGGCCGGATCGGCACCGGCGTCACCGTCTACTACGCCGGCAAGGCCTTCCTCTCCACCGAGGTCGCGCGCTGGATGCGCGCCGAGGGCCTGAACATCGACACCTGCAGCGGGGGAGAGCTCGCGGTCGCGCTCGCCGCCGGCGTCGAGCCCGAGCACATGGGCCTGCACGGCAACAACAAGTCGCTCGCCGAGATCGACCGGGCGGTCGAGGCCGGTGTCGGCGCGATCGTCCTGGACAGCGTGCTCGAGATCGAGCGGGTCGCCGCGGCGGCCGAGCGCCACGGCCGCGTCCAGCCGGTGCGGCTGCGGGTGAACAGCGGCGTGCACGCGCACACCCACAGCTTCCTGGCCACCGCGCACGAGGACCAGAAGTTCGGCATCACCCTCGAGGACTGCCCGGACGCCGTCGCGCGGATCCGCTCGCACGGGAGCCTGCGCTTCCTCGGCCTGCACTGCCACATCGGCTCGCAGATCTTCGGCTCGGCCGGCTTCGCCGAGTCCGCCTCGCGCCTGCTCGCGGTGCACTCGGGGCTCCTCTCCGACGGCCCGGTCCCGCAGCTCAACCTCGGCGGCGGCTTCGGCATCGCCTACACGAGCGCCGACGACCCGACCCCGATCGGCGAGATCGCCGCGGCGATCGCGGACGCGGTCGGCGAGCAGTGCGCGACCCGCGGGATCCCGGTGCCGCACATCGCCATCGAGCCGGGCCGCTCGCTGATCGGGCCCGCCGGGCTGACCCTCTACGAGGTCGGCACCATCAAGGACGTCGCGGTCGGCACGGACGGCGTGCGCCGCTACGTCAGCGTCGACGGAGGGATGAGCGACAACGCGCGGCCCGCCCTCTACGGCGCGGACTACACGGCGCGGATCGCCAACCGCGTCTCCGACGCCGAGCCCGCCCTCGTGCGCGTGGCCGGCAAGCACTGCGAGTCGGGCGACATCGTCGTCCACGACGACTTCCTCCCCGCCGACGTGCAGCCGGGCGACCTGCTCGCCGTCGCCGCGACCGGTGCCTACTGCTGGTCGCTCTCGAGCAACTACAACCACCTCGGCCGCCCCCCGGTCGTCGCCGTCCGGGACGGAGTCGCGCGCGTCATCGTGCACGGCGAGACCGAGGACGACCTCCTCCGCCGCGATGCCGGCATCGAACGAAAGGCCATCCTCCGATGATCGAGTACCGCAGCCTCCGCGTCGCCCTGCTGGGCGCCGGGTCCGTCGGTGCCCAGGTGGCGCGCCTCCTGCTCGACCACGGCGACGAACTCGCCCAGCGCGTGGGGGCGCCGCTGGAGCTCGCCGGCGTGGCCGTCCGGGACCTGGACGCACCGCGCACCGCGGACATCCCGAGGGAGTACCTCACCACGGACGCCGAGGCGCTGATCCTCGGCGCCGACATCGTCGTCGAGCTGATCGGCGGCCTGGAGCCGGCGCGCAGCTACATCCTCAAGGCGATCTCCTCGGGCGCCGACGTGATCACCGCCAACAAGGCGCTGCTCGCCGCGCACGGCAACGAGTTGTTCGAGGCCGCCGACCAGGTGGGCGCGCAGCTCAACTACGAGGCCGCGGTGGCCGGGGCGATCCCGATCATCCGCCCGCTGCGCGACAGCCTCGCCGGCGACCGGGTGCACCGGATCCTCGGCATCGTGAACGGCACCACCAACTTCATCCTCGACCGGATGGACACCGAGCACGCCACGCTCGAGGAGGCGCTCGCGCTCGCCACCGAGCTCGGCTACGCCGAGGCCGATCCGACCGCCGACATCGAGGGCTACGACGCCGCGCAGAAGGCGGCGATCCTCGCGCGGCTCGCCTTCCACACCGACGTCCCGGTCTCGCTGGTGCACCGCGAGGGGATCACCGGCGTCACCCAGCAGCAGGTCGAGCAGGCCCGCGCCTCGGGGTACGTGATCAAGCTGCTCGCGATCTGCGAGCGACTCGTCGACGCGAAGACGGGGGAGGAGGGCGTCTCGGCGCGGGTCTACCCCGCGCTCGTGCACCGCACGCACCCGCTCGCCGCCGTGCATGGCGCGAACAACGCCGTCTTCGTCGAGGCGGAGGCCGCCGGCAGCCTGATGTTCTACGGCGCGGGCGCCGGCGGCGTCGAGACCGCCTCGGCCGTCCTCGGCGACGTCGTCTCGGCCGCCCGCCGCCACGTGGTCGGCGGCCCCGGCCTCGTCACCAGCGCCAGCTCCGGACTCCCGGTGCTGCCGATCGGGCACGTCACCACCCGCTACCAGGTGACGCTCGAGGTGCTCGACCGTCCCGGCGTGCTCGCCCAGATCGCCGGCGTCTTCGCCGAGCACGGGGTCTCCGTCGAGACGCTCGTGCAGACGCCGCCCGTGCTCGACCCCCTCGCCGACACCGGTGCGGAGCGGCGCGAGCCGACCGCTACCCTGGTCATCGGCACGCACGCCGCGGCAGAGTCCGATCTGGCGGCCACCGTCACCGCTCTCCAATCCCACGGGTTCGTCGGCGCCGTGACGTCCGTTCTACGAGTTGAAGGAGCCTGAGATGGCCAAGCAGTGGCGCGGAGTCCTGCACGAGTACGCGGACCGCCTCGATGTCACCGAGGCGACCCCCGTCATCACGCTCGGCGAGGGCGGCACCCCGCTCATCCCGGCGGCGGCTCTCTCGGCCCGCACGGGCGCGAAGGTCTGGGTCAAGTACGAGGGGATGAACCCCACCGGCTCCTTCAAGGACCGCGGCATGACCATGGCGATCTCGAAGGCCGTCGAGCACGGCGCGAAGGCCGTCATCTGCGCCTCGACCGGCAACACCTCCGCCTCGGCCGCGGCCTACGCGACGCACGCCGGCATCACCGCGGCGGTGCTCGTGCCCGAGGGCAAGATCGCGCTCGGCAAGCTCAGCCAGGCGATCGCGCACAACGCGCAGCTGCTGCAGGTCCAGGGCAACTTCGACGACTGCCTCGACATCGCCCGCGACCTCGCGAAGAACTACCCGGTGCACCTGGTCAACTCGGTGAACCCCGACCGCATCGCGGGTCAGAAGACCGCCGCCTTCGAGGTCGTCGAGGTCCTCGGCGACGCGCCGGACTTCCACATCGTCCCGGTCGGCAACGCCGGCAACTACACCGCCTACTTCCGCGGCTACTCCGAGGAGCTCGAGCGCGGCGGGTCGACGAAGCTGCCCCGGATGTTCGGCTTCCAGGCCGAGGGCTCCGCGCCGATCGTGCACGGCGCGGTCGTCCGCCACCCCGAGACCATCGCCAGCGCGATCCGGATCGGCAACCCCGCGTCGTGGGAGCTCGCGCTCAACGCGCGCAGCGTCAGCGACGGCTACTTCGGCGCGATCAGCGACGAGAAGATCCTCGAGGCGTACCGCATCCTCGCGGGCGAGGTCGGCGTCTTCGTCGAGCCCGCCTCCGCGATCAGCGTCGCCGGCCTGCTGGAGCGCGCCGAGGCGGGGGCGATCCCCAAGGACGCCACCGTCGTGCTGACCGTCACCGGCCACGGCCTGAAGGACCCGCAGTGGGCGCTGCGCACCGCGGACGGCGAGGACATCACGCCGACCGTCGTGCCCGTGGACACCGCGGCGATCGCCGACGTGCTGGGGCTGGCCGGCGCATGACCTCGGCGGTTCCCGTCGGCCGCTCCGTGCACGTCAAGGTCCCTGCGACCTCGGCGAACCTCGGCCCCGGGTTCGACACGCTCGGCCTCGCGCTCTCGGCGTACGACGAGCTCGAGGTCACGGCCGTCACGGCGACGGGCGCCCGGGTCTCGGTGCACGGCGTGGGCGAGGGCGAGGTGCCGACCGACGAGACGAACCTCGTCGTCCAGGCCATCGCCTACACCTTCGCCGATCAGCGGCAGGAGATGCCCGGCATCGACGTGACCGCGCGCAACATCATCCCGCACGGCCGCGGGATGGGCTCCTCGGGGGCGGCGATCGTCTCCGGGATCATGGCGGCGAAGGGTCTGCTCGACGGCATCGTCGAGCTCGACTCCGACGACCTGCTCCGGATCGCGACCGAGATGGAGGGGCACCCCGACAACGTCGCGCCGGCGCTCTTCGGCGGTCTCACCATCGCCTGGGTCGAGCCCGGCGCCGAGGGCGGACCGGAGGCGCCGCTGCGGCCGCGCTCCAAGAAGCTGATGGTGCACCGCGGCGTCTCGCCGGTCGTCTTCGTGCCCGAGCACACCATGTCGACGCGGCTGGCGCGCTCGCTGCAGCCGATCAGCGTCCCGCACGAGGACGCCGTCTTCAACGTCTCGCGCTCGTCGCTGCTGATCGCGGCCCTCATCCAGAGCCCCGAGCTGCTGTTCGCGGCGACCGAGGACAAGCTGCACCAGAACTACCGCGCGGCCGCGATGCCGCAGACCTCCGAGCTGATCGCGCTGCTGCGCTCGCACGGCTACGCGGCCGTCGTCTCCGGCGCCGGACCGAGCGTCCTCGTGCTCTGCAGCGACCCCGCGCAGCGCCTCGCAGCCGCGGATCTGGTGGCGAAGCAGGCGCACACGCCGTGGCGGGCGCACATGCTGGCCGTCGACTTCAAGGGTGCTACAGTGGGGATCGCATCCCGAGGAGCCGCGTAACGAGCGGAATCTGTCCGACGGATCGTCCCGACAATCACGGCCATCACATCGTGTGAAGGGCGCCCCTGCTTCTCGTGCAGATCAGCGCCTGGTCGCTCGTGCCCTCTCTGCGCTTTCCGAGGCAGGTCGAGCCGGCGACCGAGAGCATCGCGTGGATCAGAACTCGCGATGGACCCGCACGGCTGATGTGCTCTCCCGGTGAGCGATCGCTCCCGGGGGGAAGGAACCCCTCTCCAGTGACAGATGTCAACACCCGCGGTACCGCCGCGGACACCAACGCCGATCTCATCGGCCTCCGCGTCGCGGAGCTCCAGGCCCTCGCGACGAGCCTCGGCATCGGCGGAGCCTCCAAGCTCCGCAAGGGCGAGCTCGTCTCGGCCATCTCGGACCTCCGCGCCGGTGCGGACTCCGAGGGCGCCGAGCCCGCCGCTCCCGCCGAGGAGCAGGCGCCCGCCGAGCCCTCGGTCGCCGAGCAGTCCTTCGCCGAGCCGGCCGAGGCCGAGACCGTCGTGGACGGCACGAGCGTCGAGGCCGAGCCCGCCGACGTCACCGAGCAGAGCGCCCCGGCGCTCGAGACGCCCGTCGAGTCGACCGCACCCGCCGAGAGCACGGAGGCGGACACCGCCGACGTCCTCGAGCAGGCCGCCACCACGGTCGAGGAGCCGGCGCCCGCCGCCGCCGAGGCCGCCCCGGTCGAGCTCGAGCTCCCCGTCGCCGCCGAGCCGGTGGCCGAGCCCGCCGCCGAGCGCGCTCCCCGTCGCCGCGGCTCGCGTCGCGCCTCCAGCGGCACCGTCGCCGCCGGCGAGCACCTGAACGTGCCGGCCGGCAGCGGCGTCGAGTCGCTCATCCCCGAGCTCCCGCCCGTCCTCGAGCAGGTCCCCGACGCCGAGCAGGCGCCGCGACCGGTCATCGAGATCGAGCTGCCCAACGGGCCGGAGTCGGACGACTCCTCCCGCGAGGGCGGCCAGCGCGAGCGTCGCGGACGCCGTCGCAGCCGCGGCGGCAGCGCCGAGCAGAGCGAGCAGCCCGAGACCACCGACGCCGTCGAGTCCTCCGCGCAGGACGCCGGCGACGAGCCGGACTCCGGCGACCGCCAGGACGACCAGCAGAACTCCGGCGAGCAGCAGGGCAACGGCGAGCAGCAGAACGGCGGCGACCAGCAGGGCACCGGCCGCGGCCGCAACCGCCGCAACCGCAACCGCCGCGGCGAGGACCGTCAGGCGAACGACGGCCAGCAGAACGGCCAGGGCGGCAGCGCCCAGAACAACGGCGGCCAGAGCAACGGCGGTCAGAGCAACGGCCAGAACGGCGGCGGCCAGAACGGCGCCGCGCAGAACGGCAACGGCCAGGCGCCGTCGAACCAGGGCGGCAACCAGGGCAACCAGGGTGGCCAGCCGCAGGGCGGCAACGGCCAGAACGCCCAGGGCTCCGCGCAGAACGGCCAGCAGGCCGACGGCGAGGACGGCCGCCGCAGCCGCTACCGCGACCGCAAGCGCCGCGGAGGAGCGGTCGGCGACGACTTCGAGCCCGAGATCAGCGAGGACGACGTCCTCATCCCGGTCGCCGGTATCCTCGACGTCCTCGACAACTACGCCTTCGTGCGCACCACGGGCTACCTGCCCGGTGTCAGCGACGTCTACGTCTCGCTCGGCCAGGTCAAGAAGTACAACCTGCGCAAGGGCGACGCCGTCGTCGGCGCCATCCGTCAGCCCCGCGAGGGCGAGGGCGGCGGACGCCAGAAGTACAACGCGATCGTCCGCGTCGACTCGATCAACGGCCAGACCGTCGACGAGGCCGCCGCGCGCGTCGAGTTCCACGACCTCACGCCGCTCTACCCGACCGAGCGACTGCGCCTCGAGACGGAGCCGGGCAAGCTGACCCAGCGGATCATCGACCTGGTCGCTCCGATCGGCAAGGGCCAGCGCGGCCTCATCGTCGCGCCGCCCAAGGCCGGCAAGACGATCGTCCTGCAGCAGATCGCGAACGCGATCGTGCAGAACAACCCCGAGGTCCACCTCATGGTCGTGCTCGTCGACGAGCGTCCCGAGGAGGTCACCGACATGCAGCGCACCGTGCGCGGCGAGGTCGTCGCCTCCACGTTCGACCGCCCGGCCGAGGACCACACCACGGTCGCCGAGCTGGCCATCGAGCGCGCCAAGCGCCTCGTCGAGCTGGGCCACGACGTCGTCGTGCTGCTCGACTCGATCACCCGCCTCGGCCGCGCCTACAACGTGACCGCCGCCCCCTCGGGCCGCGTGCTCTCCGGTGGCGTCGACGCGTCGGCGCTGTACCCGCCGAAGAAGTTCTTCGGCGCGGCGCGCAACATCGAGAACGGCGGCTCGCTCACCATCCTCGCGACGGCGCTCATCGAGACCGGCTCGAAGATGGACGAGGTGATCTTCGAGGAGTTCAAGGGCACCGGCAACATGGAGCTCCGTCTCTCGCGCCACCTCGCCGACAAGCGGATCTTCCCCGCGGTCGACGTCAACGCGTCGGGCACCCGCCGCGAGGAGATGCTCCTCAGCTCGGACGAGGTCAAGATCACCTGGAAGCTGCGCCGCGCCCTCGCCGGGCTCGACCAGCAGCAGGCGCTCGAGATCATCCTGTCCCGCCTGAAGGAGACGTCCTCGAACGTCGAGTTCCTGATGCAGGTCTCGAAGTCCGCTGTCGGCCCGACCACCGCGAACCACGGCAACGGCCACCACTAGCTGCCCCGACGTCCGCGGTCGCCCCTCCGAGGGCGGCCGCGGGCGTTTTCGCGTCCGTCGGCACCTTCGGTGCGATCATGCTGGTCGAGTAGTCCGCGAAGCCGGCGTACCGAGACCTACCCCACCGTGCACGTCGGTCTCGATACGGCGCCTGCGGCACCTACTCGACCAGCATGTGCGGTGGGTCGGCCAGCCCGCGAAGCGGGCCGCTCATGCTGGTCGAGTAGCCCGCGCAGCGGGCGTATCGAGACCCACCCCTCCACCACCACCCGGAAACCAGGAACCCCATGTTCGAATCCGTCAGCGTCCTCCTCGCCGAGCACGAGGACCTCCAGACGCAACTGTCCGACCCCGCCCTGCACGCGGACGCCGCGCGCGCGAAGAAGGTCAACCGCCGCTACGCCGAGCTGAACCAGATCAACTCGGCGCACGCCGCTTGGATCCAGGCCGGCGAGGACCTCGAGGCCGCGCGCGAGCTCGCCCGCGAGGACGACGCCTTCGCCGAGGAGGTGCCGGAGCTGGAGGAGTCCCTGCGCGTCGCGCAGGAGAAGCTGCGCCGCCTGCTCATCCCGCGCGACCCCGACGACGGCCGCGACGTGATCATGGAGATCAAGGGCGGCGAGGGCGGCGCCGAGAGCGCGCTGTTCGCCGCGGACCTGCTCCGGATGTACCTGCACTACGCCGAGGCGAAGGGCTGGAAGACCGAGATCCTCGACCGCGACGAGTCCGACCTCGGCGGCTACAAGAACGTCCAGGTCGCCATCAAGAGCAACGCGACCGACCCGTCGCAGGGCGTCTGGGCGCACCTGAAGTACGAGGGCGGTGTGCACCGCGTGCAGCGCGTCCCCGTGACGGAGTCGCAGGGCCGCATCCACACCTCGACGACCGGCGTGCTGGTCTTCCCCGAGGTGGACGCCCCGGAGGAGGTCGCGATCAACCAGAACGACCTCAAGATCGACGTCTACCGCTCCTCGGGCCCCGGCGGCCAGTCGGTCAACACCACCGACTCCGCGGTGCGGATCACCCACCTCCCGACCGGCATCGTCGTCTCGATGCAGAACGAGAAGAGCCAGCTGCAGAACCGCGAGGCCGGCATGCGCGTCCTGCGCGCCCGCATCCTCGCCCGCCAGCAGGAGGAGATCGCCGCCGCCGCCTCGGACGCGCGCAAGACGCAGATCCGGACGATGGACCGCTCCGAGCGCATCCGCACCTACAACTTCCCCGAGAACCGCATCGCGGACCACCGCACCGGCTACAAGGCCTACAACCTCGACGGCGTGATGAACGGAGCGCTCGACCCCGTGGTCGAGAGCGCGATCCAGTTCGACGAGGAGGCCCGCCTGGCCGACATCGGCTCCGACGAGTCGTGAGCGCGGTGACGATGGTCCTCGACGCGCGTGCGCTCCTCGCGGACGCCGTCGCCCGGCTGACCGCGGCGCGCGTGCCCACCCCGGACGTCGACGCCGAGCTGCTGCTCGGCCACCTGCTCGGCCTCGGCCGCGGGTCGCTCCAGGCGCGGCTGATCACCGGTCTCTCGCTCGACGAGACGACCCGCGACGCCTACGATCACGCGATCGAGCGCCGGGCCTCGCGGGAGCCGCTCCAGCACATCACCGGCGTCGCGCCGTTCCGCTCGCTCGAGCTCGCGGTCGGTCCCGGCGTCTTCGTGCCGCGGCCCGAGACGGAGGGAGTGGCGCAGCTCGCCATCGACGCCCTCCGTGCCGTCGCGGACGAGTCGCCCATCGCGGTCGACCTCGGCACCGGCAGTGGAGCGCTGGCGCTCGCGCTCGCGCACGAGGTCCCGCACGCGCGGGTGATCGGCGTCGAGAACTCCGTCGACGCCTTCCTCTGGGCGCGCGGCAACCGCGACCGCCTGGGCCTGGAGAACGCCCGCATCGTCTTCGTCGACCTCGCGGACGCGCTGCCCGAGCTCGACGGCACCGTCTCCGTCGTCGTCTCCAACCCGCCGTACATCCCGTCGGCCGCCATCCCGCGCGACATCGAGGTGCAGCGCTACGACCCGCCGGCCGCGCTCTACGGCGGCGAGGACGGGCTCGACGTCGTGCGCTCGCTCTCGCGGACGGCGCTCCGGCTGCTCCGGCCCGGGGGAGTGCTCGTCATCGAGCACGGCGAGCTGCAGGGGGCGGAGATCCGCGCGCTGCTGACGGCCGACGGCTGGCGCGGGGCGACGACGCAGCGGGACCTGACCGGGCGCGATCGGTCGACGGTGGCGGTGCGCTGAGGGGCCGGTCTGTCCCCACTTGCACCAACTCGGTTGAGGCGACGATCCTCATAGATCCCGCCTCGGCGGAGCTCCGCCATCGGGGGCCTGTCTCCTCAAGTTTCGGGGACGCCCGTATCATCGAGATCGGGCTCATTCCGCTAGGCGGGAGAGCCTGCTGATCGAAGGGCCCATCCATGGACAACGGCACGCCGCGCGAAGCGGTCAATCTGCCGTTGAAAGTGGCTGTCGAACTCGCTCATGCCCTGGCGCAGCACATCGCCTCCGAGAGAGGCATCCGCGTCGTCTTCATCAAGGGGCCGATCGCGAATCACCATGGTCTTCGTCCAGAGAGGGTGTCGAGCGACGTCGATGTTCTGGTCGATCCGACGAGATTCGACGACTACGTCGCAGCGCTGGAGATCTACGGATGGCAGCGGCGGCCGGGCTCTGCTGCTCATGAGGCGTTCGTCACTCACTCTGTCAGTCTCGCGAACAGCGGGTGGCCCCTGGACATCGACGTCCACCACGCCTACCCGGGAGTCTTCGCTTCGGACATGCAGCTGTTCGAGGTCCTGTGGCGGAACCGGACGTCCATGGAGATCGCCGGTCGACCCATCACGATCGCCGATTTCGACACGAGTCTTCTGATTGCTGTCCTCCATTCGCTGCGTTCGATGTACTTCTCCAGGCAGCAGCAGGAGTACCACTGGGCGGTCGAGGCTGTACGAGCGCATTATCCTACAGTTGCCGAACGGTCTTGTCTGATCTCTTTGGTACAAGATCTCGGATGCGAGGAGCCGTTAGTCCCTTTCCTCACGGATATTGGCCTTCCCGTCATGGCTCCAGACACGCCGTCCGCCGAGTATTTGCGGTGGAAGGTGAAGTCCACCGAGCTGAACAGAGCGGCGAGCTGGCTCCTCCTGATCAGTGATGCAAGCGGTGCGGCTCGTTTTCGCTTCATGGCCAGGGCTGTCTTCCCGACCAGGCGGGACCTGGAACTCGATCATCCGACGGCCGCCGACGGTGTTGGCTCGCGAGCACGTCTACGTGTTCGACGGGCCCTTGCGGCAATCAGTGCCCTCCCCGCCGCGATCCGCATCGTCGGCGAGGCGAGGGACGAACGGCAGCCCTCTGTGGTCGCCAAGATAAGCCCGAGGACGACGGCGACCGGCATCGTGCAGGCTGCGGCGAAATCGTCTGTTCCGGAGGTCGTGGCTTCAACTGATTGCTCGGAAGATCGAGTCCCAGTTGTCAAGGAGAGGAGAGGCCGGGACGGCTCCTTCCTGTCACTCAAGCGAGCGGATGCAGTTGCCTACGTCGAAGGCACTTCCACTTATGTCCTGGGTTTGAGTGCGGCGCCGAGCAGACTGGCGCCGATTGTGTTGACCGGTACTGCCCACGAGCTCTGGGTGGCGATCGAGGTCCCCACGACTCTGAACACAGTCGTGACGGACATCGCCGACCGCACGGGGCTACCGGACTCGAGCTTGCGCGAGTCGATCGATTCCTTCTTCGAGCATTTGGCTCACCTCTCGGTTGTTGAGCGCGGCTGACACTGGCTGGGGGAGACCGTCTTCACGGTTTGCACCGTCGCTCGGAGACACATCTCGGGCGGCGCTGAGCTCCGAAGCGATGAGTCATGCGTCGGCCCCTCGTTCAGAGGCCGGTGACGATGAGAGACGCTCAGCGGCTCACGGGCGGAGGGAATTCGAGCCAGATTCATGTCTCTCCGACCTGTCCGGGGGCCGCCGAAATCGACGTCTCGCGATTTCATCAGGGATGAGCAAACGCTCACATCATCTCAGAGGTGACCTGTGGAACCGAACTCCCGCTTCGATTTCCCACGGCGGACGTTTCTTGGCGGCGGACTGGCAACGGTGCTCCTCGCGGCAGCCGGCGATGCGCTCGATGCTCCGCGCGCAGAGGCCGACGAAGTTCATCCTCGTCTGATCGTGACCGGATCCTTCTTCGACGATCTTCGAGCGAGGGCTGCTACTGATAAGAGGCTCGGAACTACAGCAAGTGTGCTGATCTTTCAGGCAAAGGCTCTCTCGGATATCTCTACCAATCCTCTCCCTAGTTACGGGGTTTCCGATGGCGTTCGTATGCTCGAGCAAGCTCGTTCAGTACTCGACAGGACCTACAAACTCATTTTCGCGTACCACTTCGCGGCAGATGAGGCGACCAAGGCTCAGCTCGGGGAGAGGCTGTGGAAGGAGCTGGAGGCCGCGGGGAACTTTCCTGATTGGAATAACACGCGTCACCTTCTCGATACCGCAGAGTTGTCGCATGCCTTCGCTGTCGCGTACGACTGGATGTATCCCTACTGGAGCCCGGAGCGAAGAGTTTTTCTTCAAACAGCGCTACTGCAGAAGGCACTGAGGCCGGCGGCGGCGCTCTACTCCTCCGGTACCGCCGGAACGTTTCTCGAGGACGGCACGAACAGGACGCTCGTGACGAACGCCGGTTTCGGCCTGGGGTCGCTGGCCGTTCAGGGTGATGTGACTGATTCCGCCACCGTGCAATACGTCCTCGACAACGCGGTGTCTCGATTGTCAGCTGGTGCCGGTCAGCTCGCGCCGGACGGCGGCTTCGCTGAGGGCCTCGCCTACTTCGTCTACGGTGTGGGGTACTTGGCGACGTTCATGGCGGCGCTCCGCAGCGTGACCGGCGGGTACCGCGGTCTGGATTCGATCGTTGGCCTCTCCGACTCCGGCCTCATGCCGATCCATCTCACCAGCCCGAGCGGCGATACGTCCTTCAACTTCGGGGACGCGGGAGAGCAATCGTCGCGCTATCGGAGTCCCGAGCTTCACGCTTTGGGAGCGATCTTCAATCGTCCGCTCTACGACTGGTATTCGGAGTATGACACTCCCGCTGAGGCGGAGATCGTGGATACCAAGGCGCTCCTGTGGTATCAGCCTCAGGCCGTGACGGTGAATCCCGTCTCCGGGACGCTGCCTCTCGATCGGTCCTTCCTCAACGGTCAGGTAGTCTCCATGCGCCAGAGCTGGGAGCAGCCGCTCGCAGCTTGGGTGGCAGTCAAGGCTGGAACGCCGGCCTCGAGCCACGCAGACGCCGACTCAGGGCACTTCGTCTTCTCGGCGCGTGGGCAGCAGTGGGCATTGGACCTCGGGATCGAGAATTACGACCTGCCAGGAATGGGCTCGGCGACTGCAGAAACGGTCAACCGCTTCTTCTACTACAGGAAAAAAGCTGAGGGTCACAACACTCTTGTCTTCAATCCGCGTCCGGGCCCGGATCAGGTCGCGAAGAGTACGACGAAATATACGACTACGATCTTCACGCCGGAAGAGGGAATCGCAATAGCCGACCTCTCGTCCGCGCAACCTGTCGTGACGAAGTGGTTGCGGGGTTTTCGCCTCTTCGATCAGCGCCGGCAGCTTCTAGTGGAGGACGAGGTCAGCTCGGGGTCGGTCTTCGAGGTGTGGTGGCTGATGCACACGAAGGCAGTCATCGCCATCGCCGCTGACGGTAAGTCGGCGACTCTGTCGCGTGGCGATCAGAAGCTTCTCGCTCGGATCGTCGGAGACGCGGGACAGTTCGTAGATCTGCCGGCGGAACCGATGCCTTCGATGTCCAATCCGGATGGGCAGACGGCCAATGACGACGTCCGTCGTCTCGCCATCCAGTATTCCGGCCGGTCCGAGTACAGGATCGCAGTCCAGCTCACTCCTGTGCGAACCGGAATGACAAATGCTGCGGCCGTTGTGCCGCGTCCTCTTCAAGAATGGTCATCGAACCTTCCGAGCGGGGCTCCCGCGCGCGCAACTTCTGTGTCAGTGAACAGTAAGAAACTGGCTTCTTTCCGATCGGACACATATTCATACGAACTCGAGGTTGGGATCGGAGGAGGCCTTCCCAAGCTCGCGGCCACAGGTGCGTCTGTGACAGTCGTGCAGCCCACGTCTGTACCAGGCACGGGACGAGTGACAGCGAAGGAGTCGGGACGGTCTGCTACGGACTATGTATTCAACTTCACTCGCGGATCGCACGCGATCAGCGGGGTTAAGCAGATCAGCAGCGACTCCGGACACGACGTTTCGAACACGATCGACGCCACGAATGCATCCGCATTTGAGCGAAACAGGGCGGACGCATGGCTGCAGTACGACATCGGCGGACAGAAGACCATCGGAAGTGTCTCCGTGGACTGGTTTCCCAGTGAGAGCAGTCAGTACGGTGATCCCGCGACCATTCGGTCGACCGTGTTCGAAATTCTCGTATCGCCCGACGAGCTCTCCTGGTCGAAGGTCTACAGTGGTAAATCGACGTCTTCGACTAGGTCTTCGGAGGAGAATTACGCCTTCACCGCCGTCGTAGGACGGTTCGTACGTCTCCTGATGCGATCAACCGAGATCAATTCGATCGTGACTGCAAAACATAAAGTACGGGACGTCCGCATCTTCGACCGTGCAGTGCCGATGGCTGTCACGCCGGACTACGGTGCTCTGTCATTCTCTGCGGCTGCTGAGTCGAAGACGATCGCCGTGGGCGAGACGACGACGATCGCCGTCTCGGTTGAGAGTCGGGCCTCGTCAGCCAAGATGGTGACCGAGTACTCAACATCCGACCCGACCATTGCGAAGGTCAGTTCCAGCGGTGAAGTACTCGGAATCGCGCGAGGCGAAGCGACAATCGGGGTCATCAGGCGTTCCCCGGAGCGTCGGTGCACGTGGAGCCGAGTCGCTGTCACCGTGGCCGACTCGTCCGTCCACATCGTTCCCGTGGCAGGAGACGCACACGTCGACCGAGGGAACCCAACGACGAACTATCAGACCTCGACGAGCCTCGCGGTCAAATACCGCAAGAACGATCCGGCTCGGAACAGGGAAGCATATCTGCGATTCGACCTCGCGGCGGTGTCGGGCAACATCATCGGCGCGCGACTTCGATTTGTCGGCGGGACGCTCGATGCCGAGCCGACAGCTGTGGTGACAGCTCACGCGATCACCGGCGAGTGGGACCCTTCCACAGTGACTTGGAGTACGAAGCCGGCCATCGGTCCCGCGCTGGGCTCGACGACGTTGGACGCGGATCTCAACGTTCAGCGGGTGATTGATGTCTCGACTCATTTCACGCAGCAGGCCGGGATGCTGGAGGCGTCGTTCGCGTTGACGGAGGACAACCCTCCCGGTGGATTAGGCATGGCGGTGTTCATCAAGAGCAAGGAGAACGTCACGGCTCCGGTATTGGAGCTGGACGTCGAACCATCGAAGGAGAGTCGCCTGAGCGCTGCAGTGGACACCTACGTCGAGGAGGTGGCGGGCTCCGGACGCGACCGCTCCGGTGAGACCACGCTACGCGTCAACACTGCTACAGCATCGAGGGGCGCCCTCGAAGCCTATTTGCGCTTCGCGCTGCCGCCGGATCTTCAGCTGGAGACCATCGCGACCGCGACACTCTTCGTCTCTGCTCGCCGGTCCGCGGCTGGAGGGCAGAGCGTTGTGGCGGTGAGCTCGAGCGAGAACTTCACTCAGGGTGGAATCGACTGGAACCGGCGGCCGGCCATCATCGCCGAGATCGCTCGCGGCGGGGTCGGCTACGAAGAGCGTTGGATCCGGGCGGATGTGACGAGTCAATTGAAGTCCGCTGTCGAGAGCGGCACGGGAGCTGTATGTGTCGCTGTGACAAAGGTCAGCGTTGAAGGCGGTGAGGTGTCTCTTCGCTCGAACGAGGCAGACGCGGACGTTCGTCCCTTCATCTCGATCAGCCGGCAGGCGTGAGGAGTGGTGGTGCACAACGCCGCTGCACCAGCGGCCTCGTCGGTTGAGTACTCGGCTAAGCTGGCGCAGTTTGGTGCTCAACGGCGAGTGGTTGGAACGTCTCCGCGCCGCGGGGCACGAATCGAGGGGGCTCAACTGCCGATCGAAGCGCTCGACCGACGGGACGGCGACGGGCGTCCTGCTGCGGTCGTCTGGAAGAACAGTTGGCTGTCGCCATCAGAGACCTTCGTGAGGGATCAAGTCGCTGCGATGCAGCAGTGGCGGCCGGTGCTCTTCGGGATCAGCGTCATGGCTGACGGTTTGCCGATGCCGGTCGACTGTGCGCCCTTCCCGGACTCGAAGGCCGGACTGGTGCTGAGGAAGATCCTCGCCCGCTTCGGCTACCCCGGGGTGTACGACCGTGAGGCTCATAAGAACAACGTTCGACTCATCCACGCTCACTTCGCTGGTGGTGGGATAGCGGCCGCTTCCCTCGCTCGGCGTCTGGACGTTCCGCTTGTCGTGACGTTCCACGGGAAGGACGTGACCGGTGACCCACTTCTTCCTGGAGCGGTGGGTCGGCGTTACCGCCGCAATCTGGGTCGCCTCTTCGACCAGTCCTCTACCCTCATTGCGGTTTCCGAGCACATCCGACGCCGGCTGATCGAGCTGGGAGCTCCGGAGGAGAAGGTCATCGTCCATCGGATCGGTATCCCGCTGCGAGCTGTGAAGGCGGACCAGCGACGTGCCGGCGTGCTTTTCGTCGGGCGGCTCGTCGAGAAGAAGGGTGTTTCGGACCTCTTGAACGCCATGGACCGGCTGCCTTCCGCGCTCCGCGAATCGGTTCCGCTGACGATCGTCGGATACGGTCCGCTTGAGGGCGAGCTCCGTCGGCAGGCCGATCGGCTCGGTCTTCCCGATGTGCGCTTCCTGGGTCGTCTGGGTTCAGAGGAGGTCGCAGTGCACCTCGCATCGAGCCTTGTGTTCTGCGCTCCCTCCAAGACGGCTTCGGATGGAGACACCGAGGGCTTGCCAATCTCTCTTCTCGAAGCAGCGCTGCACTCGGCCGCCGTCGTGTCGACTCAGCATGCCGGGATCCCAGAGTTCGTTGCGAGCGGCGAGTCCGGTCTCCTCTCGCCGGAGGGCGACATCGACTCGCTGACGGTGAATCTCGAAAGGATGCTCAGCGATGCGGCGTTTCGAAACAGTGCAGCTGCAGCTCTGCGGCGGACACTCTTCGACGAGTACGACATTGCTGAGCAGACCAGGAAGCTCGAGTCGATCTACGATCGAGTCATCGGCGTTCCGAGCTGATGACGCGATCGTCTAAGGTCGACCATCACTCGGATCAAGGTCTCTTGACAACAAGCCGCACGGAAGATGATCGACCATGAGCTCTCGCAATAGCCTTCGACCGGTGGGAAGATCGAGACCCGTGAACGACGCGGGTCCGGCGGCTGGTGCCTCTCTCGCGACAACGAAAAGTGTGCAGCGACTCGCCCTCTGGTCAAGCCCGTTCATAGTCTTCGGAGTCTTCTACCTCGCAGCCGGAATCGACTCCACCGGGCTTGTTGCTGTTTTCGTGTCGATCTGGGCGCTGGGGTCCATCTATGCCGTCGACGTGGTCGAGGCGCGGGGATGGGCGGCGACACTCGCTCTGTTCTCGGTCGCGGTGCTCAGCCCGATCAATTCGACGTCGACGGTCCGGGTCATCGGGCTGGCAGCAGCGACGATCGTCATGATATTGGTTCTCTTCAGATCAGCTCGACCGAGCGTGCCGAATTCGGGGCAGATTCGTGCCGGTGCGTGGTTGTTCACCTCGTACGTGCTGATCACTGTTGCGTCGTCCATCGGCGGCCAGACCACGGCGGCCCAATTCCTCGTCTTCCTTCTCGCCTTTCTGGTCGCAGCGGCAGTGTGTACCCTCCGGTTCACTCGGGAGGACGTGCGGACATTCATGTTCGGCATCTTCGGCCTCGCGGTGTTCGAAGTGATACTCGGTGTCATCGAACTCCAAACCGGTCGTGGACCTCTGTGGGCGCTCGTCGGGCGGACAGAAGGACCCGGCCTCAGAAACACGTTCCTCGGATCGGGAGATTTCCGCGTTCTCGGCTCGCTCGGCCATCCGATCATCTACGGGATGATCGCCTGCATTGTGATCCTCTTCGCGGTCGACATGTCATTGGCCCTCGCGAGACGCTGGCGAATCGTCTTCGGCCTGGTAGGGGTCACGATGCTCGTGCTCTCGGGAACGCGCAGTGCAGTCGTCGCTCTGAGCGTGACACTGGTTTATCTCTTCATCGTCATCGCTCGCTCAGCCGTCACGCGTCTGAGGAACGCCTTCATCGCTCTGATCGGGACCGCCTTCACCGTGCTGCTCTTCCCCGGCCTTCTCAGCGCCCTGGACGACTCGACGGACTATCTGGTCAATTCCGGGTCCTACACTCATCGGCAAGGAGCTATCGAGGCTATTCCTCGCCTTCTCGCCCAAGAGGATCCGCTTCGCTGGCTGTTCGGTACAGGGTTCAATTCGCTGTCTCGCGCTTACGCCGAGGGTCTTCTGCAGAACGACGGACTGGATGTGCCCGACAACCAGGTCGTCACGTCGCTGGTGACCACCGGCGTGATCGGGCTGCTGGCCGTTGTCGGCCTCTTCGTTAACGCCATCGTTCGAGGCTCACGTGCCTTCACGCCTTCGCTCGTGCTGGTAGCGATCATGTTCTTCTCGTTCGACGCCCTCGTCTGGCCGGTCGCACTCCTCCTGATCACGGTCTTCTGGCTCACCCCGAGGGAAGGGGCGGTGCTCGCCGAACCGGACGGAAAATTAGCGGTGCCGAGCCGCTTCGACCACCGAGGGGCGCTCCGCCCTGCCTTTCGATCCTGACCACTGCACGCACTGAACTTTCGAGGACCTGCTAGATGAAAATTGCTATCACTAACGCCGTGCTGTCCAACACGGGCGACGCGGCGATCTTCCAGGGGATCATCGACTCGCTGGTCCATGCGGGCGTGTGCTCCTCAGACGACGTCATCGTGTTCGACGCGAATGCGGCTGTCACGAGGAGGCTCTACCCGGAGTGGACGATCTATCAGCAGCTCACCGTGGCGAAGCGTAGGAAGCCTGCACGACTCGGAATCCCCCTCCAGAGAGTCCGAGCATCTCTGGGACGGCGACTCGTCCGGCGTGATCCGCTTCTCGAGAGGTTACTTGCTTCTCCTCTTCTGGCCTGGACCGAGTACGCGCGTTCCTTTCGCGCCCTGTCGGCATGCGACCTCGTGATATCGAGCGGCGGTACTTACCTGGTCGACCATTACAACTTCGCACCGAGGGTGCTGGAGTCGGAGATCGTTCGTGCGCTCGGGAAAGAGCTCATCCTGTGGACGCAGTCGATGGGCCCGTTCGCACGTCCGAGAGCCGCCGCGCAGGCGACGCGGATCAGTGAGCTGGTCGCGGGTGTCTACTTCCGCGATCAGCGATCCTCAGATGCGTGGGGACGTATCGATGTCGGCGGTGTCGTCGGTGACGTCGTCTCCGATGTCGTCTTCGCGCTCGACACACTCCGCGCTACCGGCCCTGACGCCCAGGGCTGGTCCATGGGAGAGGAAGACGCTCGCGCGACGGCCGGCGGCAGGGCCCTGGTGTCGGTGCGCGAATGGGGCCGAGGTGTCGACTCGGGAGAGATGTCGTCCAACGCCTACCGAGAGATGATGCGCGAGGGCATCCGCACCATCCACGATCTGCGAATCGAAGCTGTCGCCCTGTCGACCTGCCAGGGGGTTCCCAGCTACGCGTACGACGACTCCGCCGTAGCGCTCGACTTCTTCCGGGGACTCCCGGTCATCGTCGACCAGGACTTCCACACGCCGCGGCAGCTGCTCGAGGAGATAGCGCAGTCGAGACTCGTCGTCGCAACTCGCATGCATCTCGCGATCCTTGCGCTCATCTCACGACGGCCCGTCATCGCGATCGCCTACGAGTTCAAGACCATCGAGCTCTTCGAGTCGCTGGGACTTGGACATCTGGTGATCCGAATCGAGGACGCCGACCCGGAGTGGCTGAGGCGTACGATTCAGACCGTGGTTGCCGACCCGACGTCGGCGATGTTGAGCGAGGACCAGTTGCAGGACCTACGTGCAAGCGCTCAGAAGCCGGCAGTCGCGCTAGCCAGTCGTGGCCGCAGTTGACAGTGGGCAAGGTGAGGACGGACTACGACTATCGGGATGACGATTCTCCAGGAGGTGGAGCGCGCAACGTCCGTTACAACATCCTGGCCCTTGTCGGCCGCCAAGGCCAGATCATCGTCTTCTCGGTCATCCTTGCGCGGATCCTGGGACCTGCGAGTTATGGTGTGGTGGCGCAGGCGAATGTGTACATGGCCTTCGCTGCCCTCCTTCTCGATCAGGGCCTGACTCCTGCCCTCATCAGTAGGAAAAAGGTCGATCGCACTCTCGTCGGTGCCGCGTCGTCAATAAATATCGGTCTCGCTTTTCTTTTGGGCGCAGCGACGATCCCACTCGCTGGTCCGGTGGCTGACTTCCTTCAGACACCGCAGCTCGTCGTCGTTCTTCCGGTGATGGCGATCGGGTTGCTCGTGAAGGGTTTCGCGATAGTTCCTCGCATGCTGTTGATGCGGATGTTGCGCTTCAAAGTCATCGCTGTCGCTGAGACCGTTTCTGCTGCCGTCGGCGGGGTCTCGGGCGTTGTGCTCGCACTGACCGGCTTCGACTTCTGGTCGATCGTTGTTCAACTGATGGTTACAGATGCTGTTGCGCTCATTGTCATGTATATCGCGGCTCGCCCTC
The DNA here is from genome assembly GCF_022815495.1 of Rathayibacter sp. VKM Ac-2929. Lineage (NCBI taxonomy): Bacteria > Bacillati > Actinomycetota > Actinomycetes > Micrococcales > Microbacteriaceae > Rathayibacter > Rathayibacter sp. VKM Ac-2929. The sequence goes on from NZ_JALGRV010000002.1 coordinate 429,156, forward strand.
CTCTGCCGAACCTGGCACTCGGAACACTTCGAGACACGATGAACTTCGGTGTCAAAGTGTTTGCCGGCAATCTGCTCTCCTTCGGTTCGCGAAACATCGACAATCTGCTCGTCGGCAAGTTGTTCGGCGCCACCGATCTTGCGCTGTACTCCTTGGCCTATCGGGTCCTCTTGACGCCTGTCCAGATGATCGGCCAGGCAGTGACGCGTGTACTTTTCCCCGCCCTGGCGAGAGTGAGAGACGTGCCTGGTGAAGGCGCCCGCCTCATCCAACGCAGCACCGCGACTATCGCCTTCATCTCCTTCCCTCTGATGTTTTTCATCGCGGTGGCGTCGTACGACGGCATCCAGCTCTTCCTCGGGGAGGCATGGATCGGAGCGGTTCCGGTGCTGGCCGTGCTCGCTGTGACAGGCGCGCGTCAGGCGGTGACCTCCGTGAATGCGCCGGTCTTGCTGGGATATGCACGCGCTGACATCCATCTCCGGTTCAACATCCTCGCGAGTGTCGTTCAGATCAGTGGGATCATCATCGGTTCTTTCTGGGGAATGGTCGGTGTCGCGGTCGGGTACACTATCGCTGGTATAGCCCTGATGCCGGTCATCCTCCTCATTCAAAGGCGTCTGGCGGCGCTTCCCGTGCGCCGTCAACTCGGCGCATTCCTCCCTGCGATGCACGCCGCCACGTGGGCCGCGGGATCATATCTATTGCTCTATCTGATCCCTTTGTATCCGGCCGCGCGCATCGCGGTGGGCCTGCCTCTCTTCCTCGGGGTCTACTCCGCCGTCATGGTGGTCGTTCATCGAGCCGCCTGGCGCACCGCTATCGGGAACGCATTGGCTGTCATCGGCAGATAGAGCAGGGAGCAGCGCTGAACGAGATGTCGAGAGGGAGCCTCGCCGCCTGGCGAGTGTGTCTGATTGGTCGAAGGCTGACGGTCCTTAACCGGCGCGAGGTTCGGTCGCTCGAACGGCTCCGCTGATCACGTTCGATCGCACCGACCATCCTGGACTACCCTCGAAATAGACGCCGTCGGTGATTCCTCGATCACGACGTTCTTCACTGATCTCGTTCGCCAGGATCGTCACGGCGGAAGACGTGGAGCGGTCCGAGTCGGATCTGCCCTGGTTGGATACCCCATAAAGGGTTTGTCCGGCGACGGCGTCCTCGCGGAGGCGTCCCGTGTGATCCGAGAAGGAGATAACGTTGCTCTGCACTCTGATCTCCTGAGCGTGATATATTGCGATTCCGCCGCGTGTCGAGTCGATGATGCGATTTTCCGTAATCGCGATGTTTTTTGCTGTGTAGTCGTCAGTCCATGTGAACCTATTGGTTCCCCTGGAATATGTCGCTGCCTTGTCGAAGACCCAGCCGCAGACCGCTATGCCGAGATGGGCACCCTCGATCTGATTATGCGTGACTGTGATGTTGCGCGGAGCCAAGGTGAGGTCTATTCCGTACGCTCCTGCGTTAGAGACGACGTTGTGAGCGACCCGAACATGATTTGGTCCGCGCTCTGCAGTTCCGATGTTACCGCCGACGAGAATACCGCTATAAAAGGAATTGTATATCCTATTTCGCAGGCAAAGTCCGCCCTCGTTGCCTCGCGAGACGGATACTCCGTTATCAGCTGAGTAGACGATGACGTTGTCGCAGAAGTAGACGTTCTCGTTGAACGTGAATCCGACGTCTTTGCATCGTTCGAATCTGCAGTGCGAAACCTCGACGCGGCCATCGGTGTTGAACACTACGATCGGAAGCTCTTTCGTGCCGTAGACGTGGACCCCTCTGATGCTGACGTCCTTCACCTCCCGGCCCGAGGTGAGTCCCCGATTCCCAATGAGCTTGACCGCGGCCTTCAGGACTCCGGCGTCGTCCGCGGGCCAAGGGCGGCTGTCCCGGAGGCGTTCTGTTGCCTGCGCGTCCGTCAGCTCACGCATCCCTCCTGCGACGGAGAAGTCTTCGAACGACAAGGATCTCACTGCTCTGGTGCCGGCGGCCGACGTGGTGTTCGAGAACACGGCTTCGAGAGGTCCATCGAGCTTGGCGCTCGAGAAGACCGTCTTTCGGGCACCCTGACCGGAGATGGTGATGTCCTGCAGTCCACTGATCTCGAGCGTCTCGGTGATTCGGTATTCGGCTGCGGTTCCGAGGATCCGGCTGTAGCAGCCGGGCCCGTCGGCCACCGCGCGACTGATGGCTGCCTTCCATCTAGCGGTCGGGCTGTCTCCCGGTTGTTCTTCGACGATGAGCACACGCGCGTCGCGCTCGGGGTTCCCAAGGAACTTCACGTCTGCGGCTCCGGCCGCGACACCCAACGTCGCCGCTGCCGCGAGGCCTAGGAACAGGCGCCGGCTTCTCTGTTCTTCGCCCACGTCGGGAATCTATCTCCGGAAGGTGAACGCTCGTTCGTCGGGTACTCGGTGGATTTGAAGCCTCCGAGGGCCGCGTGGAGCCGTCTCGCAGATGGCGACCCGAACCAGGCAGCAGCACACCGATCCGAGTTTGTGCGCGAGCAGAACCAGCTCCGAAGCACTCATCGAGCCTTCTGTAGAACCTCGAGTCGCTCGCAGATCCTGTCGACCGATCTATCGATGGAGAGCTCCAGCGCATTCGCCCGAACGTGATCGGAGACCCGACGGCGGAGCTCCGGGTCGCCGTAGAGACCCCTGACCGCAGCGATCCACGGCCCGATCGGCTCGGAATCGAGGACGAACTGTCGAGCGAGGGCTTCGTCGGTGAAGAGGAAGTCTGCTGCTCCGTAGTCCTTCGAGAGGATCACCGGAACGCCGCGAAGGGCTGCCTCGACTGCGCTCCGCCCGAAGGCCTCGCGCAGGGACGTCCCAAGGAAGACTGATGCACCGTCCCACAGTCTGTCGGGCTCCGTCCAACCGCACAGCTCCGCGTTGGGTGGCAGCGTCTGTTGAAGCGAGGACTCCAGTGGACCACGACCGTAGATCTTCGCTCTGACGCCTAGTGCGCGGACGATCTCCGTGAAGAACGCCGGTCGCTTGTCGACGTCCAGTCGGCCAGCGAAGATCGCATCCCCGTCCGAGCCGAACTCCCCGTGAGAGGTTCGCGCCGCGTGCGGTACGCCGGCCGGAATGAGAATCGGTTTACGTACAGATCTGATCGCTGCTGCGAGCACCGCGGTGGTCACCCAGACCTCATCAGCCGCACGCATCGCGCGAGCGACGAGGAGGAACTGCACTAGACGCCGAATCACAGTGGCCTCTCCCGCTGCGGGCCAGGGCAGCCCACGCACGAAGGAGACCCAGAGCCCGGGGAGTCCCGATCGAAGCCGGGTCATGGCGACATCGCTCTGACCGATCATGGTGATCACGACGTCCGCCGTCCGCACTTCGGGTCGGGAGAGCAGAAGGTGCTCGATCGCCGGAATGAGTGAGGCACCGTGCTGAGTGATGGTCGTCTCGAAGATGCCATCGGTCGTGTCGGGCGGGCCGCCCGCAGCGCCTGGGCGCATGGCGACGATGCCGTGCCAGTCCAGCCCCTTGGACCGTGCGCTCGTCACGAGATCGTACGTCGAGCGGTAGACGCCGCTCCTCGCGGTCAGCGGAACCGACACGATGCACACTCGCATAGGCTCACCGGCTCCTGACAAGATCAGAGACGAGTTTCACGGTCTCGGTCGCGTATCCCTCGGTCGAGAATCGAGCCACAACACTCTCACGTCCCGCCGATGCGATCAGGGTAGCGCCCTCGGGGTCCTCGATCAGAGCAGCGCATGCATCAGCCAGCCCCTTCGCGTCACCGGGCTCAAAGGTGGAGCCCACCACGGGGCTGTCAACGATCTCGACAAGGCCTTGAGTCCGAGCGACCACGGTACAACGTGCTGCGGCCATGCCTTCGGCTGCGACAGTTCCGAACGGCTCCACGCGAGAAGGCACGATCACGATGTTCGCCGAAGCGAACGCCCCGACAGGGTCGGGGCTGAAGCCGGCGAACTCCACGTGGTCAGCGATCTCCAATCGTTGCGCGTCAGCTCTGAGCTGCTCGGGAAACCATTCGTAGCCGGGGAAGACATCCCCGACCAGGGTGAGGTGGACCGGGTAGCCCCTGCCTCGGAGGATGGCGGTGGCCTCGACCGCGGTGTCCGTTCCCTTGCGAGGGCTGATCCTTCCTACGAGGAGCAGAACCACCTTCGCTGCCACGGTGCTCGTCGGAGGGACCTCCAGGTACCGCGACCAATCTTTCCCGTTGTACAGCAGAGACGTCTTGGACTTGGTCCAGAGCCCGAAGCGGTGCACGTGCTCTTCGGTCGCCCGACTGTTACAGGGGATGGCGTGAGCGAACGTGAGCGGAAGGGAGAGGAGGCGCTTGAGCAGGTTCGAGAGTTCGGACTCTGCCTCTCTGACGTGAGCGATGACCCCGATGCGGGCAAGACGTCCGGCTGCAATCCACCACGGCTGAGTGATCGTGTTCACGTAGAGCAGGTCCGCGGAGGACCGACGGATCAGGCCGACGGCTCGGATCAGCGTTGCCGGCATCGTCGCGACGAGCCTCAGGAGCTGCAGCGGTCTGAGCAGCGACTTCCTCAGAACGGGGAGCGCGATGATCACCACATCCGCGCCCGCGTCCCTGAACAGATCCAGAAGTGGTCCGTCGTTCGGGACGGCGACGGTCACCTCGAACCCCGTTCGGGTGAGTGCAGCGACGGTCGCAACTGCCATTCGATCGCTGCCGTAGAGCTCCGCACCGGGATGCGCGAGAAGTACTCGGGTCACTTGATGGCCCTTCTTAGAGGGGGTTTTGTGGAGGACATAGAACACGTTTCCCGGGGGATGGCGGGCCTCACTTACCACGGTCGGCTGAGGAACTCTCGCTGTCCTCGTCATGCAATAGACTACATCGGAGAAGCCGGAGCGCCCGTCGTGCGAGTCCGGTTTAGCACCGGTGCTCGAAACGACGGAAGCGTCGTGGAGCCATGCCAGCGATCTGATCTCGATCTATTCATCCTTGATTGCCAGACGAAAGTGGTAGTGAGTGTCTCGTTCCGTCGCCATCATCGGCACTCGCGGCTACCCCAGCTACTACGGCGGCTTCGAGACTGCTGTGCGGAAAATCGCTCCGTATCTGGCGGAGCAGGGATGGGATGTCACTGTCTACGGACGCGATGGCTCGACCCGGCCCGACGACCCTGAGATCGATCGCCGTGTGCGGACCGTCGTGACTCCAGGTATCGAGTCGAAATCTTTGAGCACCCTGTCCTATGGCTTGATGGCCACATTACATGCCTTTTGGAAAAAGCCGGACGTCGCAATAGTCATGAACGTGGCTAACGGTTTCTGGCTACCGCTCTTGCGTCTCAGGGGGATTCCGACTCTCGTGAACGTAGACGGGATCGAATGGGATCGCGCGAAATGGGGACGGGTCGCGAAAGCGATGTTTCGCGCCGGCGCCAAGATGACTGCCTGGTGGGGAGACCGACTGGTCTTCGACGCACGAGCGATCGGCCAGCGTTGGCGCGACGAGTTCGGTAGGGACGGGGACTTCATACCGTACGGAGGCGACGCTCCGGTCGCGCGAGAGGTCGAAGCTCCGCTCGTCCACCGCGAGTACGCCCTCATGGTGGCTCGTTTCGTTCCGGAGAACACGGTCAGCGAGTTCCTCGACGCTGCGCGGATCATCGCCGAGACGCATGACGTGGTGATTGTGGGTTCTACCGGCTACGGAGGTCCTCTCGATGAGCAGGCTCGACAACTCGGAGAGTCCAGCTCACGCGTCCACTGGCTCGGTCATGTGAGCGATGATGGTCGCCTGTACGCGCTGTGGGCGCACGCGGGAGCGTACTTTCACGGTCATAGTGTCGGTGGCACAAACCCTGCGCTCGTGCAGGCGATGTCCTGCGCCGCCCCGACGGTCGCTCGCGACACGGTGTACAACCGAGAGGTTCTCGGAGAAACTGGGCTTTTCGTCGCTCCGACAACCGAGGCCATCGTCGAAGGCGTGCAGAATCTCTTGTCGAACCCTGTCCTGCAGGACCGATTGAGCAGAAGTGCGTTCGAACGCGGTCGGGCGGAGTACTCCTGGGAGAGTATCTGCGCGAGCTACGAGCGAAGCGCGCGCGAGACGATCGACGCTTCGCGGAAGCGAGACCGAACATCGTCGCGACGGCAACATCTGTGAACACAGCTCGTTCGTCTTTCCGGCGGGACATCCACGGCCTTCGCGCAGTCGCTGTCGGACTCGTAGTGCTCTATCACGCCGGCGTGCCCTTCCTCGGTGGGGGTTACGTCGGCGTAGACATCTTCTTCGTAATCTCCGGATTCCTGATCACGAGCCACCTGTTGACTCAACTCGAACGGAACGGACGTCTCGACCTGGCGTCGTTCTACGCGCGCCGTGTGAGGCGAATCCTCCCCGTTGCCTTCTTCGTGCTCGTCTTCGCCGTGATCGGGTCGCTGGTTTTTCTCCCGCCCCTACGAGTGTGGGATGCCATGAGGGATGCTGCCGCGTCGGCGCTGTACGTGCCGAACGTGCTCTTCGCGTACGTCGGGACGGACTACTTGGCGGAGACGGCGCCGTCACCGTTCCAACACTTCTGGTCGCTCGGGGTCGAAGAGCAGTTCTACCTGTTCTGGCCGCTCGTACTCTGGCTCGTCTATCGCCTGACCCGCGGCGTGGGCCGGCGGTTCTCCCTGGTCATCGGAGCCCTCGTAGCGTTGAGTTTCGCTCTGGGGCTCGTTCTGACGACGATTTCGCAGCCGTGGGCGTTCTTCAGCTTGCCGACGAGAGCGTGGGAGTTGGGCGTGGGAGGACTCGTTGCGTTAGCGGTGTCCCGGTCGTTCACGCCGTTCTCTTCGGCGGTCAACGCAGTTCTGGGATGGCTCGGTCTCGGTCTCGTCCTCGGTGCAGGGTCCCTCTTCGACTCGAGCACGTTGTTTCCGGGCTACGCCGCGCTGGTACCGACCGTCGGCGCAGCGATGATCATCTGGTCGGGTAGCGCTCGCATTCAGCATCCGCGGGGTCCGATCGTGGCTCTCGGCGCACGGCCCCTGCAGTTCGTGGGGACGATCTCGTACTCGATGTATCTGTGGCACTGGCCGTTGCTCGTGATCCCGGCGGCGGCATCGCTGACACCGCTTCCGATCTGGACCGGCCTCGCGATCGCTGCTCTGACGGTTCCGTTGTCCTGGCTGAGTCATCGGTACATCGAGGAGCCCGCACAGAAGAGGGGCGCACTTGCGCGCGCGCGTCCACGCGCGTCAGTCATCGCTGCCTTGGTGACATCCGTTGTCGTCGCGGCGGCGAGCCTCGGAAGTGGGGTGGTGTCCGACGCAAGGCCTCTCGACTCCGGCAGGTCAGCCGCACCGGTCTCGTTCTCGTCGCAGCCCTCGTTCTCTGGGTCGGTTCCCGACAACATGGTGCCTTCTCTTCGCGGTGCCGAGCAATCGAATCCCGCCATCTATTCCGACGGCTGCCACCTCGACTACGCCGCTACAGACGTGCAGAACTGTGTCTTCGGGGATCCGGACTCACTTGAGACAGTGGTGCTCTTCGGAGATTCTCACGCGGCGCAATGGTTCCCGGCTCTCTTGGATTGGGCCGACAGAGTCGGGGTGAGACTCGAGACATACACCAAGTCCGCATGCCCCTCCGCAGACGTCTCGACTCAGCTTCTCGGCAATGTTTACTCCGCGTGTGCGGAGTGGCGGGAGAAAGTCACGACGAAGCTAGCCGGCGAAGAAGTGGGACTGTTGATCCTCGCCAATTATTCGCGCCAGGAAGTGCTGACGTCGGACGATAAAAGCATCGCGGATTCATGGCGTGAGGGTGTTGAGTCGACTATTAGTCGAATAGGCGCAGAAAAGACAGCGGTGATCAGGGATACGCCGTTCATGGGGACTTCGCCGGCGATCTGCCTTTCCGTTCACCTCGATGACTCAGAGCAATGTTCTGTCAGGCGTGCAGCAGCCGAGAACCCGATCGTAGACCGAGCGGAGACAGCAGCTGCCGCGGCAGTGGGGGCTGCTTTGATCGACGTCAACGATTACCTCTGCAGTGCCACGGTTTGCGGACCGATTATCGGAAACGTTCTGCTCTATCGCGATGCTCATCACCTCACAGTCGAGGCGAGTCGAATGCTGAGTGAGCCGCTGGGTCGGCAACTCCTGTCTCTAACGTCAGGCTGATCTGGAGAGCTGTACTTGTCCTCCGTCCAGGCGCCGGCGGTTGCCGTGAAGAAGCTCTCGGCGCCCCCGGCGGTCGACTGCCGCGTGAAAGCCCCGCCGCTGCCCGTCGTCGGGGTCAACGTGTTCCTGGTGCCGATCGGCGTCGATGCGGGGGAGTCGCTCTCGCGGGTGCCCAAGGGCGGTGGCGGAGCCAGCCGCAAAGGTTGGAGCGTCCCCGATTTGTACCAGTCCGGCCGCTAGCGCCCCGGCGAGGACAAGTGTGAGCAGTGCAACGCGTCGGCCACCTCTCAGTACTGGCCTCTGCCGTCGGCGACAGGCGCAGCCGCGGGGGAGCGGAGGGTCGGGAGCGCGTTGACCCAGTGGAGGGCAGGATGCGCTCCCTTCGAGATTCGATTCGCCGTCCGGGTGACGTGAGCAACGGCTCCCCATCGGGTCCAGCGAACACGGTTCACGAGCCGTGCTTGCGCGACGCCTGACGGTCCCGGAACTGCATAGCGTCGTCTTCAGGCGCCCAGAATCTGCCGCCGTCCTGAGACGACGGCCGCGGCCCTCAGCAGCGCCGGGCGCTACGGGGTGGTGCTGATCTGCGCCGAGTACTTCGCCTCGGTCGCCGCCTTCTGCGGACGCCACCAGTCCTCGTTCTCGCGGTACCACTGCACCGTCGCGGCGAGGCCCGACTCGAAGTCCGTGTAGCGCGGCTCCCAGCCCAGCTCCGTCCGCAGGCGCGTGGAGTCGATCGCGTAGCGGAGGTCGTGGCCGGGCCGGTCGGTGACGTGGTCGAAGGCGTCGGCGCCCTGGCCGAACTCCTCCAGGATCAGGGTCACGACCTCGAGGTTGTTCTTCTCGCCATCCGCGCCGATGAGGTACGTCTCGCCGAGCGCACCGCGCTCGATGATCGCCCACACGCCGCTGTTGTGGTCGTCGACGTGGATCCAGTCGCGGACGTTCTCGCCGGCGCCGTAGAGCTTGGGCCGGACGCCGTCGATGACGTTCGTGATCTGCCGGGGGATGAACTTCTCGACGTGCTGGTACGGCCCGTAGTTGTTCGAGCAGTTCGAGATGGTCGCCTTCACGCCGAAGGAGCGGACCCATGCGCGCACCAGCAGGTCGCTGCCGGCCTTGGTCGAGGAGTAGGGGCTGGAGGGGTTGTAGGGCGTCTGCTCCGTGAACTTCGCCGGGTCGTCGAGCTCGAGGTCGCCGTAGACCTCGTCGGTCGAGATGTGGTGGTAGCGGACGTCGTGCTTCCGCACGGCCTGCAGCAGCGTGAAGGTGCCGATGATGTTGGTCTCGAGGAACGGCGTCGGATCGTTCAGCGAGTTGTCGTTGTGCGACTCCGCGGCGAAGTGCACGACCAGGTCGGTGTCGGCGACCAGCCGGTCGACCAGCTCGGCGTCGGCGATGTCGCCCTCGACGAACGTGATCCGATCGGCGACCGGGGCGAGGGAGGCGCGGTTGCCCGCGTAGGTGAGCTTGTCCAGCACGGTGATCTGCGCGTCGGGCCGCTCGCGGAGGGTCAGGTGGACGAAGTTGCTGCCGATGAAGCCGGCTCCGCCGGTGACGAGGATTCGCACGAGTGCTCCTGTTACGAGTTGGGGAAAAGAAGGGGGGACAGGGGCTTCCCTTTGGGACGTTACCGCACGCCGAGCGGGCAGTCGGACGGTCCCGCACGCTCTCGAGAAGGTGGTTTCCCCCCGTCCGGGTGATGTTCCGCGACCACAATTGACCGCTTAATGCGCCGAGGCGGAATTCTCCGATCAACGGCTCCTACGGTGTTCTGCGGTGCGAATTCGTGCCACGACGGAGAGGGGCAGCAGCCATCATGCGACCCACCGTCGACCTCCCGCTCGCCGCCGCCGTCGGCCTCGTCCACGCCCTCGTGGACGACCTCGTCCGCGGCGCGGGGATCCGCGCCCTGTTCCTCAAGGGCCCGATCGCCGATGCGCACCGGATCCGCCGTCCCCATCCCTCCAGCGACGCGGACGTCCTGGTCGCCCCGGGCGATGCGGACCGCCTCCTCACCCTGCTCGGCGAGCGCGGCTGGTCGGTCCGGCCGGGGTCCGCCGCGCACCGGGCGTTCGTGACCCACTCGGTCACCCTCCTCCACGCTTCCTGGCCCTGCGACATCGACGTGCACACCAGCTGGCCCGGCTTCTTCGTCGATCCGCACCTCGCCTTCGAGGTGCTCTGGCGGACCCGCTGCGAGGTGGTCGTCGCCGGAGTGCCGGTGCGGGCGATCGGCTTCGACACGTCCGTCGTCGTCTCCGCCCTGCACAGCCTGCGCTCGCCGTATCAGCAGCGGAGCGAGGAGGAGTTCGAGGAGCTCGTCGCGGTGGTGGCGGCCCGGGGCAGGGAGGAGGCGGTGGTCGCTCGAGCCGCGGAGCTCGGCTGCCTGGAGCCGATCGCCCCCTTCCTCGCGCGGATCGGCGCGAGCGTCGCGCTGCCCGCCCGGCCGAGTCGGCAGTACGCGCTCTGGCGGCTGCGCACCCGTCGACCGAGCAGGACGGCCGACTGGCTGCTGGCGATCGACCAGGCGCCGACGCTCGCGGAGCGTCTCGTCCTGCTCCGGCGAGCGCTCCACCCCGCCTTCCGGGACCTCGTGATCGACCACCCTCTGCTCCCGCCGACCGCCTCCGCCCGCCTGGCGATCCGTGCGCGGCGCTTCGTCGCCGCGACTCGTGCGCTCCTGCCCGCGCTCCGGGACCTCGTCGCCGTGCGCCGCGCCTCCCGGGTGGACGCCGACCCTGCCGCTGCTCCGGGACTCGCGTCCGGGAGAACCGCTCCCGTCGGCGGAGCTCCCGCGCCGACGCCCGTCACCGAGCGGACGGCTCAGGCCACAGGGCTCGTCGTCGACGGCGCGCGGACGACCTGCGGGCCGTCCGCGACGGGGTCCCGCGTGGCGGCGATGGCGACCCCGCAGGGCCTCTACCTCCTGCCCCTCGGTGCCCCCGCGGGGGCGCAGCCGGTCGTGCTGCAGGGGGCGGCGCGGCTGCTCTGGGAGCGGTTCTCCGCTCAGGACGCGCGCTCGCGAGCAGGGGCCGCCGCTGTCGTCCACACCGCGGACGACCTCGGCGACGTGCTCGCCGACGGCCGGCGCGCGGAGATCGAGCAGCTCCTCGACGAGCTCGTCGAGCTCGGCCTCCTGGCGGCCTGACCCGGGCCCGGCGACCCGACCGTGAGACCCGGCGACCCGGCCCGGGGAGCCGACCGCCCGCCGCGGGGGATCGACGGCCCGACCCGGAGGTCTGGCGACGACTCAGCGCACGGAGAGGAAGCGCCCCCGGCTGCCCGCGACGACGCCGCGGAGGATCGTGCGGGTCGTCGCGGTCCGGCCCCACCGCAGGCCCCGGGCCGCCAGCGCGGCGCAGTAGATTCCGCGGTTCAGCGCGAAGACGCTGCCGCCGCGGCGCCCCTCCGTCCGGGCCAGCTCGAGGTCGAGGGCGGTCCGGTTCCGGACGGCGAGGTAGAGCTCTCGGGAGTTCGAGGAGTGCAGGAGCACGTCGGTCGCCGACGCGCGCTCGGCCGCGCTCCGGCACCGGTCGAGATCGTCGATCCGGCTGAGGGGATGCAGGTTGAGGGTGAAGCCGGCCCGCGTGATCCGCCGCGTCCAGTCCCGGTCGTCACCCCGGAGCACGAACTCCTGACGCGGCGGCTCCACCTCGACGAGCGCGGCCCGGGAGACCAGCAGGCCGCCGTAGGGCGCGATCGGAACCACGATCGGCTCCTGTGGGCGCGCCCCGCAGGAGCCACCGGCTCGGCGCTGGAGCAGCCGGCGCATGTCGTTGTCCAGGAACCGGCCGGGGCTCGGGAACACCTCGGCGGCGGGTCGACCAGTGACGAGCTGGGACTGGTAGAAGTCGGTCTCGCGCAGACTCGCGTGGCAGCCCCTCGGATCGAGCGCCAGGGGAGAGGCCAGCAGCACGGCGAGTGCGTCCGGCCGCGGCGCGGTGTCGTCCTCGAGGAGCCAGGCGTAGTCCAGCTCCTGCGTCCGGCAGTGCTCGATCGCGGCGCGGAAGCCGCCGGCGGTGCCGAGGTCGTTCGGAAGGACCGTGGCGCTCACGCGGGCGTCGAGGCCCGCCGGGAGCAGTCCGCGCAGCACGCGCTCCTGGCCGCCGTTGCCGCTGAAGACGACGTGCACCGAGTCGGAGCCGGCCTGCAGCGCCGCCTCGACGACGCGGGCGAGTGTCGCCGTGCGCTTTCCGGTGGACACGGTCACGGCGATGACCCGGGGTTCGGTGCCGTCGAGGCGTCGGAGCATGGCGGTGGTCTCTTCTTCGGTGAGGGGCGGGAGCGAGAGGCGGGCGGCGAGAGCGGCGCCGCCTCGAGCAGGAGGACAGGAACAGCACCGTACACGAGAAGATGAGGTGCGCTCGCTATTGCGAGAGATTCTCTCAGTTCCGCCCGTGCCGCGCACCGCAGCCCGCCCGATCGCCCATGACCCGTGCCCCTTCTTCGGCGAGGACGACGTCGAGCACCCGCTCCGCGTAGGTAGTCCAGTCGGTGATCGACGTCGCCGCGGTGCGCGCCGACTCCGCGATCGCCAGCCGGGTCGCGCGATCGAGCGTCTGCACCCTGCTGAGCGCTTCCCGGAGCGCCAGGACGTCTCCCGCGGGCAGGACCGTGCTGTGCCGCGGGTCGAGAAGGGCGGAGGCACCGTTGGCGTCGGTCGTGATCACCGGGAGGCCGGAGGCCGCGGCTTCGGCGACGACCAGGGAGCAGGCGTCCTCCAGTGTCGGGAGGACGAAGGCGTCGGCGGCCCGGAACTCCCGCGCGAGCTCGTCCGCGGAGAGCGGGCCGGTGACGATCACGTTCGGCGGGGCACCGCGGAGCAGGCGCCGATCGAAGACTCCGCCGGCCAGGACGAGGTCCACCGGCAGCCCTCGAAGGGCGTCGAGGAGCTGGGGGATCCCCTTGCGATGCGAGAGGTGGGCCGCGCAGACGACTCGTCGACGCTCGGGGTCGCGATCGACGGACGGTCCGTCGGGAGTGAAGCCGGTCAGGCTCACGCCGTAGGGGATCTGCACGATCTTCGCGCGATCGACGCCGTACCGGGCCATCTGCTCCGAGACGATCGCCGAGGGCGTGAGGACGATGTCGGCGAGCCGCAGCTCCTTCTCGATCCGGCGCACGAGGCGCCCGGGGTAGCGCTCGTCCCAGGTCCGGCGGCGGGAGAAGTGCCGGAGGAGCTCGCCGTTGTGCGCGCGCGGATGCGCGTCCACGGCGTGGAGGACCCGCCGGGCGTCGGGGTGAGCGCGGAAGAGCGCGAAACAGGCGCCCGGGAAGCCCAGCACGACCGCGCCCTCGGGGAGCTCGACAGCAGCCGCCGCCCGGTCGAAGAGGACCTTCGAGAGGTAGGACGCCCGCAGCGCGAGACCGGGACAGGGCAGCCGGAGACCCGCGCGGAGCACCGTCTCGGCCAGATGCGACACCCGCTCGACCCGGTGGGGACGGGCCGCGGCGTAGCCGTCCCGGAGGACGCGCATCCGCCGCCCGAAGGTCGTGCGGGCTGCAGCGGACGGGAGGGGGAGCGACGCGGCGAGAGCGACGAGCCTCGTCCGCGGAAGGATCTCCGCAGCCAGAGCCCCGCGGGACGCCGCACCGGCGACCAGGGCCCTGGCCGCCCCCTCGGAGTACGGGCTCGCGACGACGAGTGCGCGTCTCGGCGGCGTCATCGCAGCATCGCCCGGAGCTCCTCGCCGATGCGGCGCACGAACTCGGTCCGCGAGAAGGCCGCCGTGGAGTGCTCGTGCGCGGCCCGGCCGAACGATTCGACGGCGGCGCGATCCAGCCCCTCGAGGGCCGCGACCCACTCCTCCACCGCGCCGGGGGCGAGCGTGCGCCCGGTCACTCCGTCCAGGACGATCTCCGGCAGCCCGCCGGAGCGGCTGACGAGGGCCGCTCGTCCGGCTGCGGCGGCCTCCAGGGCGATCGTCGGCAGGGGATCGGGCGACGTGCTGGGCACGACGACGACGTGAGCCGCGTCCAGCACTCGCCGCACGTCCTCGCACTCGCCGCGCACCTCGACGGACTCGCCGTTCCGCATGCCCGCCACGATGCCGCGGACGTCCACTCCGGCCCCGCAGACCGGAGGCCCGCCGAGGACGATCAGCCGCACATCTCGGCGCTGGAGGCGACTCCACACCCGGAGGAAGTGCTCGTGGCCCTTCCACGCGTTCCACCTGCTCGCCAGGACGAAGACGAGTTCGTCTCCCTGCGGCAGCGGGACCGGCGGTGCGCTCTCGAATCCGTTGTGGACGACGGTCGAACGTCTCCGGTTCGAGGCGGTCAGCGTGTCCGCGACCGCTCGGCTCACGACGACGAGGCGGTCCGCCGAGCGGAACAGCAGGCAGAGGACCCGGCGCTCGATCCCTCGACTGTGCTCGTGCAGATGCAGGAGGGTCGGTGCACCGAGGAGGCGGGCGACGGGCAGCACGAGCGCGAGCGCGGCGGTGTTCACGTAGACGAGTGCCGGATCGAGCTCGCGGATCGCCCGGCCGGTCGCTGCGGTCCGCCGCAGGAAGGAGAGGAGGTGGCGCGGCCGGAGATAGGCGCGCCGGAGCACGGGCAGCGGCATGCGGCGCACGGTGACACCGCGTTCCTCGAGCAGGCGGGTGAGGGGGCGAGCGGGGTATTCCAGGTCGTCCGGGAGCCACACTTCGGCCGTCATGCCCTCGGGGACCGCCCGCAGCGCCTCGAGGAGGACCCGATCGGCGCCGTAGGTCTCGTCGGAGGGATGGAGGAACAGGATCGTTCGCGGACAGGACACCGCGGCCGGAGGGCGGGGACGGCGTCGCCGACCGACGGACCCGCTCACCGGCTCACCAGCGGGCGGCGGTGGGCGCGCGGACGGGCCGACCGTGTCGTTGCGCCGTCCACCAGCCGGGCGAGGGTCTCCTCGTAGGCGGAGCAGACCGAGCCCCAGGTGTAGTGCTCGCGGGCGCGCTCGCGGGCCGCGTCGCTCGCGGCGCACTGCTCGTCGGGGGAGAGGAGCATCCGCCGGACCGCCGCGGCGATCGACGGAGGGTCCGGTGCGACGAACACGCCGCCCTCCCCGAGCACCTCCCGGTTGTAGACGGTGTCGCGGGCGACCGTCGGAGCGCCGCAGGCCATGGCCTGGACCAGCGCGGGATTGGTGCCGCCGACGCTGTGACCGTGGAAGTAGGCGCCGGCGTGCTGCCAGAGCGAGAAGAGCCGGGCGTCGTCGCGGAGGTGACCGAGGTGGTGGATGCGCTCGTGGGACGCCGCCAGGCGAGCGGCCCACTGATCCAGCGCGCCGCCGCAGCCGGTGGAGCCGACGATGACGACGTCGTGGGTGCGCGCGATCGCGGGAGCGGCGGCGAAGAACTCCTCGACGGTGTTCTCGGGCACGAACCGCGAGACGAGGAGGGCGTACGACCGGTGCCGGAGCCCGGGCTCCACGGGCAGGGCGGGCGGGACGTCGCCGCCGTAGGGCAGGAAGACGCCGTCGCGCTGGAAGTCGGTGCCCCAGCGCCGGGCGATCTCGTGCGAGTCGAAGGCGAGCTCGGTGGCGTGCGCCGCGGTCATCCGCGCGCCCCTCCGGAAGACGGACCGCGCGAGAGGCCCCCACTTCTCCCGCTCCCACTCCATGCCGTCCACGTTCACGAGGGTGGGGATGCCGGCTCGCTCGAGCAGGGGGAGGAGGAGGCCGTTCGCGGCGTTCATGACGAGTGCGACGTCGGGAGCGCGTCGCACCGCGTCGCGGGTGGCGCTCAGCCCGTGGCTCAGCGTGCTCAGCGACCGGGAGTCCCAGCCGGAGGTGACGACGGTGCGGACGCGCGGGTCCCGGCCCTCGGCGTCGTCGACGGTCGCTCCGGGGCGCCCGTAGACGGTGACGTCCCAGCCCGCGGCGACGAGGTGGGGGGCGAGCCGGCGGACCGCGGTCTCGAAGCCGCCGTAGTAGCTGGGGTAGCCGCGCGTGCCGATGACGGCGAGGGATTTCGGCATGGCGGGGACGCTATTCGCGCGGGACCGGGCGTCGACCCGGAGGGGCGTGTTCGTCGGGGAACTGGCGCGCAGCGCCGCTCGGACCGCGTCAGACGCGCCGGAATCGACGCAGGTGGCGCAGGATGCGTGTCAGCGTCGACCGGCGGCGAAGACCCACATAGGCGCTCGGCGACACGGCGATGAGAGCGAGTGCGGCAGCGACGGCGAGGTGCCCGTCGCGGACGGTGCGGAGGACGTCGCTCGCTCGGACGTCGGCCGAGACCTCCCGCTCGATCGTGCGTCCGGCATCGCCCGCGGACGGGTGCTCGGCGACGTGGTTCAGGGCCGACAGGTGGGCGACCCGCGCCGTGTAGGAGCTGACCGAGGGGTGCGCGGCGAGCAGGGGGAAGTCCGCCTCGAGCAGGCGCACGACGTGACGGACGTTCCTCGAGAGGTCCAGGAGGTCGACCTGCAGTCCGTCCGTGATCGCACCGGGGCGGACGGAGTAGACGTAGAGCTCGCGATCGACGAACGAGACCGTGCGCGCACGCGCGAGCAGGACGGCCATCAGCGCCGTGTCCTCGTAGGAGCGGGAGCGGGGGAAGCGGAGGCCGGCGTAGAGCTCGCGCCGGACGAGCTTGTTCCAGAGGAAGGCCCAGAGCCGGAACTCGAAGAGCTCGACCGCGGCGTCGCATCCCGTCCAGAGGCGGCCCCCGGTGTACGGCATCGCTCCGACGGGCAGCCGCTCGCCCGACTCGCCGACGGCGACCAGACCGGTGACGACGACGTCCACCTCGCCGGACATCGCATCGACCATCGCCGCGAGCATGTCCCGATGGACGTGGTCGTCGGAGTCGACGAACCAGACGGCGTCTCCGGAGGCGCGCTCGAGGATCGTGTTCCGCACCTCGGCGAGCCCGAGATTCGACTCGTGCGTCACCACCAGCACCGAGAACGCCGGAGGCGCGTCCGCGATCGACGCGCGGACCTTCACCATCGAGTCGTCGGGGCTCGCGTCGTCGACGATGATCACCTCCACCGTGCATCCGGGCGGCAGCGCGAGCGCCCACAGCGAGGAGAGGCAGCGCTCGACGTACGCGGAGACCCCGTGGACCGGAACCCCGATCGTGACCGAGCGGGGACGCGCCGTGCTCGGGCGGGTCATCGGTGCCCGTTCGAGGCGCTCGCCCCGCCGATCGCCCGGCCGGCGCCCTCGAGCAGCTGCTGGGCGGCCGCGAGCAGGTCCGGTGCCACCGAGTCCGCGGTGAAGGCACCGATCCCGCGCGCAGCGCGAGCGGTGAGGCGCTCCCTGAGCTCGGGCTCGTCGAGCAGTCGTCCGATCGCCTCGCTGAGCGCCGAGCGGTCGTCCCGAGGCACCAACAGCGCATCCACGCCGTCCTCGCAGAAGTCGTCGAAGCCGCTGCCGGTGGTGGCGACGAGCGGGGTACCCACCGCTTTGACCTCGAGCGCCGCGTTCCCGAAGCCCTCCCAGCGCGAGGGACAGGTCACGACGGTGGCGGCCCTGATCGCGGCGAACACCTCGTCGCCTCCGACATGGCCGAGGAACGTGAACCTGTCGCGGTGCTCGGCGGCGACCGTGCCGAGGAGCTCCGCCTCCGTCGGCTCGAGGAAGCAGAAGGCTCCCGCGAAGACGAAGGAGACGTCAGGACGGGTGCGGGCCAGTGCCTCGAAGGCGTGCATCGCGGTCTCGACGCCCTTGCGCCGCTCGATGCGGCTGAGGAAGAGCACCACGGGACCCGGGCCGGGCGGCCAGCCCTCCGGGAGGTCGCCGGACCGCGCGCTCCGCTGCACCGTCGGCACGTCGATGCAGTTGCGGACGACGACCGAGGGCGGAAGCTCCGGGATCCGCGTCGAGTACCAGTCCCGGACGGCGCGGGAGATCGGGACGAGTCCGAGCGACCGTCTCATCTGGCGGGTCTCGAGGCATTTCTGGAGCCCGATCAGGAGGCGCGTGCGGAGAGTCCGCCCTTCCGTCGACCGGCCCGCGATCCAGTCCGCGATGCGGTAGCCGGTCGCGAGGTTCGTCACGAGCGGCGCGTGCCGGGGGAGCAGCGCGCCCAGGCCCTCCCACTCCGCGAGGAAGATCACGTCGTAGCGGGAGCGGCGGACGAGGGCGCGCAGGTGGAGCGCCCGTTGCAGGAGCCTGCCGACAGCGGGCCGGCGGCGCAGCCGGACGTACTCGAGGATCCGCACGCCCTCGGGATCGAAGCCGTCGAGAGGCGGATCGCAGGAGAGGACGACGAGGTCGACCTCGACGCCGGCTCTCACCAGCGCCGGCAGGAGCGAGGCGAAGCCGCGCCCGATTCCGCCGGTGTAGGGCGTCAACCCCGCGTACTCCGTGGTGGCGACCAGCCAGCGGCGCGTCGATGTCATCAGCACTCCTCGGTGTCCGCCGGGGGCGGGGTGTCCAGCGGCTCGCGGGACGCTACCAAGACGCTCGCCGCCACTGCGGCGTGCGGCGCGGTCTCCGGGGCTCTTGGCGCGGCGCGGCCGGAACGACCCGGCTCGTCGCCGGTCCGGCTGCTCCGGCGCGCCCGTCCTGCGCTGCTGGTGCAGCGGGGCCCGAGCTGCTCGAGTGGCGCTCGCCGGGGCCGACGCGGTGCGGAGGGACGGGCGGGAGGGCACGCGGCGGTGCCGGTTCCGACCGCGCTTCCGCGATGGTCAGCAGGAGGGCGAGCGCCGGGATGATCAGAGAGGCCGGCGCCGACTCGAGGAGGTTGAAGGCCGACGCCGCCACCAGGTAGGCGACCAGCATCGCGGGGCCGGCCACCGCACCCCGGGCGATCGAGCAGATCAGGACGATCAGGAGGTGGGCCACGAGGAAGGTCGTGCCGATGATCCCGTAGCTGAACACCGTCTGCCACAGGCTGCTCTCGAGGACGTAGTTCCCCCCGCCGTTCTGCGCGAAGACGACCCCCGACAGTCCTCCTCCGGAGCCGAAGACGCCCGACTCCGTCGGCAGCACCTTCAGACCGATCCGGAGGACCAGGTCGCGGACGTCCGCGGACCGTGCGCCCTCCTCCGTCTCGGAGCGGGAGTCGAGGGCCTGAGCGCCCACGGTCGACACGATCACGAGGAGAGGAGCGAACGCGAGGATCAGTCTGATGAACCGGCTGCCCGTGAGGCGGAAGACGGTCACGCCGCCCGCCACCAGGACGCCGACAGCGATCGAGATCACGGCGCTGCGCGATCCGGAGAGCAGCACTCCGGCGCAGCAGGCCGCGAAGCCGAGGAGGGCACCCGGCCGTCCGCCCTTGAGGACCAGTCCGAACGCGAGGGACCCGACCGAGGCGAAGAAGGTGCCGTTCACCAGGGGGTGCCCGAGCGTCGTCATGATCCGGTACACGCTCCACTTCTGCGTGAGCGGGAACGGAGCGGAGGCGAAGATCTCGGCGTAGAGGTTCGACCGCGTCGTGAACTCGACCGTCCCGACGATCGCGAGGACGACCGACACGACGAGGAGGGCGGTGGTCAGCGGCCGGAAGACCGAGGGGTCGCTCATCCACAGCGGAAGGGCGATCAGCGCGATGACGACGACGGCCGTCCAGGAGACGATCGTCTCGATCTGCCCCTGCGGCCGGAGGACGGGGATCACCAGTGCGTAGACCGTGAACGCGATCGGCGCCATCAGCCGGGTCCTGCGGAGCCAGTGCGGTGGCGGAGCTCCGGTCGCGATCGCCAGGAGTGCCGCGAGGACGATGATCGGACTGAGGATCGGGAACGGCGCGGGCAGCGCCAGGTAGTCGAACGGGACGACCGCGTAGAGGACGAGCACGAGCGTCAGGGCGGCGGCCGGCGGGAGCAGGCGGGCGACGATCAGCACGCAGGTCGCCGCAGCGGCGAGCGCCGGGATCCGGAGCTCGCCGGTGACGACCGCCACCACCACGGCGCCGAGCAGGAGGACTGCCAGAGCGGGAAGCCAGACGGCGTTCGAGCGCTGCGCGGGCGCTCCGCCCGGGAGCGGGGCCTCCGGGTGACCGGGCCGCGGCAGTGGCGGAGGTCGTCGTGGAGACCGTGCGAGCGATCGGCGGTGCGAGCCGGCGGGAGGTGGTGTCATGGCGGGTCGCCTCAGGGGTCGGGGGGTGTCACGGATGGTCAGCTGTAGCGGGGGAGCGCGGCGCAGAAGCCTGCGGCGCCGATGAGCACGCCGGCCGCGAGGCAGCCGGAGACGCGCAGGAGGCCGGAGCGGCCGATGTCCTGCCCGACGTGCGGCAGGCGACCGGCGAGGGCGACGGCGTCGCGGAGGACGGCGGCGCACGCTCCCGCGAGCAGGTCGGCGGCGACGGTGAATCCGGCTCCGATGCTGAGAGCGACGCCGATCCAGTGCCAGGGGACGAGCACGCTCGCGCGGCCCTGCACGATCAGGTACGACGAGGCGCACCACAGGCAGGCGATCGGCGCGGAGGAGACGGAGAGGATCGGCACGATCAGCAGGGCGGGATGCCAGGAGGAGTCGAGGACGCGTCCGAGGACGAGGAGATCCAGGGCGACCATCGTCGTCTGGACGACCAGGGCGCCGACCGCCGCCTGCATCACGACGGATCGGAGCACTGCGCGCCGCTCCTCGTCCGTCCGGGAGTTCGCCACCCGGGCGCGGAGGACGTTCGCGAGTCCGAGGACGACGGCGTCCGAGACGGCGCGCGCGATCTGACTCGCGATCGAGTAGAGGCCGAGTGTCGTGGCTCCACCGAGGGCGGAGAGGACGATCCGCTCGGACTGGCCCTGCAGCCAGCCGAAGACGTTGCTCTGCAGGGTGGGGATCACGTAGTCCCTGAGCATCGGCCGACGTGGCAGGTCGGGAGCCGGCAGTGTCCCCCGTCTCGAGAGCAGGAGGAGGAGGATCCCCTCGGTCACGCCGGTCTGGAGCGATCCCGCCGCGATGCCGAGGACGGGAGCGAGCGGGACGCAGACGACGATCGAGGCGATGCTGCCGAGGGCCTGGCCCCGCGCGATCGAGGCCCAGCGTCCGTCGAACTGCGCCCGGGTCAGTGCGGGCAGGATCGCTCCGTGGAGCGCGGCGACGGCGACGAACGGCAGGAGGGCGACGGCCTGCGCGGCGGACGCCGCCGACAGGGCCCAGAGCAGGCCGATCGCGACCGCCATCGCCGTCGCGCCGCCGACGGAGACGACGGCGGCGGCGCGACGGAGCTGGCGCGCACCTCCCTCCCTCCGCCACATCGCGACGCCGAGCGGGCGCACCGTGTTCTACCCGATCTCCTGCAGGAGGGAGAGCGCGAGGAACGCCATCGCGTACACGCCTGCCTCCGCGGGCGACACGTGGACGGCGACGACGAGGCCGACCACCGCGCTCGTGCCGCGGGAGACGAGCCGCTCGAGGGCGGCGTTCGAGGAGCTCTGCGCTGTCGGGGAGCGCAGCAGTGCGGCGACGCGGTGGATCATCGAGCTCCGGGGCGTGGAGCCCCGGACTCCGTCGCGCAGCAGGACGTCCGGTCCATCGAGGGAGCCTCCCGATCGGGGATCACGACGGCAGGCGAGCCGCCGGGACACGGTAGGACGCCCCGTTCCACCCCGCCCCGCGTGGCGCGTCCCGGGGCGCGGATCGCCCGCTTCCGTGCAGCGGGCCCCCTCTCGGCGCGGTCCCTTCCTGCAGGAGCCGTCCGCCGGAGCGGTGCGCGCCCTCCGAGTGGTCGCCACCGGTGGTCCCGTATCATTGCGGCGTTATGTCACGCATCTACGACTGCTCCGTCGACACGGACCTCCTGACCGGCACCCGTCTCGCGCGCACCGCGATCGGCCGGGGCGAGCTCGTCGTCCTGCCGACCGACACGGTCTACGGGATCGCGGCCAACGCGTTCGATGCCGCGGCGGTGCAGCGCCTGCTCGACGCGAAGGGGCGCACCCGGCAGTCGCCGCCGCCCGTGCTGATCGGCGACGTGGCCGCGCTCGACGCCCTCGCGGAGAACGTGCCCGAGGCCGTCCGCGAGCTGGCGAAGGCCTTCTGGCCGGGTGGGCTCACGATCGTGCTGCACGCGCAGCCCTCCCTCGTCTGGGACCTGGGCGAGACACGGGGCACCGTCGCCCTCCGGATGCCCGACAACCCGGTCACCCTCGAGCTCCTCGCCGAGACGGGGCCGCTCGCGGTCTCCTCCGCCAACCGCACCGGCCGCCCGTCCGCCGCCACCGCCCAGGAGGCGCTCGACCAGCTCGGCGACTCCGTCGACGTCTACCTCGACGCGGGCACCGCCGGCAGCCGCTACAGCGACCGCCCGGTCGGCGCCAGCGAGTCCTCCACCATCGTCGACGCGACCGCGCTCAGCTTCGAGGGCGGCACCCTGCGCATCCTCCGCCAGGGCGTCGTCTCGGCCGAGAGCATCCGCGAGGTCGTCGGCGACCTCCTCCTCGACGGCGTCGCCACGGCCGAGGAGCCCGAGGCGCCCGCACCGGTCGCGTCCTACGACGCCTCCACCGAGCTCAGCGACCCGACCGTCGAGGACGACGAGCCCGTCGCCGCCGAGGAGCAGCCCGCTCCCACGGCGCGACCGGACTGGGCGTCGCGCGCTCAGGTGCAGGACGAGCCGGCGGCGAGCGGCACCGCGCGCCCCGACTCCACCCCGGGTGAGTAGCCGATGATCACCTTCGTCCTGGTCTCGCTCGCGGTCGCGGTCGTGACCTGCGGGCTGTCGTGGGTCATCTGGAAGCTCAGCCTGCGGTACCGGCTCTACCCGGCGATCCGGGTGCGCGACATGCACACCCGGCCGACCCCGCGCCTGGGCGGGATCGCCATGTTCCTCGGGATCCTCGTCGGCTTCGGCATCGCCTCGCAGCTGCCCTACTTCCGGCTGGTGTTCGCCAACCCCGAGCCGATCCTCGCGATCCTCGGCGCGAGCCTCCTGATCGTCCTGATCGGCGTCGCCGACGACATCTGGGACCTGGACTGGACGACGAAGCTCGCCGGGCAGATGATCGCCGCGGGCCTGATCGCCTGGAAGGGCGTGCAGATCGTCTCGCTGCCGATCGGCGGCCTCACCGTCGGCTCGCCCTGGATGTCGCTGATCATCACCGTGCTGGCGATCGTGCTCGTGACCAACGCGCTGAACTTCATCGACGGCCTCGACGGCCTCGTCGCCGGCGTGGCGCTGATCGCCAACGGCGTGTTCTTCCTCTACAGCTACCTGCTGGTGCAGCAGACGTCGCCGACGGACTACTTCAACCTGGCCTCGCTGATCGCGGTCGTCCTCGTCGGCGCCTGCGCGGGCTTCCTGCCGATCAACTGGCGCCCGGCGAAGATGTTCATGGGCGACGGGGGAGCGCTGCTCGTCGGCATGCTGATGGCGACTTCCGCGATCGCCGTCACCGGCCAGATCGACCCCTCGCAGCTCGCGGCGAAGGAGCTGCTGCCCGCGTTCATCCCGATCATCCTGCCGTTCGCCATCCTGGTCGTCCCGCTGATGGACTTCGGCCTCGCGGTGATCCGGCGGCTGCGTGCGGGCAAGTCGCCGTTCAGTGCCGACCGCAAGCACCTGCACCACCGGCTGCTCGACATGGGGCACTCGCACCTGCATGCCGTGCTGATCTTCTACGCCTGGACGGCGGTCGTCGCCTTCAGCTGCCTGCTGATGTTCGTCGTCGACGTCCTCTGGGTGCCGCTCGCCTTCCTCGCCATCGGGCTGCTCGCCTGCACCGTCGTCACGCTCCTCCCGCTCAGCCGCCGCAAGCGGCTCGAGGCGGCGGCGCAGTCGGCGGAGGCGTCCCCCGTCCTCGACCCCCTCGACCGCGCGTCCGAGTCCGACACGCGCCGTCCGCCGATCGGGCTCCCGCTCGGTCGCGACACGACAGCGCCGCACCAGGCGCGGAAAGAAGCATCATGACCGGAGCCTCCCCGGCCGCCCCCCGCCCCCAGCCCGCCTCGGTGCCCGTCCTCCGGCGCACGCTCGCCGTCGGCGGCGTCTTCGTCCTCGCTCTGGCCGTCGTCGGCGCGATCGTCGGCTTCCTCGCCGCCGGCGGGGAGGGCGCCGTCGGCGCCCTGATCGGCGCCGTCGTCGGCGGGGCCATGGTGGCGCTCACCGCCGCCAGCATCCTCGTCGCCAACCGGATGGACATCGGCGGCTTCTTCGCCGTGGTGCTCGGCACCTGGCTCGCGAAGTTCGTCCTCTTCGTGATCGCGGCCCTCGTGCTGCGCGACCAGCCGTGGCTGAACAGCACCGCGATGTTCGTCACGATCATCGCGGCGGTCCTCGGCTCGCTCGTGATCGACGTCCTCGTCGTCTCGCGCTCGCGCATGGCGAACGTCAGCGACATCGCCCGATGAGCGCCGCCCGAGTGGCGTCTGAGAGGATCACGATTCGGCTCTCAGGCCGTTCTGTTGCTACAGTAGGGTCCAATCCCCGCAGGCGACGTGTGCCCGTCCTCAGGTCGTCTCATCGTTGATGTCGACCGCCGAGTGCGAACGCCGTCCGAGCGGAATACCCCACCTTTCGTCGTCGCGAGAGCGTTGCGTCCGAACGATTCACGTCGTTCGCCTGCCACGTGCCACGCCCCGAATTCCAGGAGCTAGCGCTGTTTGCTAACGCTGTGACCCTGTTGGTCTCGTCCTCGACCGGTGAGAGTGACTTCCACACCCCGTCGATCTCCGAGTTCTTCCCGCCCGGTTTCCTCTTCGAGGGAACCCCTTTCGAGATCAACCGCGTCATGCTGGTCCGCTTCATCGCGGTCATCGCACTGATGCTGTTCTTCTACCTCGGGACGCGCAAGATGCGCATCGTCCCGGGACGCTTCCAGAGCGTCGTGGAGATGGCCTTCGACTTCGTCCGCGTGACGATCGCGAAGGACATCCTCGGCGAGAAGGACGCGCGCCGCTTCCTGCCGATCCTGGTGACGATCTTCTTCGCGATCATCGCGATGAACCTCACCGGCATCGTCCCGTTCCTGAACATCGCGGGAACGTCGGTCGTGGGCATGCCCCTCTTCCTCGGCCTGGTCGCGTACGTCACCTTCATCTACGCCGGGATCAAGGACCGGGGGATGGGCTTCTTCAAGAACGCCCTCTTCCCGCCCGGAGCCCCGTTCCTGATCTACTTCATCCTCACGCCGATCGAGCTGCTGCAGACGTTCATCATCCGTCCGCTCTCGCTCGCGCTGCGGCTCGTGATGAACATGATCGTCGGGCACCTGCTCCTGGTGCTGTGCTTCTCGGCCACGCAGTTCTTCCTCTTCAGCTCGCAGATCGACCCGGGCTTCAAGCTCTTCGGTGTCGTGACCTTCGCCTTCGGCGGCGCCTTCACGCTCTTCGAGCTGCTGGTCGCCGTGCTGCAGGCCTACATCTTCACTCTCCTCGCTGCGGTCTACATCCAGTTGGCCGTCGCCGAGGAGCACTGACCCCACTACTCACGGGCTCCCGCCCGTTCACACGATCACCCCACTGAAAGGACCCACTCGTGGACTCAGTCACCGTTCTCGCCGAACTCACCGGCAACATCGCGACGGTCGGTTACGGCCTCGCAGCGATCGGCCCCGGCATCGGTGTCGGCATCGTCGCGGGCAAGACCGTCGAGGCCATGGCGCGCCAGCCCGAGATGGCCGGCCGCCTCCAGACCACGATGTTCCTCGGCATCGCGTTCACCGAGGTGCTCGCGCTCATCGGTCTCGCCACCTACTTCATCTTCGCGGCGTAGTCGTGTTCAGCACCGCTGTGAACATCGCTGCGGAAGAAGGTGACGTCCCCGCGGTCATTCTGATCCCGGAGTTCTACGACTTCTTCTGGTCGGGGGTGATCTTCCTCATCCTGCTGTTCTTCTTCTGGAGGCTGGTCCTGCCGCGCATCCAGACGATGCTCGACGCGCGCTCCGCCGCGATCGAGGGGAACATCGCGAAGGCCGACGAGGCCCAGCGACAGGCTGAGATCGCACTCGAGAAGTACACCGCTCAGCTGGCCGAGGCCCGCGCCGAGGCCGGAGTGATCCGCGAGAAGGCGAACGCCGACGGCAACGCGATCGTGGCGGCGAAGAAGGAGCAGGCGCAGGTCGAGGCCGAGCGCATCCTCCAGAACGCGCACGCCCAGATCGAGGCGGACCGCCAGTCGGCCGTCGTCGCTCTGCGCTCCGAAGTCGGAACCCTCGCCATCGATCTCGCCTCCGGTGTCATCGGCGAGAGCCTCAACGACGACGCGAAGGCGTCCGCGATCGTGGACCGCTTCCTCGCCGACCTCGAGGCCTCGGAGAAGGCGAACAGCTGATGGGCAGCGCGTCCAGGCAGGCACTCGCGTCGGCGAAGGCGGAGCTCTCCGCCCTCGGCGGCCAGGCGTCCCTCGACACCGCCCAGCAGCTCTTCGAGGCGGCCCGGGTCATCGACGGGCAGGCGCAGCTGCGCACGGTCCTGTCCGACCCGAGCACCGACGCAGGCAGCAGACAGGCCCTCGTCGCCCGGGTGTTCGCACCCTTCGGTGAGCCGGCCAAGCGCCTGCTGACCGTCGTCGTGGGCCACCGCTGGTCGAGCCCGAGCGATCTGATCGCCGGGATCGAGGAGGTCGGGGTCCGTGCGATCGCGTCCGCCACTCCGGAGGGCGTCTCGCTCGAGACCGAGCTGCAGACCTTCGGCGCCGTCGTGGCGTCGGATGCTCAGCTCGAGCTCGCGCTCGGCAGCAAGCTCGCCGCGGCGGACTCGAAGGTGGCGCTCGTGCAGCGCCTCCTCGAGGGCAAGGCCTCCGCGGAGACCCTCGCCATCCTCCGCCAGCTGATCGCGCACCCGCGCGGTCGTCGCATCCCCGAGCTCGTCCGCTTCGCGGCGGGCGTCGTCGCCGACCAGGGCGGCTTCACCCTCGCCACGGTCTCGGTCGCGGCTCCGCTGCACCCCGAGCAGCTCGACCGGCTCCGCTCGGCGCTCACGCGCCAGTACGGCCGCCCGGTCTCCGTCAACGTCCTGGTCGACCCCTCCCTCCTGGGCGGCATGCGACTGCACGTCGGCGACGAGGTCATCGACGGCTCCGTCTCGGCGCGGCTGTCCGACCTGAAGCTCCAGCTCGCGTCCTGACGGACGCACGTATCCTCAGGGAGCGGCTCGCGCCGCCTCCGACCTCCGCTCCACCCAGGTCAGGCCCCGACGACCGCTTCGGCTCGCACGGACCCAACGAATAGGAATTCCCATGGCAGATATCACCATCAGCCCGGATGAGATCCGCGACGCGCTGAAGGACTTCGTCTCGTCGTACGAGCCGGGCAAGGCGTCCACCACCGAGGTCGGCTACGTCATCGACGCCGCCGACGGCATCGCCCACGTCGAGGGACTCCCCGGCGTCATGGCGAACGAGCTGATCCGCTTCTCCAACGGCGTGCTGGGCCTCGCTCAGAACCTCGACGAGAACGAGATCGGCGTCGTCGTCCTCGGCGAGTTCTCCGGCATCGAGGAGGGCATGGAGGTGACCCGCACCGGCGAGGTCCTCTCCGTCCCCGTCGGCGACGGCTACCTCGGCCGCGTCGTCGACCCGCTCGGCAACCCGATCGACGGACTCGGCGACATCGCCTCCGAGGGCCGCCGCGCCCTCGAGCTCCAGGCGCCCGGCGTCATGTCGCGCAAGTCGGTCCATGAGCCGCTGCAGACCGGCATCAAGGCCATCGACGCGATGATCCCCGTCGGCCGCGGACAGCGCCAGCTCATCATCGGCGACCGCCAGACCGGCAAGACGGCCATCGCGATCGACACGATCATCAACCAGAAGGCCAACTGGGAGTCCGGCGACACGAACAAGCAGGTCCGCTGCATCTACGTCGCCATCGGCCAGAAGGGCTCGACCATCGCCTCGGTGAAGGGCGCGCTCGAGGACGCCGGAGCGATGGAGTACACGACGATCGTCGCGTCCCCCGCCTCGGACCCCGCTGGCTTCAAGTACCTCGCCCCCTACACCGGCTCGGCCATCGGCCAGCACTGGATGTACGGCGGCAAGCACGTCCTGATCATCTTCGACGACCTGTCGAAGCAGGCCGAGGCCTACCGCGCCGTGTCGCTCCTCCTGCGCCGCCCGCCGGGACGCGAGGCGTACCCCGGCGACGTCTTCTACCTGCACTCCCGCCTGCTGGAGCGCTGCGCGAAGCTGTCCGACGAGCTCGGCGCCGGCTCGATGACGGGTCTCCCGATCATCGAGACCAAGGCGAACGACGTCTCGGCGTACATCCCGACCAACGTGATCTCGATCACCGACGGCCAGATCTTCCTCCAGTCCGACCTCTTCAACGCCAACCAGCGTCCGGCGGTCGACGTGGGCATCTCGGTGTCGCGAGTCGGCGGTGACGCCCAGGTCAAGTCGATCAAGAAGGTCTCCGGAACGCTGAAGCTCGAGCTGGCGCAGTACCGCTCGCTCGAGGCGTTCGCGATGTTCGCGTCGGACCTCGACGCCGCCTCGCGCCGTCAGCTCGCCCGCGGCGCCCGCCTCACGGAGCTGCTCAAGCAGCCGCAGTACTCGCCGTACCCCGTCGAGGAGCAGGTCGTCTCGATCTGGGCCGGAACGAACGGCAAGCTCGACGAGGTGCCCGTCCCCGACGTGCTGCGCTTCGAGCGCGAGCTGCTCGACTACCTGGGCCGCAACACGCAGGTCCTCTCCACGCTGCGCGACACCAACGTGCTCTCCGACGACACCGTCGCCGAGCTGCACCGTGCCGTCGACGGCTTCAAGCTCGAGTTCCAGACCGGTGAGGGCAAGCCGCTCGCCTCGGTCGGGCGCGAGGAGCACAAGGCGATCTCGGCCGACGAGGTCGGCCAGGAGAAGATCGTCAAGGGCCGTCGCTAACAGCGGCCCCCTGACGATTCAGAGAAGGACAACAGGAGACACATGGGAGCGCAACTCCGGGTCTACCGGTCGAAGATCCGCTCGGCCCAGACGACCAAGAAGATCACCCGCGCCATGGAGCTGATCTCGGCCTCGCGCATCCAGAAGGCGCAGAACCGCGTCGCCGCCGCGGCTCCGTACTCGAACGCCATCACGCGCGCCGTGTCGGCCGTCGCGACCTACTCGAACGTCGAGCACCCGCTCACGACCGAGCGCGAGAAGCTCGACACGGCCGCGATCGTGATCTTCACCTCCGACCGCGGCCTCGCGGGCGCGTTCTCCTCTAGCGTGCTCAAGGAGGCGGAGGAGCTGGCCTCGCTGCTGCGCAGCGAGGGCAAGGAGGTCGTCTTCTACCTGGTCGGCCGCAAGGCGAACGCATACTTCTCGTTCCGCCGGCGTCCGAGCGTCCGCATCTGGACGGGCGGCACCGACCAGCCGGTGTTCGAGACGGCGAAGGAGATCGCCGACGCGGTCGTCGACTCCTACAACCTCGATGACGAAGAGGGCGGAGTGGACGAGATCCACCTCGTGTACAACCGCTTCGTCAGCATGGTCACCCAGCAGCCGACCGTCGTCCGGCTCCTGCCGCTCGAGGTCGTCGAGGGCGCCGAGGATCAGAACACCGATCTGTACCCGCTCTACGAGTTCGAGCCCGACCCCGAGACGGTCCTCGACCGCCTCCTGCCGGTCTACGTCGAAAGCCGCATCTTCAACGCGATGCTGCAGTCGGCGGCGTCCGAGCACGCGGCGCGCCAGAAGGCGATGAAGTCGGCGAGCGACAACGCCGACACCCTCATCAAGACCTACACCCGGCTCGCCAACAACGCGCGCCAGACCGAGATCACGCAGCAGATCGCCGAGATCGTCGGCGGCGCCGACGCCCTGTCGTCCTCGAAGTAGACGGCGCACCTCCCCGACACGAAGCCTCCGCCCTCCGGGTGCGGTGAGACCACAGAAGGAAGAAGCAATGACACTGACCGCACCTGAGGCGGCGACCGGGACTCCGGGCGGGGCCGTCGGCCGTATCGCCCGCGTCACCGGCCCCGTCGTTGACATCGAGTTCCCCCACGACGCGATCCCCGAGGTCTACAACGCGCTCTACACGCACGTCGAGGTCGAGGGCGTCTCGTCCAAGCTGACCTTCGAGGTCGCGCAGCACCTGGGCGACGACCTCGTCCGCGCCATCTCGCTCAACCCGACCGACGGACTCGTCCGCGGCCAGGAGGTCCACGACACCGGCCTGCCGATCTCGGTCCCGGTCGGCGACGTGACCAAGGGCAAGGTCTTCAACGTGATCGGCGAGGTGCTCAACGCTGACGCCGACGGCACGATCAACGGACAGTCGTTCGAGATCACCGAGCGCTGGCCGATCCACCGCAAGCCCCCGGCGTTCGACCAGCTCGAGTCGAAGACCGAGCTCTTCGAGACCGGCATCAAGGTCATCGACCTCCTCACCCCGTACGTGCAGGGCGGCAAGATCGGCCTGTTCGGCGGAGCGGGCGTCGGCAAGACCGTCCTCATCCAGGAGATGATCCAGCGCGTCGCGCAGGACCACGGTGGAGTGTCCGTGTTCGCCGGTGTCGGCGAGCGCACCCGTGAGGGCAACGACCTCATCGCCGAGATGGAGGAGGCGGGCGTCTTCGACAAGACGGCCCTCGTCTTCGGCCAGATGGACGAGCCGCCGGGAACCCGCCTCCGCGTCGCGCTCTCCGCGCTGACGATGGCGGAGTACTTCCGCGACGTGCAGAAGCAGGACGTGCTGCTCTTCATCGACAACATCTTCCGCTTCACCCAGGCCGGCTCGGAGGTGTCGACCCTCCTGGGCCGCATGCCCTCCGCGGTGGGCTACCAGCCGAACCTCGCCGACGAGATGGGTGTGCTCCAGGAGCGCATCACCTCGACGCGCGGACACTCGATCACCTCGCTGCAGGCGATCTACGTCCCCGCCGACGACTACACCGACCCGGCGCCGGCCACGACGTTCGCGCACCTCGACGCGACGACCGAGCTCTCCCGTGAGATCGCGTCGAAGGGCCTCTACCCGGCCGTCGACCCGCTGACCTCGACCTCGCGAATCCTCGACCCCCGCTACCTGGGTGCCGACCACTACCGCGTGGCCACGAACGTCAAGCAGATCCTGCAGAAGAACAAGGAGCTGCAGGAGATCATCGCGATCCTCGGCGTCGACGAGCTCTCCGAGGAGGACAAGATCACGGTGTCGCGTGCGCGCCGGATCCAGCAGTTCCTCTCGCAGAACACCTACATGGCGAAGAAGTTCACCGGCGTGGAGGGCTCGACCGTCCCGCTGAAGGACACCATCGAGTCGTTCGACGCGATCGCCCGCGGCGAGTTCGACCACGTGGCCGAGCAGGCGTTCTTCAACGTCGGCCCGATCACGGACGTCGAGGAGAAGTGGGCCCAGATCCAGAAGGAGAACGGCTGATCATGGCCGCGTTCCTGAAGGTCAGCGTCGTCTCCGCGAACGCGGAGGTCTGGGCGGGCGACGCGAAGCAGATCTCGGCTCGCACCGTCGAGGGCGAGATCGGCATCCTGGTCGGTCACGAGCCGATGCTCGCGATCCTCGCCTCCGGTGAGGTGCGCGTCACGGCCGCCGACGGGACTCGGATCACCGCGCAGGCGGACGACGGCTTCCTGTCCGTCGAGAACGACGTCGTCACCGTCGTGGCCCGCGAGGCCGCGCTGGTCTGACGACCCGCCGCCTCGAGCGGCGACCGGAGGGGCCGGGTGATCATCGCGATCGCCCGGCCCCTCCGTCGTGCGCGGCGTCCCCTCGCCGCGTCCCCCGCGTGCGCTCTCGCACGCCGTCCTCCCGAGGAGTCCCGTGCACGTCCTGCTTCCCCCGTCCGAGACCAAGCGCGACGGCGGCTCGGCCGAGTTCCGGGTCGAGGAGCTGTCGTTCCCGGGGCTGACCGATCGTCGCGTCGCCCTGCGCGACGCGCTGGTCGCGCTCGCCGGCGACCGGGACGCGGCGTCCCGCGCACTGAAGCTCGGTCCCCGGCAGCTCGGCGAGATCGAGCGCAACGCGGCACTGCCGACCGCGCCGGCGATGCCCGCGGTGGACCGCTTCGACGGTGTGCTGTTCGACGCGCTCGAGGCGGCGTCGCTCTCGGCCGGGGCGCGCGGCGTCCTCGGCCGGATCGTCGTGGTGCAGTCCGCGCTCTGGGGTCCCGTCCGGGGCCTCGACGGCATCCCCGCCTACCGGCTGTCGCACGACTCGCGTATCCCCGGGATGCCGCTCAAGCGCTGGTGGGCTGCCGAGGCGGGGCGCGAGCTGTCGGCGCTCCCGGGTCTCGTCCTCGACCTGCGCAGCGAGTCCTACGCGGCGCTCGGGCCGCTGCAGCCGGGGGAGGGGCGCTTCTTCGTCCGGGTGCGGTCGCGCGACGCGACGGGGCAGCTGCGCAACCTCAACCACTTCAACAAGCAGGGCAAGGGTCTCTTCGTCCGCGCGCTCGCGGAGGACGGCGTCGAGACCGACGCCCTCGCCGAGCTGATCGAGTGGGCGGCGTCCCGCGGGTTCGAGCTGGCGCCGAACGCCGGCAGCGGCGAGCTGGATCTCGTCGTGCGCTCGGCCTGAGCGTCAGGAGCGGGCGCGGAAGCACCCGGTGAGGTGGTCGTCGACGACGCCGGCCGACTGCAGCAGGGCGTACATGGTCGTCGCGCCGACGAAGCGGAAGCCGGCCTTCCGGAGCGCCTTCGAGAGCGCGAGGGACGCCGGAGTGGAGGTCGGGACGTCGGCGGGGCGGACGATCCGGCCGGGCGGGGCGTCCTCCTCGAACGACCAGACCAGGCGGTCGATCGCGCCCTCGCCGTCGCGCTCGCGCAGGGTGACGGCCGCCTGCGCGTTGCCGATGGTCGCGAGGATCTTGGGGCGGCTGCGGATGATGCCGGCGTCGTCCATCAGGCGGTCCACGTCGTCCGCGTCCATCGCGGCGACGACGTCGATATCGAAGCCGTGGAAGACCTCGCGGAACCGTGGCCGCTTGCGGAGGATGGTGATCCAGGAGAGCCCCGCCTGGAAGCCCTCGAGGCAGATCTTCTCGAAGAGCGGCCGGTCTCCGTGCAGGGGGACGCCCCACTCCTCGTCGTGGTAGCGGCGGTACTCGACGTCGTCGCCGCTCCAGCCGCAGCGGACGGTCCCGTCCGCGTCGGTGATCAGCCCGTTCTCGGCCGTCATCGGTGCGCGATCCCCTCGTGATCGAGCAGCCAGGCCTTCGTGGCGACGCCCTCACCGGCACTGAAGCCGGTGATCCGGCCGTCTCCGGCCAGCACACGGTGGCAGCCGACGAGGATCGGGATCGGGTTCGCGCCGACGGCGCCGCCGATGGGCCGACCGGAGCGGAGCCGTCCCGTCGCCTGCCCGAGGGCACCGTAGGAGGTGATCTCGCCGAAGCCGATCCCCTGGAGCGCTCCCCAGATCTCCAGCTGGAAGGGCGTTCCACGGAGCAGCAGCGGCAGGTCGAAGGTGCGCCGCTCGCCGGCGAAGTACGCATCGAGCTGGTCGACCGCGGTGCAGAGGACGGGGAGCGAGCTGTCGGGCAGGTGGTCGTGCGGGAGGGTTCCGCCGTTCTCGATCGCGAGCGAGACGATCGACTCGCCGTCGCTGCCGACCTCGATCCGGCCGAGGGGGCTGACGGTGCGGCGCACGTGCAGGGGAGTCGTTCTCATGCCACGAGAGTAGCCGCGGCTCACGCGGGTGACCGGCGGGAATCGGACATCGGTGGACGGCTCCGCAGCTCGGCGGCCTGTGGAGGACGGAACGGGCGCGTCGAGATCCACCGGCCTCGCAGTCCCGCCGTGCTGACGGTGGGCGGGTCTCGATACGCCCCTGCGGGGCTACTCGACCAGCATGCATGTGCCGACTGCGGAGCGTCGGGCCACCCTGCTGATCGAGTAGCCCGCGGAGCGGGCGTATCGAGATCCACCCACCGGGCGCACGTCCGGGCGCGGTGGGCCTGCGTCCTCCACAGGTGGCGTTCCGGCGATCTGTCTTCCGGTCGCCGTGGGCCCCGCCCCGCAGCGACGCCGGGCCCGCCACCGTTGCCGCATGACATCCACTGCATCGCCTCCGGTCCACCCCGTCGATCACAACGCCGTGCTCGCGGCGATCCCTCGCCTGCTCGGGCATCCGCCCCACGAGAGCGTCGTCCTCGTCCCGCTGAGGTGCGGCACGCCCACCGGCGCCCTCCGCTTCGACCTCGCTGTCGGCGATCCGACACGAGCAGCACGGGTCTGGATCGGGGCCCTCGGGCGCTTCGGGCGCGTGGAGTGCCTGGTGATCGTGCTGTTCTCCTGCGACCGACGCGTTCCGTCCGCCGGTGCGCTGATCGGCGCGCTGAGCAGTCGAGCGCAGGAGCTCGGAATCGCCGTGGAGGTGCTCGTCCCCGCCGGCCCGCGCCGCCCGCGCCGACCGGGCAGCGGAACGACGGTCCTCAGAAGGGCCGGCGAGACCCCCTCGGCGGAACTGCTGCCCGCCGCCGACCGAGGGGAGGCGCTGGCGATCGCGGCGGAGGTGGACGCGCTGCTCGACCGGCACCCGCGCGCTCGTCTCCCCGAGGCGGTGACGGCCGACGTCGAGTCCCTTCTGCTGCGCGCAGCCGCGGGTCGTCCCTGGCAGCCGCGGACCCGCGCGCTCGCCGCGCTCATCGTCGGTGCGCAACGGCGGGAAGGGCGGGAGCGGGTGATCCGACTCGTCGCCTCTCCCGACCGCGCCGCTGCGTCGTCCGTCATCGGGCTCGTCGCGCACGCGGCCGCGGCGGCGCCGGCGACCGAGCGGGGACCGCTGCTGGTCCTGCTCGCCACGCTCCACTGGTCGTCGGGGTCGATCCGCTCAGCGGCGCTCCTCGCGCGGGAGGCGGTCCGCCTCGACCCGCACGATCACGACTCGCGGATCCTCGCAGCCGCTCTCGAGGGCGGCGAGCCGTGCCCGTGGGTCGCCGAGGGGCGCCGTGCCGCGTGAGGCGCGTCCGGCGTGCTCGTGAGCGCCGCCAGTTCCTCCGGCGGCGCGCACGAGCACGTCAGAGTCGCGCCCAGGCCTCCGTCAGCACGGAGCGCAGGATCTGCTCGATCTCGTCGAACTCCTTCGGTCCGATGGTGAGCGGCGGTGCGAGCTGCACGACGGGGTCGCCGCGGTCGTCCGCCCGGCAGTACAGGCCGGCGTCGAACAGCGCCTTCGAGAGGAAGCCGCGGAGCAGGCGCTCCGACTCCTCCGCGTTGAAGGTCTCCTTGGTCGTCTTGTCCTTGACCAGCTCGATCCCGAAGAAGTAGCCCGCGCCGCGGACGTCGCCGACGATCGGCAGGTCGAGCAGCTTCTCGAGCGTGGAGCGGAAGAGCGGCGAGTTCTCCCGCACGTTCTCGTTGAGCTTCTCCTCCTCGAAGATGTCGAGGTTCTCCAGCGCGACCGCGGCCGAGACGGGGTGCCCGCCGAAGGTGTAGCCGTGCGGGAAGGAGACCTCGCCGTGCCGGAAGGGCTCGTAGATGCGGTCGCTGACGATGGTGGCGCCGATGGGGGAGTAGCCGCTGGTCATGCCCTTCGCGCAGGTGATCATGTCCGGCACGTAGCCGTACTCGTCGCAGGCGAACATGTGGCCGATCCGCCCGAAGGCGCAGATCACCTCGTCCGAGACGAGGAGCACGTCGTGCCGGTCGCAGATCTCGCGCACCCGCTGGAAGTAGCCGGGCGGCGGGGGGAAGCAGCCACCGGAGTTCTGCACCGGCTCGAGGAAGACGGCGGCGACCGTCTCGGGGCCCTCGAACTCGATCATCTCCTCGATGCGGTCCGCGGCCCAGACGCCGAAGGCCTCCAGGTCGTCGCCGTGCTGGGGCGCGCGGTAGAAGTTGGTGTTCGGCACGCGGAAACCGCCGGGCACGATCGGCTCGAACATCGCCTTCATCGCCGGGATGCCGGTGATCGCCAGGGCGCCCTGCGGGGTGCCGTGGTAGGCGACCGAGCGCGAGATCACCTTGTGCTTGCCCGGCTTGCCCTGGAGCTTCCAGAAGTGCTTCGCCAGCTTGAAGGCCGTCTCGACGGCCTCACCGCCACCGGTCGAGAAGAACACGCGGTTGAGGTCGCCCGGTGCGTGATCCGCGAGGCGATCGGCGAGCTCGATCGCCGAGGGCGTCGCGTACGACCAGAGCGGGAAGAACGAGAGCTCGGCCGCCTGCTTGGCCGCGGCCTCCGCGAGCCGACGCCGGCCGTGGCCCGCGTTGACGACGAAGAGCCCGGAGAGCCCGTCGAAGTACTTCCGGCCCGTGCTGTCCCAGATGTGATGGCCCTCACCCCGGGTGATGATGGGGACCCCCGCGCCGGAGTCCATCACCGACTGCCGGGTGAAGTGCATCCAGAGGTGGTCCTTGGCCTTCTTCTGCAGCGCGGCGTCGTCGAAGCCGGCCGGGGCGTCCTCGCCCTTCACCGGATCGCCCGACGCGAGGCCCTGGCTCGAGAATGCTGTCTCTGTGGTCATCGGTTACCGCGTTCCCCAGTTGTAGAACTGCTTGTGGAGTTTCAGATAGACGAAGGTCTCGGTCGAGAGCACCCCCGGGAGCGACCGGATCTCCTGGTTGAGCAGGGCGATCAGGTCGTCGTCGTTCTCGCAGACGACCTCGGCGAGGATGTCGAAGGTGCCGGCCGTCAGCACCACGTAGTCCACGGCGGGGATCGCCGCGAGGCTGTCCGCGACCACCCTGGTGTCCCCGGTGACGCGGACCCCGATCATCGCCTGCCGGTAGAAGCCGAGCTGCATCGGGTCGGTCACGGCGACGATCTGCATCACGCCCGACTCGGTCAGCTTCTGCACCCGCTGGCGGACGGCCGCCTCGCTGAGCCCGACCGCCTTGCCGATCTCGGCGTAGGAGCGCCGGCCGTCGGCCTGCAGCTGCTCGATGATCGCCTTGGACACGTCGTCGAGCTGGAGCGGGCGCGGCGCAGGAGGGCGGGAGGGGCTCATGCGATGATCCTGGCAGCCTCGGCGGGGCCCGGCAAGTGAATCCGCATCGGCGAGGCGTCCCGGATGACGGAATCCACTGTCGCGGAAGCGCTCTCGCCCACGCGGAGGACGGTCGGTCCGATCCTCCGCGGGGGCGCTGCGGAGCGCCGCCGAGCGGGCGTCTCCAGTGCTCGCACAGCCGCTAGCATCGGAGGGATCGGCCCGCATGCGCGGAGCCGGCGGAGGCGAGGAGACGCGATGACGCAGATCGGCCGCAGCCGAGCGTCGGTGACCGTCCCCGTCTCGGCCTGGTCCTCGAGCACGCCCTCCGCGGAGGTCACCCTCGGCTGGGCGGCGCGCACCGAGGTCGGCCTGGTGCGCAGCGCCAACGAGGACAGCTACCTCGCGAAGACACCGCTCTTCGCCGTCGCCGACGGGATGGGCGGTCATGCAGCCGGAGAGGTGGCGAGCGACGCCGTCGTGTCCCGGCTCTCCCTCGCCGCGACCGGCAGCACCGTGGGAGCGGAGGAGATCGACCGCGCACTCCGTGAGGCCGTGGACTACATCGCCCGCCAGTCGCGCACCGCCGACGGCGGAACAGGGACCACCGTCACCGGAGCGGCACTGACCGCCGTGGGCGGCGAGCCCTACTGGTCCGTCTTCAACATCGGCGACTCGCGCGTCTACCTCTGCGTCCAGGGCGCCCTGGTCCAGCTGACGGTCGACCACTCGATCGTCCAGGAGCTCGTCGATGCCGGCCTGATCACCCGGGACGAGGCCGACGTGCACCCCCACAGCAACGTGATCACCAGGGCGGTCGGCTTCCACGAGCCGCCCGTCCCCGACTACCGCCTGGTTCCCGTCATCGCCCCGTCGCGGCTGCTGATCTGCTCGGACGGGCTCACCAAGGAGCTCACGGACGCGGGCCTCGAGCACGTGCTCTCCACCGCGGAGACGGCCCAGGACGCCGCCGACGGACTGGTCGAGGCGGCGCTCGGCAACGGCGGACGCGACAACGTGACGGTGATCGTCGTCGACGTGCTCGCCGTCACCGGCGAGAGCGACTGATCGCGGACCCGGGAGGCCCGCCGGAGCCCCGGGTAGCATGGGTCGAGGAGGGGTGGTCTCGGTGATCTGCAGCACGTGTGGCTCCACCCTCGATCCCGGGGCGATCCTCTGCGGAGAGTGCGGCACCTCGGTGGCCTCGCACGCGACTCCCGGCGCCTCCCGCCCCGCGTCGACCGGCGACACCACCGTCCTCGACCCCTCGCGCCGTGCCTGGCTCCCCGGTCTCGCACCGGGCCGGCACCGGCGGCCCGCTCCCGGGGCGCCCATGGCGCCGCCGAGTCAGGGGCTCGTGAAGCTGATCTTCGCCTCCGGGCAGCACGCCATCGTCACCGGCAGCGGTCTCATCGGCCGTCAGCCGCTGCCGGATGCGGGCGAGACCTTCCGGCACATCCTCGCGGTCCCCGATCCGACGCGCTCGCTGTCGAAGACGCACCTCGAGTTCGGCTTCGACGAGGGCGGCCTGTGGGTCAGCGATCGCTGGTCGGCCAACGGCACCGTGCTGGTCGCCCCGACGCAGGCCCCGCTCCCGCTCGAGGCGGGCCGCCGCTACCGCGCGAAGATCGGCAGCAGGCTCCTGCTGTCCGCGGTCGAGATGGCGGTGGAACGGGTCGACGGCTCCTCCACAGCCTCGAACCGTCCACCGATCACCCGCTGACCCACCGCGCGCGGCCGGCGTCCGCTTCGCTGGTCGGATGACGATCCAGCACCCCCGGGCACGGCTCCTGCCGCCCACTCCGCCGAGCACGCCGCCGCGGCCGCCGTTCCCGTGGATCGCGGCGCTGACCCCGGTGGTGTCGTCCCTCGTGCTGTACGCGCTGACCTCGTCGCCGTACACGCTGGCCCTCGCCGCTCTCGGGCCCGTGGTCGCGCTCGCCTCCTTCCTCGACGCGGCCCGTCTCCGTCGCCGCACCGCGCGGCGGGAGGCGGAGCGCTACTCCCGGGAGCTCGCGGAGCACACCGTCGCGACGGCCAAGGCGCGGGCGGAGGAGCTCGCCGCCCTCCGCCGCGCGTCGCCGCTCCCGCTCGAGGTCCTCGAGCAGCGCGTCCCGGCGGACGCCCGCTGGCGCCGGCCGGCGGAGGGACTCGAGGTCGTGCTCGGTCGGGCGAGGGGAACAGGGGAGGGCGCGTGGGAGGACCGGGAGGTGCTGCTGGCAGCGATGTCCTCGGGGATCGGCGTCGTCGGCCCCGCCGTCCTCACCCGCGCGCTGGTGCGGGGGCTCCTGGTGCAGATCGCGGAGCTCGTCGCGCCGGAAGCCCTCCGCATCGAACTGCCGGCCGGAACCGGCTGGCGCTGCCTCCGCGCTCTCCCGCACACGCGGTCGGTCGGCGCGCCGCTCACCCTCGCCGTCCTGGAGGAGGACGCGGCGACCGAGGCGGACGCCGTCCTCGCCCTCGCCGGCACGGCGGCCGAGCTGCCGAAGCGGTGCCGCTGCATCGTGCAGCTCGGCGGAGCCGGCGTCGCGAGCGTCGTCGGCCGGAGAGGGCCCGGCACCACGGAGCCGCTGGTCGTCGACTTCGTGGCTGCGGAGCAGGCGCGCGGCTACGCCGAGTCGCTCGCCGCCGCCCGCGGCGCAGGACCGGCGGAGCTCCCGGGGACCGTGCTGCTCTCCGACCTCGGTGGCCGGGACGGACCCGAGGACGGCACCGGCCTCCCGGTGCTGCTGGGGCGGACGCCGAGCGGCCCGATCGAGATCGATCTGGTCCGCGACGGACCGCACGCCGTCGTCGGCGGGACGACGGGGAGCGGCAAGAGCGAGCTCCTGATCGCCTGGGTCGTGGGGCTGGCGATCCGGCACCCGCCGACCGCCGTGACGTTCCTGCTCGCGGACTTCAAGGGCGGCGCGGGGTTCAGCGCGCTCCGGCCCCTCCCGCACGTGACCGGGGTGGTCACCGATCTCGACGCCGAGGGGGCTCTCCGCGCCTTCACCAGCATCGCCGCCGAGCTGCGCCGTCGCGAGGTGGTCCTCGCCGAGCGCGGCGTCCCGGACATCGCCCGGCTGGCACCCGGTGTGCTCCCGCGGCTGGTCGTCGTCGTCGACGAGTGCGCGGTCGTGCTGGAGCGCGCACCGGAGCTGCACCGCACCTTCGCCGACATCGCCGCGCGCGGGCGCTCGCTCGGCGTCCACCTCGTGCTCTGCACCCAGCGGCCGGTCGGCGTCGTCCGCGACGCGGTCGCGGCGAACTGCGGTCTCCGGATCGCGCTCCGGGTGCACGACGCCGCCGACTCGCGAGCACTGATCGGCTCGGACGCCGCCGCGCGGATCCCGCACCGCGCGGCGGGTCGGTGCGTGGTGTCGATCGGTGGACGCGGCCAGCTGATCCAGGCGGCCCTCGCGCAGGAGGACGACATCGCCAGGGCGAGGCGGAGCGGCGCCGGGTCGGCCCCGGCGCACCGGCCCTGGCTCGACCCGCTCCCCGACCGGATCCTCCTGCCGGAGCACCGGCGGACGGGCCGGATCGCGCTCGGCGTCGTCGACCGCCCGGCCGAGCAGCGCCAGGACGTCGTCCACCTCGATCACCGCTCCCTCCTCGTCCTCGGAGCAGCGGGCTCCGGTCGCAGCGGCGCGCTCCGCACGGTCGCCGCGCAGCTCGGCGGCGCTCGCACGGTCGGCCCGCTCGACGCCGAGGGGGCCTGGGACGCGATCGTCGCCGAGGAGGGGCCGTCCGGTCCGCTCCTGCTCGACGACCTGGATCTGCTGCTGCGACGCTGCACCGAGGACGAGCGCCGGCGACTCCTCGACGCCCTGCAGACGGCGCTCCGCTCCGGCGGGGAGCCGATCGTCGCCACCGCCCGCCGGGCGACCGACGGTCTCGCCGGTCTCCGGGACTCCTTCGACGACGTCCTGCTGCTGCGCGCCGCACACCGGCAGGAGCACCAGCTGCTCGCGCTGCACGGCGAGCCGTACCGCGGCGACCTGCCCCCGGGCGGCGGCTGGTGGCGCGGGGAGCGGATCCAGGTCTTCGCGCCGCCGCCGTCGCCGTCGGGCAGGCGTCCGGCGGCCGTGCCGGTCGTGCCGACGGGCGAGGAGCCCACCGCCGTCCTGACGAACCGCGCGGGAGCGTTGCGGGCGAGGCTCACCGCGGCCGGTGTCCCCGCGCTCCCGGTCCCGGTGGTGGCGGACGGGCTGCCTCCGGCCGGGGCGGCGATCCTCGGGTCGGTCGCGGAGTGGTCCGTGGCGAGGGCGCTCCTCGCCCGCCTCCGCGCAGGTGCGCCCGTCGTGCTCGACCTCCCCCCGGCCGAGGCGCGGGTCGTGCTGGGCCCGCTCCCGCCGGCACCTCTCTGCGCGGGCGACAGGGTGCTGCTCCTGATGGACGACTGTCTTCGTCGTGCGCGCTGGCCGGACGCCCCGGTGTCCTGACCATCGGCTCCGAACAGGAGGAATCCGTGGTCGGAGAGCCCTCGGAGCGCGGATTTCGTGACAATCATGTTTCCAGATCACCGATCTCCTCCGTCCGTCATCGACAGACGTCCGAGCACTGTGCCAGTATTTCCCCACGTTCACGCCGGTGGGCCCGAGCACCGACGCAGTCAGGAGCCGCAGCCATGACCCGTCCTCTCCCGAGGGACCCCGTCCTCCGCGAGGCCATCGCCGTCGCACGATCCCGCGAGCGGGAGCGGCGCGCGATGCTCTCGCGGCGCGCAGTCCTCGGCGGTCTCGGGCTCGGCGTCGGCGCGCTGGCGCTCGCCGGCTGCGCCCCGGTCTCGCGCGCCGCCCCCACCGCCGCGGTCGACGAGTCCGCCTCCGATCCGAGACTGGTCTGGGACAACTGGCCGGCCTACCTCGACGAGGACGACGACGGCGGCTACCCGACGCTGACGGCGTTCGAGGAGCAGTCCGGCATCTCCGTCACCTACAACGTCGCGGTCGACGACAACAACTCCTACTACGGCAAGGTCAAGGACCAGCTCGCGCTCGGCCAGTACATCGGCGCCGACACCGTCTGCCTGACCGAGTGGATGGTCTCGCGGCTGGCCCGGCGCGGCTACATCCAGGAGCTCGATCACGCGAACATCCCGAACATCGCGAACCTCACCCCCTCGCTCGCGAACCCCGACTTCGATCCGGGCCGCCACCGTTCCCTCCCGTTCCAGGCCGGCTTCGCCGGGATCTGCTGGAACAAGGAGAAGCTGCCGAACGGACTCGCGAGCGTGGAGGACCTCTGGGACCCGGCACTGCGCGGCCGGGTCGGCGTGCTCAGCGAGATGC
This sequence comes from Rathayibacter sp. VKM Ac-2929, assembly GCF_022815495.1. NCBI lineage: Bacteria > Bacillati > Actinomycetota > Actinomycetes > Micrococcales > Microbacteriaceae > Rathayibacter > Rathayibacter sp. VKM Ac-2929. Next base: position 471,262 of record NZ_JALGRV010000002.1, read on the forward strand.
GCGACACCATCGGACTGATCATGCTCGCCCAGGGCACCGACATCGCCGGCTCCTGGGGGGACGACGAGTTCATGAACGCGATCGACGTCTTCCGGAAGCAGGTCGACGAGGGCCAGATCCGCAACATCAAGGGCAACGCGTACCTCAACGACCTGCAGAACGAGGACACCCTCGCGGCGATCTGCTGGTCGGGCGACATCACGCTGATCAACACCGAGGCCGGCGACAAATGGGAGTTCGCGCTCCCCGACTCCGGCGGCACCCTGTGGAACGACACCTTCGTCGTGCCGATGGGCTCCCAGCGCAAGGCCAACGCGGAAGCGCTGATGAACTACTACTACGAGCCGGAGGTCGCCGCCGAGGTGGCCGCCTGGGTCAACTACATCACCCCCGTCGACGGAGCGAAGGACGCCATGGAGAGCATCGACCCGGAGCTGGCCGAGAACCAGCTGATCTTCCCCGACGAGGACACGCTCGCGCAGTCCCACATCTTCCGGACGCTCACCGCGGACGAGGAGAAGGACTACCAGGCCGAGTTCCAGAAAGTGCTGCTGGGCATCTGATGGCGATGGGAACCTTCGCCGAGCGCGGCGCCGACCTCGAGCTGGTCGGGATCAGCAAGCAGTACCCGGGCTTCACCGCCATCGACTCGCTGGATCTCACGATCCCCGCGGGCTCCTTCTTCGCCCTGCTCGGACCCTCCGGCTGCGGGAAGACGACCACCCTGCGGCTCGTCGCGGGCCTCGAGGAGCCCAGCGCCGGCCGGATCCTCATCGGCGGGAAGGACGTCACGGCTACCAAGACGTTCCAGCGCCCGGTCAACACCGTCTTCCAGTCGTACGCGCTGTTCCCGCACATGTCGATCCTCGAGAACGTCGCCTTCGGTCTCAAGCGCCGGCGGATCGACGACCCGGTCGGCAAGGCGCACGAGGCGCTCCGGCTGGTCGAGCTCGACCACCTCGCCCAGCGCCGCCCGGCCCAGCTCTCGGGCGGGCAGCAGCAGCGGGTCGCCCTCGCCCGGGCCATCGTCAACCGGCCCGCGCTCCTGCTCCTCGACGAGCCGCTCGGCGCGCTCGACCTCAAGCTCCGCCGACAGATGCAGCTCGAGCTGAAGTCGATCCAGGAGGAGGTCGGCCTCACCTTCCTGCACGTCACGCACGACCAGGAGGAGGCCATGACCATGGCCGACACGGTCGCGGTGATGAACAAGGGCAGGATCGAGCAGATGGGCGCCCCCGAGGCGCTCTACGAGCTCCCGCGGACGGTCTTCGTCGCGAACTTCCTCGGCCAGTCGAACCTCTTCACCGGCGAGGTCGTCGGCTCGACCGCCACCGCGCTGACGATCGCGGCCGGCGACGCCCGGATCGTCGTGCCCACCGCCCGTGCGGCTCGCGAGTCCGGCGAGATGACGATCGGCGTCCGCCCCGAGAAGCTCCAGCTGCTCACGGAGGCGCCGGCCGACTCGCCGGACCGCAACGTGCTGGGCCCGGGGCGCGTCGTCGACGTCTCCTTCAGCGGCGTCAGCACGCAGTACACGATCGAGATCCCGACGCTCGGCTCGATCGTCGTCTTCGCCCAGAACATGGTCTTCGGGCCGGTCGTCGGCGAGGGCGCGCAGGTCTGGGTCAGCTGGAGCATCGAGCACGGCTTCGGTCTGGCCGACGAGCCGGGCACCGTGCCCCGCTTCGCCGCCGACGACTCCACCCGCTCGATCGCCCTGCAGAAGCGCGGGCTGCTCGCCGGACGCTCCGGAGGGGCGTAGGCATGGCCTTCGCTGCGTTCGCGACCGGCTCTGCCGACACGCTCGATCCGCCGGTCCGCCGGCGGTCGACGATCGCCCTGGTGCTCCTGCTGCCGGGCATCGTCTACATGCTGCTCTTCTTCCTGACGCCGCTGATCTCGCTCGTGCTGACCTCGTTCCAGGTCGAGGTGCCGGACGGGGACATCGGCGAGTACGCGCCGGGCTTCGCCTGGCAGAACTACCTCGTCGTGATGGCCGACTACTGGCCGCACGCGATCCGCTCCTTCGGCTACGCGCTGATCGCCACGGTGCTCGCGCTCGTCATCAGCTACCCGCTCGCCTACTTCATCGGAGTGAAGGCGCGGCCGTGGCCGCTGCTGCAGAACCTGCTGCTGACGCTGGTGATCGCGCCGTTCTTCATCAGCTTCCTGCTGCGCACGCTGGCGTGGAAGCAGATCCTCGCCGACGAGAGCCCGCTCGTGCAGGCCCTCAAGACCGTCGCGATCCTGCCCTCCGACGGCCACCTCACGGGGACTCCGATCGCCGTCGTCTTCGGCATCACCTACAACTTCATCCCCTTCATGACCCTGCCGCTGTACACGACGCTGGAGCGGCTGGACACCCGGCTGCTCGAGGCCGGCTCCGACCTCTACGCGCACCCCGCCTCGGTGTTCTGGAAGGTCACGGTGCCGCTCTCGATGCCCGGCATCGTCTCGGGCACGCTGCTCACCTTCATCCCGGCCGCGGGCGACTACATCAATGCGAGCCGGGACTTCCTCGGCTCGTCGCAGACCTCGATGGTGGGCAACGCGATCGAGGCGAACTTCCTGACCCTCGAGAACTACCCGGCCGCCGCCGCGCTGTCGATCGTCCTGATGGCCGTGATCCTGGTCATCGTCGGCTTCTACGTGAAGCGCAGTGGAACGGAGGACCTCCTGTGACCGCCACCGCCGACCGCCCCGTCGCGAGCGCCCAGGAGGCGCTGGGAGCACCCGCTCCCGCGCCGGTGCGAGGCCCCCGCCGCTTCAAGGGCCTCGGGCTCGGGATCTACACCACCCTCGCCCTGATCTTCCTGCTGATCCCCATCGGCTACACCTTCGTCTACTCGTTCAACGACTCGGGCAAGAGCAACCTCGCCTGGCGGGGCTTCACCTTCGACAAGTGGGTCTCGGCCTGGACGAGCGAGGAGGTGATGACGGCGTTCGGCAACAGCCTGCTGGTCGGCGTCGTCGCGACGGTGCTGGCCACCGCACTCGGGACGATGATCGCCATCGCACTCGTGCGGTTCCGCTTCCGGTTCCGCTCGGCGATCAGCCTGCTGCTGTTCCTGCCGATGGCCACCCCAGAGGTGGTGCTCGGCGCCGGACTCGCCGCCCAGTTCCTCGCGCTCGGCACCGAGAAGGGCCTCGTCACGATCATCCTGGCGCACACGATGTTCTGCATCAGCTTCGTCGTGGTGACGGTGAAGGCGCGCGTCGCGAGCCTCGACCCGCGACTCGAGGAGGCGGGGCGCGACCTCTACGCCTCACCGGCCCAGGTCTTCTGGCGGATCACCTTCCCGCTGCTGCTGCCCGGCATCCTCGCGGCGGCATTGCTCTCGTTCGCGCTGAGCTTCGACGACTTCATCATCACGAACTTCAACTCCGGGTCCGTCACCACGTTCCCGAAGTACATCTACATCGCGGCGGCCCGCGGCATCCCCGCCGAGGCGAACGTGATCGCCTCGGCGGTGTTCGTGCTGGCGATCCTCATCGTCGTCGTCACGCAGGTGTCGGCGGCGGCCCGGGCGAAGCGGCTGGCGCGCACGCAGTAGCGGCGCGACCGGCCGCTCCGGCGGCGCCCCGGCGCCTCAGACGTAGGAGGCGCGGACCGCGCCGACCGGCTTGCCGCCGCCGGTGACCACCGGGTTGAGCCGCACCAGCACCTCGTTCGCCGCCGTGCGGTCCACGGTGCCCGCCTCCACCAGCAGCTTGAGCGCGACCACCGTGGCGGCGCGCAGGCTGCCGTCGAGGATCTTCAGCGCGACCGTCGTTCCGTCGGGCGAGGCCATCACGAGCACTCCCTCCGCGCCGAGCTTCGCGACCAGGCCGAGCCGCTCGATCACGACGGTGTTGTCGCGACCCGGCCCGTCCAGCGCCCATGCGTTCTCGAGGATCGCCTCGGTGAGCACGCCCGCCTGCCGGTAGAGCCCGAACGGCGAGGCGGGGGAGGAGGAGACGATCCGCGAGATCCCCTTCGCCAGCGCGGTCAGCGGCAGTGCGTGCACCGGTGCGCCGCAGCCGTCGACGGCCGAGCCGGCGATCCGCTCGCCGGTCAGGCGCTCGATCGTGTCCACGATGTGCTGCTGCAGCGGGTGCGAGCGCTCGAGGTAGTCGTCGGTGCTCCAGCCGTTCTGCACGCAGGCGAGCAGCATCGCCGCGTGCTTGCCGGAGCAGTTCATGTACAGCGGGTCCGCGCTCGCGCCGGCGCGCAGCAGCTTGGTGCGCGAGGCCGAGTCGCTCGGCCAGTCGGCCGGGCACTGCAGGGCGGTGTGGTCGAGGCCCGCGCGGAAGAGCAGGTTCTGCACCAGGGCGACGTGCTGCGGGATGCCGGCGTGGCTCGCGGTCGCGATCACCGCCTCCGCCCCGCTCAGCTCGACGCCGGCGGTCATCACGGCGAGGGCCTGGAAGGGCTTCAGGCAGGAGCGGGGGAGGACCGGCGCCGTCGGGGTGCCCAGGGTGCGGGCGACGCGGCCGTCGGAGTCGAGGAGCACGGCCGATCCGGCGTGGCGCGACTCGACGAAGCCGGAGCGCTCGACCACCGCCAGTTCGACGGACTCGGCGAGGGTGAAGGTACCTGCGGACATCCCCCCATCTTGCCCGACGGCCCGGCGCCTCCTGGGCGGAGGGGCCGGGCCGTCGACGGAGCGGGCGGTGCTCAGAGGGTCGCGAACGCCTCGCCGAGCACGGCCACGGCCTCGTCCAGCAGCTCGTCCGTGAGGGCGAGGCTGGGGAGGAAGCGCACCACGTTGCCGTAGGTGCCGGCGCTGAGCACGAGCACGCCGTGCTTGGCGGCGTAGTCGATGATCGCGGCGACCGCCGCGGTGTTCGGTCGCTTGGTCGTCTGCGCGGTCCCGGGCTCGACGAGCTCGATCGCCATCATCGCGCCGATGCCGCGCACGTCGCCGATGATGTCGTAGCGCTCCTGCAGGGCGTGCAGCGCGGCACCGAGGCGGGCGCCGATCCGGTCGGCCTCGGCGAGGAGGCCGTCCTGCTCGATCCGCTCGAAGACCGCGACGGCTGCGGCCGCCGCGACGGGGTTGCCGCCGAAGGTGCCGCCGAGGCCGCCGGCCTGCGCGGAGTCCATGATCTCGGCCCGGCCGGTGACGCCGGCGAGCGGCAGGCCGCCCGCGATGCCCTTGGCCGAGAGAACCAGGTCCGGGACGAGGCCGAAGTGCTCGCTGGCGAACCAGGCGCCGGTGCGGGCCATGCCCGACTGGATCTCGTCCGCGACGAAGACGATGCCGTTCGCGGTGCACCACTCCTGCAGGGCCGGCAGGAAGCCCTGCGCCGGGACCATGAAGCCGCCCTCGCCCTGGACGGGCTCGACGACGAGGCAGGCCAGCGCGGAGGCACCCACCGTCTTCTCGAGGTACGAGATCGTCTGCTCGGCCGCTTCGGCGCCCGAGAGGCCGTCGTGGTACGGGTAGGAGCTCGGCGCGCGGTGGACGTCGCTCGCGAACGGGCCGAAGCCGAGTCCGTAGGGGAGCGCCTTGAAGTTCATCGCCATCGTCAGGTTCGTGCGGCCGTGGTAGGCGTGGTCCAGCACTGCGACGCCGGGGCGGCCGGTGTGCTTGCGGGCGATCTTGACCGCGTTCTCAACGGCCTCGGCGCCGGAGTTGACCAGCACGGTCTTCTTCGCGTGGTCGCCGGGGGTGTGCTCGCCGAGCAGCTCCGCGACGCGGATGTACGGCTCGTAGGGCGTGACGGTGAAGAGCGTGTGGGTGAGGCGGCCGAGCTGCGCGGTGGCGGCGGCGACGACCGCGTCGTCGGTGTGGCCGATCGTCGTCACGCCGATGCCGGCGCCCAGGTCGATGAACTGGTTGCCGTCGACGTCGACGAGGATCGCGCCGTGCGCGCGGTCGATGTAGACGGGGAGCGCGGTGCCGACTCCGGTGGGGACGACGGCGAGGCGGCGCTCGTGCAGAGCCCTCGATCGCGGCCCCGGGATCTCGGTCGCGACGCGACGCTCCTGGGGGACGGCCGACGTGGGAACCTGGGGAGCGAGCGTGTCTGTCATGGTCCCCCGAGTGTACCCGCGGGCCTCGGAGCAGCAGGGGTCCAGACCGCCGAGACCGGCCTGAACCACGGCCCAGAAGGAGGATTCCGATGAAAGCGGAGCACGATTACGCCGTATCCGTCGTCTGGGAGGGCAATCGCGGCACCGGCACCAGCGGCTACCGGGACTACGGGCGCCAGAACGTCCTCGTCGCCGAGGGCCCGCCGCCGATCCTCGCCTCGGCCGACAAGCCCTTCCGCGGCGACCCGGACCGCTGGAACCCCGAGCAGCTGCTGCTCGCCGCCCTCGCGCAGTGCCACCTGCTCTCGTTCCTGCACGTCGCGGTCAAGAACGGCGTCGTCGTGACCGAGTACGTCGACGACGCCGCCGGGCGGATGGTGCAGGAGGGCGAGGGCGGGCGCTTCGTCTCCGTGACCCTCCGGCCTCGGGTCCGCGTCGCGCACGAGTCGATGGTCGAGCTCGCGCAGTCGCTGCACGGCGAGGCCTCGCGGCTGTGCTTCATCGCGAACTCGGTGAGCTTCCCCGTGGGACACGAGCCGCAGACCTCGGCGGCCGACGCGCACTGATCCGGGCGGGCTCGGGCAGCGGCGACCGGAGCGGTCAGCGCCGCTCGTGCGGCAGCGCCCGTCGGATCTTCTCGACCGCGGTGACCGGCGGCGACTCGTTGTAGACGCCCGCGGCCTCCTGGCCCGAGAGCGCGTGGATCGCGGTCATCACCTCGTCGGTCGCGTGCCGGCGCGCGCGACCCGAGTCGGCCGAGCCGTGCCGGGAGAGGTCGAGCGGATCGCCGAAGCGCACCGTGATCCGGTGCAGGCGGGGGATCCTCGAGCCGACGGGCTGCAGCTCCTGGGTGCCGACCAGCCCGACCGGCACGACCGGTGCGCCGGTGGTGAGGGCGAGCCACGCCACTCCGGTGCGCCCGCGGTAGAGGCGGCCGTCGCGCGAGCGCGTGCCCTCGGGGTAGACGGCGAACGCCTCGTCGCGCTCGAGGATCGCGCGGCCGAGGTCGAGGGCCTCCTGCGCGGCCTGGCCGGCGCCGCGCTCGACGGGCACCGCTCCGACCGCCGTGAAGAACGAGCGCGACGCGGCGCCGCGTGCTCCGGTGCCGGTGAAGTAGTCGGCCTTCGCGAGGAACTGCACCGGCCGCGGCGCCAGCAGGGTCAGGACGGGGGAGTCGATGAACGACAGGTGGTTGCTGGCGAGGATGACCCGGCCGGTGCGCGGGACGTTGTCGCGGCCCTCGACGATCGGGCGGTAGATCATCCGGCCGAGGCGGCTCATCGTGAAGCGGGCCACGCGCGCGGAGACGCCGATCCCCGGGGGTGTCGGCGGTGCGGGAGCGTCGTCGGTCGGCATTCGCCCGACGCTACCGGCGGGTGCATGCCGCTCGGGTCATGCTCCGCCGACCGCTCCGCCGGGGCCCTTCTCGCGGGCCGGGGCGGACGACCGCGGGCCGCCCCTCGTGACGAGGAGCGGCCCGCAGGTCGACGCAGAGGGAGTGACTCAGCCGAAGGTGGCGAGCGCCTCCTCGATGACACCGGCCGCGTCGTCGATCAGCTCCTCGCTGATGACCACGCTCGGCATGATGCGCAGGACGCTGTCCCAGCTGCCGGCGTCCAGGGCGATGACGCCGTTCGTCGTGACGTGCTTGAGGACGGCGGAGAGCGCCTCCGGGTTCTGCTTCTTCGTGCCGGGGTGCACGAGCTCGACGCCGAACATCGCGCCCTTGCCGCGGACCTCGCCGACGACGGCGAAGCGCTCGGCCCAGTCGCCGATGCGGGCCTGCAGGGCGCGCTCGACGCGCTGCGCCTCGGCGATGAGCCCCTCGGACTCGATGGCCTCGAAGGTGGCGAGCGCGGCGGCGGTCGAGACGGGGTTTCCGCCGAAGGTGCCGCCGATGCCGCCGGGCTGCACGGCGTCCATGATCTCCGCGCGCCCGGTGACCGCGGCGAGCGGGAAGCCGCCGGCGATGCCCTTGGCCGAGGTGATGAGGTCCGGGACGACGCCGAAGTGCTCGATCGAGTACCAGGCGCCGGTCCGGGCGATGCCGGCCTGGATCTCGTCGGCGACGAAGACGATGCCGTTCTCGGTGCAGAACTCCGACAGCCGCTCGAAGTAGCCGGCCGCCGGGATGATGATGCCGCCGTCGCCCTGGATCGGCTCGACGAACAGCGCCGCCAGCTCCTCGGCGCCGATGTGGGTGCGGATGTAGTCGATCGAGCGCTCGGCCGCCTCCTCGCCCGTCATGCCCTCGGGGTCGCGGAAGGGGTAGCTCATCGGGAGGCTGTAGATCTCACCGGGGAACGGGCCCATGCCGGCGCGCTCGGGCCAGGGGCGGTAGGTCATCGCCATCGTGAGGTTGGTGCGGCCGTGGAAGGCGTGGTCGAGCGAGGCGATCGCGCGGCGGCCGGTGTGCTTGCGCGCGATCTTGACCGCGTTCTCGACCGCCTCGGCGCCGGAGTTGACGAGGATCGAGTGCTTCTCGAAGTCGCCGGGGGTGATCTCGGCGAGCTTCTCGGCGACCCGCACGTAGTTCTCGTACGGGGTCACGGTGAAGAGGGTGTGGGTCAGCTTCTCCGCCTGCGCGGCGGCGGCGGCCGCGACCGCGGGGTGCGCGTGGCCGATGGTGGTGACGCCGATGCCGCAGCCGAGGTCGATCAGGCGGTTGCCGTCGACGTCGACCAGGACGGCGCCCGAGGCGTGATCCATGTAGATGTTGGCGAGGGTTCCGGCGCCGCGGGAGACGCTGGCGACGCGGCGCTCCTGCAGCGCGATCGAGCGGGGGCCGGGGAGCTCGGTGACGAGCGCGCGGGACTGGGGGACCGAGAATTCACGCATTCCTCCATGCTAGGCGCGGCTCCCGGGGAGGGGGCCGGGGACGCTCCGGGGCGGCGCGACCGGGTGGGCGCCGTGGAGGGATCGTTCAGCCGGGGCAGAGGCGCAGCCCGCAGGATGGACCGATCCCCCCGACGTCGTCCCGCTCCCTGCCGGGCAGGAAAGGTGCACCCGTGCGCAGAACCCTCGCGATCCTCGCCGTCCTCGGCGCCTCCCTCGGCCTCGCGGCCTGCACGCCGGGCACCCCCGGCACCCCCGAGGCGACCCCGAGTGCGAGCCCGACTCCGCTCTCCTGCATCTCCTCCGGAGACGCGTCCGCGGCGGTGGACGCGGCGGGCGACTTCGGGACCAAGCCGGTCACCGTCTTCCCCACCCCGATGAGCGTCGACGCGACCGAGGGCACCACCGTCATCGACGGCACCGGCGAGACGGTCGCCGAGGGCGACACCGTCCTCGTCGACTACACCCTGTACAACGGCACGAGCGGAGCGGAGTTCTCGGCGAGCAGCTACGCCTCCGGGGGCCGCGCGGCCTTCGAGGTCGACACCGAGCAGTACCTGGCCGGCCTGGTGAAGGCGGTCAACTGCGCCACCGTGGGATCGCGCGTCGTCGCGGTCGTCCCGCCCGCCGACGCGTTCGGCGACGCCGGCAGCACCGACCTCGGGATCGCCGCGAACGACTCCATCGTGATGGTCATCGACGTCGAGGGCATCGTCCCCTCGGCCGCGACCGGCGAGCCGCAGGCCCCGGTCGACGGGCTGCCGACGGTGGCGCTCGCCGAGGACGGCGCCCCGACGGTGACGATCCCCGCGACCGACCCGCCGGCCGAGCTGCAGCTCGAGGTGCTCAAGAAGGGCGACGGGCAGACCGTGGCCGACGGCGACTCGCTGATCGTCCAGTACCAGGGCGTGGTCTGGGGCACCGGCGAGGTCTTCGACCAGAGCTGGGGCAAGGGCACGCCCGCGTCCTTCGGCACGGGCGACGTGATCGAGGGCTTCAAGGAGGCGGTGGTCGGCCAGACCGTCGGCTCGCAGGTGCTCGTGGTCATCCCGCCGGACAAGGGCTACGGCGAGGCGGGCAACGCGAACGCGGGCATCAGCGGCACGGACACCCTCGTCTTCGTGGTCGACATCCTCGCGGTGAGCTGACCCGGAGGGGCTCCGCACCCGGGAGGGCCGAGGGCCGCCGTGCCAGGATGGGCGGATGCGCAGGGTCATCATCCTCGGCTCGACCGGGTCCATCGGCACGCAGGCCCTCGACGTCATCGGCGCGAACCGCGACCGCTTCGAGGTGGTCGGCCTGGGCGCCGGATCCAACCGAGAGGTCGTCGCCCGGCAGGCGCGCGACTTCGGCGTCGAGCACACCGCCTTCGGCGCCGCGGAGGCCGAGCAGCTGATCCGCTCGGTCGACGCGGACGTCGTCCTGAACGGCATCACCGGCTCGGTCGGCCTCGGCCCGACGCTCGCGGCGCTCGAGGAGGGCCGCACCCTCGCCCTCGCGAACAAGGAGTCGCTGATCGTCGGCGGCGAGCTGGTCACCTCGCTCGCCGCTCCCGGCCAGATCGTGCCCGTCGACTCCGAGCACTCGGCGATCGCGCAGGCGCTGCTCGCGGGGGAGCACCGCGAGGTCCGCCGGCTGGTGCTGACCGCGTCGGGCGGTCCGTTCCGCGGGCGCGACCGCGCCTCCCTCCGCGACGTCACCCCGGCGGAGGCGCTCGCGCATCCGACCTGGGACATGGGCCTCGTGGTCACCACCAACTCGTCGACGCTCGTCAACAAGGGCCTCGAGGTCATCGAGGCGCACCTGCTCTTCGACGTGCCCTACGACCGGATCGACGTCACCGTGCACCCGCAGTCGATCGTCCACTCGATGGTCGAGTTCGTCGACGGCTCCACGATCGCCCAGGCCTCGCCGCCCGACATGCGGCTGCCGATCTCGCTCGGCCTCGACTGGCCGCACCGCGTCGCCGGCGCCGGCGTCCCGCTGGACTGGACCCGCGCGCAGTCCTGGACGTTCGAGCCGCTCGACGAGGAGGCGTTCCCCTCCGTCCGGCTCGCGAAGAAGGTCGGAGTCGCGGGGGCGTCGTACCCGGCCGTCTTCAACGCCGCGAACGAGCAGGCCGTGCAGGCGTTCCACGCCGGTCGGATCGGCTACCTGGACATCCTCGCGACGGTCGAGGCCGTCGTCGACGCGCACACCGTGGACGGCGAGCTGACCCGCGAGTCGCTGGCCGAGGCCGAGGCCTGGGCGCGCCGCACGGCGGACGCGCGGATCGCCTCCGCCTGAGCGCGACGGGCTGATCGCGCCCTCATCGCGATCCTCCAGCGCCTCTCCAGCCGAGGGGTCACCCCGCGGCCTACAGTGACCGAGTGGAATCCGTGCTGCTCTTCGTCCTCGGCGTCGTCATCATCGCCGTGGGCGTCGCCCTGTCGATCGCGCTGCACGAGGTCGGACACCTCGTTCCGGCGAAGCTCTTCGGGGTCAAGGTCACGCAGTACATGATCGGCTTCGGCCGGACGGTCTTCTCCGTCCGCCGCGGCGAGACGGAGTACGGCGTCAAGGCGCTGCCCCTCGGCGGCTACATCGCGATGATCGGGATGTACCCGCCCAAGCACCCGGGCGACCGCGTCGGCGAGTCGAGCACGGGCTTCTTCAACGGGCTGAACGGCAACGAGTCGGCGCCCGACCCCGAGCCCCGCCGCGGCGGCTACGCGACCATGATCGACGAGGCCCGCGCCGCCAGCGCCGAGACCATCGGCGAGGGCGAGGACCACCGCGCCTTCTACCGGCTCGCGGTCTGGAAGCGCGTGATCGTGATGTTCGGCGGCCCGTTCATGAACCTCGTGATCGCCACCGTCCTCTTCGCGGTGCTGCTCTGCGGCATCGGCGTCGCCCAGAACACGTCGACCATCTCCACCGTCTCGCAGTGCGTGGTCCCGGCGAGCGACACCACCACCGAGAGCTGCTCCGCCGACGACCCGCTCGCGCCCGGCGCCGCCGCCGGCATCCTGCCCGGCGACACGATCACCGCGATCGACGGCACGCCCGTCTCCTCCTGGAACGACCTCACCCCGATCATCCGCGCGTCCGCCGGCGTGCCGCTCAGCGTCGCCGTCGAGCGCGACGGGCAGCCCCTCACCCTGACCATCACCCCGGCCGAGAACGAGGTGGCCGTCACCGACGCCGCGGGCAACGCGGTGCTCGACTCCTCCGGCGCGGTCGAGACGCAGACCGTCGGCTTCATCGGCATCTCGCCGACCCAGGCCCTCGTGCAGCAGCCGATCACCGCGGTCCCCGGCACCGTCGGCGAGAACATCAGGAGCGTCGCGGGGGTCATCCTCAACCTGCCGCAGCGCCTCATCGACGTCGCGCAGGCCGCCTTCGGCACCGAGGCCCGTGACGCCAACGGACCGATCAGCGTCGTCGGCGTCGGCCGCATCGCCGGCGAGATCGCCGCCTCCGACCAGCTGCCCGTCGTCTCCAAAGTGCAGACGATGGTCGGCGTCCTCGCCTCCCTCAACGTCGCGCTCTTCGTCTTCAACCTCGTCCCCCTCCTCCCCATGGACGGCGGCCACATCGCCGGCGCCCTCTGGGAGGGCCTGCGCCGCCGCATCGCCAAGCTCTTCGGCCGCCGCGACCCCGGCCCCGTCGACATCGCCAAGCTCCTCCCGCTGACCTACGCGGTCGTCCTGCTCCTCGGCGGCATGAGCGCGCTGCTGATCTACGCCGACATCGTCAAGCCGATCACGCTGTTCTGAGCTGTCTTGCGAGCCGGTCCCTGCCCGGCTCGCCGCGGTCGGCTTTGCGACGGGTGGTGTTGGGAGGAGCGGGTTGCGGTCGGCTAGCGCGAATCGCTGGCACGCGATTCGCGCGTTCGCCTTGGAGGTGGCGCCGGTCCTCGCCCGGCTCGCCGCGGTCGGGTTTGCGACGGGTTGCGTGGGGAGGAGCGTGTTGCGGTCGGCTAGCGCGAATCGCTGGCACGCGATTCGCGCGTTCGCCTCGGAGGTGGCGCCGGTCCCTGCCCGGCTCGCCGCGAGAGGTCGGTCTGATCTGCAGGCGAGGGGGCGGGGAGGAGTCGAGGGGACAGGTATGGACGCGTGGCGGGCGGGGGATCGCCTGCGGATCGGACGTCGGCGGGTCGCTCACTCGGGGAGGCAGGGCCGGCGCGGACGGCGGAGATCGGCGGGACCTGGGAACCGGGGGAGCGGCGGCGTCCGGCCGTGCGGCGCGCGTACGATGGGGCTCGTGCCTGCTGTGAATCTGGGTTTGCCCAAGGTCCCCGTGACCCTCGCCCCCCGCCGGAAGACCCGTCAGATCAAGGTCGGGAAGGTGCTGGTCGGCGGCGACGCCCCGGTCAGCGTCCAGTCGATGTGCACGACGCCGACCACGAACATCAACGCGACGCTCCAGCAGATCGCCGAGCTCACCGCCTCCGGCTGCGACATCGTGCGCGTCGCCGTGCCGAGCCGCGACGACGCGGAGGCGCTGCCGATCATCGCGAAGAAGAGCCAGATCCCCGTCATCGCGGACATCCATTTCCAGCCGAACTACGTCTACGCCGCGATCGACGCCGGCTGCGCGGCCGTCCGGGTGAACCCGGGCAACATCCGCAAGTTCGACGACCAGGTCGGCAAGATCGCCGCCGCCGCGAAGGCCGCCGGCGTCTCCATCCGCATCGGCGTCAACGCGGGCTCGCTCGAGCCCAGCCTGCTGCAGAAGTACGGCAAGGCCACCCCGGAGGCGCTCGTCGAGAGCGCCGTCTGGGAGGCGAGCCTCTTCGAGGAGCACGACTTCCACGACTTCAAGATCTCGGTCAAGCACAACGACCCGGTGATCATGGTCCAGGCCTACCGCCAGCTCGCCGAGCGCGGCGACTGGCCGCTGCACCTCGGCGTGACCGAGGCCGGCCCCGAGTTCCAGGGCACGATCAAGTCGGCGACGGCGTTCGGCATCCTGCTCGGCGAGGGCATCGGCGACACCATCCGCGTCTCGCTCTCCGCGCCGCCCGCGCAGGAGGTCAAGGTCGGCCTGCAGATCCTGCAGTCGCTCAACCTCCGCGAGCGCAAGCTCGAGATCGTCTCCTGCCCGAGCTGCGGCCGTGCGCAGGTCGACGTCTACACGCTCGCCAACGACGTGACCGCCGGTCTCGAGGGCATGAGCGTCCCGCTGCGCGTCGCCGTCATGGGCTGCGTCGTCAACGGACCGGGCGAGGCCCGGGAGGCCGACCTCGGCGTCGCCTCCGGCAACGGCAAAGGCCAGATCTTCGTCAAGGGCGAGGTCATCAAGACCGTCCCCGAGTCCGAGATCGTCAAGACGCTCATCGAGGAGGCCAACCGGCTGGCCGCCGAGATGCCCGCCGACGACACCTCGACCGGCTCCCCGGTGGTCGTCGTCTCGAAGTGACCGCGGGCGGTGGACCGGCACACGCCCGGTCCGCCGCCACCCCGGACCGCGCGGGACACCCCGCCGCGGACTCCGGATAGGATCGTCCCTCGTGGTTACCCGTCTCTCGCACCTGTTCGTCCGCACCCTCCGAGAGGATCCGGCCGACGCCGAGGTCGCGAGCCACCGCCTCCTGGTCCGGGCCGGCTACATCCGCCGTCAGGCCCCCGGCGTCTTCGCCTGGCTGCCCCTCGGTCTCAAGGTCAAGCGCCGCATCGAGGCGATCATCCACGCCGAGATGGCGGCCGCCGGCGCGCAGGAGGTCCACTTCCCCGGGCTGCTGCCCCGCGAGCCCTACGAGCTCTCCGGCCGCTGGACCGAGTACGGCGACGGCGTCTTCCGCCTGAAGGACCGCAAGGACGCGGACTACATGCTGGCGCCGACCCACGAGGAGTTCTTCACCCTCCTGGTGAAGGACCTCTACTCGTCCTACAAGGACCTGCCGCTCTCGCTCTACCAGATCCAGGACAAGTACCGCGACGAGGCGCGCCCCCGCGCAGGCCTCCTGCGCGGTCGCGAGTTCACCATGAAGGACGCCTACTCCTTCGACTACACCGACGCCGGTCTCGACGCGAGCTACCAGGTGCAGCGCGACGCGTACGAGCGGATCTTCGCGCGGCTCGGCCTCGAGTACGTGATCGTGCAGGCGGACGCCGGCGCGATGGGCGGCTCGCGCAGCGAGGAGTTCCTGCACCCGACTCCGGTCGGCGAGGACACCTTCGTGCGCTCGGTGGGTGGCTACGCGGCCAACGTCGAGGCGTACCGGACCCCCGTGCCCGAGGCGCTGCCCGTGGACGGACTCGCCGAGGCGCGCGTCTTCGACTCGCCCGGCACCCCGACCATCCAGACGCTCGTCGACCTCGCCAACGCCCAGGAGCCGCGCGCCGACGGCCGCGCCTGGACCGCCGGCGACACGCTCAAGAACGTCGTCCTCGCGCTCACCGCGCTCGACGGGACCCGCGAGCTCGTCGTCGTCGGGCTGCCCGGCGACCGGGACGTCGACCTCAAGCGCGCCGAGGTCGCCTTCGCCCCCGCCGAGGTCGAGGCCGCGACCGAGGAGGACTTCGCGAAGCACTCCGCGCTGGTCAAGGGCTACATCGGCCCGTGGTCGGCCGAGGGCGCCGTCCTGGGGGAGGAGTCCGCGAGCGGCATCCGCTTCCTGCTCGACCCCCGCGTCGTCGAGGGCACCTCCTGGATCACCGGGGCGAACACCGCCGGGAAGCACGTGCTCGACCTCGTCGCCGGCCGCGACTTCTCCGGCGACGGCGTCGTCGAGGTCTCCGACGTCCGCAGCGGCGACCCCGCTCCCGACGGCTCCGGCCCGATCGAGACCGCCCGCGGCATGGAGATCGGCCACGTCTTCCAGCTCGGCCGCAAGTACGCGGAGGTCCTCGGCCTCAAGGTCCTCGATGAGAACGGCAAGCTCGTCACCGTCACCATGGGCTCCTACGGCATCGGCGTGACCCGGATCCTCGCGATCATCGCCGAGAGCAACCACGACGACCGCGGTCTCATCTGGCCCGAGAACGTCGCGCCGTTCGACGTGCACGTGATCGCGACCGGCAAGGACCCGGCGGCGCTCGCGCTCGCGGAGTCGGTCGGCGCCTCGCTCGAGGCCGCGGGCCGCGACGTGCTGATCGACGACCGGCCCAAGGTCTCACCGGGCGTCAAGTTCGGCGACGCCGAGCTGATCGGCGTGCCGCTGATCGTCATCGCCGGCCGCAGCGCCGCCGACGGCATCGTCGAGCTCTGGGACCGGCGCACCGGCGAGCGCGAGCAGCTGCCCGCCGCCGAGGCGCTCGCCCGCCTCGGAGCCTGAGCGGCTCCGGTCCCTCCGTCCCGTCCGCCCTCAGCGCGGTCGGTTATGCTCAATGGTCCCGACGCGCGGGCCCGGCTCCGGCCGTGGCGCCGCCGGCGTCGGACCGGTTTTCGACGTGGTCGCGCTGCGCCGCCACGCCCCAAGTGAATAGAGAGAAAGGCCCGCCCATGGACATCGACCTGAGCGTTCTGCGCCTGCTGGAGCGCGAGCGCGAGATCCCCTTCGAGGAACTCGTGCAGATCATCGAGCAGGCGATCCTCACCGCCTACCTCAAGCACATCGGCCAGGCGGACGACGCCGACAAGGCCACCGCCGTGGACGCCCGCGTGCACCTCGACCGCAAGACCGGGCACGTCAGCGTGTTCGTCCCCGAGATCGA
Source organism: Rathayibacter sp. VKM Ac-2929 (assembly GCF_022815495.1). NCBI lineage: Bacteria > Bacillati > Actinomycetota > Actinomycetes > Micrococcales > Microbacteriaceae > Rathayibacter > Rathayibacter sp. VKM Ac-2929. The sequence goes on from NZ_JALGRV010000002.1 coordinate 487,756, forward strand.
CGAGGAGGGCGCCGTCGTCGGCGAGTCCGAGGACTCGCCGCGCGACTTCGGCCGCATCGCGGCCTTCGCCGCCAAGCAGGTCATCAACCAGCGGCTGCGCGACATCGGCGACGAGAAGGTCCTCGGCGAGTTCAAGGGCCGCGAGGGCGACATCGTCGCCGGCGTCATCCAGCAGGGCCCCAACCCGAAGATGATCCACGTCGACCTCGGCTCGATCGAGGCGATCCTCTCGCCCGAGGAGCAGGTGCCCGGCGAGGACTACAGCCACGGCCGCCGCATCCGCGTCTACGTGACGAGCGTCAGCCGCGGCCCGAAGGGTCCGTCGGTCCAGGTCTCGCGGACGCACCCGTCGCTCGTCCGCAAGCTCTTCGCCCTCGAGGTCCCGGAGATCGCCTCCGGCGTCGTCGAGATCGTCTCGCTCGCCCGCGAGGCCGGCCACCGCACCAAGATCGCCGTGCGGGCGACCGAGCCGGGCGTCAACGCCAAGGGCGCGTGCATCGGCGAGCTCGGCCAGCGAGTCCGTGCGGTGACCGCGGAGTTGAACAACGAGAAGATCGACATCGTCGACTACTCCTCCGACCTGCCGACCTTCGTCGCCAGCGCGCTCTCGCCCGCCAAGGTGACCAGCGCCTTCGTGATCGACCAGAGCCTCAAGGCCGTCCGCGCCCTCGTGCCGGACTACCAGCTCTCGCTCGCGATCGGCAAGGAGGGTCAGAACGCCCGACTCGCCGCCAAGCTCACCGGCGCCAAGATCGACATCCAGCCCGATTCGGTGATGGACGGGGAGTGATCCCCGCTGTCGGCGGTGCGGGGAGGCGCTCCCGGGAACGAGGGAGTACAGTGGAACCCGTCAGAACGTGCGTCGGCTGCCGTCTGCGCGCCCCAAGGGCCTCACTTCTGAGGCTCGTCCTCCCCTCGAACGTCCTCGTGGTAGATCCGCAGGGTGTCCGTGCTGGGCGGGGAGCGTGGCTGCACGACGCGTACGACTGCTACGAGCTCGCGGTGAAGCGCCGCGCGTTCAGCAGGGCGTTCCGGACGCGCGAGAGCGTGGACGCGAGCGCCGTGGAGCAGTACGTCACCCGTGACCTGACCGGCTCGGCTCCTCACCCTGAGGAACCGGCCAGGCGAACGATCACACCGCAGAGAGAACAGGCAGAACGGCCCGTGAACTGATCATGAGCAACGACTGATGAGCGGCTCGAAATGAGATCCGTCCGTTTGTGATGGCCTGCCCCGTCTTGGGCGCAGGTCCGAGACAGGAGAGAAGTGGCTAAACCACGCGTGCACGAGATCGCCGCCGAACTCGGCGTCGACAGCAAGGTCGCACTTGCGAAGTTGAAAGAACTGGGCGAGTTCGTCAAGGGACCGTCCTCCAGCATCGAACCCCCCGTCGCCCGCAAGCTCCGCCAGGCCCTCCAGGGCAGCGCGAGCACGGGTGCATCGTCGACCCCGTCGGCGCCCACCGCCGGCACCGCCCGTCCCGGGGCTCCCCGCCCCTCGGGTGCCCGCCCCTCCGCGCCGATGCCCGGCCCGGCCAAGCCGCCCGCTCCGGCGCCGGCTCCGCCGATGTCGGTCGCCGAGCGTCAGGCGGCCGCTCAGGCCGCCCAGGAGGCCGCGGCCGCGGCTCGCGCCCAGGCCGCTGCGAACGCCCCCGCCGCTCCGGCTCCGACCGAGGCCGCCGCTCCGGCGCCCGCGGCCGAGAAGCCCGCCGCAGCGACCCCCGCTGCCTCGCCCGCCACCCCCGGCGGACCGAAGCCGGCGACCCCGCGTCCGGCCCCGGCGGCAGCCCCGCCGAAGTCCGGCGGCAGCAGCTCCGCTCCCGGCGGCTCCAGCCGTCCCGGTGGCGCCCCGCGTCCGGGCAACAACCCCTTCGCGAGCAACCAGGGCATGGGCCAGCGTCCCCCGACGCCCCCGCGTCCGGGCAACAACCCGTTCGCCAGCTCGCAGGGCATGGGCTCGCGCCCGACGCCCAGCAACATCCCCCGTCCCGCGGCTCCCCGCCCCGGTGCGCCCCGACCGGGTGGACCCGGCATGGGCCAGCGCCCCGCCGGCTTCGGCCAGCGTCCCGGCGGTCCCGGTGGCGGAGCGGGTCGTCCCGGCGGCCCCGGCCGTCCGGCCGGCGGCGGCTTCCAGCGTCCCGGCGGCGCTCCCGGAGCGGGTGGCGGCTTCGCCCCTCGTCCCGGCGGCGGCGGCGGTCGCGGTCGCGGCCCCGGCGGTGGCACCGCGGGTGCCTTCGGTCGCGGTGGCGGCAAGAGCAAGGCCCGCAAGTCGAAGCGCACGAAGCGTCAGGAGTTCGAGCTCAGGGAGGCCCCGTCGCTCGGCGGCGTCAGCGTCCCCCGCGGCGACGGCAAGACGGTCATCCGTCTGCGCCGCGGCGCGTCGATCTCCGACTTCGCCGACAAGATCGAGGCCATGACCGGCGTGCCGGTGCCCCCCGGCAACCTGGTCACCGTCCTCTTCGCCCTCGGCGAGATGGCGACGGCGACCGAGTCGCTCGACGAGGCCACCTTCGAGGTGCTCGGCGGTGAGCTCGGCTTCAAGATCCAGGTCGTCTCGCCCGAGGACGAGGACAAGGAGCTCCTCGAGGGCTTCGGTCTCGACCTCGAGCAGGAGCTCGAGGACGAGACGGACGAAGACCTCCAGATCCGTCCCCCCGTCGTCACCGTCATGGGTCACGTCGACCACGGAAAGACGCGCCTGCTCGACGCGATCCGCAACGCCAACGTCGTCGCCGGCGAGGCGGGCGGCATCACGCAGCACATCGGTGCGTACCAGGTCGTCGCGGAGCACGAGGGCATCGAGCGCCCGATCACCTTCATCGACACCCCGGGTCACGAGGCGTTCACCGCCATGCGAGCCCGCGGTGCCCAGGTCACGGACATCGCGATCCTCGTGGTCGCGGCGGACGACGGCATCATGCCGCAGACCATCGAGGCGCTGAACCACGCCCAGGCGGCCAACGTGCCGATCGTGGTCGCGGTCAACAAGGTGGACAAGCCCGACGCCAACCCGGCCAAGGTGCGCCAGCAGCTGACCGAGTTCGGCCTCGTCGCCGAGGAGTACGGCGGAGACGTCATGTTCGTCGACGTGTCGGCCCGCGCGAACACCGGCATCCAGGACCTCCTGGACGCCGTGCTGCTCACCGCGGACGCCGGTCTCGACCTGCGCGCCAACCCCGACAAGGAGGCCCGCGGAGTCGCGATCGAGGCGAAGCTCGACAAGGGACGCGGTGCCGTCGCGACGGTCCTCATCCAGTCGGGAACGCTGCGCGTCGGCGACGCGATCGTCGCGGGAACGGCCTACGGCCGCGTCCGTGCGATGGCCGACGAGAACGGCGTCGCCGTCCTCGAGGCCGTGCCGTCGCGACCGGTGCAGGTGCAGGGACTCTCGTCCGTGCCCCGCGCCGGCGACACCTTCCTCGTCACCGAGGAGGACCGCACCGCCCGCCAGATCGCCGAGAAGCGCGAAGCCGCTCAGCGCAACGCCCTGCTGGCCAAGGCCCGCAAGCGCATCTCGCTCGAGGACTTCACCCGCGCTCTCGAGGAGGGCAAGGTCGAGTCGCTCAACCTCATCATCAAGGGCGACGTGTCCGGTGCCGTCGAGGCGCTGGAGGAGTCGCTCGTCAAGATCGAGGTCGACGACTCGGTGCAGCTGCGCATCATCCACCGCGGTGTCGGTGCGATCACGGAGTCGGACGTCAACCTCGCGACGATCGACAACGCGATCATCGTGGGCTTCAACGTCCGCCCCGACCCGAAGGCCCGCGAGCGCGCTGCTCGAGAGGGAGTGGACATCCGCTTCTACTCGGTCATCTACAACGCGATCGAAGAGGTCGAGAACTCGCTCACGGGCATGCTCAAGCCCGAGTACGAGGAGGTCCAGTCCGGTGTCGCCGAGATCCGCGAGGTGTTCCGCTCCTCCAAGGTCGGCAACATCGCGGGTGTCATCGTCCGCTCCGGCACGATCACCCGCAACTCGAAGGCGCGCGTCATCCGCGACGGCGTCGTCGTCGGGGACAACCTCGCCATCGAGTCGCTGCGTCGCTTCAAGGACGACGTCACGGAGGTCCGTACGGACTACGAGGCCGGTATCGGTCTCGGCAAGTACAACGACATCCAGATCGGCGACGAGATCGAGACGATCGAGATGAAGGAGAAGCCGCGAGGCTGACCCTGATGCTCACTGGAAGGCCCGGGTCCGCCCGGGCCTTCCGGCGTTCCAGGGGCCCTGCCCTTTGGGGCTGGAGGTCTGACGAGGGATCGGGAGGATCGACTCGCCAGCACGTGCAGAGGGGGCCCGGTCTCCGAGGTATGTCGCGTCGGGTACCTGCACCAGCACGTGGGGTGGGGCGCCTGCGCGGGAGGGGGACCGGGAGTACGTACTTCCGCCTGTATTGACGGGAGGTGCGGGTGGGGTGTCTCGTCGCGGCTCCTGGCTCGGGTCTGGCGGGCGCGGCGCAGCCGCGCGGGAAGGAGCCGCGGCGAGGCACCCCACCCGCGCCGGCGCAGCCGCGCTGCAGCCAGCACGAAGACCTGGGGTGAGCTCGCGAGGGCAAGCCCCCAGCAAGACGACCGGCAGGACTGCCGGGGAGTGGTTAGATGGCGAGCCGAACGGTTCGTCGAGAGAGATGAGGACCAGCCATGGCAGATCCGGCACGGGCGAGGAAGCTCGCCGAACGGATTCAGGTGATCGTCGCCAAGCGGCTCGAGCGCGGACTCCGCGACCCCCGACTCGGCTTCGTCACCATCACCGATGTGCAGGTGACCGGTGACCTGCAGCACGCCTCCGTGTTCTACACGGTCTACGGCACCGACGAGGAGCGAGCCGACTCGGCGCTCGCCCTGAAGGCGGCGACCGGCATGCTCCGCACGGAGGTCGGCAAGAACATCACGGCGCGGCTGACGCCGTCGCTCGAGTTCATCCTCGACGCGATCCCGGAGAACGCGAAGCACATCGAGGACCTCCTCGCGACGGCGCGCAACCAGGACACCCAGGTGCAGTCGCTCGCCGCGAAGGCGGACTACGCCGGCGACGCCGACCCCTACGTGAAGCCGCGCGAGGACGAGGACGAGGACTAGGCAGCAGGCCTGAACACCGCGGAGCCCGTGGCGACGTCGACCGATTCCAGGACGACGACGACACGGGCTCCCGGCGTCTGCGGCACCGGGACGTCGACGGTCATCTCCGGGTCGAGCAGCTGGACCTGCGAGCGGGTCCTCGCGGAGGAGACGACGACGCCCTCGAAGGAGGTGCCCTCGCGGCCGCGGAGGATCGCGGCCTCGACGACGGCGGTGGCGGCGCGGGAGGCGGCTCCGGAGCGGCGGTCGCTCGCGGTCATCAGGGCGGGCAGCTCGGGCAGGGCCGTGCGGAGCCAGGCCGGGAGCTCCGCTCCGGTCGAGATCGCGAGGCAGGTGGCCAGGCCGAAGCGGTCGACCAGGCGGCGGAGCGGGGCCGTGACGTGCGCGTACGGGGCGGCGAGGGCGGACTGCTCGGGCTGCTCCGGGGCGGCACCGTCGAAGGCGGTGTAGCCGGCGCCGCGGAAGAGCGTCGCCGCGGCGGACATGATCGCGAGCTGTGCGGGGTCGGCGGTGTCGAGGCGGCGGAGGTAGGCGCCGTAGAGCTCGTCGGCGCCCCAGGGGACGCCGAGGGCCTCGGTGCGGGCGCGGAAGGCGGCGACGGTGTCCTCATCGGCCGCGGGCATGGTGCGGAGGATGCCGACCCCCGCGTCGAGCATCATCGTCGCGGCCGCCATGCCGGTGAGCAGCGAGACCTGGGCGTTCCAGCCCTCCGAGGGGAGGGGTGCCCGGCGCTCGATCCGGTAGCCGCCGTCGACGGCGACGATCTCCTCCTCGGGGAGGGCGAGGCTCGCTCCGCCGCGCTCGGCCTCGCGGGCGAGGCGCTCGGCGCCGAACCAGGGGAGCAGCGCGATCGAGGGGTGCGGCTCGCCGGCGTCGACGTTGCGCTGGACGCCGGCGTAGTCGAGCCGGGCGGTGCTGCGGACGAGGGCGCGCTCGAGGCGGACCGTGCGCGGTTCGGCGGCGTCGTCGAGCTCGAGGGTCCAGACCAGGGCGCGGCGCTCGACGTCGGGCAGCAGCGAGGCGGTGCCCTCGGAGAGGACCGGCGGGTGCAGCGGGACGCGGCCGTCGGGGAGGTAGTAGGTCTGGCCGCGGCGGCGGGTCTCGGCGTCGAGGGCGCCGCCGGGACGGACGACGGCCGGCACGTCGGCGATGGCGTAGCGGAGCACGACTCCGGTGGACCGCCGCTCGAGGTGCACGGCCTGGTCGAGGTCGAGGGAGCCGGGCGGGTCGATCGTGACGAAGGGGACGCCCGTGAGGTCGATCCGGCTCGTGTCGTCCGCCGTGCGGTCGGCCTGCTCGGCCTCGGCGAGGGCGTCGGGCGGGAAGGCGCCCGGCAGGTCGTTCGCGGTGCGGACGGCGGCGAGCGCGCTGTCGAGCTCGGCGTCGGGGCGGGGGAGTCGGAGGCGGCGACCGGTCACGGCGCCACGCTACCCGCCCCGTCCGACACCGGAGCGCCGCTCAGGAGTGGGGGAGCAGGTAGCCGTCCTCCGGCGTGCCTGTGGCCAGGCCGTCGGCGAGGAGGCCGGCGAGGGCGCGGTCGCGCTGCTCGGCGTCCGGCCAGAGCGAGGCGATCTCGGCCGCGGTCACCGGGCCGTGCGCGGCGCGGAGCTCGGCGAGGATCAGGCCGCGGACCTGCCGGTCGGAGCCCTCGTACTTCTTCTGCCGCGCCTTGACCGGGCCGTCGTAGGCCGGGTAGCCGGCGGCCCGCCACGCGCAGGCGTCTCGGATCGGGCAGGCGTCGCAGCGGGGAGCGCGGGCGGTGCAGACGATCGCGCCGAGCTCCATCGCGCCCGCGTTGAAGGCGGCGGCGTCGGCGAGGTCGTCGGGGAGGAGTGCCTCCATCGCGGCGAGGTCGGCCTTCGCGCGCGGCGGGCCGGGCTCGGCCGCGCCGTCGATCGCGCGGGCGATCACGCGCCGGACGTTGGTGTCGACGACGGGGTGCCGGTGGCCGAAGGAGAAGACGGCGATCGCGCGCGCGGTGTAGTCGCCGATGCCGGGGAGGGCGAGGAGCGTGTCGACGTCGTGCGGGACGACCCCGCCGTGCTGCTCGGTGATCGCGACGGCGCAGGCGTGCAGGCGCAGCGCGCGGCGCGGGTAGCCGAGCGACTGCCAGGCGCGCACCGCCTCACCCGGAGGGACGGCCGCCAGATCGGCCGGGGTCGGCCAGCGCTCGAGCCACTCGGCGAGCCGCGGGATCACCCGAACGACCGGCGTCTGCTGGAGCATGAACTCGCTGACGAGGGTGCCCCAGGCGGGGAAGCCCTCGCGGCGCCAGGGCAGATCGCGGGCGTTCTCGCGGAACCAGTCGACGATCGCGGCGGAGAGTGCGGGCGTCGGTGCGACGGGCACCGATGCGACGGGCACCGATGCGGCGGGCGTCGATCCGGTGGGCATCAGGTCACCCTAGGCCGTCCCGCGTATCGTGGGCGAATGACCAAGTGGGCTCCGCAGAAGGCCGATGTGCTCGACGCTCTCGCGGCGGAGGTGCTGCACAACTACGGGCACGGCCGCGTGACGATCGGGATCGACGGCGACGACCCGGAGGTGTCCGGCGCGTTCGCGCTCGCACTGGCCGAGGCGATGCGCCGGGCGGGCCGGGACACGGTGGTCGCGCACCTCGCCGACTTCCGCCGTCCCCGGGCCGAGCGGGAGGATCCGTCGATCCCGGAGGCGCAGCGCGCCTACCTCGCGGGCTACGACTACGAGCTGCTGCGCCGGGTGCTGCTCGATCCGTTCAAGCTGGGCGGCAGCACCGGCTTCGTCCTGGCCGGTTACGACGGCGTGCGCGACGAGGCGCGGCAGGCGCGCTGGCGCACCGCCGGCCGCGACGCCGTGCTGCTCGTCGACGGGCCGTTCGCTCTGCGCCCCGAGCTCCGCGGAGCGTGGAGCACGTCGATCCGGCTCGACACCCAGGAGCCGCCGGTCGACGAGGCCTACCGGGCGAGCACGGATCCGAAGCGGATCGCGGGGATCCTGGTGGACGTCCGCGACCCGGAGCACCCGCGCCGGCTCTTCGCCGACTCCTGCTGAGCTGTCCCGCGCTCCTCCGCTAGACGGAGGACGCCCGCCGGACCACGTCGTCCGGCGGCAGGAACGCGCCCGAGCGCTCGACCTCGTGCACGAGCTCCACGAGCAGCTGGTTGACCGGCGCCTCGCGCCCGAGGCGGTGCGCGGTGCGGACGACGGCGCCGGCCAGGTGGTCGATCTCGCTCGGGACTCCGCGCCGCACGCTCTGCAGCGTCGACCCGGGGTTCGGCACGTCGCCCATCCGGGTCGCCATCCGCCGGGGCAGCAGCTCGACGACCGGCAGCGGCGCGGCGGCGAGCGCGCGGATCCGGGCGTCGGAGAGACCCTGCAGCGCGCCGAAGCGGACGCCGGCGGCCAGGCCGGTCCGCGCCGCCTCCCGCATCGCCCGCGCGAGCAGCCGGCGCAGGCCCGGGTGCGCGATCGTCTCCTGCACCGAGAGGCCGGTGATCGCGGGCAGCGCGTTGACCTCGTTGATCAGCAGCTTCGTCCACTGCGCCCCGAGGAAGTCGTCGGTGGTGGCCGTGGGCACCGCCTCGCCGAGGATCGCGGCGGCCCGGCGGACGTCGTCGTCGGCGAGGCGGCCGGGGACGCCGAGAGTCGTCGTCGCCGGGGCGGTCACCGTGACGCGGCCGGGCTCGAGGTGGCTGGCCGCGAAGAGGGCGAGCGCGCCGACGAGGCGGGCGTCGCGGACCTGGCGGGCGGCGGCGTCGAGGCCGTCGAGCCCGTTCTGAACCACGACGAGGAGCGTGCCGTCGACCGTGCGGCGGTTGGCGCGGAGCGCGTCCTCGGCGTCCTGCGCCTTCGTGCAGAGCACGGCGAGATCAGGGACGAGGTCGAGCGTCTCGCCGCAGCGCACCCAGGCGGTGTGCTCGCCCCAGGCGCCGTCGAGGCGAAGGCCCTGCCGCCGGATCGCCGTGAGGTTCTCGCCCCGGGCGGTCACCTCGACGTCGTGTCCTGCGCAGTCCAGGAGAGCGGCGACGGTGCCGCCGACGGCGCCCGCTCCGAGTACGGCGATCCTCATCCGGACAGCCTAGAACCGCGGCGAGCGGCGGCCGTGCCGGGCGCGGGCTCCGCGGGGCCGACTCCCGAACTGCGCGTGTATCCTCGCACCCGTGCTCGAGACTCCCAGCCCTTCTGCGGCGGCTCCGAACGGGATCCTCCTGCTGGACAAGCCGGGCGGGATCACCAGCCACGACCTCGTCTCGCGGACCCGCCGCCGCGCCGGGACGCGCAAGGTCGGACACGCCGGGACGCTCGATCCGATGGCGACCGGGCTGATGATCCTGGGCCTCGGCCCCTCGACGCGGCTCCTCACCTACCTGGTCGGCCTCGACAAGGAGTACGAGGCGACGATCCGCCTCGGCGCCGCGACGAGCACCGACGACCGCGAGGGCGAGACGCTCACGACCGCCGAGCCCGGTGCCGTGGCGGCCCTCACCGCCGAGGCGGTCGACGCCGTTGTGGCGACTCTCACCGGTGCGATCGAGCAGATCCCGAGTGCCGTCAGCGCCATCAAGGTGGACGGCCGCCGCGCCTACGCCCGGGTGCGCGACGGCGAGGAGGTCGTGCTGCCGGCCCGTCCCGTCACCGTGAGCGCCTTCGACGTCCTCGAGCGCCGCGAGGCCGACGGCTTCCTCGACCTCGACGTCCGCGTCACCTGCTCCTCCGGCACCTACATCCGCGCGCTCGCGCGCGACCTCGGCGCCGCGCTCGGCGTCGGCGGGCACCTCACCGTGCTCCGCCGCACGGCCGTCGGCCCGTTCCGGGTCGCCGGGGCCGGCGTCATCGACGAGCTCGACGTCCCCGCCGCCCTGCTCACGCCGACCGCTGTCGCGGGCGAGCTGTTCCCGCTGCTGCACCTGGACGCCGGCGAGGCGGTCGACCTCGCGAACGGCAAGCGGATCCCGGTGCCCGAGGCGTTCGCGGGAGCCAAGGGCCTGCTCGCCGCCGTCGGTCCGGGGGAGCGCCTGGTCGGCCTCGCCGAGCGCCGCGGCGCCGCGCTGAAGAGCGTCGTCAACTTCCCCACCGAGGACCTCCGGGTGGCGACGTCGTGATCGATTGGTTCACCACCCTCCAGGTCGGCATCGCCGTGGCGGCGGGACTGCTCTGCCTGGTGCTCGGAATGATCGGCCGGCGCCCCTCCGACGTCACGGTCGGGGCCACCGCGATCGTCGAGCTGCTGCTGATCGTCCAGCTCGCCGTCGCGATCGTCTCGCCCCTGGTCGGCAACCGGCCCTCGGGCAGCCTGCCGGAGTTCTACATCTACCTGGTCTCGGCGCTGATCCTGCCGCTCGCCGCCGGCTTCTGGGCGCTGATCGAGCGCAGCCGGTGGAGCACGGTCATCCTCGGCGTCGTCTGCCTCGCGATCGCCGTGATGGTCTACCGGATGCACCAGATCTGGTTCTTCCAGGCCGCCTGACGCTCCCGATCCCCGGCCGAGGGGGAGAGGGCGCAGCGAGCGCCTACCATTGACCCTGCGATGTCGAACCAACCCAGCGATGCGCCCGGACGGGCGGCCCAGGACCCAGCTCTGCCACACCCCGATCAGCGACCCGCCCGCTCGGCGCGGTCCCGGGGGATCGGCAGCCTCCTCGTCGTCGTCTACGGCATCCTCGCGCTCGCCGCGACGGGCCGCTCGGTCTTCCAGATCATCGACCGCTTCGACGAGGCGCCGCTCGCGTTCTCGCTCTCGGCGCTCTCCGCCGTCGTCTACATCCTCGCGACCATCGCCCTCGTGGCGCCCGGCCGGGTCTGGCAGCGCATCGCCTTCGTGACGATCACCTTCGAGCTGGTGGGCGTGCTCGTCGTCGGCGCGATCAGCGTGCTGGCGCCGCAGCTGCTCGGGCTCTCGAGCGCGGATCCGTTCGGCCGGCAGTCGACGGTCTGGGCGGCGTTCGGCGCGGGCTACCTGCTCATCCCGCTCGTGCTGCCGGTGCTCGGGCTCTGGTGGCTGCGGGTGCAGGGCCGGCGCTCCGCCGCGGGGAAGCAGGCCTGATGCGCGTCGAGCAGCGCCCCGCCGACCTCACCGGCATCGGCCCGTCCGCGGTCACCATCGGCAAGTTCGACGGCGTGCACACCGGCCACCGGGCCGTCATCGACACCCTGCACGCGCGGGCCCGCGAGCGCGGTCTCGCGGCGGTCGTCGTCACCTTCGACCGCAATCCGCTCAGCGTGATCGCCCCGGAGAAGTGCCCTCCGGCGCTGGTCGGCAACGAGCAGAAGCTCGAGCTGCTGGCCGGGACGGGGATCGACGCGACCCTCCTGCTGGCGTTCGACGAGCGGTTCCGCGCGCTCACCCCCGAGGAGTTCGTGCAGCAGGTGCTCGTCGACGCCCTGGAGGCGCGCGTGGTGCTGGTCGGCTCGGACTTCCGCTTCGGTGCCCACGGCGCCGGCGACGTCGCCATGCTGCGCACGCTGGGCGAGACCCACGGCTTCGAGGTCGAGCTGATCGACGACGTGCGGCCCGAGCACGGCCGCCGGGTGTCGTCCACCTGGATCCGCGAGCTGCTCGCCGAGGGCGACGTCGAGCACGCGACCTGGCTGCTCGGCCACGAGCCGGTGGTGCGCGGCGTCGTCGTGCACGGCGCCAAGCGCGGCCGCGAGCTCGGCTTCCCGACCGCGAACCTCTCGCCCGAGTCGCAGGGGCTGATCCCCGCCGACGGCGTCTACGCCGGCCGCTTCGTCACCGAGGGCCGCAGCTACCCGGCCGCGATCTCCGTCGGCAGCAACCCGACCTTCGTCGGCGTGCCGCCCAAGCAGGTCGAGGCCTACCTGCTGGACGAGACGATCGACCTCTACGACCGCGTCGTCGACGTGGCCTTCGTCTCGCGGATCCGCGGCCAGGTGGCCTACGAGGGCGTCGAGCCGCTGATCCGGCAGATGAACGACGACGTCGAGAAGGTCCGCACGATCCTCGGCGCGGAGCGACCGGCCGGCTGACGCCTCCGGAGTCCGCGGGGGTGGCTCCGGCGGTCCTAGCAGTGGCCGGAGCGGCGCACCAGCGGGAGAGCGTCCAGGGGTGGCGGCGTACCGTGGCTCGCATGAGCGAATCCTCACCCGCCCCGTCGCGCCCCTCGGACCCGTCGCGCCCGCTGGCGCTCGTCACCGGAGCGACCGGCTACATCGGCGGCCGCCTCACCCCGCGCCTGCTCGAGGCCGGCTACCGGGTCCGCGTGCTGGTCCGCGACCCGCGGAAGCTCGCCGAGGTCCCGTGGGCCGAGGAGGTCGAGGTGGCGCAGGGCGATCTCAGCGACCCGGAGTCGCTGGCGGCCGCGTTCGAAGGTGTCGACGTCCTCTACTACCTCGTGCACTCGATGGGCTCGGGCGCCGACCACGCGCGCTTCGAGCAGGTGGAGAGCCGCGCCGCCATGAACGTCGCCGAGGCCGCGCTCGCGGCCGGTGTCGACCGGATCGTCTACCTCGGCGGCCTGCACCCGGACGTGGAGAAGCTCTCGCCGCACCTGCGCTCACGGGCCGAGGTGGGCCGCATCCTGATGGCCTCCGGCGTGCCGACGATCGCGCTGCAGGCCGGCGTCATCATCGGCTCCGGCTCCACCTCGTTCGAGATGGTCCGCCACCTCACCGACGTGCTGCCGTACATGCCCGCGCCGCAGTGGGTCCGCAACTTCATCCAGCCGATCGCCGTCCGCGACGTGCTGCACTACCTGCTCGGCGCCGCCGCCCTCGAGGACGCGACGCTGAACCGCACCTTCGACATCGGCGGGCCGGACGTGCTCCGCTACGGCCAGATGATGAACGGCTACGCGGTCGAGGCGGGGCTCGCGCAGCGGCCGATCGCGTCGCTGCCGGTGTTCACGCCGTGGCTCGCCTCGCAGTGGGTCAATCTGGTGACGCCGATCCCGCGCTCGCTCGCGGTGCCGATCATCGCGTCGCTGCAGTACGACTGCGTGGTGCGCGAGGACGACATCCGCGCGCTGATCCCCGACCCCGAGGGCGGCCTGACGCCGTACCGCCGCTCGGTCCGGCTCGCGCTGGGCAAGATGCAGGCGGGCGAGATCGAGACCAGCTGGCAGAACGCCGAGGTCGTCGGCGCCCCCAGCGACCCGCTGCCGAGCGACCCGGAGTGGGCCGGCCACACGGTCTACGTCGACCTCAAGGTCCGTAGGACGGACGCCGATCCGGCCAAGCTCTGGCGGGTCATCGAGGGCATCGGCGGCACCAACGGCTGGTACTCCTTCCCGCTGGCCTGGGCGATCCGCGGCTGGATGGACAAGCTCGTCGGGGGAGTGGGCCTGCAGCGCGGGCGCCGCGACTCCGAGCGGCTGCACGCCGGCGACGCTCTGGACTTCTGGCGCGTCGAGGCGATCGAGCGGCCGACGCTGCTGCGCCTTCGCGCGGAGATGAAGGTGCCCGGCGGTGCCTGGCTGGAGATGCGTGCGGAGCCCGGCGAGGACGGCGGATCGGTGTACACCCAGCGCGCCGTGTTCTTCCCGCAGGGGCTCGGCGGCCGGCTCTACTGGTTCGCCGTGCTGCCCTTCCACGGCGTGATCTTCAACGGGATGGCCAACCGCATCACGGCCACCGCGACCGACCTCGCGGACGCCGGCGAGGAGCGCTCCCCTGGTGGGCGCGGGGCGCAGCGGTGACAATGGAGGGGTCCGCGGGCGGCGACGCCGCCTCGGACGCGAACGAGAGGAGCACGATGAGCGAACGATCGGACACGGACGCGGGGCGCGATCTCCAGCTGGGAAAGGTCGCCTTCATCGGCGACAGCATCATCCAGGGCGGGTCCTGGGACGAGTGGTTGACCGCGTCGACGGTCGTCGACGAGGGCATCGGCGGAGCGACCAGCGACGACGTCGTGGAGCGGCTGCCCGGGCTCGTCGAGGGGGCGCCCGACACGGTGGTCCTGCTGGTCGGGACGAACGACCTGGCCTACCACCGCACGACCGAGCACATCGTGCGCAACATCGAGACCATCGTCGCGACCTTCCGCCGCGACCTCCCCGACGTGCGGATCCTGGTGACCTCGATCCTGCCGCGCGCCCGCGAGTTCGGCGCGCAGATCCGCGAGGTCAACCGCCACCTCTGGCAGTTCGCGCCCACCGCGCACGCCGGCTACCTCGACCTCTGGCCGGTGCTCGCCGGCGAGGACGGCGCCCTGCTCGAGCAGTACTCGCCCGACGGCCTGCACCTCAACGAGGCCGGCTACGGCGCCTGGCGCGAGGCCCTCGGCCCGGCCCTCGACTCGGTGCTGCGGATGCCGCCGCGCACCCGGCCGATCACGCTGCCGTACGACGAGTTCGCGCGGCCGAAGACGGCGTAGAGCCTCACCGCGAAGGGGGAGTGGGACCGTGTGGTCCCCTCCCCTTTCTCGTTGTCGAGAACGGCGGATTGCGCGTTCATGCGGGTCTTCGGGGATCGATCAGCGGTTCTTGCCGGGGTCATAGGCAGTGGCGGCACTGTCGATCGTGCACCCGGCCGGGTGCGGACGAGAGCCGGAGGCGCAGCATGAGCAGCACGATCGAGAACCAGGCACCGGGGACGGCGGAGTGGCCGCCGCCGACGGCGGGGACCGCGGCACCGGGCGCGGCGGAGCCGGCGCGGTCGCATCAGCCGCTCTGGCGACGGCGCCGCGCCCGGTGGATCGCGCTCGCCGTCCTCGCCGGTCTGCTGTTGCTGGGCGGCGGCTTCGGGATCGGCTACGCCGTCGGGAACTCGGTCGGGTCCTCCGCCGTCGGCGGATTCGACCCGTCGCAGCGAGGCGGGATGCCGGACGGCGGCTTCCCCGGCGGTGGTGGTCCCGGGTCGTTCGGCGGCCAGGGGAGCGGCACCGGGACGGACTCGGGCACGGACTCCGGTACCGGAGCGGACGCGGGCTCAAGCGCCGCGACCGGGACGGCGAGCTAGCCGAGCGCCTCGCGGAAGGCGGCGAGGGCGTCGTCCGAGAAGAGCACGAAGCGGACCTCGTCGAGAGTGCCCGGTCCGTCCTCGGCGGCGGCGAGCCGGACGGAGTCGACGGCGATGCGCGCGGCGCTGGCCATCGGCCAGCCGTAGACGCCGGCGGAGACAGCGGGGAACGCGACGGTGCGGGCGCCGAGGGAGCGGGCGACGCGGATCGACTCGGTGTAGGCGGAGGCGAGGACAGCGGAGCGATCGTCACTCCGCGAGTAGACGGGGCCGACGGTGTGCACGACCCAGCGGGCGGGCAGGCGGCCGGCGGTGGTCGCGACCGCGGAGCCGGCGGGGAGTCCGTCGCGCAGCTCGCCCGCCCGGAGGCGCCGGCACTCCTCGAGGATCTCGGGACCGCCCGCGCGGTGGATCGCCCCGTCGACCCCGCCGCCGCCGAGCAGCGTCGAGTTGGCGGCGTTGACGATCACGTCGACCTGCTCGCGGGTGATGTCGCCGCGGACGGCGGTGAGCGCGGTCACGAGCGGTTGTTCGACAGCTCGAAGATCTTCACGAGCTCGGCGATGGCGGCCTCGCGCGCGTCGCCGCCCTCGTCGAACATCGCGGTCACGTGTGTGCGCAGGTGGTTCTCGACGATCAGCTTGTTCAGCGAGCCGAGCGACTTCTGGATGGCGAGCGACTGCGTGACGATGTCGACGCAGTAGTCCTCGTTCTCGATGGCCTTCTCGAGGCCGCGCATCTGGCCCGCCAGGATGCGGGCGCGGTGCAGGGAGCGCTTCTTCAGATCCTCGATCACCCGCACAGTTTACGCCGGGACGCCGATACCCGGCGGGGGTATCGGCCGGCGAGACGACGCGGACTGTGATCCGTGAACGCGTCGGCGCCCGTTTCGAGTCGTCTCGATCGGTGTGCGGCGCTCGAGTGGACGCGTGCTGGGGTGTGCAGGCCTGTCCGGACCCGATTCGCGTCCGTTCGCTCACGAACAGGGCCGCGCTCCTTCGAGTCGACCCTCGATGGGGTCTGCGGGCGCACTCGCGCCCCGTCCGGGTCGATTCGCTCGGGGCGAGGAGGCCGAACGGACAGCTGTCGGGGTCTGCGGGTGAGTCAGGACCCGGTCCGGGTCCGTTCGTGACGGCGCGGGGGCACGGCTCTGCGAGTGGACGCGGACTGGTGCCTGTGCGCGGGCGTGCGCCCGGTTCGGGTCGGTTCGCGCGAGGGGCGGGAGCCGAACGGGCCCGTGCGGGGTTCCACAGCGGAGCGGTCGGGACCGCCCCGTACGATCGACGGGTGAACGCTGAGAAGTCCGGCCCCCCGCGCGGCGGCACGACCGCCCGCTACCCGTCCCGCTCGAGCGCGCGGATGGCGCTGGCGCCGGGGATCCTCGAGGCGATCATCCTGCTCGCAGGGCTCGCGCTGGTCGGCGGCGACGCCTACGACTTCGTCCGGTACCCGGTGGCGATCCTCGCGGCCGTCATCGGCTGGTTCGCGATCCAGGCGAAGGCGTACTACTGGCTGATCGGGCTCGCGCCGATCGTCGTGCTCTGGAACCCGGTCTTCCCGTTCTCGTTCCCGGACGCCGTCTGGTCCTCGCTGCACCTGGCCGCGGTCGGCGTCGTGGTGGCCGCCGGCCTGATCATCCGGGTGCGCGTCGCCGAGTGATCCGGCGGCCGCTGGACGCGCCCGCAGGCGCAGGTGCCGCCGATCCGGCGCTGAGGAGTAGACTCGTCGCGCACCCGCACGCCGGGGATGCTGCGACCGGGTCTCAGACCCGTTGCTCGGAGCTCCCGACGGCCACCGGGCGCATCGGTGCCCGTCTCGTCTCCGACGCGACGCGGCCAGTGCAACACAAGCGGTGCAGGCAAGACACGCACAGCACGCAAGATTCGCACAGTGCAATGCGACGGTAGAGCGCGGGAACCCCTCCTCCGCCCCCGTCCACGTCGAGGAGGAGCATGGCTCGCAGCGGCCAGCGTCAGTCCGGTCAGTCGCGTCGTTCGACGAGCGCGAGCCCGGGAACTCGGCCCCGATCGCGCCCGCGCGGCGTCGACAACTCCGGGATCATCCCGATCCTCGCCCGTCGCGTGCGCGAGGTCGAGGCGAAGGCCCAGACCGGCAAGGTCGGGCCCACCAATCGCACGAAGTTCCTCGTCATCGCCCTGCTGATGCGCGAGGAGCGCAAGCGGGTGAAGAGCGACACCGAGCTGAGCGACTCGCAGCGCGCGGAGGAGATGAAGCGCCTCGACGGCATCGCGACGATCCTCGCGAAGACCGCGGCGCGCGACACCAGCCTGATCGCCCTGCTCGAGTCGGAGGCCGGCATCACCGCGGCCGCGCAGAAGCTGCGCCGCGACTGGCTGCTGGAGGCCGGCGCCGAGCTGAGTCCCGACGAGCTGCTGATCGTGACCGAGCCGGAGCCCAAGCCGGAGATGCCGGTCAACCAGGTCGTGCCGCCGTCGGTGCGCGCCCGCCAGCTCGCCAACCCCTTCCTCCCGCCGGACTTCTCGATCGCCAGCGCGCCCACCCCCGCCCGCCGTCGCCTCGACGACTGGGAGCTGCTCGGTCCGCTCTTCAAGGCGTTCGAGTACGGCGCCGGCGGCCGCGCCGCCAGCATGGAGCTGCCCGAGCCGCCGAAGATCGACCGGGTGACGCCGCGCGGGCGCGACCTGATGCCGCACCAGGCCCGCTTCATCGAGGGCGCGCGCGAGGGGCACCGCAGCTTCCTGCTCGCCGACGAGCCGGGCCTCGGCAAGACGGCGCAGAGCCTCCTCGCCGCGTCCGTCACCGGCTCCTACCCGCTGCTGGCCGTCGTGCCCAACGTCGTGAAGATGAACTGGGCGCGCGAGGTCGAGCGCTGGACGCCGCAGCGCCGCGCCACCGTCATCCACGGCGACGGCGGCACGCTCGACGCCTTCGCCGACGTCGTGATCGTCAACTACGACATCCTCGACCGGCACATCGGATGGCTCGGCAGCCTCGGCTTCCGCGGCATGGTCGTCGACGAGGCGCACTTCATCAAGAACCTCCGCTCGCAGCGCTCGCAGAGCGTGCTGGCGCTGGCCGCGAAGATCCGCGAGACGACGCCGGGCCACGACCCGCTGATGATCGCCCTCACGGGAACGCCGCTGATCAACGACGTGGACGACTTCCGCGCGATCTGGCGCTTCCTCGGCTGGATCGACGAGACCAAGCCCGGCCCCGAGCTGATGAGCCTGCTCGAGGACACCGGGCTCACCCCCGCGGACACCGGCTTCTACCCGGAGGCGCGCGAGGCGGTCATCGACCTCGGCATCGTCCGGCGGAAGAAGATCGACGTCGCAGCGGACCTGCCCTCGAAGCGGATCGTCGACCTGCCGGTCGAGCTGGACGACGACCTCGGCCGCTCGATCCAGAAGGCGGAGCGCGAGCTCGGCGCCCGGATGCTGCAGCGCTACAAGGCCGTCACCGCGTCGATCACGCACGAGCTCGACGACGACGAGCGCGAGCGCTTCGTCCGCATCGTCGCGCAGAGCGAGCTCGAGGAGTCGAAGTCGGCCAAGACCGGCGAGAACGTCTTCACGATGGTGCGCCGGATCGGCCAGGCCAAGGCGGCGCTCGCCGCCGACTACGCCTCGCAGCTGGCCCGCTCGGTCGGCAAGGTGGTCTTCTTCGCCAAGCACATCGACGTGATGGACCAGGCGGAGGAGACCTTCGAGAAGCGCGATCTCACCTCCGTCTCGATCCGCGGGGACCAGTCGGCGACGTTCCGCCAGGCGCAGATCGACGCGTTCAACGAGGACCCCGACGTCTCGGTCGCGGTCTGCTCGCTCACCGCGGCGGGCGTCGGCGTCAACCTGCAGGCCTCGTCCAACGTCGTCCTGGCCGAGCTGTCCTGGACCTCGGCCGAGCAGACGCAGGCGATCGACCGCGTGCACCGCATCGGCCAGGAGGAGCCGGTCACGGCCTGGCGCATCATCGCGGCGCACACGATCGACGCCAAGATCGCCGAGCTGATCGACGCGAAGGCCGGCCTCGCCGCCCGCGCGCTCGACGGCGCGGACGCCGAGGTCGCCTCGGCCGACACGGTTCAGCTGGACGCGCTCATGCACGTCCTCCGCGAGGCGATCGGCTGAGCGGAGCCGCGAAGAAGTCGCGCTCGAACACGCTCGAGCGCAGGAACGCGTCGCCCATGGCGGCGCGTTCCGCGTTCGTGCCGCGAGCGGCGGCCGCCTCGGTGATCGCGATCGCGCGCTCGGTCGCGACGGCGAAGGCAGGATCCGCGTAGGTGACGAGCCAGTCCGCGTAGGGGTGCCCGGGCCGGTTCGCCGCGGCGAGGCGCACGCCGATGTCCGCATAGAGCCAGAAGCACGGCAGCAGCGCGGCGACGATCTCGCCGTAGCTCCCTCTCGTGCCGACTGCGAGCAGGTGGTCGATGTAGCCGCGGGTGACGGGGGAGGCCGTCGCCGTGCGCTCGCCGAGGCGGTCGCGGTGCAGCTGCGCCTCCGCCGCCAGAGCCGAGGCCGAGGACTCCGCCCAGAAGATCTGCTCGGCGGTGCTCGGCGCGAGCTGCGCCGCGACCGCGAGGACCCGGGCGTACTCGGTGAGGTAGAGCGCGTCCTGCTCGAGGTACCACTCGAAGTCGTCGCGGGCGAGGCAGCCGTCGCCGAGCGCCGTCACGAACGGCAGCGCGTCGATCTCGGCGCGGAGCTGCTCCGTCTCGGCCCACATCCGCTCGCAGAACGCCGGGGCGCGCAGGCGGTGGAAGTGGTCGATCGGGCCGTTGCCCTCGCCGACACGGAGCGCGTCGGCGCCGCGGAGGGCGCCGTTCAGCCAGTCCTTCGCCTCGGTCAGCGCCTGCGTGAGCGTGTCCGGAGTCGTCCCGCCGCCGGCGAGGAGCGTCGCCATCGCGGAGGAGAGCGAGCAGCCGGTGCCGTGGGTGTTGCGGGTGGCGACACGCTCGCCCGGCACCTCGCGCACGCCGCCGTCCGGGGTGACGATCGCGTCGGGCGTCGCCGGGCCGTCGAGGTGCCCGCCCTTCACCAGGACCGCGGTGCCGAGATCCCGGGCCACGGAGCGGGCCTGCTCGAGGGCGGCGGACCAGTCGGCGGCCGGCTCGGCTCCGGCGAGCACGGCCAGCTCGGGGAGGTTGGGCGTGACGAGGCCGGCACGGCGGACGAGCGCGCGGACCGCCTCCTCCGCCTCGGGGTCGAGCAGGCGGTGGCCGCTGGTGGCGACCATCACCGGGTCGACGACGACGAGCGGCGGGCGGACGTCGTCCAGCCAGGCGGCGATGATCCCGCCCAGCTCGGCGTTCGCGATCATGCCGATCTTCACGGCGTCGATCTCGACGTCGTCGCTGACCGCGTCGAGCTGCTCGCGGAGGAACGCGGCGGGCGGCAGGTGGATCGAGCGCACGCCGCGGGTGTTCTGCGCGACGAGCGCGGTGACCACGGCCATCCCGTAGCCGCCGAGCGCGCCGATCGACTTGAGGTCGGCCTGGATGCCGGCGCCGCCGGTCGGGTCGGTGCCGGCGATGCTGAGGACGCGGGGGATCGGGCGGGGCAGCGGGAGCGCGGCACTCATCGGTCCCACTCCGCTCGGAAGGCGCGGGCCGCGGACTCCGGATCGTCGGCCGCGCAGATCGCGGAGACGATCGCGAGACCGGCCGCGCCGGCGCGGCGCAGGGCCGCGGCGTCGCCGGCCGTGACGCCGCCGATGGCGACGCAGGGGAGCGGGGTCGCGGCGGCGAGGGCGGCGAAGCCGTCGATCCCGAGTGGGACCGGGTGGTCGGGCTTGGTCGCCGTCGCCCGGATCACTCCGACGCCGAGGTAGTCGACGGTGCCGGCGGGCAGGGCGTGCGCGGCGGAGAGGTGGGCCGGGGTGTTCGCCGTCAGCCCGATCACCGCGTCGGCGCCGAGGATGCTGCGCGCGGCGAGGACCGGGAGATCGGACTGGCCGACGTGCACGCCGTCGACGCGGGCGCCGGCCAGGCGGGCGGCGAGGACGACGTCGACGCGGTCGTCGACCAGCAGGGTCGTGCGCTCGTCGAGGACGGCGGCGACGGCGCAGGTCAGGGCGACGAGCTCGGCGGCGGTCGCGTCGTGGTCGCGGACCTGGACGACGCGGACGCCGCCGGCGACGGCCGTGGCGACCACGGCCGGGACTCCGCGCGGACCGCAGAGGCGGGTGTCGGTGACGAGCTGGAGCGAGAGGTCGATCATGCGATCCGCGCTCCGCTCTCGACGTCGTCGGCAGTGAGTGCGGCGAGAGCGTCGAGGAGGCCGACCGCGAACGAGCCGGGGCCGGCGGCGGTGACGGCGGACTGCTCGGCGGCGAGGCCCCAGACCACGGAGGCGGCGACCGCGGCGCCGAGCGGGTCGGAGCCGCCGGCGCCGAGGAAGGCGGCCATCACGGCGCCCAGCGCGCAGCCGCCGCCGGTGACGCGGGTGAGCAGCGGGTGCCCTCCGGCGACGCGGACGACGCGCTCGCCGTCGGTGACGACGTCGACGGCTCCCGAGACGGCGACGACGGCTCCTGAGCGGTGGGCGAGCGCAGTCGCGGCCTCCAGCGCCTCCTCCGGGCCGTCGACGGCGTCGACACCGCGACCGCCCGCACCGAGGCCGGCGAGGGCGAGGATCTCGGAGGCGTTGCCGCGGATGATCGCGGGTCGCGCCTCGAGCAGCTCGGCCGCGAGCGCGGTGCGCACCGGCAGCGGGCCGACGGCGACCGGGTCGAGCACCCAGGGTGTGCCGGCCGCGTTCGCCGCCGCGACGGCCTCGCGGGCGCCGTCGCGCTGCTCCGCGTGCGGGGTGCCGAGGTTCACCAGCGTCGCGGAGGCGATGCCGGCGAAGACGCCGGCCTCGCCGGGCAGATCGCACATCGCGGGGCTCGCGCCGAGCGCCAGCAGGCTGTTGGCGGTGAAGCCGGTGACCACCGCGTTGGTGATGCACTGAACGAGCGGCACGGCGGACCGCAGCCCGTCGAGGTCTCGGGCGACGGCCGGGCCGTCGAGGAGGGTCGGGTGGGCAGGCGTGCGAATGCTCATTCGCGACATCCCTTCGCTAGTACGAACTAGATCAGGTTCGACGGGTCTCATCTCAGCCCTGGTGGGCACCCCGTGTCACTGCCGACGACCCTAGCGGGTCGCTCCGTCACGCCGTGAGGATCCTGCTGTCTCCGCGGTCGCTGACGACGACCTTGAGCCCGGTCGGCAGCCGCTCGCGCATCGCGTCGACGTGGCTGATGAGGCCGATCGTGCGCCCGCCCGAGCGCAGCGCGTCGAGGGTGCCGAGCGCGGTCTCGAGGGTCTCGGCGTCGAGCGAGCCGAAGCCCTCGTCGATGAACATCGTCTCGAGCGAGACGCCGCCGGACTGCATCGTGACCACGTCGGCCAGGCCGAGGGCGAGGGCGAGCGAGGCGAGGAACGTCTCGCCGCCGGAGAGCGACGCGGGCTGCCGGCGGGCGCCGGTGAAGGCGTCGAGCACGTCGATCCCGAGCCCGGAGGCGGCGCCGCGGTAGGCGAGCGAGTCGTCGTGCACGAGCGCGTAGCGGCCGCTGGTCATCGCGTTCAGCCGCAGATTCGCGGCGGCCACGATCTCCTCGAGCCGGCCCGCGAGGGCGAAGGCCTCGAGGTCCATCCGGCGGGTGTTCTGCCCGCGGCCGTCGATCGTCTCGGCGAGGGCGCGGAGCTCCTCGTGCCGGCGCAGGCGCTCGTCGAGAATCGCCAGTCGCTCCTCGGCGCGGCCCGCCAGCTCGGCGAGCCGGGCGGCGCGGTGCTCGAGCACCGAGTGCCGCGAGCGGGCCTCGTCGCGGCGGGCGGAGGCGGCGCGCGCGTCCTCCTCCGCGGCGGCGAGGTCGACGGGGGCGGTCGGCAGGCCGGCGAGCTCGGGGTCGGCCAGCACCGAGTCGACGGAGCTGCGGCGGCGCTCGTGCTCGGCGACCACGGCCTCGGCGCGGGCGCGCTCGCCCGAGGTGAGGGCGGCGGACTCGGCGTCGTCGGCGCTCGCGAAGCCGCGGTCGGCGACCACCTCGGCGAGCTGGACCTCGGCGGCCTCGGCCGCCTCGCGGCGCGTGGTCGATGCGTCCTCGGCCTCGACGAGCGCGTCGGCCAGGCGGCGCTGCGCGGTGAGGGCCGCGACGCGGTCGGCGATGCTGGCCGCGCCGTCGCGGTGGGCGTCGATCCGCTCGCGCAGGAGGCGCAGCGCCTCGGCGGCGAGGGCGGCGTCGGAGCTGAGGCGCTGGTGCTCGGCGCGGGCGGTCTCGAGGGCGGCCGCGAGGTCGTCACTGCGGAGACGGAGGTCCGACCGCTCGCGCCGCAGCTCCTCGAGCCGCGTCGCGGCGCTCCGGGACGCGGTGAGCCGCGTCTCGGCCTCGGCACGGGCGGTCTGCAGCTCCTCGGCGGTCGTGGCGCCGGCCCGCTCCTCGAGAGCCGCCAGGGCGAGCGCGCCGGCGCTCTCGGCTTCGCGGGCGGCGTCCATCGCGGCGGCGGCGCGGTCGACGGCGGTGCGCGCCTTCTCGATCTCGCCGGTGCCGACGGGCGGCAGCTCGCCGTGCTCGGCGGGGCGCGGGTGCTCGCAGGAGCCGCAGACCGGGCAGGGGTCGCCGGGAGCGAGCGCTCCGGCCAGCTCGCCGGCGAAGCCCGCGAAGCGGCGGGCGACCAGCTCGGCGTGCTCGGCGGCGTGGACGCCGTGCACCCGGGCCGCCTCGGCGTGGGCGGAGCGGAGGCGATCGAGCGCGGTCGCGGCACTCGCGCGCTCGGCGGCGGCGCGGATCCGGCGCTCGAGCGCGGCCAGCTCCTCGGTGCGGGCCGGCAGCGCCGTCGCGTCCGGCGCGAGCGCGTCCTCCTCCGCGGAGAGCGCGTCGAGAAGGGCGGGCAGCGCCCGCAGGTCGCGATCGAGGACGGCCAGCGCGGCGGTGGACCGCTCGCGTGCGGTGACGGTCCGCTCGGCGCGGCGGACCGCCTCGGGCAGGCCGCGCTCGTCGGCCAGCGCATCGGTCAGCGCGCCGAGCGTTCCGGCGAGGCGCTCCGCGGCCCGGGCGGCGGCGGCCCGGTCCGCGGGCTCGTCGAAGGCGGCCGTGAAGGCTACGGCGGCGCTCTCGCGGCTCCGGTCGGCGGCGGCAGACCTCTCCGCCGCCGAGCGCGCGCCCTTCAGCAGCGGCAGCACTCCCTCGGCCCGTCGGGCCCGCTCGATCCGCTCGCGCTCCCGGACGACGAGCGACTCCGCGACCGCGAGCTCCTCGGCCTCGATCAGCGCGCTCCGGCGGCGGTCCTGCGCCCGCTTCACCAGCCGCGTCTCGTCCCGGGCGGTCTCGGCCGCACGGAACGCGGCGTCGGCCTCCGCCACCTCGTCGCGGGCGAGCGCGAGGGGAGCGTCGAGCCGGGTCACCAGGGCGCGGAACCACTCCGCATCGGGCGGTGTCGGCGCCGTCTCCTCGTCACCGGTGAGCCGGACGGCCTCGTCGGCCAGCGCCGTCACGGCCGCGCGCTCCTCCTCGAGCGCCGCTCCGCTCTCCTGCCGCTGCTCGACGAGCCGTCGGCGCAGCAGGTCGTAGCGCTCCGTCGCGAAGAGGGTGCGCAGCAGCCGCTGCCGGTCGTCGTTCTTAGCGAGCAGGAACTCGTGGAAGCGGTTCTGCGCCAGCAGGATGACCTGGAGGAACTGGTCCTTGGTCAGGCCGACGATCCGGCCGATGTCGGCCCCCGTCTCGCGCGCGCTGGAGGACAGACCCCGCCACTCGCCGTCGACGTGCTCGAGCAGCGCGACCTTCGCCGCCTGCCGGGTGGTGCCGCCGCCGCGCTTGGCCGGCCGCTCGTACTCCGGTGAGCGGCGGACCCGGTAGAGCCGGCCCGCCGCCTCGAAGTCGAGCTCGGCGAACGTCTCGTCCTCGGGGGCGCTGTGGTCGCTGCGCAGGCGCGAGGCCGTGCCGTCGAAGCGCGGCACCGAGCCGTAGAGCGCGAAGCTGATCGCGTCGAGGATCGTCGACTTGCCGGCGCCGGTGCGTCCGGCGATCAGGTAGATCCCGACGTCCTCCAGGCGGTCGAAGTCGATCTCCTGCTCCGCGCGGAAGGGGCCGAGACCGGCGAAGGAGAGGCGGCGGATCCTCACCGCAGTGCCTCGGCGTCGACCTGCGCCAGCGCGTCGAGCGCGAGCGCGCGCTCGGTCTCGCTCGCGCCGTGCCCACCGCGGACGTGCGCGAGGAAGTCGTCGATCACCTCGACGTCGCTGCGCCCGCGGATCCGCTCGGCGTAGCGCCGCTCGTCGACCGCCGCGTGCGGGGGCCGGTGCTCGAGCGTCACGCAGCCGGGGAAGCGGGACTGCAGCCGCGCCATCGCGTCGAGCGGGCGCACCTCGTCGGTCAGCACCGCCGAGACCCAGTCCGGCTCGTACTCGGCGAGCGACGGGTCGCTCAGCAGCTCGTCCAGCCGACCCTCGATCACGCTCAGCCGCCGCGGCACGGGCAGCGCCGACCAGGTCACCTCGCCGAGCCCGTCGGCGCCGAGCTCGACCAGCCAGCCGCCGCGCGGCTTCGAGGCCTCGCCGAACGAGTAGTGCAGCGGAGCGCCGGAGTAGCGCACGCTCGGCAGCAGGATCGCCCGCCCGTGGATGTGCCCGAGTGCCGCGTAGTCGGCCGCGGCGAAGTGGTCGACCGAGACGTAGTCGATCCCGCCGGCCGTGATGTCGCGCTCGACCGTGCCGGCCGGGGCGCCGACGGCGAAGCAGTGCGCGAGCACCACCCAGCGCCGCCCGGCCGCCTCGGCGTGCGCGCGGATGCGGCGCATCGCGAAGGCGAGGACGTCCTCGTGGCGGCGGAGCGACTCGTCCGGGTGCCGGTGCCGGTAGAGGGCCGGCTCGAGGTAGGGGATGCCGTAGACGCCGACCTCGAGCCCGCTCCCGTCGCGGAGGACGACCGGCTCGGCGTACGCCTCGGGATCGGTGAGCACGTGCACGCCGGAGCCGCGCAGCAGCCCGGCCTGGAAGCCCAGCCGGGCGGGGGAGTCGTGGTTGCCGCTGGTCAGCACGACCTCGGCGCCGGCCGCGCGGATCGCCTCGAGCGTGCGGGTGAGCAGGGTGTAGTGCTCGGCCGCCGGCACCGCGGAGTCGAAGACGTCGCCGGAGATCAGGACGACGTCGACCGCCTCGGAGCGCACCGTCTCGACGAGTGCGTCGAGCACGACGCCGAGCGCGGCGACGCTCGAGTGGCCGTGGAAGGTGCGGCCGATGTGCCAGTCGGAGGTGTGCAGGAGCTTCACGACCGTCCTTTCGCGGGGTCTGCGGGTGTGCGGTGGCGCTCCCTGTCGTGCCCCTCCAGGCTACTGAGCGGCTCCGACACCGGACGCCGGCCGAGCCGTCGCCGCCGGACACCTCCCGTTCACCCGCGGGTGCAGAATGGGTCGTCGGTCGATCGAAGGAGGCCCCGCGTGAAGCTGCCCCGAGTGCCCTCGACCCTCCTCGGTCTCGGCTCGCGCACCCGCGCCGCCGCCGAGGACACCAGCCCGATCGAGCGGATCCGCCCCGAGGAGGAGCCGGTCCGCCGGAGCACCGTCGACAACGCGATCTACCAGGACGGCCGGCGCGTCGTCTCGCCGCACAGCATCCCGGAGGCGCTCGCCGCCCTGCAGAAGCTGCCGGACGCGATGGCCTGGATCGGCCTCTACCGCCCGACGGAGGCCGAGCTGGCGGCCCTCGAGGACGAGTTCTCGATGCACCCGCTCGCGATCGAGGACGCGATCAGCGCGCACCAGCGGCCCAAGCTCGAGCGCTACGGCAGCGACATGTTCGTGGTGCTGCGGGCCGCGAGCTACGCGGACCAGCGCGAGGAG
Organism: Rathayibacter sp. VKM Ac-2929; assembly: GCF_022815495.1. Classification (NCBI taxonomy): domain Bacteria; kingdom Bacillati; phylum Actinomycetota; class Actinomycetes; order Micrococcales; family Microbacteriaceae; genus Rathayibacter; species Rathayibacter sp. VKM Ac-2929. The sequence continues at coordinate 514,525 of NZ_JALGRV010000002.1, forward strand.
GTCGACTTCGGCGAGCTCCACCTCTTCGTCGGGCCGAACTTCGTCGTCACCGTCCGCCACTCCGAGAAGCCCGACCTCTCCCTGGTCCGGCGCCGGATGGAGGCCGACCCCGAGCTGCTGCGCAAGGGCCCGGTGGCGGTCCTCTACGCGATCCTCGACGCGGTCGTCGACCAGTACGCCCCGGTCGTCGCCGGCCTCGAGAACGACATCGACGAGATCGAGGCGCAGGTCTTCGAGGGGGACCCCGCGGTGTCCCGGCGCATCTACGAGCTGTCCCAGGAGGTGCTCGACTTCCAGCGGGCGACCCGTCCGCTGACCGGCATGCTCGGCCGGCTGGTCACCGACTTCGACGTCTTCCGCGAGGACGTCGAGCTGCGCCGCTACCTCCGCGACGTCGCCGACCACGTCGCCGTGGTCGACGAGCGCGTCGAGGGCTTCCGGACGACCCTCCGCGAGATCCTCGCGGTGAACGCCACGCTGGTCGCGCAGCGCCAGAACGAGGACATGAAGAAGCTCGCGGAGGCGGGCAACCAGCAGAACGACGAAGTCAAGCGGATCTCCGCCTGGGCCGCCATCTTCTTCGCGCCGACCATGATCTCCAGCGTCTACGGCATGAACTTCGACGCGATGCCCGAGCTGCACCTCGCCTGGGGCTACCCGGCGGCGCTCGGGCTGATGGTCGCCTCGAGCGTGGTCCTGCACCGGCTGTTCAAGCGCTGGGGCTGGCTCTGAGCCGCCGCCGACGGCCGCGCGCGCTGTCAACACCCTGACGGGTCCGGCCGCCGCGCGTAGCGTCGTTTCGAGCCGCCCTCCGCGGCCCGAGTGCAGGGAGACCCGATGAAGCGAATCGATGTGCCGGCGACCGAGCGGACCTCGCTCTGGCGGCAGGACGCCGCTCCGATCCCGGGCGACGCGTTCGTGCCGGGCGCGCACTACGACGACGTGATCGTCGGAGCCGGCCTCTCCGGACTCGTGACGGCGCTCCTGCTCCAGCGCGGCGGCCGCCGCGTGCTCGTCCTCGAGGCCCGCGAGGTCGGCGCGGTCGCGACCGGCAGCAGCACCGCCAAGCTCAGCCTCCTGCAGGGGACGCACCTGTCGAAGATCGCGGCCCGCAACACCCCCGCGGTCACCCGGGCCTACGTCGCCGCGAACCTCGCGGGCTTCACCTGGCTCGTCGACTACCTCCGCGAGGCCGGCGTGCCCGTGCAGCGCCGCACCGCCTACAGCTACGCCCAGACCCCCGACGGGGTGGACGCGGTGCTGCGCGAGCACGAGACGGCCCGCCGCTTCGGCCTGGCCACCCGCCTCGTCGGCTCGCTCGACACGCCCTTCCCGAGCACCGCCGCGGTGGCGCTCGACGACCAGGCGGAGTTCGATCCGATGGCGGTGCTGACGGCGCTCGCCGCCGATTTCCGGGCCGCGGGCGGCGTGCTCGTTCAGGGCGCCCGCGCGCTCGGGCTGCGCGCCTCCTCGCCCGTGCGCGTGCGGACCAGCGCCGGCGAGGTGACCGGCGAGCGGGCCCACCTGCTCACCGGCACGCCGATCCTGGATCGCGGGCTCTACTTCGCCAAGCAGGTCGCCCTGCGCTCCTACGCGGTGGCCTTCCGCGGTGCCGAGACGATCCCGGACGGCATGTACCTCTCCGTCGACGGGCCCTCGCGCTCGATCCGCGACGTGGAGCGGGACGGGGAGCGGCTGCTGCTGATCGGCGGAAACGGCCACGTCGTCGGCCGGCGCGCGCGGACGCAGGAGAGCGTCGACGACCTGATCGCCTGGACCCGCCGCTCCTTCCCCGGCGCCGAGCCGATCGCGCAGTGGAGCGCGCAGGACTACGAAGCGTTCCACCGCGTGCCGTTCGTCGGCTGGCTGCCGCGGGGCCGCGGGCGGATCTTCTTCGCCTCCGGCTACGACAAGTGGGGGATGACCAACGCGGTGCAGGCGGCGCTGACGCTGGTCGGCGACTCGAGGGGCGAGACGCCGCCGTGGGCGAAGGTTCTGCACCGCCGCCCGACGCTGCCCCGGGTGATGGCGGAGGGGGCCGGAGCGCTCGCCGCGGTCGGCGCCTGGTACGCCCGCGGGTACTGGTCCGCTCTGCGCGCGCCGCGCTCGGTGGACGTGGTGCCGGAGGAGGGGCACGGCGCGCTCGCCCGTGACGGGCTCCAGCCCGTCGCCGTCTCGACGGTCGAGGGCCGCCGTTGCGCCGTCTCGGCGGTCTGCCCGCACCTGGGCGGCGTCGTCACCTGGAACGACGCCGAGCGCAGCTGGGACTGCCCGCTGCACGGCTCGCGCTTCGCCGCCGACGGGTCGGTGCTGGAGGGACCCGCGGTCGCGCCGCTCGCGCCGGTGCGCTGACGACCCGCGGCGCTGACGACCCGCGGCGCCGGTCGCCCGGTAGGGTCGGCGCATGGGGGACACACTGCACGTCCGACGACCGATCGCGCCTCGACTCGCGGCGGGCGCGCTCGGCCTGGCCGTCGCTGCCGCCGCGCTGACGGGCTGCACGAGCGGGGGCGGCGCCGAGGCGCAGACCCCGGCGCCGACCGTCACGGTGACGGTCGAGCCGACGGCGCGCGGGACGGTTCCGGGCGAGCAGGACACCAGCGTGTCCTACGTGTGCGGCCGCTACAGCTCGCTGCTCAGCATCGGCTGGACCATGCAGTGGTTCCACGACCGCGGCGACGTCTCGGACGAGGCGTACCAGGTGTTCCTCGAGCGGCAGGCCTTCCAGCTCCAGACGGTGCGGATGCAGAACCCGGAGCCGGACGAGACCGGCGTCTCCGCCGCGTCCTCCGGCATCCGGACCTACCTGCAGGACGCCCAGGCGGCCGCCGGCCGATGGACGTACGACCCGTCCTCACCGGAGTGGAGCACCCTGCAGTCCGACCTCGGGGTCGGCTGCGCCGCCGCCGGCTCGACCCTCGCCTCCTACGCCGAGCCCGAGATGGGCGGCTGAGCCGCCGGCCCGAGAGCACCTGCCGATCGAGCAGCCGCACTGCGCGCCACCCACGTCGATCGAGCAGCCCGCGTTGCGGGCCGCCCCTGCTGGTGACGGAGCCCGCGGAGCGGGCGCCCATGCTGGTCGAGCAGCCCGCGCTGCGCGCTGCCCTTGGCGATCGAGCAGCACGCGGAGCGGCCCCTCATGCTGATCGAGTAGCCCGCGGAGCGGGCGTATCGAGATCCACCATCGCCGGGAGTGCGGGTGATGGTGGGTCTCGATACGCCCCTGCGGGGCTACTCGACCAACATGAGGGGCGTTTCTGCCGGTGATTGGAGCTGCCCGCGGAGCGGGCCCGCATGTGATGGAGCAACCCGCGGAGCGGCCCCCGTGCGATGGAGCTGCCCGCGGAGCGGGCCCGCATGTGATGGAGCAGCCCGCGGAGCGGCCCCTCCGTGTGATGGAGCAGTCCGCGGAGCGGCCCCCATGCTGATCGAGTAGCCCGCGGAGCGGGCGTATCGAGATCCACCATCGCCGGGAGTGCGGGTGGTGGTGGGTCTCGATACGCCCCTGCGGGGCTACTCGACCAGCATGGGGTGAGGGTGGGTCCCGAGACGCCCCTTGCGGAGCTACTCGACCGACTCGTCCTCGGAGGGCTCCGCGACCTCGCGGCCGTCGGCGCCCGAGGCGTCGCCGTCCACGTGCAGGTCGGTGTCGCCGGGGATGCTGAAGTCGCTCAGGGGGTCGAGCGGCCCGTCCTCGTGGCTGGCGGAGTCGGGGGCGTCGCTGGTCTCGTCGCGTGCGGTCATACCTGCACCCTACGAGCGTCCGACGAGCCGCTGCACCGCGGTCACCGGGATCGACAGCCACTCCGGGCGGTTGCGCGCCTCGTAGATGGCCTCGTAGATGGCCTTGTCGAGCTCGAAGGCGTCCAGGACGGCGCGGTGCGCGGTGACCGCGTCACCCGCCTCCTCGGTGTAGCCCTCGAGGAAGGCGCGGCGGCTGGCCAGCGCCCAGGCGGCGCGGGAGTCGCCCGGCGACGCCTGCTCGTGCGCGCCCGCCGCGTAGTCGAAGGAGCGGAGCATCCCGGCCACGTCGCGCAGTGCGATGTCCGGCAGCAGCCGCTCGTGCATCGGCCGCAGCGGCTCGCCCTCGAAGTCCAGCAGGACCCAGCCGCGGCCGGGCACGGCCAGCACCTGGCCGAGGTGGTAGTCGCCGTGGATGCGCTGCAGCCGCGGCCACGGGGCCTGCTCGGCGGCCTGGAAGACCGCGTCGATCGCGTCGGCGTCCTCGGCGATGACGGGCACCTCGGAGGAGGCGATCCGCAGCCGGCGGCGCATGGTCGCGATCATCCGCTGCACGACCTCGGGCGTCGCGTCCTCGGTCGGCATCACCTCGGCGAGGGTGGAGTGCACCTGCGCGGTCGCCAGGCCGAGCTCACGCGCCGGCCCGGTGAAGTCGGTGTCGCCGGCGACGGCCTCGAGCGCGACGCGCCAGGCGTCCTCGACGCCCGGCAGGAACTCCTGCGCGAAGGCGAGGTGCCCGAAGGCCCGGCCGGTCGGCTCGCCGCGGTCGTCCCACTCGCCGGTGACGTTGCCGATCACCGGCGGGACGAGCGTGCTGCCCGCCGCGTTCAGCGCGGACTGCACGGTGACGTCCGGGTTCTCGCCGTGGTGCAGCGCGCGGAAGACCTTGACGATCACGGGGGTGCCGGCCGAGCCGTCCTCCGCCGTGGTCTGCACGATGATCGAGGTGTTCGACTGCTCGCCGCTGAGGATCCGCGACGACGCGAACGCGCCGATCACGGCGCCGGGCTGGCGGTGTCCCTCGGCGCGGGCGCCGCCCAAGGCGCCCTCCGCGTCGGAGGAGCCGCCGTCGGCGATCAGCTCGAAGAGCGCCCGCGCGAACAGCGGGTCGCGGGGTCCGTCGTAGACGAAGCGGGTCCCGTCGCTCTCGATCAGCGCGTCCTCGAGGCCCGCGACGGGCGACGAGCGCACGGTCACCGGCACCTGGTAGAGCACCGGGCTCGAGCCGGCCCGGTCGATGACGAGGTGCACGACGACGTCGCCGTCACCGCGCTCCAGGCGCCACTCGCCCCGGATCTCCAGCTCGGGGCGGCGCCCCTTGCTCGCGTACCACCGCTGATCGGCGACCCAGGCCGCGGCCCGGTCGATCGACAGTCCTGCGCTCATCTCTGCACTTCCCCTCGGTCGGCACCCCGAACCTTACGCGGCGCGATCGACGCGCCGGTGGGGCTTGCGGCGCGCCCACCCGATCCGGATCCCCGGCTCAGGAGCGGGTCTCCTCCGCCAGCCCGAGCACGTCCAGGATCCAGGCGTACTCGAACGCCACCTCGCGCCAGCGCTCGTAGCGCCCGCTCACGCCGCCGTGCCCGGCCGTCATCTCGATCTTGAGCAGTGCCGGCGCGCCGACCTCGCGCAGCCGGGCGACCCACTTGGCCGGCTCCACGTAGAGCACGCGAGTGTCGTTGAGGCTCGTCGTCGCGAGGATCCGCGGATACCGGGCGCCCTCGCGCACGTTCTCGTACGGCGAGTACGACTTCATGTAGGCGTAGACCTCGGCGTCGTGCAGCGGGTCGCCCCACTCGTCCCACTCGATCACGGTCAGCGGCAGCGACGGGTCGAGGATCGAGGTCAGCGCGTCCACGAACGGCACCTGCGCCAGGATCCCGGCGAAGGCGTCCGGGGCGAGGTTCGCGACCGCGCCCATCAGCAGGCCGCCGGCCGAGCCGCCCTGCGCGACGAGGCGCTCCGGCGTGGTGAAGCCGGCCTCGACGAGGTGCCGGGCGGAGTCGACGAAGTCGGTGAAGGTGGTGCGCTTGGCGAGGGTCTTGCCCTCCTCGTACCAGGAGCGCCCCATCTCGCCGCCGCCGCGGACGTGCGCGATGGCGAAGACCACGCCGCGGTCGAGCAGCGAGAGCCGCGCGATCGAGAAGCCCGGGTCGATGCTCGCCTCGTAGGACCCGTAGCCGTAGAGCAGGAGCGGCGCGGGGGCCTCGTCGGGCGCCGCCGCGTCCCTCCGCCAGACCATCGACAGCGGGATGCGCGTGCCGTCCTCGGCGGTCGCCCACTCGCGGCGCTGCTCGTAGCGGGCGGGGTCGTAGTCGCCGAGCACCGGCTGCTGCTTGAGCACGGTCCGCTCGCCGGTCGCGACGTCGAGGGTGAGCACCGTGGAGGGGGTGACGAACGAGGTGTAGGCGAGCCGCAGCGCGGGCTGCTCCCACTCCGGGTTGCCGGCGAGGCCCGCGTCGTAGAGCGGCTCGTCGAAGACGATCTCGTCCAGGCGCGCGCCGCCGTCCCCGTCGATCAGGAGGCCGAGGCGGGTCGCCCCCGCCTCGCGGTAGGAGACGACGACGTGCCGCGCGAAGGCGTCGACGCCCTCGATCCGCCGGCCCGGGGTGTGCGGGACGAGGACGCGGCGCTCGGCCGCCCGCTCCTCGGGGGAGAGCGCGAGGTCGGCCGGCTCCTCGACGATCTCGAAGTCGAGTGCGCCGTCGTTGTGCACGATCAGCAGGCGGTCGCGGCCGTCGACGACGGCGTGGTCCACCTCGTACTCGACGCCCTCGCGGCGCGGCCAGACCGATCGGAACTCGCCGGTCGGGTCCTCCGCGTCGAGCAGCAGGCACTCGCTGGTGATCTTGCTGCCGATCTCGATGACGAGGAAGCGGCGGCTGCGGGTGAGCCCCACGCCGATCCAGTAGCGCTCGTCGGGCTCGGAGAAGACGACCTCGTCGGCGGTCGACTCGGTGCCGACGGTGTGCCGCCAGATCGTGTCCGGCCGCCAGGACTCGTCGACCGTGGGGTAGAAGACGAAGCGGGCGTCGGCGCCGAAGGTCGCGCCGCCGCCGGTGCCCTCGACGACGTCCGGGAGGTCCTCGCCGGTGCTGAGATCGCGGATGCGCAGCGTGTAGCGCTCGTCGCCCTCGACGTCGGTGCCGAAGAGCAGGAAGCGCCCGTCGGCGGAGACGTCGAAGCTGCCGAGCGAGAAGAAGTCGTGGCCCTCGGCCTCGATGTTGCCGTCGAGGACGACCTGCTCGCCCTCGAGCGGTCCGCCCTCGGCGATGGAGGGCGGAGTCCAGTCGTCCGGGCCGGAGATCGGCGCGCGGCAGTGCACGCCGTACTGGCGGCCCTCGTAGGAGCGGGAGAAGTACCACCAGGCGCCCTCGCGGACGGGCACCGACAGGTCGGTCTCCTTCGTCCGGGAGCGGATCTCGTCGAAGAGGCGCTCGCGCAGCGGCGCGAGGGGAGCGAGGAGGGCGTCGGTGTAGGCGTTCTCGGCCTCGAGGTGCGCGATCACCTCGGGCTCCTCCTTCTGCCGCAGCCACTCGTACTGATCGACCACCAGATCGCCGTGGTGACGGCGTTCGAGCGGGACACGGCGGGCGACGGGAGGGACGGGCGCGGTCATCGCTCCAGCCTAGGCCGACCTCGCGCCCCGCCGCGGGCCTGCCGCCGGGAGCGTCTCCCGCGTGCGCACAATGGACCATGGCTCAGCGTGCGGACCGGACGAAGGCGGAGGCGCCGCGGCGCGTGCAGACCGAGGTGGAGCGGAAGTACGACGTCGATGCGGACACCGCCCTGCCGGAGCTGACCGGCGCGGGCACCGTCGACACGGCGCTCGCCGAGGAGCCCGTCCGCCTGTCCGCCCAGTACTTCGACACCGCGGACCGCGCGCTCTCCCGCGGGCGGATCACGCTCCGCCGCCGCGAGGGCGGCGAGGACGAGGGATGGCACGTCAAGCTGCCGGGCTCGGCCGGCCGCACCGAGATCCACGCCCCGCTGACCGCCTCCCGCACCGTGCCGGCCGAGGTCCGGGAGCCGGTGCTCGGCCACGTCGGCCGCGCGCGGCTCGAGCCGCTCGCCACCCTGGAGACCGTCCGCGCGATCACCCGGGTCGCCGACTCCGCTGGCCGCCGCCTCGCCGAGATCGCGGACGACCTGGTCGTCGCGCACGATCAGCGCTCCGGCGTCGAGCGGCGCTGGCGGGAGTGGGAGGTCGAGCTCGTCGACGTCCACGGCCCCGAGGGCGAGGCCGTGCTCGACGCGATCGAGGAGCGACTGCTCGCCGCCGGCGCCCGCCCCGCCGAGAGCGCCTCGAAGCTGGCCCGGGCCACCGGCGGTCCGATCGAGGACGCGCACCCCGCACCCCAGGACGGCGGGGAGGCGGCGCTCGCCGCGATCCGCGAGCTCCTCACCGGCCTGCGCGCCGTCGATCCGCGGGTGCGCCTCGAGGCCGACGACGCGCTGCACCGGATGCGCCTGCACACCCGCCGCCTGCGCAGCGTCCTCGCCGCCTCCCGCTCCGTGCTGGAGCGCGAGGCCCTCGATCCGCTGCGCGACGAGCTGCGCTGGCTCGGCGGCGTCCTCGGCGCCGCCCGCGACGAGGAGGTGCTCGCGGCCCGCCTCCGCACCGCCGTCGACGAGGCGGGGGAGGGACTGCCCGCGAAGGCAGTCGTCGGCACCACCCTCTTCGACGCGATCGAGCGCCGGCACTCGATCGCCCGGCAGCGGGTCGCCAAGACCCTGCGCGGCGCCCGCTACCTCGCCCTGCTCGCCGCGCTCGACGCCCTGCTGGCCGACCCGCCGCGGACGGCGAAGGCCGGCGCGAGCGCGAAGAAGCTCGTCCGCCGCTCCCTCGCGAAGGAGGTCGCCCGCGTCGACGCGGCGAGGAAGGGCGGAGACGACCTCGAGGCCCGGCACGAGCTGCGCAAGAGTGCGAAGCGCCTGCGCTACGTCGTCGAGGCCTGGAGCGCGGTCGTCCCGGACGCCGTCGGCGCGACGCAGCGACGGATCGCGAAGGCGGCGAAGGCCGTCGCGGACGCGCTCGGCGAGGAGCGCGACGCCCTCGCCGCCCGCGACGTGCTCCGCGGGCACGCCCTCGTCGCGGCCCGTCGCGGCGAGCCGGCGTTCGCCCTCGGCGTCGCCTCCGCCCGAGAGGAGAGCCGGGCTCACGAGGCCGCGCGAGCCGGGGACGCGGCGCTGGAGCGGCTGCACTCCCTGTCAAGCTGAGCAGGACGGTCATCCGCACGAAACGGGCGGCGGATAATGTGAATCATGCCTTCCGTCCGTCCTCTGCCGTCAGCCCTCCTGCGTCCGCGCCATTTCGACCGTGACGACGTGGTCGTCCATGCCGGTCTGTTCTCGCTGGTCAACTCGAGTACGACCCCGCAGGCGGCCTGGACCGAGGACCTGATCGCGCTCGGCGAGGTGCTCGACGAGGCGGAGTTCCCCTACCGCCTCATCCGCGGCACGAAGGGCGCGCCCTTCCTCGCGATCGACCGCTCGCTCGGCGCCGAGCTGGCCACGCTGCTCGCGCGCGCCTTCGCGACCGAGCCGTTCTACGTGAAGACGCTCGACAAGCGCGGCACCCCGCCGCTGCTCCTGGCCGAGGGGGCCATCGCCCCGTATCCGCGCGCCGCGGTCTTCTCGCTCTTCCGCCCCCGCGTCTCCTCGAGCGGCTCGCTCCGCTACGGCGCCCGCAGCGGCGTCCGCCTGGAGTTCTGGAAGGTCGGCGAGGAGGAGATCACCACTCCCGCCGAGAACGCGCTGATGCGCAGCAGCCTCCCCGTCGCCGAGGCGATCGACGCGCACGTCGAGGCCTACGGCCGCACCTGGCCGACCTTCGAGGGCATGTTCGAGCCGCTGGTCAGCGACATCCGCTTCGACGTCGACATCGTCTTCTCCTGGGTCGACGGGACGGACCTGGAGTTCCAGCGCGCCCGCGCTGCCCGGATGGCCAGCTACGTCGTGGGCGAGGGCGACGACGCCCCCGCGCGCTTCCGCCAGATCGACGAGCTCAAGTACGCCCTCCGCAGCGTCTACATGTACGCGCCGTGGGTCCGGCACATCTACATCGTCACCGACTCGCCGCGCCCGCGCTGGCTCGACGAGCACCCCGACGTCACCCTGGTCCGCAGCGAGGACCACTTCCGCGACCTCTCGGTGCTGCCCACGCACAACTCGCACGCGGTCGAGAGCCAGCTGCACCGCATCCCGGGCCTGGCCGAGCATTTCCTCTACTCCAACGACGACATGTTCTTCGGCCGGCCCGTCGACCCGTCGATCTTCTTCTCGCCCGGCGGGATCACCAAGTTCATCGAGGCGACCACCCGCATCGGGATGGGCGACTCCAACGCCTCCCGCAGCGGGTTCGAGAACGCGGCGCGCGTCAACCGCCGGCTGCTCCGCGAGCGCTTCGGCGCGATGACGACCCGCCACCTCGAGCACGCGGCCACGCCGCTCCGCAAGAGCGTGATGGCCGAGCTGGAGACCGAGTTCGAGCCGGAGTTCACCGCGACCGCCGCGAGCCGCTTCCGCTCGGCGAGCGACGTCTCCGTCACCAACTCGCTCTACCACTACTACGCGCTGATGACCGGCCGCGCGGTGGTGCAGGAGAACGCCTCGGTGAAGTACGTCGACACGACGATGCACCAGGGCCTCAAGGACATGAAGAAGCTGCTGAAGAACCGCGGCGTCGACTTCTTCTGCCTCAACGACGGCAGCTTCCCCGAGATCTCGGCGGAGGTGCGCACCCGCGCCGTGATCGACTTCCTCGAGGAGTACTACCCGATCCCGGCGCCGTGGGAGCGGGTGGACTGAGCATGGCCTGGGCGATCGGCGGCGGAGTCCTCGGGCTGCTGCTCGGGCTCGCCAGCGCGCTCGTCTTCCCCGGCATCGGGGTCGGCGCGGGCATCGGCGTCGGGATCGCGCTCGGCGCGGCTCTCGCCTTCGCCGGACACCTGTTCGCCCTCGACCGCAGTCGTCCCAAGCGCTGACGTCCGTTCTGCAGGCGATCCGCGGCTCCGGAGCCTCGGTCCCGCGGACGGGATCGTCTCTCGGCGCGGATCGCCTGCAGACCGGACGCAGTCCTTTAGGCGCTGACGCTGACGGGCTCCGCGACGGGCGGGTAGAGGGCCTCGACCTGCTCGAGCGGAGCGGCGGTGGCCGGGGCGATCTCGACGCCGTGCGAGGCGAGGATCCGCTCGGTCTCGTTCGCCGAGACGTAGGACACCTCGGTCGAGGCTCCGATCGGCACCACCGAGTGCAGCACCGTGCCGTCGTAGACGTGGATGAGGTTGAAGGCCTGCGCGGAGTTGCGGGCGCGAGTGCCGCCGACCGGCACGTTGAGGTCCTGCGTGTAGCAGGTGGCCGACGCGACCGAGACGGGGATGCCCGCGAACGTCGCGGTCGAGGAGTAGTGCAGGTGGCCGGCGATGATGCTGCGGACGTCCGAGCCCTCGAGCACCTCCGCGAGCGCGGGCTGGTCGCGGAGCTCGACGAGCACCGAGAGGTCGAGGACGCTCGGCACCGGCGGGTGGTGCAGCGCCAGGATCGTGCCGTGCGGCGCGGGGCTGGAGAGCTCCTCCGCGAGCCAGTCCAGCTGGGCGTCCGAGATCTCGCCGTAGTGCGCGCCCGGGACGGTCGAGTCCAGCGCGATGATGCGCAGGCCGTTCACGTCGTGCACGCGGTCGATCGGCTGCGTGGTGGGCAGCTGGTCGAGCAGCCCGGAGCGGAAGGCACCGCGGTCGTCGTGGTTGCCCATCACCCAGATCACCTCGGCACCGAGGCGGGCGGCGGCCGGCTCGACGACGGCGCGGAGCTTGGCGTACGCCTGCGGCTCGCCCTTGTCCGCCAGATCGCCGGTGATGACCACGGCCTCCGGGCGACCGCCCGAGGCCTCCAGCTCGTCGAACAGGCGGCGGAGCTGAGCCTCGCTGTCGACGTCGGAGCCGTACAGCCCGCCGTCTCCGGCGATGAAGTGGGTGTCGCTGAGGTGAAGGATGAAGTGGTTCGGCCGGGGGTACTCGGCCTGGCGGACAGTCATGATCCTCGGGTTCCACGATCGGTGGGGCCGGCTCGATCGAGTCGGCGTCGGTACGGGATGTCGCATGGTGCTGTACTGCTGGTCCGCGGGCTGGGAACTGCTCCCGCGAGGCTCAGTCCATCATCGCGGGGTGAACGGACGGCCAACGAGGATCGGCGCGTCATCGAACGGTTTTCCCAGATTCGGCGCCGGACAGTGCCTTCGTCCTCAGGAACCGCGCTCACCGAGCGCGCACTCCCCGCACACCGATCGCCCACGCCCCGCATCGGCGTCGCAGAGGGAGTCGTCAGAGCTCGAGCAGGAGCCGTGCGTAGAAGGCGATGGCGCGCTCGAACTGGTCGACCTCGACCGACTCGTCGGCACCGTGGATGCCGAGCTGCTGCTGCGGGCTGATCTCGAACGGGATGAAGCGGTAGACGCCGTCGCTGATCGCGTGGAAGTGGCGGGCGTCGCTGCCGCCCGTCTGCACGTAGGGCGCGACGATCGCCTCGGGGAAGACCTCCTGCACCACGCGGCGGAGCACGTCGTACGGGCCGCCGTCGCCGGGCTCGCCGGTGGGGGAGACGGGGGAGGGCTCGTGCGCGACGCGCACCTCGATCTCGACCTCGGGGTCGTCGATCACCGCGCGGATCCGCTCGACGACGCCGGCGACGGTGCCGCCCGGATTGATCCGCACGTTGGCGACCGCGCTGGCGGTGGACGCGAGGACGTTCGCCCCGGTGCTGCCGCGCAGCTGCGTGATCGCCACGGTCGTCCGCAGCATCGCGGCGGAGCGGTTGGAGTGCGCGGCCAGGGCCGCGATGACGGCGTCCGGGTGCTCGTGCGGCTTCGCGTACCAGACCGCGTGCGCGGCGTCGGCTCGGGGCGCGGCGGCGCGCACCAGCTCGGCGATCGGCTCCGGAAGGGTCGAGGGGAACGGGTTCTCGGTGAGGCGGTGGATCGCCCGCGCGAGTCGCTGCGTGGCGAGCATGCCGGGCAGGGGCGGCGGGGCGGAGGCGTGCCCGCCCGCGTCGCGGCAGGTCAGCTCGAGGTTCATGATGCCGCGCTCGGTGACGCCGATGACGGCGATCGGCGTGGTCACTCCGGGCACGATGCCGCGACGGACGTTGCCGCCCTCGTCGAGCACGAAGCGCGGGCGGACGCCGCGCGCCCCGAGCAGCGCGACGATCGACGGCGCGCCGTCCCCCGCCGTCTCCTCGTTGTGCGTGGAGACCAGGTAGACGTCGCGGCGGGGCCGCTCGCCGCGCAGGACGGCCGCCTCGACGGCCTCGAGCAGGGCGACGAGGGAGCCCTTGTCGTCGAGCGCGCCGCGCCCCACGATCGCGGTGCGGCCGTCCGGGCGGAGGACCGTGTCCGCCGCGAAGGGCGCGATCGACCAGTCGTCGGGGGTGACGCTGACCACGTCGTAGTGCGCCATCAGGACCGACGGCTCGCCGTCCTCGGTGCCGCGCCAGCGCCAGACGAGGGAGTGCCCGGCCACGGTCTCGCGCTCGAGGGCGCTGTGCAGCGCGGGGTAGAACTGCTCGAGCAGCTCCTGGAAGACGCGGAACCGGCTCCAGTCGGTGTCGGACTCGTCGGAGTGCGACACCGTGTCGACCCGCAGCAGGGCCTGGAAGCGCTCGAGCGCGGTCGTCGTCACCGGGCTAGCCTACGACGGCGGTCCCGACCCCCCGGACCCGGCGAGCGGAGGTGCGGCATGGGCGTGCGGCCGCCGACCGATCCGCTGCCCGAGGTCTGCGTGGTCTACGTCCTCCGCGAGTCGCCGCGCGGCACCGAGGTGCTGCTCGGAAGGAAGCTCCGCGGTCTCGGCGAGGGCCGGGTCGTCGCGCCCGGCGGCAAGCTCGAGCCGGGGGAGTCGCCCGCGGCGGCGGCCGTCCGCGAGCTGGCGGAGGAGGTCGGCCTGCGCGCGGAGCCGACCGACCTCGAGCCCCGCGGGTCCCTCGACTACCTCTTCCCGCACCGCCCCGCCTGGAGCCAGCGCTCGCACGTCTTCGTCTGCCGCCGCTGGTCGGGAGACGTCGTGGCGTCGGGGGAGCTCGCCGCCGCCTTCGTCCCGCTCGACGATGTCCCCTACGACCGGATGTGGGACGACGCGCGCTTCTGGCTGCCCGCGGTGCTGCACTCCGGCGCCGAGGCGTCGGGCACCTTCGAGTTCGGCGCCGACCTCGAGCACGTCGTCGATCGGTCCTGATACCGCCGTCCGGTCGCATCACCGCCGGATCCTCGACGCCTCCTCGGTCGAACGTCCTCGAACCCACCGGCACGGCGCGACCTCGATCAGGTCGAGATCCTCGACTCCCGCATCCTCTGACGAGCGCGCACTCCGTGCGGCTAGACGTCGAGCACGTCGCCCGGCTCGAGGGCGTGGTACTCGCCGCCGCCCTCGCGGGTCGCCCAGCCGAGGCGGTCGTGGCCGAGCTTCTGGCCCGCCTCGGACAGCACGCGCTCGTGCGTCGCGAACGCGTGCCGCGGCGCGAGCTCGAGGACGTAGTCGATCGACTCCGCGATCTTCATCCAGGGCGCGCCGGAGGGGGCCGCCAGCACCTCGACGTCGACGCCGGCCGGCACGGTGAAGGAGTCGCCCGCGTAGTAGAACCGGCCGTTCACCAGGACCCCGACGTTGTCGATCACCGGGATGGAGGAGTGGATCACCGCGTGCCGGGAGCCGAAGAAGCGCAGCTCGAACGGTCCGACCTCGACCACGTCGCCCTCGGCGACCGTCTCGACGTCGAAGCCCTCGGCCGCCGCGGCGACACCGGCCGGCCCGAGGATCCGCAGCGCCGGGTTCGCGGTGCGCAGCCGCTCCAGCTGCTCCGCCGTCCAGTGATCGGCGTGCTCATGGGTGATCACGACCGCGACGGTGTCGGCCGAGCCCTCGACGGGACGGGTGAAGGAGCCGGGGTCGAGGACGAGCCGCGAGCCCGCCTCCTCGACGAGGACGGTGGCGTGCTCGAGCTTGGTCAGTCGCATGCTCCGAGCCTCTCGCGGGGGGCGACCACGGTGCAAGACGGCCCCGGGGAGCGCGCCGTCCGCCCGCTCGATTTGCACCGGTGCGGATCCGTGTGCAACACTCTTCGAGTTGCAAAAACGCGGCCCCATCGTTTAGCGGCCTAGGACGTCGCCCTCTCACGGCGGTAACGCGGGTTCAAATCCCGCTGGGGTCACCACGGCAACACGAGCAGAACCCCCGGTCATGGCCGGGGGTTCTTCTCGTTTAACGGCCCGCTCCCCGGGGAGAGACCGTCGGAATCCACTCACCCCCGGAAGGTCCCCATGCAAGAGCTGCCCGTCTGGTTCGTGACCGGCTCGTTCGTCGTCCTGAGCCTGATCCTGGCCGCGGACCTGCTGCTGGTCTACAAGCGCCCGCACGTGCCGAGCCTGAAGGAGTCCGGCCTCTGGGTCGGCTTCTACGTCACGCTCGCGCTGATCTTCGCCCTGGTGATGCTGCTGCTGGGCGGGGGAGAGGTCGCCGGTCAGTTCGTCGCAGGCTGGCTGACCGAGTACAGCCTGTCGATCGACAACCTGTTCGTCTTCGTGATCATCATGGGCCGCTTCGCGGTGCCGCCGAAGTACCAGCAGGAAGTGCTGATGGTGGGCATCATCATCGCGCTGATCTTCCGCGGGGTGTTCATCCTGCTGGGCGCGCAGCTGATCGAGAGCTTCAGCTGGATCTTCTACCTCTTCGGCGCCTTCCTCGTCTACACGGCCTGGAACCAGGCGTTCGGCAAGGAGGACGAGAACGAGGGCACCGACAACCTCCTCATCCGCCTGCTGCGCAAGCGCGTGAAGATCTCGGACGAGTTCGACGGGTCGAAGATCCGCACCGTGAAGGACGGCAAGAAGTACTTCACGCCGATGCTGATCGTGTTCCTCGCGATCGGCTCGACCGACCTGCTCTTCGCGCTCGACTCGATCCCGGCGATCTTCGGCATCACCGAGAGCCCGTTCATCGTCTTCACCGCGAACATCTTCGCCCTGATGGGCCTGCGCCAGCTCTACTTCCTGCTCGGCGGCCTGATCGACAAGCTCGAGTACCTCAAGTACGGCATCGCGTTCATCCTCGCCTTCATCGGCGTGAAGCTCGTGCTGCACGCCCTGCACGAGAACGACCTCCCGTTCCTCAACGGCGGCGAGCCGCTGCCGGTCTGGGACATCGACACGATCACCTCGCTCGCCGTCATCGTCGTCAGCATGACCGTCGCCACGGTCGCGAGCCTGGTCAAGATGCGCCGCGAGCACTCCCACATCGAGCTGCACGACGGCCACCCGGAGGTCGTCGCCGACGCCGACGGGGAGGACCGCGCCGAGAAGAAATGAGCCCGGTCCCGTGACTGCGACGACGAGCACGACCAGCATCGATCTGCCCCAGGGCGTCCTGCACCTGACGGTGTCGAGCAGCACCGACGTCGGCGCCGTCCGGCGGGTGAACGAGGACGCCCTCCTGGTCTCGCCGACGCTGGTCGCCGTCGCCGACGGCATGGGCGGGCACGCTCGCGGCGACCTGGCCAGCTCGACCGCCGTCGAGAGCCTGCGGGCGAGCGCGGCCGAGGCGATCGGCCCGGTCTCGGACGTCTTCGCCGTCGTCGAGACGGCCAATGCCGCGGTCCGCGACCTCGACGTCGGCGGCGCCCTCTGCGGAACGACGCTCACCGGCCTCACCCTCGTCCGGCCCGACGACGGCGGACCCGCCTCCTGGGGCCTGTTCAACGTCGGCGACTCCCGGGTCTACCGCTGGGACGGCGCGGGTATCCAGCAGCTGACCGTCGACCACTCGGCGGTGCAGGAGCTGGTCTCGGCCGGCCTGCTCAGCCGGGAGGCGGCGGAGTCGCACCCCGACCGCAACATCGTCACCCGGGCGCTCGGCGCCGACGACGAGGTCGAGACGGACGTCTGGACCCTGCCGATCGTGCCCCGGGCGACCTACCTGCTCTGCTCCGACGGCCTCACCAAGGAGCTCTCCGACGCCCGGATCGCCGAGCTCTTCGCCCGCCGCGACGCGGGGGACCTGCACGGCGCCGATCTCGCCGAGGAGCTCGTGCGCGCCGCGGTCGACGCCGGCGGGCGGGACAACGTGACGGTCGTCGTCGTGGAGGCCGTGCTCGCCCCCCGACCGGACGCCGAGGCCTGACTCCACGGGCCACGCCCCTCGAACAGGTGGCAGCGACTCCGGCTCCGAACTGCAGAGCCGGGCTGTCGATGGGCATACTGGAGGGATGGACACCGTCGAGGCTCTCGATCGCGCGAAGACGCGCTTCGCGGAGGGCGACGTCCGAGGGGCCGTGTCGCTGCTCGAGCGCTGCGTCGAGGCCGACCCCGTCTGGATCGACCCCCGCGTCCTCCTGTCAGAGCTCTACCGGAGGTCCGGCGACCTCATCGAGGCCGGCCGCTGGGGCTACCTGATCGAGAACTGCGCCGCTCCCGAGGAGCGCCGGGCGTTCGAGCGCGCCCTGGTGCGCACCGACGAGGACCCGTTCGAGTTCGCGGAGCGGGCCCTGGTGCGTCCGCTCGAGCTCGCGGCCGAGTCGCCGCACGCCGCGATGATGCTCGCCGAGCTGCCGGCCCGGATCGACGAGGCCGAGCGGTTCGAGCAGGAGTCGCCCGATCCGCTCGACGGCGACTGGTTCGAGCACGAGGCCGTGCCGGTGAAGCGGCGCTCCGGTTTCGTCGGGATGGTCGGCGCCGCGGTCGCCGCGGTCTTCGTCGTCGGCGGCGTGGTGGTCGGCGCGGCGGCTCTGCTGGTGGTCCCCGCGGTGCTCATCGCGATGCTCGTCGCGCCCTGACGGCCGCTGCCGCCCTCCCGATCCGCTCGGGCCGCGCCTCCCTGCCGCTCGTCGGCGCGGTGCTATCCTCGGTCAATGCTGTTCGGCCGGCTCCTCCTTCTCCGCCGCGACGAGACCTCGATCTGACAGGCCTCCCTCGTCGCGGTGTCTCTCGCGGGCTGACCACATTCCTGAGGAAGAGAAACCCGTCATGAACGACAGTTCCCCCGACACCGCCGCGCCCTCGGCCGCCGACACCCCGGCCGCCGAGCGCCCGCGCACCCTGGCCGAGAAGGTCTGGGACGACCACCTCGTCGCCAAGGGCGAGGACGGCACGCCCGACCTGATCTACATCGACCTGCACCTGGTGCACGAGGTGACCAGCCCCCAGGCCTTCGACGGCCTCCGCCAGGCCGGCCGACCCGTCCGGCGCCCCGATCTGACGATCGCGACCGAGGACCACAACACCCCGACCGTCGGCATCGACAAGCCGATCGCCGACCTCACCAGCCGCACCCAGATCGAGACCCTGCGGCGCAACGCCGCCGAGTTCGGCGTCCGCCTGCACTCCCTCGGCGACATCGAGCAGGGCATCGTGCACGTCGTCGGCCCGCAGCTCGGGCTGACCATGCCCGGCATCACCGTCGTCTGCGGCGACTCGCACACCTCGACCCACGGCGCGTTCGGCGCGATGGCGTTCGGCATCGGCACCAGCGAGGTCGAGCACGTGATGGCCACGCAGACGCTGCCGCTCAAGCCCTTCAAGACCATGGCGATCACCGTCGAGGGCGAGCTTCGCGAGGGCGTCACCGCGAAGGACATCATCCTCGCCGTGATCGCGAAGATCGGCACCGGCGGCGGTCAGGGCTACGTGCTCGAGTACCGCGGCTCGGCGATCCGCGCGCTCTCGATGGAGGGCCGGATGACGATCTGCAACATGTCGATCGAGGCGGGCGCGCGCGCCGGCATGGTCGCGCCCGACGAGACGACCTTCGCCTACCTGAAGGGCCGCCCGCACGCCCCCGAGGGCCAGGACTGGGACGACGCGGTCGCCTACTGGCGGACGCTGCCGAGCGACGAGGGCGCCGTCTTCGACGCCGAGGTCGTCCTCGACGCGGACGCGCTCGAGCCGTTCGTCACCTGGGGCACCAACCCCGGCCAGGGCGTCTCGCTCTCGCAGGCCGTGCCCGACCCCGACGCGATCGCCGACCCGAACGAGCGCTCCAACGCCCGGCGCGCGCTGGAGTACATGGACCTCGAGGCCGGCACCCCGATGAAGGAGATCCCGGTCGACGCGGTCTTCATGGGCTCCTGCACCAACTCGCGCATCGAGGACCTCCGCGCCTTCGCGTCGATCATCGCCGGCCGCACCAAGGCGCCCGGCGTCCGGGTGATGGTCGTCCCCGGCTCCGCCCGCGTGCGCATCGAGGCCGAGGCCGAGGGCCTGGACAAGGTGATCACCGCGTTCGGTGCCGAGTGGCGCTTCGCCGGCTGCTCGATGTGCCTCGGCATGAACCCGGACCAGCTCGCCCCGGGGGAGCGCTGCGCCTCCACCTCGAACCGCAACTTCGAGGGCCGGCAGGGCAAGGGCGGCCGCACCCACCTGGTGTCGCCGCTGGTCGCCGCCGCGACCGCCGTCCGCGGCACCCTCTCCAGTCCGTCGGATCTGGAGCCCGTCCGCGAGCTGGTGGAGGCCTGATCATGGAGAAGTTCGAGACCGTCACCGGCATCGCCGCGCCGCTGAAGCGCAGCAACGTCGACACCGACCAGATCATCCCCGCCGTCTTCCTCAAGCGGGTCACCAAGACCGGCTTCGAGGACGCGCTCTTCCACGGCTGGCGCCAGGACCCGGAGTTCGTGCTCAACCAGCCGGCCTTCCAGGGTGCGCAGATCCTCGTCGCGGGCCCCGACTTCGGCACCGGCTCCAGCCGCGAGCACGCCGTCTGGGCGCTGCGCGACTTCGGCTTCCGCGTCGTGCTGTCCTCCCGCTTCGGCGACATCTTCCGCGGCAACTCCGGCAAGCAGGGGCTGCTCGCGGCGGCACTGGCGGAGAGCGACATCGACCGGCTCTGGGAGCTGATCGATGCGACGCCGGGAATAGAAGCGACCGTCGATCTGGTTGGTCGTACGGTCACCGCCGGTGGCGAGACCTTCCCTTTCGAGGTCGACGACTACACTCGTTGGCGCCTGATCGAAGGGCTGGACGACATCGGCCTGACCCTGCGCGACGAAGCGCTCATTTCCGAATTCGAGACCCGTCGCGCGAGCTGGCGGCCCAAGACATTGCCGGTGAAATAGCGTGAACACACTTCTTCAGGACGCCAAGGCGGCGGGAGCACAGGATGCGAAGGCGGCGGGAGCCCGTGTGGGGATGACCACCGAGCGGATCACCATCCACGGCGGGCGGCCGCTGAAGGGCCGGATCGAGCTCAAGGGCGCGAAGAACCTCGTCACCAAGGCGATGGTCGCCGCACTCCTCGGTGAGACCGCGTCCACCCTGCGCGACGTCCCGGACATCAGCGACGTCCGCGTCGTGAAGGGCCTCCTCGAGGTGCACGGCGTCAAGGTGAAGCAGGGCCCCGAGGTGGGCGAGCTGATCCTCGACCCCTCCAACGTCGAGTCCGCGCACTTCGCCGACATCGACGCCCACGCCGGCTCGAGCCGCATCCCGATCCTCTTCTGCGGACCGCTGCTGCACCGCCTCGGCGAGGCGTTCATCCCCGACCTCGGCGGCTGCCGCATCGGCGACCGCCCGATCGACTACCACCTCGAGGTGCTCCGCAACTTCGGCGCCATCGTCGAGAAGCTGCCCTCCGGCATCCGGATGTCGGCGCCCGAGGGCCTGCACGGCGCCAAGGTGTCGCTGCCCTACCCGAGCGTCGGCGCGACCGAGCAGGTGCTGCTCACCGCGGTCCGCGCGTCGGGCATCACCGAGCTGTCCGGTGCGGCGATCGAGCCGGAGATCATGGATCTCATCAACATCCTGCAGAAGATGGGCGCGATCATCTCGGTCGACACCGACCGCGTGATCCGCATCGAGGGCGTCGACCGCCTGGAGGGCTACACCCACCGCGCGCTCTTCGACCGCAACGAGGCCGCCTCCTGGGCCGCCGCGGCCCTCGCGACCGACGGCGACATCTTCGTCGGCGGCGCTCGCCAGCAGGAGATGACGACCTTCCTCAACGTCTTCCGCAAGGTCGGCGGCGCGTTCGAGATCGCCGAGGACGGCATCCGCTTCTACCACCCCGGCGGCGAGCTCAAGCCGGTCATCATCGAGACCGACGTGCACCCCGGCTTCATGACCGACTGGCAGCAGCCGCTCGTCGTGGCGCTGACCAAGGCCAAGGGCGTGTCGATCGTGCACGAGACCGTCTACGAGCAGCGCTTCGGCTTCGTCGACGCGCTGGTCGAGATGGGCGCGACCATCCAGATCCACCGCGAGTGCCTCGGTGGCCAGGCCTGCCGCTTCGGTCAGCGCAACTTCATGCACTCCGCGGTCATCTCCGGCCCGTCGAAGCTGCACGGCGCCGACATCGTCGTGCCCGACCTGCGCGGCGGCTTCTCGCACCTGATCGCGGCGCTCTCGGCCGAGGGCACCTCCTCGGTCTCGAACGTCGGCATCATCAGCCGCGGCTACGAGAACTTCCTCACCAAGCTCGAGCTGCTCGGCGCCGACTTCTCCCTCGACGCGTAATCCCGCAGCACCTCCGGCACGCTGGAACGGCTCCGGCTCGCAGAATCCCCCCGATCCTGCGAGCCGGAGTCGTTTCCACGTGCTGGACGTCCCACCGCCGCTCGTCGGCTCGACCTCCGGCTCGCGGAATCGCCTCCGGCTCATCGGATCGGCGGGATCCTGCGAGCCCGAGTCGTGTCCGCGTGCCGGAGTCTCGGCCGCACGGTCGCTCCGCGGGTCCGGCCGGTGTCCCGCGGGACCACCCCTCGCGATCGATCCCCGCAGGCCGTGCTGAGCCACGAGTCCCGTTGCGGTGCCGTGCTCAGTGGCTGTCGGGGACGCGGACCCGGCCGCCTCCACCCGCGCGCGGAGCCGCCCGTGGAAGCGGTCGACGCTCTCAGCCGATGCCGGCCGCAGTCCGAGAAGCCCCGGCTCCTCGACGAGACGCAGGTCCGCGGACCGCGGCCTGAACCCGCGAGACACCGTCACGCCGATCGCGGTCCGGCTCCCGAGGCCGACGGTGCGTCGCTCGAGGGTGCGGATCTCGTCCCAGAGGATCTCGACGCGCCGATCGCCGGCGAGCACCACGAGGGCCTCCTCCGCCGGATCGAGGACGAGGTACGGGTGCAGATCGGGCGTCGGGAGGGTCGGGTCGCCGAACCGCAGCAGGCGCGAGACCGCCGGTCCACCGACGACCACGACACCGCCGATCGCGCTCGCCTGGACGAGGGCGCGCGGAGCGGTGACGAGGCGCGCGGCGACGAGGACCACCAGGAGCACGATCGTGACTGCGGCGGTCGCCGCAGCGACCAGGAGCGCGGGGCTCTCCGATGCGGCGGCGAGCACCGCTTCGAGGAGGCGAGGGGCGCGGATCACGTCGACACGGTACCCAGGCGATCCGCTGCACGGTGACGGTGACGCATGGGACGTGTCCGGAGGGGCATCGCCGCATCCCGCCTGCGCGGCGACCCGAAGCGGATCGCTCCTCCCAGCCGGTGCAGCTCCTCGAGGGTGGCGTCACTCGTCGGGAGTGCCCCAGGCCGGCGCGGGCTCGCCCGGTGGGAGCGCCGCGGCGATGCGGCGATGGAGGAGGACGAGCGTCTGCTCGGAGGCGGGGCTCTGACCGAGCAGCCCCGGCTGCTCGACCGGGACGAGCGTGAGCGACCGCGTTCGGCCGCCCCCGGCCCGGGAGAGGTCGACGACGACGGCGTCGTGCCGGCGCAGCCCTCGACGGACCCGGCGTCGCCGGACGGCGCGGACGCGCGACCAGGGGACGATCACGACGTGCGAGCGGAGGATGACGGAGAGTCCCCTCGCTCCGGGGACGACGACGGCGTAGGGGCGGGAGACCCGCCGCGGGAGGCGGGGCTCCACCCAGCGGAGGACGTCGACCAGGTCTCCGTGGCCCAGCACGACCTCGCCGTCGCTCGCCTCGGCCTCGACGTGCGCGAGCGGGCCGCCGACCGCGCGCGCGACGGAGCGCACGACGACCAGGACGAGCCCCGTGGCGACGGCGACTCCGACCGCGACGAGGCCGGCCCACGCGAGCAGCTGGGCGAGCAGCTCCGGGCTGCGGGTGCCGATCGAGTAGACGGCGACGAAGTCGAGCAGGAGGACGAACGCGAGCGTCTGGAGCGCCGTCACCGAATCGGTGAGCCCGCGGAGCGCGGCGGACACCGGGTTCTCGCGTCGCTCGCTCACTCCGCCACGCTAACGCTGCGGCGTCCCCGCGTGATCGGCCGGAATCTCGTGCCGGAGTCGTCTCGGCCTGCCGGACCCGCGAGCGGTGAGCGCGCAGCGGCGGCAAGACGGACGTCGTGTGGGAGAGGGGTCTCGGTGCGCCCCTGCGGGGCTGCTCGACCAGCATGGTCTGCGGGCGTCTCCTCCAGTCGATGCGCGCCCTCGAGCACGGCAGGGCGCTTCATGCTGATCGAGTAGCCCGCGGAGCGGGCGTATCGAGATCCACGCACTGGGGGACGGTGGGTCTCGATACGCCCCTTTGGGGCTACTCGACCAGCATGAGCCCACGGCGCTGCAGCCGTCTCCTCATCGCCGAGACACGGAGCCGCGCCGCGCGTTGGCGTGGGCGGCGGGGGCGGCGGAGCCGGGGTGCGAGGATGGGCGGGTGTCTGAACGAAGCCGTCCGTCCATCTTCTGGCTCCTCGCGGCGTTGGTGATCCCGACGCTCACCGCCTCCGTGGACCTCCGGGTCCGCGACATCGACAAGATCCCGGGCAAGGGCGCGTTCGTGTTCGCGCCGAACCACTACAGCGAGATCGACCCGTTCATCACGGGCTGGGTGCTGTGGCGCGCCGGTCGCGCGCCGCGCTTCCTGGCGAAGGCGTCGCTGTTCAAGATCCCTGTGGCCGGAGCGATCCTGCGCGCCTCGGGGCAGATCCCGGTCGAGCGGGCCGGTTCCGTGCGCGGCAGCGAGCCGCTGAAGGCGGCGAAGGAGCTCGTCGACCGGGGCGGCTCCGTCCTGATCTACCCGGAGGGCACCCTGACCCGCGACCCGGAGCTCTGGCCGATGCGCGGCAAGACCGGCGCGGTGCGGATGGCACTGCAGTACGGGCTACCCGTCGTGCCCGTCGCGCACTGGGGCACCCAGCAGGTCATGGGCCGCTACTCGAAGAAGATCACCCTCTTCCGCCGCAAGCGCGTCGACGTCCTGGTCGGCGATCCCGTCGACCTGTCGGCGTTCCGCGGGCGCAGCCTCGACTCCGCGACCCTCAACGAGGCGTCGACCGTCGTGATGGCCGCGATCACCCGCCTGCTCGAGGAGCTCCGCGGCGAGACGGCACCGGAGAAGCGCTGGAACCCGGCCGAGCACAATCAGAAGGGCACGGGACGCTTTGAGCAGGGGCAGTAGGGCCGAGAAGGCGCCGATCCCCGTGCCGCGCCGCGTCGCCGTCCTCGGCGCCGGCAGCTGGGGGACCACCTTCGCCAAGATCCTCGCCGACGGCGGCTCCGATGTCGTGATGTGGGCGCGGCGGGCCGAGCTCGCCCGCGAGATCACCGAGGCCAAGCGCAACAGCGACTACCTCCCCGGCATCAACCTGCCGCGCAACATCCGGGCGACCCCGCGGATCGAGGAGGCGCTCGAGGGCGCCGACCACGTCTACCTCTCCATCCCGTCGCAGACCCTGCGCGGGAATCTCGAGGCGATCACGCCGTTCCTCACCGAGCGGACCGTCCTCGTCAGCCTGATGAAGGGTGTCGAGAAGGGCACCGGCCAGCGGATGAGCGAGGTGATCTCGCAGGTGCTGCCGATCGATCCGAGCCGGATCGCGGTCGCCTCCGGGCCGAACCTCGCGCTCGAGATCGCGAAGGAGCAGCCGACCGCGGCGGTCATCGCCTCGGAGAGCCTCGTCACCGCGCAGGAGGTCGCGCTCGCCGCGACCAACCGCTACTTCCGCTCCTACGTCAACACCGACGTGATCGGGACCGAGTTCGGCGGCGTGCTGAAGAACCTGATCGCCGTCGCGATCGGCATCGTCGACGGCGTCGGCTACGGCGAGAACACCAAGGCGTCGATCATCACCCGCGGCCTCGCCGAGATGACCGACTTCGCCGTCGCGTACGGCGGGCGGCCCGAGACGATGTCCGGGCTGGCCGGCCTCGGCGACCTGATCGCGACGTCGAGCTCGTCGCTCTCCCGCAACAACACGGCCGGGCGCCTGCTCGGCCAGGGCTACAGCTTCGGCGATGTCGTGAAGTCGATGCAGCAGACGGCGGAGGGGCTCTCCTCTGTCGCGCCGATCCTCGAGCTCGCCCGGGCCCGCGGAGTCGACATGCCCATCGTCGAGCAGGTGTCGCAGGTGCTCGCCGGTACGCTCGATCCGAAGGACATCGCGCCGCACCTGACCACGGATTCGGACGAGCCCCAGGGTGAGAGGAACCTCGATGACCAGCAAGCTCGCAGTGGCCGTTCTGTTCGGGGGGCGTTCAAGCGAGCACTCGATCAGCTGCGCAACGGCGGCGGGGGTGCTGCGGGCGATCGATCGTGACCGCTTCGACGTGATCCCCGTCGGGATCACCGCCGACGGCGCGTTCGTGCTCGAGGAGGACCGGCCGGAGAAGTTCGCGCTCGACGCGAGCGCCCTGCCGCGCGTCGAGGACAACGGGACGCGCGTGCGCTGGCCGGAGTCGGCGCTCTCCCGCGAGCTGACCGTCACCGCGGCCGACGGCTCCGTCCGCTCCCTCGGCGACGTCGACGTCGTCCTGCCGATCCTGCACGGCCCGTGGGGCGAGGACGGCACCGTCCAGGGGATGCTCGAGCTGGTCGGGCTGCCCTACGTCGGGTCGGGCGTGCTCGCCTCGGCGCTCGGGATGGACAAGCACTTCACCAAGACCGTCTTCCGCGCCGCGGGCATCGCGGTCGCCCCCTGGTACACCGTGACCGAGGCGGAATGGCGCGAGGACCCGAGCGACGCGGCGTCGGCCCTCGACGAGCTCGGCCTGCCCGCCTTCGTCAAGCCGGCTCGTGCCGGGTCGAGCGTCGGCGTGAGCCGGGTCGACGAGCGCTCGCAGCTCGACGCCGCCCTCGAGGAGGCGTTCACGCACGACTCGCGGGTGCTGATCGAGTCCGCGATCGTCGGCCGGGAGGTCGAGATCGGCGTGCTCGGCGCGCGCCGCGGGGAGTCCCCGCGGGCGTCCGTGGCCGGCGAGGTCGTCGTCAGCGGCGGCGGCTTCTACGACTTCGAGGCGAAGTACCTCGGCATGAAGGGCGTCGAGCTGGTCTGCCCGGCCGAGCTCACCGAGGACGAGCTCGCCGAGATGCGGGCCCTCGCGGTCAGCGCCTTCACCGCGATCGGGGCCGAGGGCCTCGCTCGGGTCGACTTCTTCCTCACGGCCGACGGCTTCGTCATCAACGAGATCAACACGATGCCCGGCTTCACGCCGATCTCGATGTTCCCGCGGATGTGGGGCGCGAGCGGCGTCGACTACCCCGACCTGATCAGCGAGCTGCTCGACCTGGCGCTCGAGCGCGTCCCGGCCGCGGTCCGATGACCGCGGCGGGCCTCGGGCTCCGGCTCGAGCCGGGCCCGCGGGCGCCGTTCGAGCAGATCCGCGAGGGGATCACCGCGCAGGTCGCCGCGGGGTCGCTCCTGGTCGGCACGCGGCTGCCTGCGGTGCGGACCCTCGCCGAGGAGCTGGGCGTCGCTCCGGGGACCGTCGCGCGGGCGTACAAGGAGCTCGAGGCCGCGGGGATCGTGGAGACGCGGGGACGCGCCGGGACGGTCGTGTCCGGCGGCGTCGACTCGGTCGAGCACGAGCTGCAGCTGGCGGCCGGCGCGTACGCCGCGCGGGCCCGGGCGCTCGGAGCGACGCCGGAGCGGGCGCTCGAGGTCGCGGCCGCGGCACTCGGCACGTCGGGCTGACGACGGCTCAGCCCGCGGGCGTGCTCGGCGGGTCGAGGGTGTCTGTGTCGGAGACGTTCGTGCAGGCGCGCTCCTGCGGCAGGTAGGAGACGGCGTTCGCGAGGTCGACGACGGCCGAGGTTCCGGAGGCGCGGCTCTGGTCGACGGTGATCTCGACCGCCGGATCGCGGCCGTAGGTGGTCAGCGTATAGACGTCGTCGGCGGCCTGCGACTCGTCGATGATCCAGTCGACGCCGCTGACCGAGACGCAGAGCTCGGTGGTGGGGCCGGGGGGAGTGACACCGCAGTGCAGGATGACGGCGGCGGGGGTGCCCCAGGCCGCCGTGCCCTGCGCGTTCGTCTCGCGCTCGGGCAGCTCGGCGACGACGTCGGGCAGGCGCACCGAGACCTCGGCGCAGCCCTCGTTCGTCGCGTCGTCGGCCGGCTGCAGCGCCACGGCGGCCGAGCAGCCGCTCAGGAGCAGGACGGCGGCGGCGACGACCAGGGGGGTGCGGAGGAGGCGGGAGGACATCGACGGCAACGCTAGCGTGTGAACCATGGCACCGGATCCGAGCCCCACCCTGGCCGAGCTCAGCGAGGGCGAGGTGCTCGCGCGGATCCTGCCGAGGCTCGGCGGCGGTGCCGAGACGCTGGTCGGGCCGGGCGACGACTCCGCCGTGCTGCGGGCGCCGGACGGCCGCTTCGTGGTCACCACCGACATGATGGTGCACGGCCCGGACTTCCGGCTCGCCTGGTCCTCGCCCTTCGATCTCGGCTGGAAGGCCGCCGCCTCCAACCTCTCCGACGTCGCCGCGATGGGCGCCCGCCCGACCGCGCTGGTGGTCGCCATCGCGGCACCGCAGCGGCTCGGGGTCGACGTGCTCGAGGGGATCGCGGACGGTCTCGCCGAGGGCTGCGCGGCGATGGCTCCCGGCTGCGGCGTGGTCGGCGGCGACCTGTCCGCGTCCTCGACGCTGACCCTGGCGATCACGGCCTTCGGCTCGCTCGACGGCCGGCCGCCGGTGCTGAGGAGCGGCGCGCGCCCGGGTGACGTGATCGCGACCGCCGGGCCTCTCGGCGTCTCCGGGCTCGGCCTCCGGCTGCTCTTCGAGCGTGCCCGGACGGCCGGCGAGCCCGACGCGGCCCTCGCCCGCGCGCTGCGGGCGGAGCATCCCGAGGTGCTCGACGCGCAGCTGCGGCCGACGCCGCCGATCGCGGCCGGCATCGCGGCGGGCGGCGTCGCCACGGCGATGATGGACGTCTCCGACGGCGTCGTCCTCGACGCGCGGCGGCTGGCCCGGGCGAGCGGGGTCGTGCTCGATCTCGATCCTGACGCCGTCGACGCCCACGCCGCCCCGCTGACCGCCGTGGAGGGGATCGACGCGGCACTGGCCCGCGCGCTCGTGCTCGGCGGCGGCGAGGACCACGCGATGCTCGCCTGCTTCCCGCCCGGCACGGCGCTGCCGCGGGGGTTCACCGCGCTGGGCACGGTGCGCGAGGGCGCGCCGGAAGTTCGGCTCGGCGGAGTCTCGCTGGACGAGCGCGGCGGCTGGGACCCCTACCTGGGCTGGGACGGCGCCGCGGGCTGATCCGCGGCGGCGGGCGGCTCGGCTACTGGCTCGCCGCCGGCGACGCCCACCAGATCGTCGTCTCGCCGTAGTCCTTCCGCCGGTCGCGCTCGAGCCCGGCGGGCCAGCGCGGCTCCGGGCTGCGCGAGCTCCGCTCGACGACGACGACGGAGTGCTCGGCGAGCAGCGGGAGGAGACCGGCGAGGTCGGCGGCCAGCTCGTCTTCGGGGAGGTCGTAGGGCGGGTCGAGGAAGACCGTGTCGGCGTTGACGGCGGGGGAGCCGTCGAGGAACGAGCGCACGGAGGCGATCACGACCTCGATCCGCGGCTTCGGGCGCTTGTTCGAGGCCGCCGCCGTCGCGATCGCGCGGGCGTTCTCGCCGGCGGTCTTCGCGGCCTTCGGGTCGCGCTCCACCAGCAGCACGGACGCGGCGCCGCGGCTGGCCGATTCGAGGCCGAGCGCACCGGAGCCCGCGTAGAGGTCGATGACCGTCGCGCCGTCGAGGGCGTCGCGCGCCTCGAGCGCCGAGAAGATCGCCTCGCGCACCCGGTCGCTCGTGGGTCGCGTGCCGGCGCGGGGGACCCGCAGGGTGAGCGATCCGGCGAAGCCGGCGATGATCCTGGTCACCGTTCCGAGCATAGGACTCGCGCCGAGGGCTGGGAGCCCCCCGGAAGCCTGAGCCGTTTTCCGGTTCGCACTGCGAGAATCACCAGTTATGACGTCCCTCGATGAGACCCGCTCCGCAGTCGGCACGGCATCGGACCGCGGTGCGGCTCCCGGGTCGGCGATGACCCGCGAGGAGTTCAGCGCCCACTGCGCCGCGATCCTGAAGAACCTGTGCAGCGTGATCGACGGCAAGGACGCCGAGGTCTCGATGGCCCTGACCGTGTTCCTGGCGGGCGGCCACCTGCTGATGGAGGACGTCCCCGGCACCGGCAAGACCGTGCTGGCGAAGTCGCTGGCGGCCTCCGTCGGCGGCACCGTCTCGCGGATCCAGTTCACCCCGGACCTCCTGCCCTCCGACGTCACCGGCGTCTCGGTCTTCAACCAGGCCACCCGCGACTTCGAGTTCAAGCCCGGCCCGGTGTTCGCGAACGTGGTGATCGGCGACGAGATCAACCGCGCCTCGCCCAAGACCCAGTCGGCGCTGCTGGAGTGCATGGAGGAGCGCCAGGTCTCGGTCGACGGCGTGACGCACATCCTGCCGCGGCCGTTCGCCGTGGTGGCGACGCAGAACCCCGTCGAGATGGAGGGCACCTACAGCCTCCCCGAGGCGCAGCGCGACCGCTTCATGGCGCGGCTCTCGCTGGGCTACCCCGACGAGCGCGCCGAGCTCGAGATGATCCGCACCCGCGACGCCGCGAGCCCGCTGGAGGAGCTGCGCCAGGTCGTCGGCCACGATCAGCTCGCCCGGATGATGGACTACGTCCAGTCGATCTACGTCGCCCCGCCGGTGCAGGAGTACGTGGTGGCGATCATGCAGGCGACCCGCATCGACCCTGAGCTGCGCCTCGGCGGCAGCCCGCGTGCGACCCTGCAGCTGATCGCCGCGGCGAAGGCGCTCGCCGCGATCAACGACCGCGACTTCGTCGTCCCGGATGACATCGACGTGCTCGCGGTGCCGGTGCTCGGCCACCGGCTCCTGCCCGCCACCCGGCTCCCCGGCCGCTCCGGCACCGGCGCCTCGCACTCCGTCACCGAGATCGTCCAGCGCATCGTCGCCGCCACCCCCGTCCCGTTCAGCGGCCGTGCCGACTGAGCCGCGCGGTCCCCGGTCCGGCGCGCCCCTATCTCGCGAGTCCGAGCGGCGCGTCGGCGCGCTCCCGGCCGTCCGCGGGGTCGCGCTCACCCTGCGCGGCGGGGTGCTGGTCGTCCTCGGCGTGCTCGGGATCGTCGTCGCGCCGATCATCGAGTTCCGCGAGCTGCTCTTCGTCGGGATCGTCCTCCTCGGCCTGCCCGTCGCCGCCGTCCTCGCGCTGCTCGCCGTGACGCCCGTGCTGCAGGTGCAGCGGCGCTTCGCCCCGCAGGTCGTCGCGGTCGGCGACGTGGTCGACGTCGACGTCGTCCTCGACAACCGCGGCGCGGCGCTGCGGGCCGGTGCCCGGGCGGAGGACCGGCTCGAGCGGGTCGAGCGCGGTCTCGTCTCCGGGCGCACCGTCGCCCGCGGCGCGTTCACCCTGCCGGCGGTCGCACAGCGGGGGAGCGGCTCGAGCCGGGTCCGCGCGCGCTACCGCCTCCCCGCGGGGCGGCGCGGCATCCACCGCATCGGCCCGCTGCGGCTCCTCCGCGGCGACCTCTTCGGCCTGGCGGTCCGCGAGACGATCGCGGGCGCGGCGCAGCCCTTCGTGGTCACTCCGCGGGCCGTCCCGCTGCAGAGCGACGTGCTCGACGCCCACGGCGCCGGCGGCTCCAGCCCGGTCGCCCACGCGACCGCCGGGGCCGGGACCGACGACGTGATCCCGCGCGACTACCGCCCCGGCGACGCCATGCGCCGCGTGCACTGGCGGGCCAGCGCCCGCTCGGGCGAGCTCAAGGTCCGCCAGGACGAGCAGAACACCGACCCGCACGCCTGGATCCTGCTGGAGACGCGCGCCGCCCGCATCCTCGATGAGCGCGGCGGCGACGAGCGCCTCGAGTGGGCGGTCTCGATGACCGCCTCGCTCGCGGTGCACCTGCTCGAGCGCGGCTTCGAGACGCACCTGATCGAGACCGGCGCGCCCGACCAGGCCGTCCGCTCCGAGGACGAGCGCGAGGCCGCGCACGACGTGCTGCTGCGCTTGGCCGAGCTCGCCCCCGCCGCCGAGTCGGTCGAGGCGGTCGGCCGCATCGCGGCCGAGATGCGCGACGCCGGCGGCAGCCGCCCGGTCTTCGCCGTCCTCTCCCGGCTGCACGAGGAGGACCTCGCCGCGCTCGCCTCCCTCGCCGCCCACGCCCGCCCGGCCGTCGCCTTCCTCGTCGGCGGCACGCCCGAGGAGGAGGCCGCGCTGGCCTCCCTCGGCTGGTACCCCGTCCCGGTCACCCCGCGCACCGCCGTCGAGGAGGCGTGGGCGCAGGCCCTCGCGCTCCGGGTGGTCGCGTGAGCCGCCGCGGGCGCGACGCCCGCTCGGGCTCGGTCCTGCTCTCCGTCCTGCTCTGGCTCTCGCTCGTCA
The DNA here is from genome assembly GCF_022815495.1 of Rathayibacter sp. VKM Ac-2929. NCBI lineage: Bacteria > Bacillati > Actinomycetota > Actinomycetes > Micrococcales > Microbacteriaceae > Rathayibacter > Rathayibacter sp. VKM Ac-2929. The sequence continues at coordinate 545,814 of NZ_JALGRV010000002.1, forward strand.
CCGCGTCCTCCGGCATCGGCCGCCTGCTCGAGGGGATCGGCTGGCTCGTCCAGCTGGCCGTCGCGGTCGGCGTCGTCCTCGCTGTCCCGGCCGCCGCGCGCGCCGTCCGCGCTCACCCGGTCGTCCCGCCGATCCTCGGCACCCTGGCCGCCGTCGGCGTGCTCACCGCGATGTTCGTGCCCGGGCGGGCGCTGCTCTTCCTCGTCCCGACGCCGGGAGCGATCGCCGACGCGCAGACACTCGCCCAGGCCGGCTTCACCTCGATCGCCGAGCAGGGCCTGCCGGCGGTCGCCGACAACGGCATCGCCTTCCTCCTCGTCGGCGGTGTCGTCGTGCTGGCCTGGGCCGCCGACCTCTTCGCCTTCTCGGTGCGGCTGCCCGCGCTCGCCGGTCTCTTCCCCGCCACCCTGCTGGCGGTGCCGGCCATCATCGACCCGGCCGACGTCTCCTGGCCGAGCCTGCTGCTCACGGCGCTGGTCTATCTCGGGATCCTCGCGGTCAGCGCCCGTCCCGAGCGCCGCGCACCGCGCGGGGGCTCGCTCGGCGCCGCCGTGCCGTCGATCGCGATGGCCGGCGTCGTCGTGATCGCCGCCGGGCTCGTCGCCGGCTCCGCGGGCGGCTTCACCCGCGTCTCCACGCCGTCCGGGGTCTCGGGCACGCTCTTCAACGGCTCCATCGACCCGGTCGTCGCCCTCGGCGCCGATCTCCGCCGCCCCAACCCGGTGACCGTGCTGCGCTACTCGACCGATTCCGACCTCCCGGTCTACCTCCGGGTGCTCACCGTCTCGGACTTCGAGGGCGAGGACTGGGCGCCGAGCGACACCGAGGAGACCGCGGACATCGCCGCTCCCATCGCTCCCGCCGGTCTCGGCGAGGCCGTTCCGCGCGAGACCGAGGAGGTCGACGTCTCGGTCGAGACCCTCCGCAGCCGCTGGCTGCCGGTGCCCTACCCGGTCTCCGAGCTCAGCGGGGTCGGCGACGGCTGGCTGCAGGACGTGCAGGACGGCTCGATCCGCGGCGACGCGACCACCCGCGCGGGCGACGAGTACCAGGTGCAGGCGCTGCGCCTCGAGCCCGATCCCCAGCAGCTCCTCGACGCTCCGGTGCCCACCGGCTTCGAGCGCTACCTCTCGCTTCCGGAGGACGTGCCGGAGATCGTCCGCAGCACGGCGACGGAGGTCACCGCGGACGAGGTCACCGCCTACGACCGGGCCCGCGCGCTGCAGACCTTCTTCCGCTCGTCCGAGTTCCGCTACTCCGAGGACACTCCCGCCGAGGAGGGCTACGACGGCGACGGCGTCGGCGTGCTCGCCTCCTTCCTCGAGGTCCGCGAGGGCTACTGCGTGCACTTCGCCTCGGCGATGGCCGTGATGGCGCGGGAGCTCGGCATCCCCTCCCGGCTCGCCATCGGCTACCAGCCCGGCTCGGTCGTGCCCTCGCCGGGCACCGAGCTGACCAGCTACCGCGTGCAGTCGTCCGACCTGCACGCCTGGCCGGAGCTGTACTTCGAGGGCGTCGGCTGGCTGCCGTTCGAGCCGACGCCGAGCCGCGGGGCCCCGGCCTCGTACACGCTGCCGAGCGCGACGACCTCCGCCTCGTCGACGACCCCCGGGGCCGCAGCGAGTGCCGCGCCCGGCGCGGCGCCCGGCGAGACCGCGACGCCGACTCCCACCGCGTCGACCGCGACGGCGACGCCCGGGGCCCTCGGCGGCTCCACGGCGTCCACCGCCCCGGTCGTCACGCTCTGGTCGCTGCTGGTCCTGCTGCTGCTCGTGCCCTGGCTCCTGCGCGTCGTCCAGCGCGCCGTCCGCCGGCGCCGGGCGGCCGACGGCTCTCTCGAGCCGGCCTGGGCCGAGCTGGTGGCGAGCGCGCGCGACCTCGGTGTCCCGGTCGAGGACGGCGAGTCGCCGCGAGCCCAGGAGGCTCTGATCGCCGATGCCCTCGGCGAGGACGAGGGCGCCCGCTCGGCGCTGCGGGAGCTCCGGCAGGGGGTCGAGCGCGTCCGCTACGCGCCGGTGCTCGCGGAGCAGTCCGCAGGCTGGCGCGCGGCGACGACGGTGGTCGCCGGACTGCGCTCCTCCGTCGGCCCCGGCCGCCGCCTGAGCGCGGCCGTCGCGCCGCGATCGGTCCTCCCGGGCCTCGCGCGGGCCCGGCGTCCGAGGTCCGACCTATGATCGTCGGGTGATCCCGGACCCCCTCGACGCCTCGCTCGCGCCGCTGATCGGCCCGCGCACGGCCAAGCCGATCGAGAAGGCGTTCGGCTACCGCACGGTCGGCGAGCTCCTCGGCCACTACCCGCGCCGCTACGCCAAGCGCGGCGAGCTGACCGACGTGTCGCGGCTGCCGGTGGGCGAGAACGTGACGATCGTCGCCGAGGTCCGCGAGGTGCGCTCCCGCGAGATGAAGAACCGTCGCGGGGGACTGCTCGAGGTGATCATCTCGGACGGCACCGGCACCCTCTCGCTGACGTTCTTCGGCCAGCCCTGGCGCGCCGCGCAGCTGCGCCGGGGCGTGCGCGGCATCTTCGCCGGGACCGTGTCGATGTTCCGCGAGACGAAGCAGCTCACCCACCCCGACTACCGGCTCTTCGACGACGAGGAGGTCACGGCGCACGGCCCGATCGCGAAGTCGGCGCTCACGAAGGACTGGACCGAGCGGCCGATCCCGATCTACCCCGCGACCAGCACGATCGCGAGCTGGCAGCTGCAGGCGGCGATCGACGTGGTGCTCGACGACCTGAAGTACGTGCAGGACCCGATCCCCGCCGAGGTGCGCGCGAACCGCAAGCTGCTCGACCTCGGCGCCGCGCTCGAGCTGATCCACCGGCCGCAGCGCGAGGGCGAGGAGATCCCGGCGCGCGACACCCTGCGCTTCCATGAGGCGTTCCTGCTGCAGCTGGCCCTGCTCGAGCGGCGGGCGGCGGCGCGCTCGACCCCGGGCACTCGGCGGGTCGCCGAACCCGGCGGTCTGCTCGAGCGCTTCGACGCCGCGCTGCCGTTCACGCTGACCGACGACCAGAGGACGGTCGGCCGGGAGATCGCCGGCGACCTCGCGGCCGAGTCGCCGATGTCGCGGCTCGTGCAGGGCGAGGTCGGCTCGGGCAAGACCCTGGTCGCGCTGCGGGCCATGCTCGCGACGGCCGAGAGCGGCGGGCAGTCCGCGCTGCTCGCACCCACCGAGGTCCTCGCCGGTCAGCACCTGCGCTCAATCGTGCGCACCCTCGGGCCCGAGCTGGCGGCGGAGCTCTCGCCGACCCTCCTGACCGGCGGCCTCGGCGCCGCGGCCCGGCGCGCTGCCCTGCTGCGGATCGTCTCGGGAACCGCGAGGATCGTGGTCGGCACGCACGCCCTGCTCGGCGACAAGGTCTCGTTCTACGACCTCGGTCTGGTGGTGATCGACGAGCAGCACCGGTTCGGCGTCGACCAGCGCGACGCGCTGCGGCGGAAGGGGGCGCAGCCGCCGCACGTGCTCGTGCTGACCGCGACGCCCATCCCGCGGACGGTCGCGATGACCGTCTTCGGCGACCTGGACGTCTCGACGATCCGCGAGCTGCCGGCCGGCCGCCCGGGCATCACGAGCCACGTCGTGCCGCTGGCCGATCACCCCGCCTGGATCGCCCGGGCCTGGGAGCGGGCCGAGGAGGAGATCCGCAAGGGCCACCAGGTCTACCTCGTCTGCCCGGCGATCGAGCCGGGGGAGGCGGCGGAGGGTCCGCTCGCCGGCGAGGACGAGCCCGCGGCCACCCCGCTGTCGACGGTGTCGGAGACGATCGAGGGCGTCCGCGGGCACGCCCTGCTCGGGAAGCGGCGCTCGGCCGCCCTGCACGGCCGGATGACGGCGGAGGAGAAGGACGCCGTCATGCGGGCCTTCGCGGCCGGCGAGATCGACGTCCTCGTCTCGACGACGGTCATCGAGGTCGGCGTCGACGTGCCGAACGCGTCGATGATGATCGTCCTGGACGCGGAGCGGTTCGGCGTCTCGCAGCTGCACCAGCTGCGCGGCCGGATCGGGCGCGGCGGGGTGCCCGGCGTCTGCCTCTTCGTCACCGCGGCCGAAGCCGGGACGACCGCGCGCGAGCGGGTCGAGACCGTCGCGGCGACCCTCGACGGCTTCGAGCTGGCCGAGGCCGACCTCGAGCTGCGCCGCGAGGGCGATGTGCTGGGCGATTCGCAGTCCGGCGGGCGCTCCTCCCTGCGCCTGCTGCGCGTCGTGCAGGACTCCTGGCTCATCCTCGAGGCCCGGGTGCTGGCCGAGCGGCTGCTCGAGACCGATCCGGTGCTCGCCACGCACGACCGCCTGCGCGCCGCGCTCGAGCGGCGCGTGCAGGAGCGCGACCGCGAGTTCCTCGGCAAGAGCTGACCCCCGACGGGGTGGTCGGGGCCCGGCCGGCCCGCCGGGGCGCCCGATACGCTGGGGGCATGGCCCGCATCGCCGTCGTCCCCGGCTCGTTCGACCCCGTCACCCTCGGGCATCTCGACGTCATCGAGCGCGCCGCGCGCCTCGTCGACGAGCTGCACGTCGTCGTCGTGCACAACCCCTCCAAGACCGCGCTGCTGCCGATCGCGCAGCGCGTGGCGCTGATCGAGCAGTCGATCGCCGAGGCCGGCATCGAGGGGTCGATCGTCGTCGCCTCCTGGAGCATGGGCCTGCTCGTCGACTACTGCACCGACGTCGGCGCGAGCATCCTGGTGAAGGGCATCCGCTCGCAGGTCGACGTGGCCTACGAGACGCCGATGGCCATCGTGAACCGGAATCTCGCGCACGTCGAGACCGTCTTCCTCCTGCCGGACCCCGCGCACGCCCACGTCTCCTCCTCGCTGGTGCGCCAGGTGTCGGGACTGGGCGGCGACGTCTCGCCCTACGTGCCGCCGGCCGTCGCGGCGTACCTCGCCTCCTGACCGCCCGCTCGCACGGTCCGGGCTCGGGCCGCAAGCGCCCCGGGGGCGTGCGCTCCGCGTCTCCGGCGCCTGGGACAATGGCGGGATGAGTGCGATGCGCGTGGCGGCCTGGGTCCTCGAGGGCATCCCCGAGGTGGTCCCGGGGGACGACCTGCTCGAGCTGATCCTCGCGGCGGTCGCGGCCGCTCCCGAAACCGACCGTCCCGTCGACGGCGACGTCCTCGTGGTGACCAGCAAGGTGGTCTCGAAGGCCGAGGGCCGGGTCGTCGCGGCCGACGACCGCGAGGACGCCATCACCGCCGAGACGGTCCGCGTCGTCGCCACCCGCGCGCACGCGCACGGCGTCACCCGGATCGTGGAGAACCGCCTCGGCATCGTCCAGGCCGCTGCGGGGGTCGACTCCAGCAACGTCGCCGAGGGCACCGTCCTGCTGCTGCCCGAGGATCCGGACGCCTCGGCCCGCGCGCTCTGCGCCGGTCTGCGCGAGCGGCTCGGTGCGCGCGTCGGCGTCGTCGTGAGCGACACGCTCGGCCGTGCCTGGCGGGTCGGCCAGACCGACGCGGCGATCGGCGCGGCCGGGCTGCTGGTGATCGACGACCTGCGCGGCGCCGTCGACGCGCTCGGCAGGACGCTCGCGGTGACCATGCCCGCGGTCGCCGACGAGATCGCCGCGCTCGGCGACCTGGTGAAGGGCAAGGCGACCGGGCACCCCGTCGCCGTCGTCCGCGGCCTCGACCGCTTCGTCAGCGGCCTCGATGCGCCGGGCGCCCGCACGCTGACCCGCACCGGTCCGGACGACATGTTCCGCGTCGGCGCCGACGAGGCGCACGCGGAGGGCTACGCCGAGGGCCATGCGGCCGGGCTCGCGGCAGCGGCCGGGCGGGTCGCGTCATGAGCGGCGCCTGGACCGCCGTCGTCGTCTACCGGGGCCGCGGCACCTCCAAGACCCGCCTCGAGCTCGTGGCGCGCTCCGCCCTCGCCGAGGCGTTCCTCCTCGACACCCTGGCCGCGGTCGGCGCGGCGGAGTCTGTGGGCGCCGTCGTCCTCGTCACCTCCGACATGTCCGCGGCGGAGCGGGCCGCGCTCGAGCACCCCGGACTGCACGTCGTCGGCGATCCCGGGCAGCTCAATCCCGCCGTCGCTGCGGGCATCGCGGCGGCGCAGGACCACCGCCCCGGCTCGCCGGTGATCGCGCTGACCGCCGACCTGCCCGCGCTCACCGCCGCGGATCTCGACGCCGCGCTCGCCGCCGCCGGCGACGACCCGGCGATGGTCGGCGACCGCGCCGGCAGCGGCACGACCGCGCTGCTCCTGCCCGGCGGGACCGGCCCGGAGCCGGCCTTCGGTCTCGACTCGCGGGAGAAGCACGTCGCTGCCGGCTACCGCGTGCTCGGCCTGCCCGAGTCCTCGACGCTGCGGCTGGACGTCGACACCGTCGACGACCTGCGCCACGCCGAGTCGGTCGGGGTCGGCGCGTGGACCGCGCGAGAGCTCTCCGACGCGGCCTGAGCGCCCGGGACACGTCAGTCGGCGAGCAGTCCCTCCTCGAGGGCCGAGGTCAGTGCACGGTCCACGGTGAGCGGCTCTCCGTCCACCGAGCGGATCGGCACGGCGCGCCGGGTGCTCGACACCAGCCAGGCCGCGTCGGCACCGGCCAGCGCCGCGACGGGCAGGTCCCGCCGCGCGGAGGAGAGGCCGCGCCTCTCGCCGATCGCCAGCACTCTCGCCACCGTCGTCCCGTCGAGGATCCCGGCGCCGGCGGCGGGCGTCACGAGCACCCCGTCCGCGAGCAGGACGAGACTCGAGGTCGCGCCCTCGAGCAGGAGGCCGTCGCTCGTGCGCCAGACCACGTCGTCCGCGCCCCGCCGCTTCGCCTCGCGCAGTGCGGCGCGGGTGACGGCGCCGGAGGTCGTCTTGACGCCGCCCAGCAGCCAGGGCGCCTCGTCCTGAACCCCGTACGGGTAGCCGCGGTCGAGCACGGCGACGGCGACGCCCCGGGTGCGCAGCTCCGAGGAGTCGGCGGTCGGCTCCGCACGGACCGTGGCCCGCGCCGTCGCGGCGTCCCGGTAGCCCGCGACCAGCCGGATGCTGAGGTCCTCGACCGCGTCGTGCTCGGCGACCGCGAGGCCGATCGCGGCGGACCACGCCGCTGCGGACGGGATCTCGAGCCCGACGGCCGCGGCGGAGGCCGCGAGGCGCGCCAGGTGCTCCTCCTGGCCGCGGGCACGGCCGCGGATCACGGCCAGCGTCTCGAAGACGCCGTCGCCGCGCAGATAGCCCGGCTCGTCGACGCGGACGAGGCCGGCCCCGGCTTCGCGGAGCAGGGGAGTGCCGGAGTCGTCGATCTCGACGAGGACGGGGGAGGTCATCTCCCCATCCTGGACCGCCGGGCCGCTCGGCGTGCGGCTCAGCGGGCGGTCAGACCGCGCGCCACGTCCTCGGCCGTGAGCAGCTCGCGCGGCGGCTCCGCGCGCGCTCCGGCCGCGCCGAGGACGTCGACGGCGGCGAGGGCGTCGAGGTCCAGACCCGTCGGCCCGGCCAGGCTCGCCACCGCGACCTGGAAGGTCCGGTAGGCGCCGAGCGGGGCGAGGCCCTCGCGGTCCTCGCCGTCGACGATCCGGCGCACCAGCGCGGTCTGGTCGAGCAGGTACGCGCTCGCCGCGAGGGTCGTCCCGTCGGGGCTCCAGGCCGCGATCTTCCAGAACCGCAGCGGGATGCCGATGCCGCGGTAGACCGGGTCGCCCTCGGCCAGCACCGGGCCGGTGAAGACGTCGATCCGGGCGCGGTTCGCCTCCGCGTACTCGAGGACGAGGTCCTCGAGGCCTAGCCACAGCTCCTTGGACTGGTTGAAGCCGCTGGCCTGCGGCGCCGCGTTCGTGTAGCAGAAGCTGTCGACGTTGCCGGCGCGCGCCTCGGCCGGCTCGCCCCAGACGGGGTCGCGGCGGCGGACGAGGTGGCCGCGGTCGAAGTCGTTCCGCGCGTACACCTCCGGCCCGGTCTGCTCGCTCGCGGGCACGCGCTCGTCGAGGTGCCAGTCGTCGCCGCGGCCGAGGTCGAGCAGCCGCGCCCCGTCGATGTTCACCGCGGTCGAGAGCGCGAGCCGGCGCTCCGGGGCGAGGAGCACCTCGAAGTGCGTGTACGGCAGCTGCCGCACCACGCGGGCGCCGGAGGGACGGGGTGCCGTGAGCGGGGCGCCGAGGAAGCCGGGATCGAAGCCGCTCACTGGTCGACCTCCGCTGTCGGGGTGACGGTGGGCGTCGCGGTCGGCAGCGGCGTCGGAGTCACGGTCGGCTCCGCGGTGGGCTCGGCCGTCGCGGTCGGAGCCGTGGTCGCCGTGGGAGCGGGCGCCTGCGTCGCGGGAGCGGGCACCAGGGCGCCGTTGCTCACCAGCAGCGTGATGCTGGAGTAGCGGGCGATCGTCGTCCCGGCGCCCGGGTCGGTGCCGGCGACGGTTCCGGCGGGCGTTGCGGCGTCGACGGTGGCGCCCTCCTCGACGTCGAAGCCGAGGTCCTCGAGCACCTCCGTCGCGTCGTCGACGGACTGCCCGGCGACGTTCGGCACGGCGATCTGCCGGCCGTTCAGCAGCGCGCTGCTCGGCTCGGCGAAGTCGTCTCCGCCGTACTTCTCGTCGGCGGCCGTCATCACCCTGTTCCAGATGTAGTGGCGGATGTTCGACGCGTAGGGCCGCGACTCCAGGTCCGAGTTCGGGAAGCGCACCTCGCGCATCGAGACGTGGCCGTCGATGTTGCCGACCCAGACGACGGTCGCGACGCGAGAGCTCGCGCCGTCGATCCAGGTGGATTCGGCGTTGTCGGTGGTTCCGGTCTTGCCGATGTGCTCGATCCCGTCATCGGGATCCGACTGGGCGGCCGTACCGGACGTGACGACGCGCTGGAGCGCGTAGTTCGCCACGGCGGTCAGCTCGGGCGAGAGTGCCTGGTTGCAGGTCGACGTCGGCGGCTGCACGCCGACTCCGGTCGCATCCGTGATGGAGTCGATCGCGATGGCCGAGCAGGCGGAGCCGTTGTTGGCGAATCCGGCGAAGGCGGTGACCATCGAGATCGGCGAGATCAGGGTGTCGGAGCCGAGGATCGAGGACGGCTTGTAGTCGATCACGCCGCCGTCCGCCGCCTTCACTCCGAAGGCGACCGCCTGGTCGCGGATCGCGCAGAGATCGAGCTGCTGCGCCATGGAGACGAAGACGGTGTTGATCGAGCGCATCGTGCCCTCGAGGACGCTGTAGGTGCCGTTCTCGTTGTCGTCGTTGCCGACCGCGGGATAGGAGAGGTCCTCGCCGCCGTTCGGGTCGCAGCTCGCCGTGAAACCGGAGAAGCCGCGCTCGCGGCCGTTCACCGTCTCATAGAGCGTGTGCCCGTTGGCGAGCCACTGCGCGAGGGTGAAGACCTTGTAGGTCGACCCCACCTGGAAGCCGGCGGAACCGCCGTAGGCCGTGTCGGTGTTGAAGTTGATCGCCGAGAAGTTCGCTCCGTTCACGGAGCCGGCGGCGTCGTAGTCCTTGTTCTGCACCATCGCCAGGACGCGGCCCGTGCCCACCTCCATCGAGACGGTCGAGCTGCCGATGTTGACGTCGTTCGTGGGCACCTTCGGCACCGCGGCGTTCGTGGCCGCCGTCGCGACGTCCTGGAGCTCGCGGTCGAGCGTCGTGTAGATCTTGTAGCCGCCGCGCTGGAAGTTGGCGAAGCGGGTGTTCTCGTCGTCGCCGAAGGCGGGGTCGTTCTGGATCACCCGGGTCACGTAGTCGCAGAAGAAGGCGGCGTTGCCGGCCTGCTGGCAGCCCGTGGGCGTCTCCTTGATCGCCGGGACGACCTCCTCGGCCACCGCCGCGTCGTGGTCGGCCTGGGAGATCTTCCCCTCCTCGAGCATCCGGTCCAGGACGTAGTTGCGCCGGACCTTGTTCTCCGGGATGTTCTCCGGCTGGTCGATGCGGAGGCCGTTAGGGTTGTTCACCGTCGCGATCAGGCTGGCGGCCTGGGCGAGCGAGAGCGTCGCCGCGGTGCTGGAGAAGTAGTACTCGGCCGCGGCCTGGATCCCGTAGACCTGCCCGCCGAAGCCGGCGATGTTGAGGTAGCCCAGCAGGATGTCGTCCTTGCTGTACTTCTTCTCGAGGTCGACGGCGAGCTTCATCTCCTTGAGCTTGCGCGCCGGCGTCGTGGCGGTCGCCTCGTCGTAGGCGGCCTGCGAGGCGGCGGCGTCGGTGTCGCTGAGCGCCTCGGCCTTCTGCACGAGGACGTTCTTGACGTACTGCTGCGTGATCGAGGACCCGCCCTGCAGATCGCCGCCGACCACGTTGCTCAGCACCGCGCGGATCGTGCCCTGCAGGTCGACGCCGCCGTGCTCGTAGAAGCGCGGGTCCTCGGTCGAGACGGCCGCGTCCTTCACGAACTGGCTGACCTGGTCGAAGGCCACCTCCTCGCGGTTCTGCGCGTAGAAGGAGGCGAGGAGACCGTCGGTCCCGTCGGCGTTCTTCGCGTAGATCTCGGTCTTCTGCGCCAGCTGGCCCAGCTCGAGGTACTCGGGCACGGTCTCGAAGAGGCCGATCGGGTTGTTGGCGGCGAGCCCGGTGACGGCGAGGGCGGGAGTGACGCCGACGGTGATCAGCAGCCCTCCGGCCAGGCTCGCTCCGACGACACCGAGGACGCGGGCGAGCACGCCGCTGCGGGCGGTTCCTTGCGCAGACATGGCTACGAGAGTAGGCGACGAGTCTGTACCGGCGGTGCCGCGCTGCGCCGCGTCGGCTCGGAGTACGGTGAGCGGATGAGCCGGCAGCAGCGATGAGCACCTCCGCAGACACCGCGACGAGCCGCCCGCGCGCGGTCCTCGTGGTCGCGATCCTCGCCTCCTTCGTGGCGTTCCTCGACGGCACCGTCGTCAACGTGGCGCTGCCCGCGATCACCCGCGAGCTCGGCGGCGGGCTCGCCGTGCAGCAGTGGGTGGTCGACGGCTACCTGATCACCCTCGGCGCGCTGATCCTGGTCGCCGGCTCGCTGGCCGACCGGATCGGGCGCGCCCGCAGCATGACGATCGGCCTGATCGGCTTCGGCGTCACCTCGCTGCTCTGCGCGCTCGCGCCGACGGCGGAGGTGCTGATCGTCGCGCGGATGCTCCAGGGCGCCGCCGGGGCGATCCTCGTGCCCAGCTCGCTCGCGCTGATCATCGCGACGGTCCACGGCGCCGCGCAGGCGAAGACCATCGGCGCGTGGACCGCGTGGACGGGCACGGCGACGATCGCGGGCCCGGTGATCGGCGGGCTGCTGGTGGACGCCGGCTCCTGGCGCTACGTCTTCGCCCTCAACCTCCTCCCGATCGCGGTGACGCTGCTGCTGCTGCGGCGGCTCGGCCACGTCGACTCCGGCACCCGGGTGCCGATCGACGGCGTCGGCGCGGTGCTCGGCGTGATCGGCCTCGGCGGGCCGGTGTTCGCGCTGATCGAGCAGGAGCGGCTCGGCTTCGGGAACCCGCTGGTGCTCGTGGCCCTGATCGGCGGTCTGGCCGCCCTGGTCGCCTTCGTGCTCTGGGAGCGGCGGACGCCGAACCCGATGCTGCCGCTCTCGCTGTTCGCCTCGCGCAACTTCGCGGTCGGCAACGTCTCGACGGCGTTCATCTACGGGGCGCTCTCGTTCGGCTTCTTCGCCCTGGGTCTCTACCTGCAGCAGGGGCTCGGCTTCTCGGCCACGCTCGCCGGCCTCGCCACGCTGCCGCCGACGATCCTGCTCCTGCTGCTCTCGCAGGTCGCCGGCTCTCTGACGGCGCGGTTCGGGCCGCGGCTGTTCATGGGTGTCGGACCCCTGGTGGCCGGCGTCGGCTTCCTGCTGCTGGCCGGCGTCCGTCCGCCGGCCGACTACGCCACCCAGCTGCTGCCCGGCATCCTGCTCTTCGGGCTGGGCCTCGCGATCACCGTCGCCCCGCTCACCTCCACCATCCTCGGCGCGGTCGACAGCCGGCACAGCGGAGTCGGCTCCGCCATCAACAACGCTGTCTCGCGGATCGCCGGTCTGGTCGCGATCGCCGCCACCTCGCTGATCGTGGGCGACAGCCTGGACGCCGAGGGCTTCCGCCGCGCGGCGATCGCGACCGCCGTGCTGCTCTTCCTCGGCGGGCTGGTCTCGCTGCTCGGCATCCGCAACCCGGTGCGCGACGCGGAGCCGACGGCCGCGCGCTGACAGGACGGCCGCCCCGGGCGGCTCAGCCGTCGAGCTCGGCGACGTCGTAGCCGAAGATCGCGCCGTCTGCGTCCTCCTCCGCGATGCCGGCGTAGGCGAAGCCGAACGGGTTCTCGCCGTCGACGATCGCGTTGTAGACGCCGTCGAAGGAGAAGCGTCCGGTCACCGGGTCGACCGGGGTGAACCGGCCCGCGTCGCGGCGGAGATCGACTCGCTCGTTCGGGTCCGAGAAGTTCACGAACGCCTTCGAGGGCATCGGACCGCGCGAGATGGTGACGGTGCCGGTCAGCGGCGGGAACTCGACCCGGTCGCCGACGCGGGTCCCGCGGTACTGGCGGGGGGTGAAGACGATCGTCCCGGTGATCTCCGTGGTCGAGGCCGCGGCGCCGGGGGAGGCGAGTGCGGCTCCGACCACGGGAGCGGCCCAGGCGCCGGCCAGCACGGTGCGGCGGCGGAGGGCGTCGGCGGGGGTGGGGGCGTCGGTCATCGGTGTCTCCTGTCGAAGGGCGCCTCCGGAGGGGCGCCGGCTCTGGCCGGGGATCGCGCGGATGCTGCGGGGCCGTCCTCAGTCTTCGTCGTGCTCCGCGCGGACTCGCCCGCGCCGTGGCGACGGTCTGTGCCCCTTCCGAGGGTGGAAGGCGGCGTGGAAGTGTCCATCAGTCGTCGGACAGGGGTCCCGTGTCGAAAAAGGTTGTCGCTACATGGAATACTCGATCCGTCGATGCGCTTGCATACATCGGACGGGGACGAGCTTCCCGCGCGATTCACACTCTCGAGGAGAAACCATGAGCGACACCACCACCATCCCCGGATACCGCGCCGGCACCTGGGTCATCGACCCCACGCACAGCGAGGTCGGCTTCAGCGTCCGCCACCTGATGATCAGCAAGGTCAAGGGCAAGTTCGAGCGCTTCACCGCCACCTTCACCACCGGCGAGAACCCGCTGGACTCCAAGGTCGAGGCCACCGCCGAGGTCGCCTCCATCAACACCAACGAGCCCAACCGCGACGGACACCTCCGCACCGGCGACTTCTTCGAGGCCGAGAAGTACCCGTCGATCCACTTCGTGTCGACCGCGGTCCGCGCGAACGGCGACGACTTCCTCGTCGACGGCGAGCTCACCATCAAGGACGTCACCAAGCCCGTGACCTTCGAGGTCGAGTTCGGCGGCTTCGGCTCCGACCCCTACGGCAACTACAAGGCCGGTCTGACCGCCAAGGCGACCATCGACCGCACCGACTTCGGTCTCACCTACAACGCCGCCCTCGAGACCGGTGGCGTGCTCATCGGCGAGAAGGTCACCATCACGCTCGACCTCCAGGCCGCGCACCAGGCGTAGTCCGCCCCGCCACGACCGAGGCCGCCCCTCCCCACCCGGGGAGCGGGCGGCCTCGGTCGTTCGCGGCACGGCCGCTGGGCGCGGCTGCCTCATGCTGATCGAGTAGCCCGCGGAGCGGGCGTATCGAGATCCACCGTCGCCGGAAGTCGACTCTGCAGACCCGCCGAGCTGACGACGCCGGGTCTCGATACGCCCCTGCGGGGCTACTCGACCAGCATGCAGTTGCGCCCCCGCGGAGCTGCTCGGCCGGCACGGCCTCCGGCACGGCCTCCGGCACGGTCAGAGGATGCCGAGCTCGGTCAGCTGCTCGGAGATGCCGGCGCCGTCCGGGGCGTAGACCCACGGGGTGCCGCTCGTCTCCGAGAGGTCGGCCGCCTTCGAGCGGCCGCCGGCGAGCACCGCCTCGCCGTTGGAGAGCTGGCGGATCGCGATCGCCGCGACCTTCTCGGGGTGCTCGTGCGCGAAGTCGGAGTAGATCTCCTCGTCGTGCTGCCCGTCGTCGCCGACCAGCAGCCAGCGGACGTCCGGGAACTCCATGGCGAGGCGGCGGAGGTTCTCCTCCTTGTGCTGCTTGCCGCTGCGGAACCAGCGGTCGTGCGTCGGCCCCCAGTCGGTCAGGAGCAGCGCGCCCGCCGGGTAGAGGTGCCGCGACAGGAACCGCGTCAGCGCCGGCGCCACGTTCCAGGCGCCGGTGGAGAGGTAGATGACGGGCGAGCCCTGATTCTGGCGGGAGAAGCGGTCGAGGAAGACGGCCATCCCCGGCGTGGGCATCCGCGCGTGCTCGTCGAGCACGAAGGTGTTCCAGGCGGCGACGAAGGGCCGGGGGAGCGCCGTGACCATGACCGTGTCGTCGACGTCGGACACGACGCCGATCCTCGCCTCCGGCCGCACGATGAAGACGGGGGCCTCGACCGGCGCGCCGCCCTCGACGGTGAGGGTGATGCGGTGCCAGCCCGGCTCGAGCGTGATCGGGATGTCGGTGTCGATCACGCCGCCGCGGTCCGCGACCATCCGGTGGCTCTGCCCGTCGACCGAGACCGAGACGACCGCGCCGCTGATGTAGAGGCTCGTGAAGCTGCGCCAGCCGCGGACGCTCTCCACGGGCTGGACCTCCTGCGCCCCGGGCGGGGTGGGCCGGGTGTAGAGGACGCGCGCGAGCACGCGGAGCTGCTCGGTGGTGCCGTAGCCGGTGTAGGGGATGATCCGCGGCACGTAGCCCTTGCGCGTCACCCGGCGCATGCGCAGCGCGTGGATCCGGTCCTCGATGCGTGCGGCGCGGTGCAGGACCTCGGCCGCCCCGGCGCTCATCGGTTTGCTCTCGGGCGTCAGCGGCATCCGCCCAGTGTGCCAGACGGCCCCGGCAGCCGGACGCCCCCGTCCGGCGGGCGCCGCGCTGCGCCGGAGGAGGGACGCCGGTCCGACTCAGTCCTCGACGGGCTCGATCAGCTCCGGCCCGTTGCTGCCCACCGTGCCGACCGCGGCGCCGACGCGGTGCACGTCGAGCTCCTCGGCCAGCTCGGCCGCGCCGTCGGACGCCGCGCGCAGCAGCGAGCCGTCGCCCGGGGTGAGCGGGTCGAGCCAGTCCTCGATCAGCTCCGGCTGCAGCAGCACGGGCATCCGCTCGTGCACCTCGGCTGACGCGCCCGCGGACGGGCGCGTCAGGATCGTCGCCGACAGCAGCCACGGCGCCCCGGGCTCCGCCGAGCGCCACCACTCGTACAGCCCGGCGAACAGCACGAGTGCCCCGCCGCCCGGGGAGACGAACACGGGTGCCTTCGCGCCGTCGGCGCCGACCCGCCACTCGTACCAGCCTGAGGCCGGCACGATCGCCCGTCGCGCGGCGAAGGACTCGCGGAAGGAGGGCTTCTCGGCGACCGACTCGATCCGCGCGTTGAAGAGCGGCGCACCGGACGGATCCGCGGCCGAGCGGGGCACCAGGCCCCAGCGCGCGCCGGCCAGGCGGCGGCGCGGTGGCTCGCCCTCCTCCACGCCCTTCATCGACTCCGCGACGGCGGCGATCCGCTGCGTCGGCGCGATGTTCCAGGACGGGCCCGGAAGATCCGCGCCGGGCTCGTCGATGTCGAAGAGCGCGACCAGGTCGGCGCTGGTCTGCGAGAGGACGAAGCGTCCGCACATGGGTCCTCCTGGGGTGCCGCTGCGCGCCCACCCTACGCGGGGCGAAGAAAGCGAGAGACATTCGGTGATTCGACGCGGACGGCACGTCCGCGTGCGTACGATTGTAGAAACCGATACCGAAGGAGCTTCGCCGTGCCGCTTGGAAACCTCGTCGATCGACCTTTCGGAGAGTCGCCTCAGGTCCGCAACGAGCCCGTCCAGGTCCGCAGCGCGGCCCGGCTGGCCTCCCTCCTCGACGCCGCCGCGGCCGTGGTCGACGAGGTCGGCTTCGACCGCCTGACCACCGCGATGGTGGCCGAGCGCGCGGGCGCCGCGATCGGCACCGTCTACCGCTACTTCCCCGACCGCATCGCCGTGCTCCAGGCGCTGCGCGAGCGCGCGCTCGAGCGCTTCCGCAAGAAGGTCATCACCGACATCCGCGAGAAGCACCCGGCGGACTGGTGGGGCGCCGTCGACTGCGCGGTCGACGCGTTCTGCGACATGCACCGCACCGAGGCCGGCTTCCGCTCGATCCGCTTCGTCGACACGATCCACGCCCCCGAGGTCGCGGGGGAGGCGTTCGAGGCCGGCTTCTTCGCCCGCCGCTTCGCCGAGATCCTCGCCTCCGAGTACGGCCTGCCCGGGGGCGCTCAGCTGTCGTTCCGCCTCGAGGTCGTGATCGAGGTCGCGGACGCCATGCTCACCCGCGCCTTCCTCATCGACCCGGCCGGCGACCAGCGCTTCATCGACGAGGCCCGGGTGCTGCTGCGCAACTACCTCTCGATGCACTACGGGCCGATCGAGGCCTGACCGCGACGGCCGCCGGCGGCCTAGCTCTTTCCGCGCTCCGGTGCAACACTGCGCCATCCGGGTTGGCACGCGTCTCCGAATGATGTTTTGCTGATCGCTAGGTTCTGACCGGGACCACGGGACAGGGAAGAGCAGGACCGTGATCGAATTCCGCGGAGTGAGCAAGCAGTATCCGGACGGCACGCGGGCGGTGGACGACTTCTCGCTCGTGCTGCCCTCCCGGCAGACGACCGTCTTCGTCGGCTCGTCCGGCTGCGGCAAGACGACGATCCTGCGGATGATCAACCGCATGATCGAGCCGACCGGCGGCACGATCGAGATCGACGGCGAGGACATCTCCACGCTCCCGGCCGTCTCCCTCCGCCGCCGCATCGGCTACGTCATGCAGAACTCGGGCCTCCTGCCGCACCGCCGGGTGATCGACAACATCGCCACGGTGCCGCGCCTCAACGGCGTCGCGAAGAAGCCCGCCCACGACCGCGCGCTCGAGCTGATGGACACCGTCGGCCTCGACCGCTCCCTCGCCACCCGGTACCCCAGCCAGCTCTCCGGCGGTCAGCAGCAGCGCGTCGGCGTCGCGCGCGGTCTCGCCGTCGACCCCAACATCCTGCTGATGGACGAGCCGTTCGGCGCCGTCGATCCGCTCGTGCGCGCCGACCTCCAGCGCGAGACGCTCCGCCTGCAGCGCGAGCTCGACAAGACGGTCGTCTTCGTCACCCACGACATCGACGAGGCCTTCCTGCTCGGCGATCAGGTCGTCATCCTCGAGAAGGGCGGCCGGATCGCGCAGAAGGGCTCGCCCGCCGAGATCCTCGCGAACCCGGCCAGCGAGTTCGTCGCCGGCTTCGTCGGCGCAGACCGCGGCAAGCGCTCGCTCTCGATCGAGGAGCGCGACGGCGCCCGGATCGTCGTCGACGGCGACGGGCGGCCGACCGGCGTCCTGCGCGCGCAGGACGGCGTCGACGCGTGAACTGGGTCGTCAACAACACCGATCAGATCCTCGCGAACCTGCTGGCGCACCTCGCGCTCTCGGTCCCGCCGATCCTGCTCAGCTTCGTGATCTCGCTGCCGTTCGGCTGGGTCGCCAACCGCTACCGCTGGAGCCGCGGCACGCTGCTCACCGGGCTCGGCGTGCTCTACGCGATCCCGTCGCTGGCGATGTTCATCCTGCTGCCCGCGCTGCTCGGCATCCCGCTGCGCTCCACCGCGAACGTCATCATCGGCCTCACGCTCTACGGCATCGCGCTGATGGTGCGGACCACCTCCGACGCGCTCTCCGCGGTATCGGAGGACGTGACCCAGTCGGCCACGGCGATGGGCTACTCCGCCTGGGCCCGGTTCTGGAAGGTCGAGTTCCCGCTCGCCGGTCCCGTCCTGCTCTCGGGTCTGCGCGTGGTCACGGTGAGCACGGTCAGCCTGGTGACGGTCGGCGCGGTGCTGGGCATCCAGAGTCTCGGCCTGCTCTTCACCGACGGCTTCCAGCGCGGCATCCAGGGCGAGATCATCACCGGCATCGTGCTCACGATCGTGCTGGCCCTCGTGCTCGACGGGCTCCTCGTCCTGCTCGGGCGCCTGCTGATGCCGTGGACCACCCTCGACCGGAGCCGCTCCCGCCGCAGGAGCGCCGCGAGCGCGAAGGCGGTGACCGCGTGAACCTCATCGCCCAGGCCTTCGCCTGGATCGGCGACCCGACGCACTGGGAGGGCATCTACGGCATCCCGACCCGCGTCGCGCAGCACCTCGGCATCAGCCTCATCGTGCTGGTGATCGCCGCGGCCATCGCCATCCCGCTCGGCTACCTCATCGGCCACACCGGCAAGGGCAAGGGCATCGCGGTGCCCGTCGCCGGCGGCCTCCGCGCGCTGCCCACCCTGGGCGTCCTGGTGCTCGCGGCGATGAGCCTCGGTCTCGGCCTGGGCGCGCCGCTGATCGCACTGGTGATCCTGGCGATCCCGTCGATCCTCGCGGGCGCCTACTCCGGGCTCGAGGCGGTCGACCGCCGCACCGTCGACGCCGCGCGCTCCGTCGGCATGACGGAGTGGCAGATCCTGGCGAAGGTCGAGATCCCGCTCGGCCTGCCGCTGCTGATCGGCGGTCTGCGCGTCGCGGCCCTGCAGATCATCGCCACGGCGACGCTCGCCGACTACATCGGCGCCGGCGGCCTCGGCCGCTACATCTTCCAGGGCGTGAAGGCGGGCGACTACCCGCAGATGCTCGCGGGATCGATCATCGTGATCGTGCTCACGCTGCTCAGCGAGGTGCTGTTCGCGGTCCTCCAGCGGATCGCCGTGCCCCGCGGAGTCGTGCTCGGTCTCGGCCGCGCCACGACCGAGCGCTCAGGTTTCCGCGCGTCGTCACTCCGACGCCGCGCGGTGGTGGGAATCCCCATCGACGAAGGGAAATAAGAGATGTTCACAGCAACCAAGAAGGGCCGTGTCGTTCTCAGCGCACTCGCGGTCGGCGCCGTGGTGGCGCTGGCAGGGTGCTCGTCCAGCGATCCGCTCGACGAAGGATCGGGAGCGACCGCCGGCGGCGACACCATCGTCATCGGCTCGCAGGACTACTACTCGAACGAGATCATCGCCGAGATCTACGCGCAGGCCCTCGAGGACGGGGGGATGACCGTGCAGCGCGACTTCCGCATCGGTCAGCGCGAGATCTACCTGCCCGAGATCGAGAGCGGCTCGATCGACGTGTTCCCCGAGTACGGCGGCAGCCTCCTGCAGGCGCTGGAGCCGGACACGACCGCGACCACGGCCGACGACGTCTATTCGGCGCTCACCGACGCCCTGCCCGACGGACTGCGCGCGCTCGACGCCGCGGACGCGAGCGACCAGAACTCCTACACGGTCACCCAGGCCTTCGCCGACCAGTGGAACCTGACCGACATCGCCTCGCTGAAGAACGTCACCGATCCGATCGTGCTCGGCGGCAACTCCGAGCTGCAGACCCGTCCCTACGGGCCCGACGCTCTGCAGTCGAAGTACGGCATCACCACGACGTTCCAGGCGATCGAGGACAGCGGCGGATCGACGACCGTCGACGCGCTGGCCAGCAACCAGATCCAGATGGCGAACATCTACACCGCCGACCCGAACATCGAGTCGAACGATCTGCTGCCCCTCGCCGACCCCGACGGCCTGTTCGTCGCGGACAACGTGGTGCCCATCGTCTCCGACAAGGTCGACGACGACGCCGCCGAGATCATCAACGGGGTCAGCGCGAAGCTGACCGCCGACGACCTCGTCGCGCTGAACTCCGAGAGCGTCAACGAGCAGAAGTCGGCCGCGGCCATCGCGACCGAGTGGCTCACCTCGGCAGGCCTGATCGGCTGACCCGACCCGCTCACGCCCGGAGGCGCGTCACTCGTCGAGGTGACGCGCCTCTGCGCGTGAGAGGAGCTTCTTGACCCCGATGACGACCAGCACGAAGACCACGATCGCCCCGACGAAGAGGTAGCCCGCGTAGTGCAGGCTGTCCGACAGCTCGCGGTAGCCGCCCGCCGCGGCGGCCCCGACGCCGACGTAGGCGAACGACCAGAGGATGCACGCGGGCGTCGTCCAGGCCATGAAGGTCCGGTAGCTCATGCCGCTCATCCCGACGGTGAGCGGGATGAGGGAGTGCAGCACCGGGAGGAAGCGCGAGAGGAAGACGGCGATGCCGCCGCGGCGCGCGAGGTAGCGCTCGGCCCGCAGCCAGTTCTTCTCGCCGAGGCGGCGACCGAGGCGGGAGCCGCGGATCCGCGGTCCGAACCAGCGGCCCAGGTAGAAGCCGACCGATTCGCCGCAGAGCGCCCCGATGATCACGGCGATCGCGAGGGCGACGAACTGCAGGGGGGACGTCACGCCGGTCGCGCTGACGATCACGACGGTGTCGCCCGGCACGATCAGCCCGGCGAGGATCGTCGTCTCGAAGAAGACGGCGAGGCCGGCCAGCAGCGTCCGCCAGACGGGCGGCACGCTCACGACGAAGGCGAGGATGCCGGTCAGAGCGTCGTTCACGGCCGCGTGCGCTCCGGCATCTCAGCGGACCCGCTTGAGCAGCGACCAGAAGGTCTCGACGATCGAGCCCATGTCGACCCGGTCGTCGAGCAGCCACTGCACCTGCAGGCCGTCGGAGAGCGCGGTGATCATCTTCGCCGCGAGCTCGGGGTCGATGTCGGCCGCGATGAGCCCCTCGCTCTGGTCCTCGCGGACGCGGGCGGCGAAGACCTCGTTGACCGTCCGGTAGCGCTCGATGAAGAACTCGTGCGCGGGGTGCGACTCGTCGGTCGCATCGGCGGAGAGCGTCGCGTAGAGGTGGACGAGACCGGGCACCTCGCTGTTGTGGCGGATCAGCTTCACGACCTGCTCGATCGCCTGATCGCCCTTCCGCTCCAGGTCGTAGACGGCGCGGTCGGTGTCGTCGCGCTTGCGGAGGACCTCGGCGAAGAGCTCCTCCTTCGAGTCGAAGTAGTGCAGGAGCCCCGCCTGCGTCAGGCCGACCTCCTCCGAGATCTCGCGCAGCGAGGCCTTGCGGTACCCCTGCCGCGAGAACACCTCCAGGGCGGTCTGCAGAATCTCCTCGCGCTTCGCGACACCCTTGGCGTAGCTCCCCTTGCTCGGCATCCCTCGATCGTAGGGGGCGCGGCCGAGCGGGAGCCGCGAGCGTCGCGCGGTGACGGCGCACGATCTCTCAGTGCGGACGCGGGACGCCGGAGCAGCTGTGAAAGACCTGTGAAGATGCGAGCTCGACAGCGCGAAGCGGGGTCGCGAGCGATCGCTCGCCGTCGAGAGGTCCGTCGCCGACCCTCTGACGGACGCGGGCGCTGCTCGACCGGACCCACGGGAGGAGATCTCTCGACGTCTAGACGCTCTGTCTCGACGTCGAGACGTCACTGACGCGCGGGTCGGCGGTGGGCGGCTCGGACCGTCCCGGAAGGGTGTCGCCGGGGGCCCCGCGGGAGGCGCACATCCGCCCCAGTACTGGGATCCGAGGGCATCGCGCCCCTTTGGTCGACCTAGGCTCGGAGCCGTGAACGAACTCCTGGACCCGCTCCTCCTGTCGCGCTGGCAGTTCGGCCTGACGACGATCTACCACTTCCTCTTCGTGCCGCTCACCATCGGCATGGCGCTCACGGTGGCGATCTTCCAGACCTGCTGGGTGCGCACCGGCCGCGTGCACTACCTGCAGCTGACGAAGTTCTTCAGCAAGATCTTCCTGATCAACTTCGCGATGGGCGTGGTCACCGGCATCGTCCAGGAGTTCCAGTTCGGGATGAACTGGAGCGACTACTCCCGCTTCGTCGGCGACGTGTTCGGCGCCCCGCTCGCCTTCGAGGGCCTGCTCGCGTTCTTCCTCGAAGCGACGTTCATCGGCCTCTGGATCTTCGGCTGGGACAAGCTCTCGGCGAAGCTGCACCTCGCGACGATCTGGCTGACCACGCTCGGCACGACGCTCTCGGCCTACTTCATCATCGCCGCGAACGCCTTCATGCAGAACCCGGTCGGCTTCCGGATCAACGAGGCCAAGGGCCGCGCCGAGCTCACCGACATCTGGGCCCTGCTGACCAACAAGGTCGCGCTCGCCGCGTTCCCGCACACGATCTTCGCCTGCTTCATGGTCTCGGCCGCGGTGATCGTCAGCGTCGCCGCCTACCACCTCTCGCGGAACCAGCACCTCGAGACGATGCGCCCGGCGCTGAAGTTCGGCGCCTGGATGATGCTGGTCAGCGGCGGCCTCACCCTCTTCACCGGCGACTCGCTCGGCCTCGCGATGGTCGACACGCAGCCGATGAAGATGGCGGCCGCGGAGGCGCTGTACAAGACGTCCACCGGCGTCGACGCCTCGTTCTCGGTCTTCACCTGGGGCACCCCCGACGGCTCGAGCGAGCTCTTCTCGATCCGCATCCCCTACCTGCTCTCCTTCCTCTCGACGCACACCTTCACCGGCACCGTCGAGGGCATCAACGACCTGCAGGCGCAGTACAGCGCGGTCTACGGACCGGGCGACTACACGCCGATCATCTGGGTCACCTACTGGTCGTTCCGATGGATGATTGCGCTCGGCGTCCTCGCCATCGGCGTCGCCGCCGCCGGCCTCTGGTTCACCCGCAAGGGCCGCCGGCCGAAGCAGTGGATGTGGAAGATCGCGATCTGGGCGGCACCGCTGCCGCTGATGGCGATGATCGTCGGCTGGGTCTTCACCGAGATGGGCCGCCAGCCCTGGCTGGTCTTCGGCCTGCTGAAGACCGCGGACGGCGTCTCGCCCGGGGTCAGCGGCCTCGAGGTGCTGATCTCGCTGATCGCCTTCACCGCGATCTACGGCACCCTCGCGGTCGTCGAGTTCCGGTTGATCAAGCGGGCGGCCCAGGCCGGCCCCGACGACGCCCCCGAGATCGACGAGGAGAGCGGTCGCCCGCAGCTCGTCGGCACCGTCTACTGAGAAGGGCACTGCGCACATGGATCTCGGATCGCTCGATCTCGCCACGCTCTGGTTCTGGATCGTCGCCGTCTTCTTCATCGGCTACTTCGTCCTCGACGGCTTCGACTTCGGCGTCGGGATGTCGCTGCCGTTCCTCGGCCGCGACGACACCGACCGCCGCGTCCTGATCAACACGATCGGGCCGGTCTGGGACCTCAATGAAACCTGGGTCATCGTCGCGGGCGCTGCGATGTTCGCCGCCTTCCCCGAGTGGTACGCGACGCTCTTCAGCGGCTTCTACCTGCCGCTGCTGCTGATCCTGCTGGCGCTGATCGCCCGCGGCGTCTCCTTCGAGTACCGGCACCAGCGTCCGGAGGCCGCCTGGAAGAAGCGGTTCGACACGATGATCGTGATCGGCTCGGCCGTGCCCGCGTTCCTCTGGGGCGTCGCTTTCGCGAACATCGTGCAGGGCGTGCCGCTGGACGCGGACCACAACTACATCGGAACGGGCTTCGATCTGCTGAACCCGTACGCGCTGCTCGGCGGCGCGACGACGCTCCTGCTCTTCTTCACCCACGGCGTCGTGTTCGTCTCGCTGAAGACCGACGGCGAGATCCGCGAGCGCGCGCGCCGGCTGGCGACGCGGGCGGGGCTGGTGACCGTCGCGGTCGCCGCGGTGTTCCTCGGCTGGACGAACCTGGCGCAGGGGAGCGGTCCGTCCTGGCTGCTGTCGATCGCCGCGGCGACCGCCCTGGTGCTCGCCTGGCTCGCGAACGTCCGCGGGCGGGAGGGCCGTGCCTTCGCCCTGCTGGCCGGCACGATCGGCCTCGCGGTGCTCGCGCTGTTCACCACGCTCTTCCCGGCGGTGATGCCCGCCTCGAACGACATCGCCAACAGCCTGACCATCGAGAACGCCTCGAGCACGCCCTATACCCTGACGGTGATGAGCTGGACGGCGCTGGTCTTCGTCCCGCTCATCGTGGGCTACCAGGCCTGGACCTACTGGATCTTCCGCAAGCGCATCACCCGGAGCCACATCCCGGTCGACGCGCACTGACCGATCGCGACCGTGAAGCCCCTCGACCCCCGACTGCTCCGCTACGCCCGCTCCGCACGGCTGTTCCTCGTGCTCGGCGGGGCGCTCGCGCTGGCCCGCACGGCGACCGCGGTCGCGTTCGCGTGGCTGGTGGCGCAGCTCGTCGCCGGGGCGGTCGACGGGCGATCGGCGACCGACCTGGCGCCGTCACTCGCGGCGCTGCTGGGCGTCGTCGCGGTGCGCGCGGTGCTGGCCTGGGCCGTCGAGGTGAACGCCGCCCGGGGCGGCGCCGGCGCGAAGGCGCAGCTGCGGTCGGCGGTCCTCGCCGCGCTGGTCGCGCTCGGGCCGGCCGGCCGGACGGGTGGTTCGGGCGGGGTCGTCGCGCTGCTCGGCGGCGGGCTCGACGCGCTCGACGGCTACTTCGCCCGATACCTGCCGCAGCTGATCGCCACCGCGATCACCACGCCGATCCTGACAGTCGTGGTCTTCCTCGCGGATCCGCTCAGCGCGCTCTTCCTCGTGGTGACGCTGCCGCTGATCCCGGTCTTCATGATCCTCATCGGTTGGGCGACCCAGGCGGTGCAGAAGCGGCAGTGGAGCCGCCTGCAGGCGCTGGCCTCCGGCTTCGTCGACACGGTCGGCGGACTGGCCACGCTGAAGATCTTCGGACGGGCGGAGCGGCAGAGCGCCCGCATCCGCGCGCTGACCGAGGACTACCGCGTGCACACCATGAAGGTGCTGCGGGTGACCTTCGTCAGCAGCTTCGTCCTCGAGCTGGCCGGTTCGCTCTCGGTCGCGCTCGTCGCGGTGTCGATCGGGCTGCGGCTGGTCGACGGCTCGCTCGGGCTCGCGATCGGACTCTTCGTGCTGGTGCTGGCGCCGGACGTGTTCCTGCCGGTCCGCCAGGTCGGCGCCGAGTTCCACGCGGCGGCCGACGGCGTGCAGGCGGCGGACGAGGCCTTCGCGATCATCGAGGCGGCGGCGACCGTCCCCGGGCGAACCGCGGTGCCCGGCCGCTCGGGAGCGCTCGAGCTGCGCGGTCTCGCGGTGGACGACGGTGCGGGCCGCGTGCTCGCGCCCGTCGACGCCGTCCTGCCCGCCGGCTCGATCACGGCGCTGACCGGGCCCAGCGGATCCGGGAAGTCGACCCTCCTCGCCGCCCTCGCCGGCTTCGCTCCCGCGACCGGCTCGATCGCCCTCGGCGGGGTCGCCGTCGACGAGTCGACCGGCCGCGACTGGCTCGCCTGGTCGGGGCAGCGGCCCGATCTGCTGCCCGGGACCGTCGGCTCGAACGTCGCGCTCGGCGCGCGCTCGCCCGACCCGGAGCGCGTCCTGCGGGCGCTGGCTGTCGCGGGTGCCGACCTCGACCCCGGCCGGCGGATCGACGCGGACGGCAGCGGACTGTCCGGTGGGCAGGCGGCGCGCGTCGCCGTGGCGCGTGCCGTGCACCGCGTCCTCGAGCGCGGCTGCACCGTATTGGCCCTCGACGAGCCGACCGCCGCGCTCGACGAGGAGTCGGAGCGCGCGCTGCTCGCCGGGCTCCGCTTCCTCGCCGACCAGGGCGTGATCGTGCTCGTCGCCACGCACCGCCCGGCGACGATCGCCGCCGCCGACGCCGTGCTGGCGCTCGCCCCCGCCGAGGCGGTGCTCCGGTGAACCGCACCGATGTGCTGCGGGCGGCGATGCCGACGCCGCGGCGCTTCCTCCCCGGACTCTCCTTCGGGCTGCTGTCGTCCGCGTCGGTCGTCGCCCTTCTCGCCTGCTCGGCCTGGCTGATCGTGCGGGCGGCCGAGCAGCCGCCGATCCTCTTCCTCTCGATGGCCGTCGTCGGCGTGCGCGCCTTCGCGCTCTCGCGGGCGTTCTTCCGCTACCTCGAGCGCCTCTCCGGGCACGACGCAGCGTTCCGCGCGCTGGCCGAGTTGCGCGCCGGCGTCTACGACCGGCTGGTCCCCGTGGCGCCGGACGGGCTCGGTCGGGTCCGGCGCGGAGATCTCGTCTCGCGGGTGGTCGCCGACGTCGACGCCCAGCAGGACGTGCCGCTGCGCATCGTGCAGCCGCTGGTCGTCGCCGCCGTGGTCTCCGCCGCCGCGGTGGTGGGCGTCTGGCTCCTGCTGCCCGCGATGGGCGCCGTGCTGCTCGGTCTGCTCGTGCTCGCGTTCGTCGGCGGAGCCCTCGGCTCGGGGCTGGTCTCGGCGCGCGCCGACCGCGAGCTGGCGCCGCTGCGCGGCGAGCTGGCCGAGCGCCTGAACCTGCTGGTCACCCGGCTCGACGTGCTGATCGCCTTCGACGCGGCCGACGACGCGATCGACGACGTCGCGCAGGCGGAGGCGGCGCTCACCCGGGCCGCCCGCCGGCGCGCGGCGTCGACCGGGCTCGCCGCCGCCGTCCTCGCCCTGTGCTCCGGCGGTGCGGTCTGGGCGGGTCTCGCGCTCGGGATCCCCGCGGTCGGCGAGCTCGGCGGCCCCGCGCTCGGGGTGCTCGCCCTGGTGCCGCTCGCCGTGTTCGAGGTCGCGGCCGCCGCTCCGCTGGCGGTGCAGAGCGCGCGCTCGGCGCTCTCGAGTGCGCAGCGGCTCGCGGACCTCGACGCGCAGGCCGCGTCGCCGGCGCTGGCGACCGACGCCGACGTCGATCCGTCGGCCGCCGTCCCGCTCGGCCGCGACATCGTCCTCCGCGACCTCTCGGTCTCCTGGCCCGGAGCCGCGACGCCCGCGCTCCGCGACGTCTCGCTCGAGCTCCGCGCCGGCGAGCGGATCCTCGTCACCGGCGGCAGCGGCTCGGGCAAGACGACGCTCGCGCACGCGCTCGTCCGCTTCCTCGACCACACGGGCTCCTACCGGATCGGCGGAGTGGAGGCCCGGACGCTCCCGCAGGACGAGCTGCGGCGCCTCATCGGTCTCGTCGAGCAGCAGCCCTACCTCTTCGACGACACCATTCGGCAGAACCTGCTCTTCGCCCGGCCCGAGGCCGACGACGCGGTGCTGACCGCCGTCCTCGAGCGGGTGGGCCTCGCCTCCTGGACCGCGGCCCGCGGCGGTCTCGACGCCCGGGTCGGCGAGCGCGGCTCGCTCGTCTCGGGCGGTCAGGCGCAGCGTCTGGCGCTCGCCCGCGCCCTGCTCGCCGACTTCGACGTGCTGGCGCTCGACGAGCCCACCGCCTCGGTGGACGCGCCGGTGGCCGACGCCCTGCTCGCCGACCTGCTGCATGCCGCCTCAGGCCGCACGGTCGTGCTGATCGCGCACCGCGTCCCCGCGTCCCTCGCCTTCGACCGGCGGATCACGGTCGTGGACGGCACCGCGCGCTGACTCCTGACAGAGCGGATCCCCGAGCCGAGAGGACGGCCCGGGGATCCGGCTCCGTGCGGGTGCAGGGGTATCAGCGGCTCGACCAGCTCGCCCGTCCGCGCCCGTCGTACTGCACCAGGTTGCCGTCGTCCTGCATCACCAGGCGGAACGGCGGCACGGCGGGGCCGACGTTGACGAAGTACCGCGGGAGGACGGTCCAGCTCACGCCGCCCCGGCTGGAGACCGACATGAAGCCGTCGTCCTCGAGGGAGAGGACCGCGCCGGGAGTGGGGTTCCCCGTGGACCAGATCGCGCCGGCCGGTCCGTAGACGACGAAGTTGCCGTCGGCCTGCATCACCGCGCGGTAGGCACCGTTGCCGGAGCGGAGTCCCTCGCCCGGATAGAGCGCGGCCGGAGCGAACAGCGTGCTGTTCGGGAAGGCGGTCCGGCTGCTCCAGAGCGGGGCGTCCTCGAGACTGTAGAGGACGAGCCGGCCCGCGTTGTCGAGGTTCATCCGCACCCCGGAGCCGCTGGTGCCGGTGAACCACTTCACCGAGCCGTCCGCGCCGTAGATCACGGCATTGCCGTCCTCCTGCAGCACGAAGCGGTTCCCGTCGCCGGAGGTGCCGGTGCTCCAGGTCACGCCGTTCGGTCCGTAGCCGACGAAGTTGCCGTCGCCCTGCATCACGGCGGTGAAGCGGCCGTCGCCGGAGGTCAGCCGCTGACCGGCGCGCAGTGTCTCGGTGGGGTAGAGCGAGTCGGTCGGCGGCGCCGCGATCGTCGTGCCGATGCTGCTCGCCCACGCGGGGGCGCCGTTGGCACGGCTGACGACGAGGTTGCCGTCGTTCTGGATCCGGACGCTCGCGCCGGTCTCGTCACCCGTTCCGGTGAACCAGACGGGCCGCCCGTCCGCGGCGTAGATCACGAGGTTGCCGTCGGCCTGCATCACCAGGCGATCTCCTCGACCCTGGGTGCCGGTGCTGAAGGTGGCACGCCCGCTCGCGTCGTAGGTGACGGCGTTGCCGTCGGTCTGCAGCACGAACCGGTAGCCGCCGCCGACCGAGACGATGCTCTCGCCGCGCGCGAGCTGCTCCCCGCTGACGAGGGCGTCGGTGAAGACGTTCGCGGCGGTCGCGACCGCGGTCGTGACGGGCCCGGAGCCGGCAGCCAGGGCGGGGGGCGCTCCGAGGAGCAGGGCGCCCGCGGTCGCGAGCACCACCGCCCCGGAGAGGAGTGTGCGGGCGGGGTGGCGAGGCGTCATCGCGGGTCCTTCGAGCGGATCGGTGGGCAGTTCTCCCGCATGCTCCCATGCCGCTCGCCCGCGCCACGCCGCCGGAACGCGGTCGTGACCGAGTGGTGATCCGGCCCTGTCAATCCGCCGGCCGGACCCGTCTCTCGGCCTCGGCGAGCGTCCCGCCCTCGGCGGCCCACCGGTCGAGCACACCGTCGACGCGGGCCCGCGCGGATCCGCTGCTGCTCGCGCGCAGTGGAAGGATCACGTCGCGGGCGAGCGGTGCCGTCAGCTCCTCGACCCGTGCATCGCGGACGAAGCCCTCGAGCCGGGTCAGGTCGGAGGCGCGCAGGATCGCCGCCCGCGACTGCAGCAGGACGATCGCCGCGAGCCGGGCCTCGAAGACGGGCGGCGCCCACAGCTCCGAGGACAGCGCCGTGACGTCGTCGTGCTCGAGCCCGCGGAACTTCTTCAGCGCGTCCCGCACCGTGCCGCGGACCGCTCCGACGGAGGCACCGGTGGAGTCGAGTCCCGCGCCGAGCCGCTCGCGCACGTCCTGCGCCCGCCAGACGTCGCCCTCGTACTCGAGCGCCGTGCGGATGAAGTCGCCGGCGTCGCTCACCCCTCCATCATGCGACCCGCGGGGGAGCAGCGACGAACCGTGCGCCGCTGCGGGCCGCGCGCCGGAGGTGGCGGTCCGCCCTTCGAGTCGGGTCCTGCAGTGCGGGAACGCCGACGGCCCGGCCCGTGCAGGGGATGCACGAACCGGGCCGTCGGTGCGGGTCCGCGGGAGGGCGGGACCCGATCAGAGGAGCGTCGAGTCGACCGCGCTCAGCGGCTCGCCCACACCGCCTGGTCGCGTCCGTCGTACTCGACGAGGTTGCCGTCGTCCTGCATGACGAGGCGGAACGGGGCGACCGCGCCGGCGCGGGGCGTGACTGTCCAGGTGCCGATGCCGTCGCCGCGGACGACGGCCATGAAGCCGTCCTCGTACAGGTTGAACGAGCTGCCCGCGCCGGACGTGCCCGTCGACCAGATCGGGCCGGAGCGGCCGTAGACCACGAAGTTGCCGTCGCCCTGCATCACGGCGCGGTAGACGCCGCTGGCCGAGCGGAGCAGGCTGCCGGCGGCGAGCCCGTTCTCGGCGTAGAGGCTCGAGCCGGGCAGCTGCGCCTGGCTGGTCCAGAGCACGTTGTCCGCCTGGTCGACGATGATCAGCGAGCCGGCGTTGTTGATGCCGAGGCGCAGGTCGCTGCCGCGGGTGCCGGAGGACCACTGGACGGAGTTGTCGGGACCGTAGATCACGGCGTTGCCGTCGGTCTGCAGGACCAGGCGGTTGCCGGCGCCGCGGGTGCCGGTGTTCCAGACGACGCCCTGCGGGCCGTAGCCGACGAAGTTGCCGTCGGTCTGCATCACGGCGCGGAAGCGGCCGTCGGCCGAGGTGAGCTGGCGTCCGCCGCGGAGGGTCTGGCCGGTGAAGAGGGTGTCGGTCGCCGGCTCGGCGATCCTCCCGTTCACGCTGCTCGCCCAGGCGGGGGAGCCGTTCTCGCGCGAGACGACGAGATTGCCGTCCTCCTGGATGATCAGGTAGGCGCCGGGCTCGTCGTTGGTGCCGGTGCTCCAGACGGGGCGGTTCTCCGCGGAGTAGATCACGACGTTGCCGTCGGTCTGCATCGCGAGGTGATCGCCCCGGCCGGTGGTGCCGGTCGCGAAGACGACGCGGCCGTCGGGCGCGTAGGTGACGGCGTTTCCGTCGGTCTGCATCACGAACTCGTAGGCGGGGCCGGGGTTGTCGGAGACGATGCTCTCGCCGCGGGCGAGCTCCTCGCCGCCCTCCAGCGCGTTGTAGTAGGCGCCGGCGGCGCGGGACTGCTGATCGGCGTTCGTCTGCAGCGCAGGCGCCGAGTCGGAGGAGGAGGAGAGCGTCTGCTGCACCGCCTCCTCGGCGAGCGCGGGCGTCGCGGTGAAGAGGAGGGCTCCGGTCGCGACGAGCGCGACGAGCCCGGAGCCGACGAATCGGGAGGGCCCGGTGGAGCGGGAGTCTCCGGTGGAGCGGGAGGAAGAGGGAGGCGTCATCGCAGATCTTTCTCGAGAGGTCGGCATCGCCGAGCGGATCCTCGAATGCTCGCACGCGCCGGCGACATCGGGCGTGCGCTCAGGACGCCGTGTCCCGGTGGCGCGTGCGTCGGCGCCGCCGAAGCGCTCGCTCGCCGGTGGCCCGGACCTCGGGCCTTCACGACGGCGGCCCGGTCCGTGCGGGAGGCGCACGACCGGGCCGTCGGTGCAGGGCGGACCGCCTCGGCGGAGCCCGCTGGTCGATGCCGTCAGCGGCTGGACCAGACGACGTGGCCCTGTCCGTCGTACTCGACGAGCTTCCCGTCGTTCCCCAGCACGAAGTGGAACGGCCCGGTCGCGCCGGAGGCGGAGCGGTTCGCCCAGACCACGGTGTCACTCCAGTCGTAGATCGACGCGACGCCGTTCTCGGCGACGTACAGCCCATTGGCGATGCCGTGAGTCCCGGTCTGCCAGTTGAGACCCGTCGGGCCGTGGACGACGAGGTTCCCGTCGGACTGCATCACCGCCAGGTACAGACCGTCGTCCGAGCGCAGCACGTCACCGGTCGAGAGGTGGTTCGGGGCGTACAGGACCGACCCCGGCAGCTGGGACTGGCTGTCCCAGCCCAGGTCGCCCTCGTCATCGACGATCGTGAGCACTCCGCTGTCGTCGAGCTCGACGGCGAGGTTCTCGACGTTGGAGTCGGTCGACCACGCGGCGGTGCCGGACGACCACTCGACCGAGCCGTCGGTGCCGAGGACGACGGCGTCGCCGTCGTCCTGCATGACGAAGCGGTTGCCGGCGCCGCGGGTGCCGGTGTGCCAGATCATTCCGTCGGGTCCGTCGCCGACGAGATCGCCGTCGGTCTGCATGACCGCGTGGAAGAGCCCGTTCTTCGACGTGAGCTGGTCACCCGGTGCGAGGGTGCCGCCGGTGGGGAGGGTGTCGTGCGGCGGTGCGGCCGTCGTCCCGGCACCGTCCGACCGGGCGGGAGTGCCGTTCTGCGAAGCTGCTGCGCCGACGGCGCTCTGAGCGAGGGCGGGTGTCGTGCCGAGGAGCAGGGCTCCCGCCGCGACGAGCGCGACGAGGACGGAGGCGAGGGAGCGTGGATGTGATGTGGACGTCATGGCAGTTCCTTCTCGAGAGATGGGCACCGCCGTCGACGAGGCGGCATCGCCGAACGGTCTTCCTCCCACCGAAGCACTGCCGTCGGACTTCCACGAGGTCTGGCGCGGGGCGCGGGGTCGCTGTCGCGTCGTCCCGCTTGTGCGCTCGCGGAGACACTGCGCAGCTCCGGACCGCCGCGGGAGCACGCCGACGGCCCGACATATGCAGCGGGTGCATGTGCCGGGCCGTCGGGAGGCGTCATCGCGCCCGCGGGCGCTTCGACGTCGGCGCCGTCAGCGGCTGGACCAGACGGCCCGACCCTGTCCGTCGTACTCGACGAGGTTGCCGTCGCTCTGCATCACGAGGCGGAACGGGCCGACCGCACCGGAGGCCGGGCGGGACGTCCACGTCACTGCGCCGCTCGCGGTCTCGATCGTCGCGACGCCGTTCTCGGAGAGGACGAGCGTGCTGTCGATGCCGGCGGTGTGGCTCTGCCAGATCGCGCCCTTCGGGCCGTAGACGACGAAGTTCCCGTCGACTTGCATCACCGATCGGTGGGCGCCGTCGCCCGAGCGCAGCAGGTTCCCGACCTCGAGGACGTTCGGAGCGTACGCCACCGACCCTGGCAGGGCGACCTGGCTGTCCCATTCGACCGCTCCGCCGGGATCGACGATCCTCAGTACTCCGCTGTCGTCGAGCGTGACGGCGAAACCTTCACCGCTGGTACCGGACGCCCACCTGACCGAGCCGTCGGCGCCGTAGACGACCGCGTTTCCGTCGTCCTGGATGACGAAGCGGCTGCCGATGCCGCGGGTGCCGGTGCTCCAGATCGCTCCGGAGGGCCCGTAGCCGACGAGGTTGCCGTCGCGCTGCATGACGGCACGGAACAGCCCGTTCTCGGAGGTGAGCTGGTGCCCGTACGAGAGGGTCTGACCGGTGTCGAGGGTGTCGTGCGGCGGCTCGGCGATCTTCCCTGCGCTGGCGGACCAGGCCGGGGTGCCGTCCTGGCGGTAGAGGACGAGGTCGCCGTTCTCGCCGAGCACGAGGTGCGCGCCCGGCTCGCCATCGGTTCCGGAGCTCCAGATCGGGCGCTCGTCAGCGGCCCTGACCACCAGGTTCCCGTCCCTCTGGAGAAAGAGGTAGTTCTCCTGGAGTGTCGGCCCGATGTAGGTGGTGTTGAAGGTCTGGGTACTGAACAGAACCTTCCCGTCGCCTGTGCGGAGGACCGCGTTGCCATCGAGCTGCATGCTGAAGACGTAGCTTCCGGGGAGATCGGACTGGAGGCGACTGTCATCCCCCGGCCGATCGGAGTTCAAAGTGCCACCGCTGAGCAGGGCGTTGTAGTAGGGGTTCAGGGAACGTGGATCGGGCCAAGGCCTGAGTGCCGGTGTCGTAGGGCTCCACTGCGACGACGAGGCGGAGTCGGACGAGGCGTCCACGGCGAGGGCGGGCGTTCCGCCCAGAAGCAGGGCCCCGGCTGCGACGAGTGCGACGAGCCCGGAGGCTCGGCGTCGTGGGTGGGTGACGGATGTTATGGCAGTTCCTTCTCGAGAGATCGGCACCGCCGCTGACGAGGCGGCGTCGCCGAGCGGTCTTCCTCTCCACCGAAGCACTCGCGCTCGACCCCGACACCACTTGGCGTTCGATATGGGCTCTCTGTCGCGTGGTCCCGTTCCCGGCCCTTCCGAACGGCATCGGAAGTCGTAGCGCAAGCTCCTCACGCGCTTCTCCGAGGGAACGACGACGGCCCGGCTCGTGCAGGGCGTGCACGTGCCGGGCCGTCGGGAGCAGGGGTCACGGCAGCCGCCAGTGCCTCGGACGGGAGGTGGTCAGCGGCTGGACCAGACGGCCCGGCCCTGCCCGTCGTACTCGACGAGGTTGCCGTCGCTCTGCATCACGAGGCGGAACGGGCCGGTGCCGCCGGAGGGCTTCGCCGTCCAGGTGACGGAGCCGTCGGCGGTCACGACCTGCAGAGCGCCGTCCTTCGTGAACTCGAGGGAGCTGCCCGCGCCGGAGGTGGCGGTCTGCCAGACGGCTCCCTGAGGGCCGTAGACGACCACGTTGCCGTCCGCCTGCATGACGACGCGGTACTGGAGGCTCTCGGACCGGAGGATCTCGTCGGTCTTCAGGGTGTTGGGCGCGTACATGCTCGGGCCGGGCAGCTCGGACTGGCTCGACCACACGACGGCATCGGCCTCGTTGTCCATGCTCAGCACACCGTTGTCACCGAGAGTCACCGTGTCGACGTCGCCGGAACCTTCGGGAAGACTGATCCACTTGACCTGCTCATCGGCGTCGATGATCGT
The DNA here is from genome assembly GCF_022815495.1 of Rathayibacter sp. VKM Ac-2929. NCBI lineage: Bacteria > Bacillati > Actinomycetota > Actinomycetes > Micrococcales > Microbacteriaceae > Rathayibacter > Rathayibacter sp. VKM Ac-2929. The sequence continues at coordinate 579,576 of NZ_JALGRV010000002.1, forward strand.
TGCGAAGCCCTCGTCCACGACGAACGTGTTGTCCGAGCCGCGGGTGCCGGTGCTCCACAGGGCTCCGTCCGGGCCGTAGCCGACGAAGTTGCCGTCGCGCTGCATCACCGCGCGGAAGAGGCCGTTCTTCGAGGTGAGCTGGTGGCCCCGGTGGAGTTCGTCACCGTCGGAGAGGCTGCTGAACGGCGGCTCGGGGATCGTCCGGTTCACGCTGCTCGCCCAGGCCGGGGTGTCGTCCTCGCGGTACAGGACGAGGTTGCCGTCCCCCTGGATGACGAGGTGCGAGTCCGGTTCGTTGTCGGTCCCGGTGTTCCAGAGCGGGCGGTCCTGGTCGGAGTAGATCACCACGTTGCCGTCGTCCTGCAGGACGAGGCGACTGCCGCGCCCCGTGGTGCCCGTGTTGAAGAGGGCATGACCGACGGCGTCGTAGACGACGGCGTTCCCGTCGTCCTGCATCCGGAAGGTGTGACCGCCGGTGGCACTGTCGGAGGCGAGGAAGTCGCCCGGGAGTAGCTCGTCACCGGCATCGAGAGTGTCATCGGCGGACTCGTGAGGATCGATCGGGGGGTCGGTGACCACCGGGGAGGCTTTCGCGGACACGGCGCTGTGCGCGGTCTCGGCGAGGGCAGGTGTTCCGGTGAGGAGCAGGGCTCCGGTCGCGACGAGCGCGACGAGCCCTGAGGCGCGGGGGCGTGGAGAGGTGTGAGGTGTCATCGCAGTTCCTTCTCGAGAGATGAACCGTCGAGACGAGAGCGGCGCCGGACGGACTGCTTCGAGGCTGACACGCAGGGATCGTCGTAGCCTCCGCCGGACGCGCAGTGAACGGCCCGTGGCGCGTCGCTCGCGCTGAGCGCGGATCCGCTCCTCCGCGGCGTCCCGAGAGTCAGGGGAGGGGACGGCGGAGAGCGTCGAGTCGCTTGCGCCAGGCGTCGAGCCGGCCCGGTACTGCGGCGAGCGCCGGTCCGTCGACCCAGCCCGTGGCCAGGCGCAGGCCGTGCAGGGCGTTCGCCGTCCAGACCTCGTGGCCGTCGAGGTCGGCGGGCTCTGCCGGGGCCTCGATGACGTCGACGCCCAGTGCTCCTGCGAGTACCGAGACCGTGCGGGCCGTGACGCTCAGGACCCGGCGGCTGCTCGCGGGCGGGACGACCAGCGCGTCGCCGAGCCACCACAGCACGGCGCTCGATGCGCCGTCGATGACCGCGCCGTCGGCTCCGAGGATCACGGCCTCGTCCGCGCCCGCGGCGCGAGCGCGCGAGCGCGCGAGCGCAGGAGCGCGGGTCGAGCGATGTCGGGTCCCTTGCGCTCCGGGGTGCGCCGCGGATCCACGGGACTGGTCCACAGGACGACGGTGCGGCCGCGCGGCGGGGCGGGGCGGAGGCGCAGGCGCAGTCCCTCCGCGGTCAGCACGACCCGTCGGGGCGGTCAGCGGCTGAACCAGACGGCTCGGCCCTGTCCGTCGTACTCGACGAGGTTGCCGTCGCTCTGCATGACCAGGCGGAACGGGGCGGCTCCGCCGGCGGCCGGCCTCGCCGACCAGGTCACGGCGCCGTTGCCGGCGACGACCTGGGCGGTGCCGTCCTTCGAGAACTCGAACGAGCTGTCGACGCCGGAGGTGGCCGTCTGCCAGATCGCTCCGGTGGGGCCGTAGACGACGACGTTGCCGTCACGCTGCATCACAGCACGGTATCTCCCGTCGTCGGAGCGCAGGTGGTCGTCGATCTCGAGCGTGTTCGGGGCGTACATGCTCGAGCCGGGAAGCCCGGACTGACTCGTCCAGAGGATCGCGTCGTCCTGATCGAGGACGGTCAGCACGCCGCTGTCGTCGAGGGTGACGCGGTGGACCCCGCCCCCGTTTCAGCCACCCACTTCCGTGTCCCGTCTTTGCGCTCGACTGTGACGCTGTCCGGCCTCACGGCTAGCCAGTTGTCGATTCCACGAGTCCCCGTGTTCCAGACGACACCCCCGGGGCAGTAGCCGACGAGGTTGCCGTCGCGCTGCATCACGGCCCGGAAGAGACCGTTCGGTGAGGTGAGCTGATGGCCACCGCCGAGCACGTCGAGCTGGAGAAGGGTGCTGAACGGAGGCTCGGCGATCCGGCCGTTGACACTGCTCGCCCAGGCGGGCGAGGTCTCCGGGCTCACGCTGAAGTAGAGGTAAGCGCGGTAGAGGACGAGGTTGCCGTCTCCCTGGATGACGAGGTGCGAGGGCGGGTCTTCGTCCGTTCCCGTGCTCCAGAGCGGGCGGCCGTCGACGGAATAGATCACGACGTTGCCGTCCTCCTGCAGGACGAGGTGATTACCGCGCCCCGTGGTGCCGGTGCTGAAGACGGCATGGCCGGCGGCGTCATAGGTCACGGCGTTGCCGTCGTCCTGCATTCGGAAGGTGTAGCCGCCTCCCGACGGGCTCGAGGCGATGGACTGGCCGGCAAGGAGCTGCTGGCCGGGTTTCAGTGCGTCGGAGGACGACGCGCGGGCGGCGGCGGCGGAGACGCTCGAGGGCGCGGCACTGAGACCGCCCTGAGCGAGGGCGGATGTCGCGCTGAACAGCGGGGCACCGGTCGCGACGAGCGCGACGAGTCCAGAGGCGAGCGAGCGTGGGGAGGTGTGAGGTGTCATGACTGGTCCTTCTCGAGAGGGTGAACCGTCGGTGCGAAGGCGGCGTCGCCGAGCGGTCTTCCCTTCCACCAAACCACTCACGCTCGAGCCGCTCAGTCTTCGGCGTGCAGTGCGGCCTCGTTGTCGCGTGCCGGACAGAGCCCGCCACGCGTGTCCGACCTCCCTCGGTACGTCTGCGCGGTGACGACCACGGCCCGGCTCGTGCAGGGCGTGCACGTGCCGGGCCGTCGGGAGCAGGGGTCAGGGCATCCGCCAGTGCCTCGGACGGGAGGCGGTCAGCGGCTGGACCAGATCGCGTGGTGGTGGGCGTCGTACTCGACGAGGTTGCCGTCGCTCTGCATGACGAGGCGGAACGGGGCGGTGCCGCCCGCGGGCGTCGCCGTCCAGGTGACAGCGCCGTTGCCGGCCACGACCTGCGCCGTCCCGTCCTTCGAGAACTCGAACGAGCTCTCGACGCCGGAGGTGCCGGTCTGCCAGACCGCCCCCGTCGGGCCGTACACGACGAAGTTGCCGTCACCCTGCATCACGGCGCGGTAGCGGCCGTCGTCGGAGCGGAGGAGGTCGTCGACCTCGAGGGTGTTGGGGGCGTACAGCTGAGCGCCGGGCAGCCCGGACTGGCTCGACCACAGGACGGCGCCGTCCTCATCGAGAGCGGTCAGGACACCCCTGTCGTCGAGCGTGAGGGAGGTGGCCTCACCCCCGGTGTCGGCCGCCCACCTGATCCCCCCGTCCGCGCCGATGATCACGGCGTAACCGTCGTCGGAGACGAGGAGCTGGTTGTCCGTGCCGACGGTGCCGGTGTTCCAGACGACGCCGTCCGGGCCGTAGCCGACGAGGTTGCCGTCGCGCTGCATGACCGCACGGAAGAGTCCGTTCGGCGAGGTGAGCTGGTGCCCTCGGGAGAGCGCGTCGTCCACGTAGAGGGTGCTGAACGGCGGCTGGGGGATCCTGCGGTTCACGCTGCTCGCCCAGGCCGGCGAGCCGTCTTCCCGGTAGACGACGAGATTGCCGTCCGCCTGGATGATCAGAGACGCGTCCGTCTCGTTGTCCGTCCCGGTGCTCCAGAGCGCTCGGCCGTCGGCGGAGTAGATGACGACGTTGCCGTCCTCCTGCATCACGAGGCGGTTGCCGCGCCCCGAGGTGACGGTGCTGAAGAGGGCGTGGCCGACTCCGTCGTAGACCACGGCGTTGCCGTCGTCCTGCATCCGGAAGGTGTAGCCGCCTCCCGACGGGCTCGAGGCGATGGACTGGCCGGCGAGGAGCTGCTGGCCGGGATTCAGTGCGTCGGGGGCCGACGCGCGGGCGGTGGAGACGCTCGAGGACGCGGTGCTGAGACCGCCCTGAGCGAGGGCCGGTGTCGCGCTGAAGAGCAGGGCCCCGGTCGCGACCAGCGCGACGAGTCCTGAGGCGAGCGGGCGTGGGGAGGTGTGTGGTGTCATGGCAGTTCCTTCTCGAGAGATGGGCGCCGTCGGGGTGAGGGCGGCATCACGAGCGGACTGCCTCGATCCTGACGCGAGCGGGTGCGCACGACGATCGATCGGCGCGCGGTGACCGGTCCTTGGCACGCCGTCCGTCCCGCCGCTTCGTGCGAGTCAGGGGAGGGGACGGCGGAGGGCGTCCAGGCGCCGGCGCCAGGCGTCGAGCCGGCCCGGAACCGCGGCGAGCGCCGGTCCGTCGACCCAGCCCGTGGCCAGTCGCAGGCCGTGCAGCGCGTTCGCCGTCCACACCTCGCGGCCGTCGAGGTCCATCGGTTCAGCCGGGGCCTCGATCACATCGACTCCCAGTGCGCGCGCGAGCACGGAGACCGTGCGGGCCGTCACGCTCCGGACCCGGCGGCTGCTCGCGGGCGGGACGACCAGCGCGTCGCCGAGCCACCAGAGCACAGCGCTCGAGGCACCGTCGATCACGGCGCCGTCGGCACCGAGGATCACGGCCTCGTCCGCGCCGGCGGCGAGAGCACGGGAGCGCAGGAGTGCCAGCCGTGCGATGTCGGGTCCCTTGCGCTCCGGGGTGCGGCGCGGATCCACGGGGCTGGTCCAGAGGACGACGGTGCGGCCCCGCGGCGGGGCAGGGCGCAGCCGGAGGCGCAGACCCTCGGCGGTGAGCTCGACGCGGGGGAAGGAGTCGCCGGTGCGGGGGAGCGCCGCGATCGCGGCGTCGAGGAACGCCTCGGCGTCGTCGGGGTCTCCGCCGACGGGTCGCCCGGCGTCGCTGAGCGCGCCCAGGAACCGCTCCCGGTGCAGCTCGAGACCGCGGACGCGGCCCGCCGACACCAGCCAGGAGTCGGCCGCGAGGAGGGCGCCGGCCGGAGCGTCGACCGCGGGACCGAGCTCGTGCCCCTCCCAGACCCGCACCAGCTCGCCGTCCATGACGGCCTACGCTAGCCCAGTGGCCGCGCTCCCCGAGGTTCCTGCCGCCCGGCGGCAGCTGACCTGGGTCGATCCCGAGCGAGCATACCTCGACTTGTTCGCCTCGGCGGACGCCTCCTTCTGGCTCGACTCCGGCCGCGACGCTGTCGAGGGCCTCTCCTTCCTCGGATCCTCGGACGACGTGCTGACGGTCGGGCCCGGCGCGGACGTGTCGACGGCGCTCGCCGCCGTCGCGGCGGAGCGCACCGGCGATCGGGCGCTCGGCCGGTACGGCTGGATCGCCTACGAGGCGGGTGCGCCGTTCGTCGCCCTTCCGCCTGCACCCGTCGGTGGGGACGCTCCGCCCGCGCTCGCGCTGATCCGGGGCGATCCGGTGCTCGAGTTCGACCACGCCCGGCGGACCCTGCACCTCGTTTCCTCCCCGGAGCGGGAGCCGGAGGCGCGGCGGCTGGAGCGAGCCCTGACGGCGCTCGCCGAGACCCCGGCCGACGCCGGCGAGCCGCGCGACGCGGAGCCGTCCGGGCCCGCCGAGTGGCGGCACGGTCCCGAGCGGTACCGAGCGTTGATCGCCCACTGCCAGGCCGCGATCCGCGCGGGTGACGCCTACCAGCTCTGCCTCACCAACGAGGTGGTGGTCGAGGGCGCGTTCGACCCGCTGGAGGCGTACCGGCGCCTCCGCCGCTCGAGCCCGAGCCACCACGGCGGACTGATCCGGGTCGGCGGGCTCGCCCTCGTCAGTGCCTCGCCCGAGCGCTTCCTCGACGTCACGGCCGACGGCCGCGTCGCCACGCATCCGATCAAGGGCACCCGGACCCGCAGCGCCGACCCCGTCGTCGACGCGGAGCTGCGGGCCGAGCTGCTCGCGAGCGTCAAGGAGCGCGCCGAGAACGTGATGATCGTCGACCTCGTGCGGAACGACCTGGCCCGCATCGCCGCTCCCGCCTCGGTGCAGGTGGACCGCCTCCTCGAGATCGAGACCTATCCGCACGTGCACCAGCTGGTGAGCGAGGTGTCGGCGCAGCTCGCGCCCGGCGTCGGACCGGCCGAGCTGCTCGCCGCGACCTTCCCCGCCGGATCGATGACGGGAGCGCCGAAGCGCCGCGCGATCGAGCTCCTGCGCGAGTGGGAGGCCGGGCCGCGCGGTCTCTACGCCGGCGCGTTCGGCCGCCTCGGCGGCGACGGGTCGCTCGATCTCGCGATGACCATCCGCACCCTCGTGCTCGACGGCGCCCGCGCCAGGATCGGCACCGGCGGGGGCATCACCGCTCTCTCCGTCGCGGACGAGGAGGTGGAGGAGACCCGCCTCAAGGCCCGTGCGCTGCTGGCCGCGCTCGGAGTCGACCTGCACGTCACGGCGGAGTCGTCGCCCGGTCGCTAGAGGCCAGTAGGGTTGTTGGTCGGACGCAGGCGCCCTCCGAGCGCGCGCCCACCCCCACCCTCACAGAAGTAGGACACACCTGTGGCAGAAGAGACCTCCCAGCAGACCGGCCCGACCGACGAGGAGCGTTACGACTTCCGCGCGCTCCAGGAGAAGTGGCTCCCGATCTGGGAGGAGACCCGGCCGTTCGCGACCGGCGACTCCACCGACAAGCGCCCGCGCAAGTACGTGCTGGACATGTTCCCGTACCCCTCCGGCGACCTGCACATGGGCCACGCGGAGGCGTACGCGCTGGGCGACGTCATCGCGCGCTACTGGCGCCAGCAGGGCTTCAACGTGCTGCACCCGATCGGCTGGGACAGCTTCGGCCTGCCCGCCGAGAACGCGGCGATCAAGCGCGGCCTCAACCCGGTCACCTGGACCTACGACAACATCGAGCAGCAGAAGCGCTCGATGAAGCGCTACGCCGCGTCCTTCGACTGGGACCGCGTGCTGCACACCTCCGACCCCGAGTACTACAAGTGGAACCAGTGGCTGTTCCTCAAGATGTACGAGAAGGGCCTCGCGTACCGCAAGGACAGCTGGGTGAACTGGGACCCGGTGGACCAGACCGTCCTCGCGAACGAGCAGGTCCTCGCCGACGGCACCTCGGAGCGCTCCGGCGCCGTCGTCGTGAAGAAGAAGCTCACCCAGTGGTACTTCAAGATCACCGACTACGCCGACCGCCTGCTCGACGACCTCAACCAGCTCGAGGGCTCCTGGCCGTCGAAGGTCATCGCCATGCAGCGCAACTGGATCGGCCGCTCGATCGGCGCCGACGTCGAGTTCGAGATCGAGGGCCGCGAGGAGCGGATCACGGTCTTCACGACGCGCCCCGACACCCTCTTCGGCGCGACCTTCATGGTGGTCGCGCCCGACTCCGACCTGGCCGCCGAACTGGTCGAGGGCGCCGAGCCCGAGCTGCAGACCGCCTTCCGGAGCTACCTGGAGAAGGTGCAGAAGTCGAGCGAGATCGAGCGCCTCACCGTCGACCGCCCGAAGACCGGCGTGTTCCTCGGCCGCTACGCGATCAACCCCGTCAATGGCGAGCGCCTGCCGATCTGGTCGGCCGACTACGTGCTGTCCGACTACGGGCACGGCGCGGTGATGGCCGTCCCCGCGCACGACCAGCGCGACCTGGACTTCGCCCGCGCCTTCGACCTGCCCGTGCGGGTCGTCGTCGACACGACCGCCTCGGTCACCGGCGCGATCCCGGTCATCCCGAAGGACCCGGAGGAGCTCGCCGCGCTCGAGAAGGAGTACTCGCTCGACCCGGCCACCACCGGCGAGGCGCTGACCGGCGACGGCCGCCTGATCAATTCCGGACCCCTCGACGGACTGTCGAAGCGCACCGCCATCGAGCGCGTGATCAAGCTGCTCGAGGAGCGCGGCCGCGGCCGCTCGGCGAAGAACTACCGCCTGCGCGACTGGCTGATCTCGCGCCAGCGCTACTGGGGCACGCCGATCCCGATCATCCACGGCGAGAACGGCGAGCTGATCCCGGTCCCCGAGGACCAGCTGCCTGTGCGCCTGCCCTCGACCGACGGCCTGGACCTGCAGCCGAAGGGCTCCTCGCCTCTCGGTGCCGCGGAGGACTGGGTGAACGTCGCCAATCCGAACGACGGCAGCCCCGCGCGCCGCGACCCGGACACGATGGACACCTTCGTCGACTCCTCGTGGTACTTCCTCCGCTTCCTCTCGCCGAAGGACGACACCCAGGCGTTCGACCCGAAGCTCGCCGAGAAGTGGGCGCCCGTCGACCAGTACGTCGGCGGCGTCACCCACGCGATCCTGCACCTGCTCTACGCGCGCTTCATCACCAAGGTGCTCTTCGACCTGGGCTACGTCTCCTTCACCGAGCCGTTCACCGCGCTGCTCAACCAGGGCATGGTGCAGATGGACGGTGCCGCGATGTCGAAGTCGAAGGGCAACATCGTCCGCCTCTCCGACCAGCTCGACGAGTTCGGTGTCGACGCCGTGCGCCTGACGATGGCGTTCGCCGGCCCGCCCGAAGACGACATCGACTGGGCCGACGTCTCGCCGTCGGGCAGCGCGAAGTTCCTCGCCCGCGCCTGGCGCCTGGCGAAGGACGTCACGACCAAGCCCGATGTGGAATGGAAGAACGGCGACGCGGCGCTGCGCCGGCAGACGCACCGCTTCCTCGCCGAGTCGCCCTCGCTGATCGAGGCGTTCAAGTTCAACGTCGTCGTCGCGCGCCTGATGGAGCTGGTCAACGCGACCCGCAAGGTCATCGACTCCGGTGCCGGCGCGGGCGACCCCGCCGTCCGCGAGGCGACCGAGGTCGTCGCGATGGCGCTCAACCTGTTCGCGCCGTACACCGCCGAGGACATGTGGAACCGTCTCGGCTACGAGGGCTCGGTCGCGCACGCGCTCTGGCGCAAGGCCGACCCGACGCTCCTGGTCGAGGAGAAGGTCACCGCGATCCTCCAGGTCGACGGCAAGGTCCGCGACCGCATCGAGGTCTCGCCGAAGATCTCCTCGGACGAGCTCGAGCAGAAGGCGCGCGCGGCCAGCGGTGTCGCGCGGGCGCTGCAGGGCCGCGAGGTGGTCACGGCCGTCGTCCGCGCACCGCGCCTGGTGAACCTGGTGACGAAGCCGGCCTAGGTCCTCCCGAGCACCGGCTCACCTCGAAGGGGCTCCTCCACTGCGGAGGGGCCTCTTCGGCGTTCCCGCCTGTGACGCGCTGTCAGGCGGGCGGCACGGCGCCGTTGCGGATGTGCTGGTAGACGACCGAGGTGCGGACGTCGGCGACCTCGCGGCGCTCGGTGAGGCGGTCGATGACGACGGCGTAGAGGTCGTCGTTGTCGCGGACGGCGACGTGGATGATGAAGTCCTCGTTGCCGGCGGTGACGAAGACGCCGAGGGTCTGCTCGAGGCCGCTGACCCAGTCGCGGAACGATTCGATCACCTCGCGGGACGGCGGCCGGATGCGCACGGCGATCAGCGCCTGGACGCCGCGGCCGATCGCGGCGAGGTCGACGTCGAGAGTCGTGCCGCGGATGACGCCGCGGGTGCGCAGGCGCCGCATGCGGTCGAGCGAGGTGGTGGGGGAGACGCCGATCGCGGTGGCGACGTCGCGGTTGGACATCCGCGCATCCGACTGGAGGAGGCGGAGGATGGCGATGTCGATTGCGTCGAGGACCACTCCAACGCGGTTCTGCTGGTCGTTCATACGTACATCCTGCGGCTCACGCGCGCATCCGCCTATCGTGGGCGCGGCCGGTCGGGAGGATCGACCAGAGAGGGACGACGATGAGCACTGCACCTGTCGGCTACGCCGAGGACGAGATCGACACCGCGGCGCCGACGCGATCGGCACGGCTGAAGTGGGTGGTCGTGGTCGACGAGGCGCTGCCGGTCGGGCGCGCGGTGAACGCCGCCGTCTGTGTCGCGGCCGCGACCGGCGCGCAGGTGCCCGGACTGCTCGGTCCTGCGGCGCAGGACGCCTCGGGCTCTGAGCACCCGGGGCTGCCGTGGGCGGGCTGCACCGTGCTCGCGGCCGACGCGGCGACGCTGCGGACGATCCGGGCGAAGGCGGAGGCGCACGAGGAGACGTTCGTCGCCGACATGCCCGCTGCCGCGCAGGACACCCGGGTGTACGACGAGTACCGCGAGGTGCTCGGGGCGACCGGGCCCGAGCTCGTCGAGTACCTGGCGGTCGGTCTGATCGGGCCGAGGAACCGCGTGGACAAGATCGTCGGGCGGCTTCGACTGCTCTGAGCGGTCGGGGCGGGCGTCCTCCACAGGACGGGATCTCGAGCTTCGTCCACTGATCCGCAGGCGTCGCTGATCGCCCGAACCGGGCCGCTCTAGCGTCGTCGGATGCAGCAGACGAGCCAGACCGACGATCCCGCGGGGCTGCTGCGCCGTCCGCGGCGAGCGCGGTCGCGCTGGCGGATCGGGGTCGGCGCGGCGATGGTGCTGGTGATCGCGGCGGCGGTCGTCGCGGTGCTCCTCGCAGGGACGCGGGCGAGCGGCCGGACGGAGGTGCTCGCGCCGGCCGGTGGTGTCACTGCTGCGGCGGGTCCGTCCGGAGCGCCCTCCTCCACGGAAGGGAACGCGACGCCCGCGGCGAGCAGCAGCCCCGGTGAGGTGCTCTACGTGCACGTCGCCGGAGCGGTCGCCGCGCCCGGCCTGTATCTGCTCGATCCCGGTGCGCGGGTGGCCGATGCGCTCGCGGCGGCGGGTGGTTTCACGGAGCCGGCCGAGCGGGCCGCCGTGAACCTCGCGCGCCGGCTCGTGGACGGTGAGCAGATCCTCGTCCCGGAGCGGGGTGCGGCGGTCGCACCGGGCGGCACGGCTCCGGCCGCCGGAGGTGCTGCCGCCGCGGGCGGGATCGTCCGCTTGAGCACGGCCACGGCCGCGCAGCTCGAGGAGCTGCCCGAGATCGGGCCCGCGACGGCGGCGAAGATCGTCGCCTACCGCGAGGAGCACGGGCCGTTCACCTCGGTCGACCAGCTGCTGGAGGTGCCCGGCGTCGGCGAGAAGACGCTCGAGGCCTTCCGCGAGCAGGTGGCACCGTGATCCGGGCCCAGGACCTGCGGCTGCTGCCGCTCGCACTCTCGGCCTGGGCGGCGGCCGCGGCGACCGGGCTGCTGCCGGTCACCGCCGTCCTCGGCGGCGGGGTGCTGCTCTGCACGGTCGCGTGGTCCGTGTGCCTCGTCGCCGTTCTGGCTCTCGGCGTGCTCCGTCGGCGCCGCGCGGCCGTCGTCCTGGCTGGGATCGCGGTCGCGTTGGGGGGAGCGGCGCTGGCCGTCACCTCCGTCGTCGTCACGACTCCCGAGCGGCATCCGCCGGAGCTGCGGGCGGCCGCGGAGTCCCGAGCGGCTGAGGCCGTGCTCGTCCGCGTCGAGACGTCCGCGAGACCGCTCGTCACCGGTGGGGTGTGGTTCGACGGCACCGCGCTGCAGCTGGAGGATCAGCCGATGTCGGCGCCGGTGCGGGTGTTCCTCGCCGAGCCCGGAGGGCGGCTGCCGGTCGGCTCCGAGGTGGTGCTGCGGGCTCGGGCCGAGGAGCCGGGCGTCGTCGGCGAGAGCACGCTCCTGACGGCGAGCGCCGTGCTCGAGCGGCGTCCGCCCGTGGGGGTGGCGGCGGTCGCGGAGGTCCTGCGCTCGGGCTTCCTGGCGCGGACCGCGGTGCTCGGGGGAGACGTGGCCGGCCTGCTGCCCGGGCTCGCGACCGGGGACACCTCCGCCCTGTCGTCCGATCTGGAGGACGACATGCGGACCGCCTCGCTCACTCACCTCACCGCGGTGTCCGGAGCGAACTGCGCGGTCGTGGTCGCGGCCGGCTGGCTCGTCGCCGCGCTGCTCGGCGCCGGCCGTCGGCTCCGCACCGTCTCGGCTCTGGCGGTCCTCGCGGCGTTCGTCGTGCTGGTCACTCCGGAGCCGAGCGTCGTCCGCGCGGCCGTGATGGCGAGCGTCGTGCTGCTCGCGCGTCTGGGACGCCGGTCGGGTGCGGCGGTCCCGGCACTGCTGGCGAGTGTCGTCCTGCTGATGCTCGTCGATCCCGCGATCGCGGGGCGGCTCGGCTTCGTGCTGTCCGTGCTGGCGACGGGCGGGCTGCTGCTCGCGGCGGAGCCGATCGCGGACCGGCTGGGCGACGTGCTGCCGCGTCCGCTCGCGCTGGTGGTCGCGGTCCCGCTGGCGGCCCAGCTGGCCTGCCAGCCCGCGGTCCTGCTGATCGACCCGTCGATCCCGGTCTACGGGGTGCTGGCGAACCTGCTCGCCGAGCCGGCGGCGCCGGTGGGCACCGGACTCGGGCTGATCGGCTGCCTCCTGGCGCCGTGGTGGCCGGGTGGCGCCGATGTCGCGATCCGTCTCGCGGCCGTACCTGCCTGGTGGATCGCCTCGATCGCGCGCGCCGTCGCCACCTGGCCGTCTCCGCGCATCGCCTGGCTGCCCGGACTCGGCGGGATGCTGGCGCTCATGGTCCTGACCGTGCTCGCCCTGCTGCTCGTCACCCGTTCGCGTCGCCTCACGCGGGCGCGACAGGTCGCGGCGACCGTGCTCGCCGGGGCGCTGGTCGTCGGGGGAGCGTCGAGCGTGGCGACGCCGCTGCTGCGCTCCGGAGCCGTCCCGTCGGACTGGCGGGTGGCGATGTGCGACATCGGGCAGGGCGACGCGGTGCTGGTCCGCGGCGACGCCGGGGTGGTCCTCGTCGACACCGGACCGCTGCCGGAGCGGCTCGACGCGTGCCTCGACCTGCTCGGCATCGACCGCCTCGCGCTGCTGCTGCTCACCCACTACGACCTCGACCACGTCGGCGGCCTGGCGGCCGTCGTCGGTCGCGTCGACGAGGCGCTCGTCGGCCCGGTGGCGGACGAGGGCGACACCCGCGATCGCGCCGACCTCGTGTCCGGCGGGGCAGCGGTGCAGGAGGCGGCGCGCGGCGACAGCGGCTCGGTCGGCTCGCTGCGCTGGCGGGTCGTCTGGCCGGAGCGGGGGACCACCCTCCGCGGCAACGAGGCGAGCGTGACGCTGCGGATCGACATCCCGGCGGACGCGATCGGCGGGCCGCTGTCCCTGGCCATGCTCGGCGACCTCGGCGCCGAGGAGCAGGGGCGGCTCGCGCGTCTGGATCCCGGCCGCGTCGACGTCGTGAAGGTGGCGCACCACGGCTCCGCCGACCAGTCGCCCGCCCTCTACGACGCACTCGGCGCCCGCACCGGGCTCGTCTCGGTCGGCGCCGACAACACCTACGGCCATCCGACGCCCTCGCTGCTCGCGCTACTGGCCGAGCGCGGCACCCGCGCCCTGCGGACGGACCTGGAGGGGACGGTGCTGCTCTCCTCGCGACCCGAGGGGGTCGTGGTCTGGACGAGCGGTGCCGCCGCGCAGGTGGCCGCTCTGGACGACCAGGGAGGTGCAATCACGCCTGTGCTCAGCCGAGGGTCGCCGGTCGCCGGGGAGGATGGTGCTGCGGGAACCCGATCCGCGGGTGTCTTGCGACGGAGTGGACAGCGTGGCGCCGCGGATCGGTCGCGGACGTCGCCGACTGCTTGGATACGGGATCGACGTGGCGTGACGAGGAGAAGGAGTCGGCGTGACTCGGAAGGAACGACCCGAACTCCGGAAGGATCAACCCGGCGTCTCGATCTCTCTGGTCATGTTCGCCCACGTGGCACTCCTCCTGTTCCTGGCCGCGGTGCCTCACCAGCCGCCGTGGTGGATCGTCGTCTCCGCGGTCGCGCTGATCGGAACAGGGATCGGCGCCTTCTCCGATTCCCGCAGGTACCGACGGAAGTACCTGGAGAGGCAGCGACGGGGCGGTCCGTCCTGACGGCGCGTCCTCTCCTCGCTTCTCCAGCGCGTGTCTCCGGACTCGTAGAATCGAGGGTCACGGAAGGACGACGGCATGGCAGGCAGAGCCCCGGCGCGCGGCAAGGCGGCCCCCTCGAAGGCGGCGATCCCGCAGCTCGCGTGGGACCAGACGCGACCCGCTCCGATCGTGCTGATCACCGGTCCCGAGCAGTTCCTCGCCGATAGGGCACTGCGGTTCCTCCGCGAGTTCCTGCGCGCCGAGGACCCGAGTCTCGAGGTCAACGACATCGACGCCGGCGGCTATGCGCCGGGAGAGCTGCTCACGCTGGCGAGCCCGTCGCTGTTCGACGAGCCGCGGCTGCTGCGCGTCTCCAACGTCGAGAAGTGCTCGGACGCGTTCCTCGTCGAGATGATCGAGTACCTCGCCCAGCCCGCGGACGGCGCGACCGTCGTGCTCCGGCACGGCGGAGGCAATCGCGGCAAGAAGCTGCTCGACGCGATCCGCTCGGGGACCGGCGGCGGCATCGAGATCGTCTGCGCCGAGCTCAAGCGGGAGAGCGACAAGGTCGACTTCGCGATCGCGGAGTTCCGCACGGCCGGGCGTACGGCGACCACCGGTGCGGTGCGGGCGCTGGTATCGGCGTTCTCCGACGACCTGGACGAGCTCGCGTCCGCCTGCCAGCAGCTCGTCTCCGACGTCACCGGAGACATCACCGAGGCGACGGTCGCGAAGTACTACGGCGGTCGCGTCGAGACCACCGCGTTCACGGTCGCCGATGCCGCGATCGCCGGCCGGCACGGGGAGGCGCTGCTGGGGCTCCGGCACGCGCTCGCGTCGGGTGCGGACCCGGTGCCGATCGTCGCGGCGTTCGCGAGCAAGCTGCGCACGATGGCGAAGGTCGCCGGGTCCCGTGAGGGGTCCGGTCAGATCGCCTCGCGGCTGGGCCTCGCGCCGTGGCAGGTGGACCGCGCTCGCCGCGATCTGGCGGGCTGGACCGGCGACGGCCTGGGGACGGCGATCCTGACCGTCGCGGAGGCGGACGCGAACGTCAAGGGCGCGACCCGCGATCCGGTGTTCGCGCTGGAGCGCATGGTGTCGGTCATCTCGGCGCGCGGGGTCTGACGTTCGGCACTTCTCCTGCCGGGGGCGGTGGGTCTCGATACGCCCCTGCGGGGCTACTCGACCAGCATGCACGGGCAGCGACGACCAGCAGCAGCAGCAGCTTTTCGGCCAGCACAGCCGGGCGGCGGTGATCGAGCATCAGGCGGGCGGCACCCGATTCATGCTGATCGAGTAGCCCGCGGAGCGGGCGTATCGAGATCCGACCCGTCAGCACCCACGGTCTCAGCCCGCTTCGATCAGCCGGGTGAGTCGATCCGCGGCGGAGGAGATCGTCGAGACGGCGACGAGCGTGAAGACGCAGGCGACGCCCCAGAACCAGGTGCGGCCGGGAGCGTGCGCGCGACGGCGGTCGAAGGCGAGCCACCAGGCCGCGACGACCGAGACGAGCGCGGCGATCACCGACCCGAGGGCCATCCTGACCCAGTCCGCGGCTTCCGGCTCCGTCCAGGAGTTCGTGCCGACCACGATCGCGGTCGGCACGACGACCATCCCGAGCAGTCCGAGGAGGATCGCCCTGTCCTGGCTCAGCGGCTTCGCCGTCTCCGTGCTGGTCATGATCCCCCGATCGCGCGCCGGGCAGCTCCCTGCGGGAGCCGTCCGTCACGGCGACGCTACCGGACGTCCTTGCGGTGGGTGGGTCTCGATACGCCCCTGCGGGGCTACTCGACCAGCATGTGGTCGCCTCCAGGCTGATCGACCAGCATGTGGTCGCCTCCAGGCTGATCGACCAGCATGTGGTCGTGCGGGCTCGTGCTGCGTGATGTCCTGGCGAGCCGGCGCCGGTGGGCTCAAGCCGCGGCCTCGCAGGCGAACAGGCGATTCGCGTGCCAGCGAATCGTCGTAGCCGGAACGCGACCCGCTCCACTCAGCGAGACCCCTCGGGAAGCCGACCGCGCGACGGACGACGAGGAACGAGGAGTCCGTCGACGGCGAGCGGCAACGACGAAGGGCCCGGCCAGAGGCCGGACCCTTCGTCGTTGCCGTGAGACGCAGCCTTACAGCGCGGCGACCTGCTTCGCGATGGCCGACTTGCGGTTCGCGGCCTGGTTCTTGTGGATGACGCCCTTGCTCGAGGCCTTGTCGAGCTTCTTGGCGGCGAAGGCGAGCGCGGTGGCGGCCTTCTCGGTGTCGCCGGCGGCGATGGCGGAGTGCACCGCGCGGACCGCGGTCTTCAGCTCGCTCTTGACGGCCTTGTTGCGCTCGTTCGCCTTCTTGTTGGTGAGGTTGCGCTTGATCTGCGACTTGATGTTTGCCACGTCTATTACCTTCTTCTCGGATGTGTGTGCAGCCGGCTACTCGACGGAGTGCCCCTTCCGGTGGCGTGGAAACGCCATCCCGGTGCGACTGGAGGTCGCCGGCTTCTGAATCACTCCACACACGCCAATGGTGGAGCGCAAGCCAACAAGGAACTTTAGCGCACCCGCCGCCACCCTTCAACCGCGCCGCGCCCGCCGCCCACGTCCCGTCCCGCGAGATGCCACTTGCGTACGCGACACGCCGCGCGAGGCGTACGCAAGTGCCATCTCGCGGCGGGAGCCCGCCAGTAGCCTGACCAGCGATGCCCCGACTCGCCGATCACATCCCCGCCGTTCCGCCCTCGGGCATCCGCCGGCTGTTCGAGATCGCCCTCCGCCTGGACGGCGTGACGCTGCTCGCCGTGGGGGAGCCCGACGTCGCCGTCGCACCGCACATCATCGAGGCGGCCCGCGCCGCCTGGGCCGCGGACGACACCGGCTACGGCCCGAACGGCGGTCTGATGGAGCTGCGGCGCGCGATCGTCGCCAAGCTCGCCCGCGACAACGGGTTCCGCGCCGACGTCGAGCAGGTCTGGGTCACGGTCGGCGCCACGCAGGCGCTCTACCAGGCGATGACGCTGACGCTCGGCCCGGGCGACGAGGTGCTCCTGCCCGACCCCGGCTACACCACCTTCACGATGAACGCGCGGATGATCGGCGCCGTTCCGGTGCCCTACACGCTGCGCGCCGAGAACGGCTTCCTCCCCGACCTCGACGAGCTCGAGCGGATCGTCACCGACCGCACCCGCGCGATCATCGTGAACAGCCCGTCGAACCCGCTCGGCATCGTCCTGCCGCGACCGATGCTCGAGCGCCTGCTGGACTTCGCCCGCCGCCACGACCTCTGGATCATCAGCGACGAGGTCTACGAGTGCTTCACCTACGGTCGCCCGCACGTGAGCCTCGCCGCGCTCGCGCAGGAGGCCGGCCACGACGACGACCGCGTCTTCAGCGTCTTCTCGCTCTCGAAGACCTACGCGATGACCGGCGTCCGGGTCGGCTACCTGGTCACCCCGCCCGGCCTGACCTCGACGATGGTCACCGTCCAGGAGGCGTCGATCAGCTGCGTCGCGACGCCCGACCAGCGCGCGGCCCTCGCGGCGCTGACCGGGCCGCAGGACGCGGTCGCCGACGCCTCCGCGCACTACCTCGCCAACCTGCGGCTCGCGACGGCGCTGCTCGACGAGCGCGGCATCCGCTTCCGCGAGCCGGAGGGCGCCTTCTACCTCTGGATCGACGTCTCGCACGCGAGCGACGGCGACGTCGCCTCCTGGGCCGAGGCCTTCCTGCTCGAGACCCTCGTCGCCGTCGCGCCGGGCAGTGCCTTCGGGCGCACCGGTGAGGGCTGGATCCGCGTCTGCCTCGCCGCCGACCCCGCCGACCTCGAGCACGGGCTGCGCGCCCTGCCGGCCCCGATCGCGGCGGCGAGCGCATGAGCGCCGACGACGTCCTGGTCCGCCGGGTGCGCCCGGAGGAGTACGCCGAGGTCTCCCGACTGCGCCTCGCCGCGTACGCCCACGACTACGAGCTGGGGGAGGAGTACGCGGCGGACGTCGCCGACGTCGCCCGGCACGACCGCGAGGGCGAGGTCTGGGTCGCGGAGGAGCACGGCGCGATCCTCGCGACCGTCACCACCGCGGCTCCCGGCGCCACCCTGTACTCCCTCGGCCGTCCGGGCGAGCTCGACTGGCGGCTGCTCGCGGTCGCTCCGGAGGCGCGCGGTCGCGGGCTGGGCCGCCTGCTCACCGAGTTCGTGGTGATGCTCGCCGTCGAGCGGGGACTCCAGCGCGTGGTCATGAACAGCGGCACCGACATGCTCGCCGCGCACGCCCTCTACGAGAGCATGGGCTTCGTCCGGCTCCCCGAGCGCGAGAACCCGCCCGGGATCGAGCCCACGCGCACCTACGGACTCGACCTCTAGCGAGGACCGCCCGCAGAACATCAGCGGAGAAGGGCGTTCATCGCCCCTCAGCGATGAGGTCCCTCCACAGCTGACGTTCTGCCCCGCATCCGGCCGGTCCCGGCCCCTCGCCCTCCGCCGCACCCCGGCCGTGGGACACTGGACGCACGATGTCTCCACGTGCACACCTCGGGCTCGAGCCCGCCGCGACCGATCCGGCGTCCATCCGCAACTTCTGCATCATCGCCCACATCGATCACGGCAAGTCGACGCTCGCCGATCGCATGCTCGGCATCACGGGCGTGGTCGAGGACCGCGCCATGCGCGCGCAGTACCTCGATCGGATGGACATCGAGCGCGAGCGCGGCATCACGATCAAGTCGCAGGCCGTCCGCATGCCGTGGGAGCGCGACGGGCAGACCTTCGCGCTGAACATGATCGACACCCCCGGTCACGTCGACTTCTCCTACGAGGTCAGCCGCTCGCTCGCCGCCTGCGAGGGCGCGATCCTGCTGGTCGACGCCGCGCAGGGCATCGAGGCGCAGACCCTCGCGAACCTCTACCTCGCGCTCGAGAACGACCTGGCGATCATCCCGGTCCTCAACAAGATCGACCTCCCCGCCGCCGACCCGGAGAAGTACGCGGCCGAGCTCGCGAGCCTCATCGGCGGCGACCCGGCCGACGTCCTCCGCGTCTCCGGCAAGACCGGCGTCGGCGTCGAGGCGCTGCTCGACCGCGTCACGGAGCTGGTGCCCGCGCCGGTCGGCGACAAGAACGCTCCCGCCCGCGCGATGATCTTCGACTCCGTCTACGACTCCTACCGCGGCGTCGTCACCTACGTCCGGATGATCGACGGCCAGCTCTCGCCGCGCGAGAAGATCCAGATGATGTCGACGCGCGCGACGCACGAGATCCTCGAGATCGGCGTCTCCAGCCCCGAGCCCGTCTCCACCAAGGGCCTCGGCGTCGGCGAGGTCGGCTACCTGATCACCGGCGTGAAGGACGTCCGCCAGTCGAAGGTCGGCGACACCGTCACCACCGCGTCCAAGCCCGCCACCGAGGCGCTGCCCGGCTACACCGAGCCGCTGCCGATGGTGTTCTCGGGTCTCTACCCGATCGACGGCAGCGACTACCCCGACCTCCGCGAGGCACTGGACAAGCTCAAGCTCTCCGACGCGGCGCTCGTCTACGAGCCCGAGACCTCGGTCGCGCTCGGCTTCGGCTTCCGCTGCGGCTTCCTCGGCCTGCTGCACCTCGAGATCGTCACCGAGCGGCTCGACCGCGAGTTCGGCCTCGACCTGATCACCACGGCGCCGTCCGTCATCTACGAGGTGACCACCGACGACAAGAGCACCGTCACGGTCACCAACCCGAGCGAGTTCCCGGTCGGCAAGATCGCCAGCGTCACCGAGCCGATCGTCCGGGCCGCGATCCTCGCGCCGAAGGACTACGTCGGCACGATCATGGAGCTCTGCCAGAGCCGCCGCGGCACGCTGATCGGCATGGAGTACCTCGGCGAGGACCGCGTCGAGATCCGCTACCACATGCCCCTCGGCGAGATCGTCTTCGACTTCTTCGACAACCTCAAGTCGAAGACGGCCGGGTACGCCTCGCTCGACTACGAGCCCGCCGGCGACCAGGAGGCAGATCTGGTGAAGGTCGACATCCTGCTGCAGGGCGAGCAGGTCGACGCGTTCAGCGCGATCGTCCACCGCGACAAGGCCTACGCCTACGGCGTCCTGATGACGGGGCGGCTGCGCAAGCTGATCCCGCGCCAGCAGTTCGAGGTGCCAATCCAGGCCGCGATCGGCGCCCGCATCATCGCGCGCGAGTCGATCAGCGCGATGCGGAAGGACGTCCTCGCCAAGTGCTATGGCGGTGACATCACCCGCAAGCGCAAACTGCTCGAGAAGCAGAAGGAGGGCAAGAAGCGCATGAAGATGGTCGGCCGCGTCGAGGTCCCGCAGGAGGCGTTCATCGCCGCCCTGAGTGGTGACGTCGAGACGAAGGACAAGAAGTGAGCGTCCGGCGCTCGAGCTTCGAGGGGCAGCCGCAGGTCACCTACGCGGCGGTCGGCGGCACGCTCGCGCCGGACCTGCTCGAGTACCCGCCGGACGGCTTCACCGCCGAGCGCTTCGAGGCGCGCCTGGGCTCGGGCGCCGAGCGCTTCGCGATCACGACCGCGTCGCTGATGACGTGGGGCGTGCAGCGCGGCAGCGGCATCGCCGTCACCGACATCACCGCCGGCAGCGGCGTGCAGTACACGGGCGTGAACTTCGACTCCGCCGGCACCCCGATCGACCTCGCCAGCCGCCCGACCGAGGAGCAGTTCTCGGCGGACGGCACGCCCTACATCACCGCCGGCGTGACGGCCGTGCTCAAGATCACGCTGCTCGGCCGGACGGTGAACGCCCCCGTGCGGGTCGTGTACGTCGTCGACGAGCCCGACCAGGTCGGCTTCGCCTACGGCACCCTCGAGGGCCACCCGGAGAGCGGCGAGGAGTCCTTCGTGGTCGAGAAGCGCGCCGACGACTCGGTCTGGCTCGTCATCCGCGTGTTCTCGCGGCCCTCCACCGCCCTCTACCGTCTCGGCACCCCCGTCCTCCGGGTCGTGCAGAAGCGGCAGGTCAAGAAGTACCTGCGCGCGCTGCTGCCGGCGCGCGTCAGCTGACGTGGGCAGCGCCCTCCCGCTCGCCGACCCGGCGCCCCTCGACGGACTCCTGCCGGCCTCCGTCGCCGACGGCGTGGAGACCCGCGACCTCGGGCTGTACGTGCACGTCCCGTTCTGTCGGGTGCGCTGCGGCTACTGCGACTTCAACACCTACACCGCGACCGAGCTGCGCGGCGCGAAGCAGCAGGACTACGCCGACGAGGCGGTCGTCGAGATGGCGCTCGGCGAGGGCGTGCTCGCGGCCGCGGGTCTGCCGCGACGGCCTGCGGCGACCGTGTTCTTCGGCGGCGGGACTCCGACGCTGCTGCCCGCCCGCGATCTGGTGCGCATGCTCGACGGGCTCCGGCGTCACTTCGGCGTCGCCGACGGTGCCGAGATCACCACGGAGGCGAACCCGGATTCTGTCGACGCCGCCTACCTCCGCGAGCTGGCCGACGCCGGGTTCACCCGGGTCAGCTTCGGGATGCAGTCGGCCGTGCCGCACGTGCTCGCGACGCTCGAGCGCACCCACGATCCCGAGCGCGTGCCGCTCGTCGTCGAGTGGGCGCGCGAGGCAGGGCTGCAGGTCAGCCTCGACCTGATCTACGGCACGCCGGGGGAGTCGCTGCCCGACTGGGAGCGCTCGCTCGATTCGGCGCTGGCCAACCGGCCCGACCACCTCTCGGCCTACGCGCTGATCGTCGAGGACGGGACGAAGATCGCGCGGCAGATCCGCCGCGGTGAGGTGGCCACTCCGGACGACGACCTGACCGCCGACATGTACGAGCTGGCGGACGCTCGGCTCGCTGCGGCCGGCTACTCCTGGTACGAGGTCAGCAACTGGGCGCGCGACGACGCCCACCGGTCGCGGCACAACCTGTCCTACTGGCTGGGGCACGACTGGTGGGGCGTCGGGCCCGGTGCCCACAGCCACGTCGGCGGGGTGCGCTGGTGGAACGTGAAGCACCCGGCGGCCTACGCCGAGCGGCTGCACTCCGGCTCGTCGCCGGCCGCCGGACGGGAGACGCTCGACCCGGCGACCCGCCGGGTGGAGGACGTGCTGCTGCGCTCGCGCCTGGCGGACGGACTGCCGATCGACGCGATCGACCCGGAGCGCCGCCGCGAGGTCGCAGGGCTGATCGCCGACGGCCTCGTCGACGGCCGGGCGGCCCTCCGCGGGCGCCTCGTGCTGACCCTGCACGGCCGGCTGCTGGCCGACGCGGTCGTCCGCCGCCTGACGGACGGCTGAGCCGGACCGCTCCCACTGATCGAGCAGCCCGCGGAGCGGGCGCATCGAGATCCCCTGTCCGATGTGCGTGGGTCTCGATACGCCGCCTGCGGCGGCTACTCGACCAGCATGGGGTTCCGCCTGCGGTGGCTACTCGACCAGCATGAGGTGGAGCAGGCGCGTCATGCTGATCGAGCGGCCCGCATCGTGGGCTCCTCATGCTGATCGAGTAGCCCGCGGAGCGGGCGTATCGAGATCCCGCTCGGTGCCTACTTGAAGAAGGGGATGCTCAGCGGGTACGTGTAGTACTCGCCGGCGCTGGCGCGCACCGAGGCGATGATCGCGAAGACGATCACGAGGATCGGCACGACGATGAAGACGATGAAGCCGACGAGCACGAAGCTCAGGATCGTCCCCGCGACGTAGGCGATCAGGGTCGTGAGGTGGAAGTTCAGCGCCGTCTTCGCGTGCGCCTCGAGGAAGGGCCCGCGGCCCTTGAAGACGAGGTAGACGATCAGCGACGGGATGAAGCTGAAGAAGATGCCCGTGATGTGGGTGACGATCGCCCAGGTCTTCTCGTCGGCCGGGTTCAGCGGCGGGGCGGGCGTCGAGTAGGCGGGCGGCGGGGGCGGGGTGGCCGACATGGTGATCTCCGTCTCAGGAATCGGCGCGCCGGGCGACCCCGGGCGCTCGGCGTCCATCGTGGCAGAGAGCGAGCCGCGACGGGACGGATCCAGGGCGAGCCCCGCCCTCCTTCCTCCTGCGCGGTTATGATTGGCACTCAATCTCGCGGAGTGCCAAGCTCCGCGCGGCGCCACGGCGCCGAGGTGGTCGTGCCGCGAGGCACCCGGAGTCCGGCGGGAGGTCGGTCGTATGGTGACGGAGCGCGGTCTCCAGGTCCTGCGCGTGATCGTGCAGGACTACGTCGCGAACCGCGAGCCGGTGGGCTCCAAGTCCATCGTCGAGCGCCACGCGTTCGGCGTCTCCGCGGCGACCATCCGCAACGAGATGGCGCAGCTCGAGGAGGAGGAGCTGATCGCGGCCCCGCACACCTCCTCCGGCCGCGTCCCCACCGACAAGGGCTACCGCCTCTTCGTCGACCAGCTGACCGACCTGCGCCCGCTGACCGCGGCGCAGCGGCAGGCGATCGAGACCTTCCTCGGCCAGAGCCCCGACCTCGACGAGGTGCTCGTGCGAACGGTCCGGCTGCTCTCGCAGCTCACCAACAGCGTCGCGCTCGTGCAGTACCCGTCCTTCGGGGCCGCGCGCATCCGTCACGTCGAGCTGGTCGCCCTCGCCCCGCGGCGGTTGCTCTCCGTGCTGATCACCGACACCGGCCGCGTCGACCAGCGCGTGCTCGAGACGCCCGAGGACGTCGACGAGCTGCTGCTCGGCGAGATCCGGGCGAAGCTGAACACCGCCGTCCTCGGCCTGGGGCTCGCCGCTGCGGCGGAGACGCTGCAGAGCGCGACCGCGCAGTTCAGCCCGGAGCGCCGCGCCGTCGTCGACCCGGTGGTGCAGACCCTGCTCGAGCAGGTCGGCGCGAACCGGCAGGACCGCTTGGTGATGGCGGGCGCCGCGAACCTGGTGCGCACCGAGGAGGACTTCTCGGGCAGCATCTACCCCGTTCTCGAGGCGATCGAGGAGCAGGTCGAGCTGCTGCGCCTCTTCGCCGAGATGACGCCCGATCCGCGCGGCATCTCGGTCCGCATCGGCCGCGAGAACGCGCCGTTCGGCCTGCAGGAGACCTCCGTGCTGACCAGCGGCTACAACACGGCCGGCGGCCAGGTCTCGCGCCTGGGGGTCCTCGGACCGATCAGGATGGACTACTCCGGCAACATCGCGGCGGTCCGCGCCGTCGCCCGCTACCTCTCCCGCCTCCTCGGCGAGGAATGACCCGCTCCCAGACCCTCGCCGGAACCCCGGCTCCCGACAGGTCCGCCGCGCCCGGCGCTCCGACCACGAACGAAGGACGAAGCCCCCTGTGGCCGATCACTACGAAGTCCTCGGCGTCGACCGAGACGCCTCCGCCGACGAGATCAAGAAGGCGTACCGCCGGCTTGCACGCGAGCTGCACCCCGACGTCAACCCGAGCGCGGACGCGTCCGAGCGGTTCAAGCTCGTCACGCACGCCTACGACGTCCTGAGCGACGTCCAGCAGCGACAGCAGTACGACCGCGGCCCGCAGGACGGCTTTCCCGGCGGTGGTGGGCAGGGCTTCGGCGGCTTCGGCGACATCTTCGAGACGTTCTTCGGCCAGGGCGCGCAGGGCTCCTCGCGCGGCCCGCGATCGCGTCGGGAGCGCGGCCAGGACGCGCTGCTGCGCGTCGAGGTCTCGCTCGACGAGGTCATCTTCGGCACCCACCGCGACCTCGAGGTCGACACGGCCGTGCTCTGCGAGACCTGCCAGGGCTCGTGCTGCCAGCCGGGCACCTCGCCGGTCACCTGCGACATCTGCCACGGCTCGGGGCAGATCCAGCGCACCGTCCGCTCGCTGCTCGGCAACGTGATGACGGCCAGCCCCTGCGGCACCTGCCGCGGCTACGGCACCGTCATCGCCACTCCGTGCTCCACCTGCCAGGGTCAGGGCCGCGTCCGCGCGCGCCGGACCATCCCCGTCGACGTCCCCGCGGGCGTCGACACGGGCCTGCGCCTGCAGATGCCCGGCAGCGGCGAGGTCGGCCCGGCCGGCGGCCCGAGCGGCGACCTCTACCTCGAGATCAAGGTCAAGCACCACGACATCTTCAGCCGCAACGGCGACGACCTGCTCTGCACCCTCGAGGTGCAGATGACGGACGCGATCCTCGGCTCGACGACGACCCTCGCGGCGCTCGACGGCGACATCGAGATCGAGGTCAAGCCGGGCACGCAGAGCACCGAGATCGTCACGATCAAGGGCCGCGGCGTCACCAAGCTGCGCGGCAACGGCCGCGGCGACCTCCGCGTCGGCATCCAGGTGGTCACCCCGACCAAGCTGGGGCACCGCGAGCGCGAGCTGGTGCAGGAGTTCGCCAAGCACTATAAGCCGCAGAAGCCGGCCCTCACGCACTTCCAGCAGGGGCTCTTCTCCAAGCTCCGCGACCGCTTCCTGGGCTGACCGGATCCGGCGTGGCGCACCACTACATCGACGAGTCGCTCGACTCCGGGGACTTCGTCGCCGGCGGCCGGTTGGAGCTCTCCGGCGCGGAGGCGCGCCACCTCGCAACCGTGAGCCGGATCCGCGCGGGCGAGAGCGTCCGCGTCGGCGACGGCCGAGGCCGGGTCGCCGTGGCCGTCGTCGAGAGCGCGGAGGCGTCGCGTGTCGTCCTCGCGGTCGAGTCGGTCGAGGAGGTGCCCGCGCCGAGCCCGCGCCTCGTGCTCGTGCAGGCGCTCGCGAAGGGCGACCGCGACGAGCTGGCGATCCAGGCGGCGACCGAGCTCGGCGTGGACGAGGTCGTGCCGTGGCAGGCCGCCCGCAGCGTCTCGCGCTGGTCGGGCGTCAAGGAGGAGAAGGGCCGCGAGCGCTGGCGCAGCATCGTCCGCGAGGCGAGCAAGCAGTCGCTCCGCGCCCGGGTGCCGGAGGTGTCGGCGGTCGTCGGCCTGCGTGCTCTGGTGGAGCGGGCCGCGACGGCGCGCGTGCTCGTGCTCGAGCCCTCGGCCGAGGAGCGGCTCACCGCGATCGAGCCGGACGGGCGCGACCTCGTGCTCGTCGTCGGACCCGAGGGCGGCATCGCGGCGGAGGAGCTGCGCGCCCTCGCCGACGCGGGTGCCGAGACCGTCGCACTCGGCGACTCCGTCCTGCGCACCTCCACCGCCGGCCCGGCCGCGATCGCCGTGCTCTCGGCCCGTCTCGGCCGCTGGTGATCCCCGCGGATCCGCGCGCCCTGGGCGAACGCGCCCCCGTCGTCGCCCTCGCCCCGTTTAAGATGGATGCATGACCGAGCCCACTGTCTTCACGCGCATCGTCCGCGGCGAGATCCCCGCCGACGTGGTGTTCGAGAACGAGCGGATCCTCGCGATCCGGGACATCGCGCCGAAGGCGCCCGTCCACCTGCTGATCTTCCCGAAGACCCCCGAGTACGCGAACGTCGCCGAGCTCGCCGCGGGCGATCCGGAGCTCCTCGCCGAGATGGCCGTCGTCGCGCAGACCCTGGCCGACGCGCACAGCAACGGCCAGTTCCGCCTCGTCTTCAACTCCGGCGAAGAGGCCGGTCAGACCGTGTTCCACGTCCACGCCCACGTCCTGGGCGGCCACCTGACGGAAGGCTCCCTTGCCACCGGTTGATCACGCGGGCGATCGCTCCGCGGACCAGAACCCCACTCGAACCGGCTCGACGGAGCCGTCGGTCCCGCAGAGCGACGCGGACCGGACCACCGGCGGGACCCATCGCGTCATCGCCGTCGACGGAATCGCCATGGTGCGCCTCCTCGGACCCCAGGACCGCCTCATCCGGGCGGTCGAATCGCGATTCCCCGACGTCCGGGTGCACGTGCGCGGCAACGAGGTGACCCTCGACGGCGAGGGCGCCCCCGTCGCCGCGGCGGCGCGCCTGGTGGAAGAACTGGTGCTCATGACGGCAGGCGGCCACGACCTCGACCCGGAGGGCGTGCGCGAGTCCGCGCGCATCCTCGAGAACGGCGGGCCGGTGCGTCCCGCGGACGCGTTCGGCCAGGCCATCCTCACGGCGCGCGGGAAGAGCATCCGCCCGAAGACCCTGGGGCAGCGCGAGTACGTCGACGCCGTCGATCAGAACACGATCGTCTTCGGCATCGGCCCGGCCGGCACCGGCAAGACCTACCTCGCGATGGCCAAGGCGGTGCAGTCCCTGCAGCGCAAGGAGGTCGAGCGGATCATCCTCACGCGCCCCGCGGTCGAGGCGGGGGAGCGGCTGGGCTACCTGCCCGGCTCGCTCACCGACAAGATCGACCCGTACCTGCGCCCGCTCTACGACGCGCTGAACGAGATGATGGACCCGGAGATCGTGCCGAAGCTGCTCGCGGCGGGCACGATCGAGGTCGCTCCGCTGGCCTACATGCGCGGCCGCACGCTGAACTCCTCGTTCGTCGTGCTCGACGAGGCGCAGAACACGACGCCGGAGCAGATGAAGATGTTCCTCACCCGCCTCGGCTTCGGCTCGAAGATGGTGATCACGGGCGACATCACCCAGGTCGACCTCCCCGCCGGATCGAGCGGTCTCCGCCTGGTGACCCGGGTGCTCGACGACATCGACGACATCCACTTCGCCCGGCTGACCAGCGAGGACGTGGTCCGCCACAGCCTCGTCGGCCGGATCGTCGACGCGTACACCGAGTACGACCAGCAGAAGCAGGCGCAGAGCTTCGAGCGCGAGCAGGCCCGCGAGTTCGCGGCCCGCGCCGAGCGCCGGGCGGCCACCCGCTCGACCGGCGACGCGCAGCCCAAGCGCCCGCGCGCCTGAGCGCCGTACCACCGCCTCCCGCCCCGCCGAGCCCCTCCCGATCGAAGGAAAACCGCACCCCGTGAGCATCGAGATCAACAACGAGTCGAGCATCCCTGTGGACGAGGCGACCCTGCTGCGCCTCGCGGGCTACGCGCTCGACTCGATGCACGTGCACCCCGACGCCGAGCTCGCGATCGTGCTGGTCGACGAGGGCGCGATGGAGCAGCTGCACGTGCAGTGGATGGACGAGCCCGGCCCCACCGACGTGCTGAGCTTCCCGATGGACGAGCTGCGCCCCGGCACCGAGGACGAGCCGACCCCGGCCGGCCTGCTCGGCGACATCGTGCTCTGCCCGCAGGTGGCGCAGAGCCAGGCCGAGGCCGCCGGCCACTCCGTGCTCGACGAGCTGCTGCTGCTCACGGCCCACGGGCTGCTGCACCTGCTCGGCTTCGACCACGCGGAGCCCGAGGAGGAGCGCGAGATGTTCGGCATCCAGCGCGACATCCTCGTCGGGTTCCACATCAGCGAGCGACGCCGCTAGGCCCGGCGTGCTCACCGTCCAGCTCCTCATCGCGGCCCTCGGCCTCGTCGCCCTCGGCGGTTGGCTCGCCGCCACCGACGCCGCCCTCGGCGTGCTCTCCCGCAGCGACGTCCTCGAGATGGCGAACCACTCGCGCAGCTCGCGCGCCCTGCGGGCCATCGCCGGCGACATGAGCGCGCACGTCAACGTCGTCAACTTCACCCGGATCGCGGCCGAGACCACCGCCGCGGTCTTCGTCACCACCGTGCTCGTCGTCGTGGTCGACGCCCTGTGGCTGGCGCTCCTGCTCGCGATCCTGATCATGGCGGCCGTCTCGTTCGTGCTCGTCGGCTCCAGCCCGCGCAGCGTCGGGCGCGCCCACGCCCGCGCCGTGCTCGGCTCCAGCGCCTCGCTCGTGCACGTGCTGCGGGTCGCGCTCGGCCCGGTCGCGCACGGCCTCGTCGCGCTGGGCAACCGGGTCACCCCGGGCACCGGCCGCTCGGCCGGCTTCTCCTCGGAGGAGCAGCTGCTCAGCATGGTCGACGAGGCGACCGAGCAGTCGGTCCTCGAGCAGGACGACCGCGAGCTCATCCACTCGATCTTCGAGTTCAACGACACGCTGGTGCGCGAGGTGATGGTGCCGCGGACCGACATGGTGACGATCGAGGCCGGCGCCTCGGTCGGCGCCGGCATGGGCCTGCTGCTCAGTCGCGGCATCTCCCGGCTGCCCGTCATCGGCGACGGCGTCGACGACGTGCTCGGCGTGCTCTACCTCCGCGACGTCGCCCGGCACACCTACGAGCGCCCGGACGACGACGACTCGGCGGCCGACCTCGCCCGCCCCGCGCTGTTCGTGCCGGAGTCGAAGAAGGCCGACGAGCTGCTGCGCCAGATGCAGCTCGAGTCCAACCACCTCGCCATGGTGGTGGACGAGTACGGCGGCATCGCCGGGCTGGTCACGCTCGAGGACCTGATCGAGGAGCTCGTCGGCGACATCTCGGACGAGTACGACCGCGAGGTCGACCTCTTCGAGGAGACCGAGCCGGGCGTCTACCGTGTCTCGGCGCGGCTGCCCGTCGACGAGCTGGGCGAGCTGTTCGACCTCGAACTCGAGGACGACGACGTCGACTCGGTCGGCGGACTGCTCACCAAGGCCTACGGCCGCCTGCCCGAGCGGGGCGCGACCGCCCGGATCGACGGGGTGATCCTCGAGGCCGAGCAGGCGGATCCCCGTCGCGGCACCATCTCGACCGTCATCGTGCGGCGCGATCCCGACTACGATCCCTCAGGCGAGACCGGCACCGGACCGGTCGCGATCGTCGCCGAGACAGACCACCAGGACGAGGACGCACGATGACCGACCCCAGCACTCCCACGACCCCCTACCGGGCGGGCTTCGTGTCGTTCGTGGGCCGCCCGAACGTCGGCAAGTCCACGCTCACCAACGCGCTGGTCGGCGAGAAGATCGCCATCACCAGCTCGAAGCCGCAGACCACCCGCCGCGCCATCCGCGGCATCGTGCACCGGCCCGACGGCCAGCTCATCGTGGTGGACACCCCGGGTATCCACCGCCCGCGCACCCTGCTCGGCGAGCGGCTGAACTCCCTCGTCACCTCGACCCTCGGCGACGTCGACGTGATCGGAATGCTCTTCCCGGCCGACGAGCCGATCGGCCCCGGCGACCGGTTCATCAACGAGCAGCTCGAGGCCTTCCCGCGCGCCCGCAAGGTCGCGATCGTCTCGAAGGTCGACCTCTCCTCGAAGAAGTCCGTCGCCAAGCAGCTGCTCGCCGTCTCCGAGCTGCGCGAGTGGGACACCATCGTGCCGATCTCGGCGGTCACCGAGGAGCAGCTCGACGTGCTCGCGGTCGAGCTGCTGCGCCTCATGCCGGTCTCGCCCGCGCTCTACCCCGAGGAGGCCGTGACCGACGAGGACACCGGCTCGCGCATCGCCGAGTTCATCCGCGAGGCAGCGCTCGAGGGCGTCTCCGACGAGCTGCCGCACTCGCTCGCCGTGACGCTCGACGACATGGTCGAGCGCGAGGACGGCTCCTTCATCGACATCTACGCGAACGTCTTCGTGGAGCGCGACAGCCAGAAGGGCATCATCATCGGCAAGGGCGGTCAGCGCCTGCGCGAGGTGGGCGCCGTGTCGCGCGAGCAGATCGAGCGGCTGCTCGGCCGGCGCGTGTTCCTCTCCATCCGGGTGAAGGTCGCCAAGGAGTGGCAGCGCGACCCGAAGCTGCTCGGCCGCCTCGGCTTCTGAGCCGGTGAGCGCGGCGCCGGATCGGGAGGGGGACGGCAGTCACTCTCCCGGACGACGCCCCGCGGCGACGTCGCCGCGTAGCGTGGGGCTCATGCGTGCGCTCCTGGATCGTCCGGCGACGCTCCCGATCGCGGGAGCCCTGCTCGGGGTCCTCCACCTCGGACTGAGCGCGGCCGGCCAGATCGCGCCGGAGCACCTCAGCGGCGGTCTGCTGATCGCGCTCGGCCTCGGCCTCGCGGCCTTCCTGCCGGCCCTCGCACCGTCCCTGGTCGCCGTCGGGGCGGTCACCGGCGGCGGGATCCCGCTCCTCGGCGTGCCGGTGGACGGTGTCCTCGTGGGCCTGCTCGTCCTCTGGTCCACGGCGCGCCGGCTCGGGCCCTGGACGCGGACGCTGACCCTCGTCGGCGCCCTCCTGCTCGCGGGCGTCGCCGGGCTGGTCGCCGCACTGAGCGGGACCGAGCAGCTGCTGCCGCAGGAGGCGAGCGCCGACCAGGTCCTGCTCTTCCGCGCCGTCGCCGCGCTGGTCGTCGCCGCCCTCCTCGCCGGCCTGAAGGTCCTCGTCTGGCGCGCCGGGGTGCGGCGGCCGGTCGGTCCCGGCGACAGGATCGATGCGCTCGTGGTGCGCGTCGCCGGTCCGCAGGACGGCTTCGCCGTCGGAGCGGCCGGCTGGCAGGCGCTCCTCCTGCTGCTGATCTCGACCGTGCCGTTCGCGGCGCCCGACGGCTCGCTCCAGCCGGTCGTCGGCGGAGTGCTGGCGGTCGCGCTGGTCCTGCACCGCCGGGCGCCGGCGCTCTCCCTCACGATCGCCTGGGGCGGGGCGCTCCTGCAGATGGGTCTGCAGCTGGCACCGGGACCGGCCGACCTCGCGATCCTCGCGGTGCTCTTCGGCACCGGTGCGTCCGAGCGGCGCCGGGTGCGCGCGGCAGGGGCCGTCTCCGCGGTGCTCGGCGCGATCGTGGCCGTCGTCTACCTGATCATCGTCTTCCGGCTCGTCCAGTCCATCCCCTCGCCGATCCTGACCGGGGGAGCGGTGTTCGGCGGGATCCTCGCCACGCTCGGCCTCTCCTGGACGGTCGGCCTGCTGTCCCGCTCGGTGCGGCGAGCGCGCGAGGGGCAGACCCTCCGCGCCGAGGCCGAGCGCGAGCGCGCGGCGGCGCAGCGCGAGCTGGACACGGTCGAGGAGCGCAACCGCATCGCCCGCGACATGCACGACGTCGTGGCGCACTCGCTCGCCGTCGTGATCGCGCAGGCGGACGGCGCCCGCTACCTCGGTGCGTCCAGCCCGGCACAGACGGACGCCGCCCTGCTCACCATCTCCTCGGTCGCCCGCGACGCGCTCGGCGACGTCCGCGTCCTCCTCGCTCAGCTCCGGCACAGCCAGAGCGACGGACCGCAGCCGGAGGCGCGCGACCTGCCGGCGCTGCTCGAGAGCGTCTCCGGAGCCGGGACGCAGCTGCGGTCCGAGCTCGAGGTCGACCTCGAGACCGTGCCGCGCGGCATCGGCCTCGCGCTCTACCGCATCGTGCAGGAGGCGACGACGAACGCGCTCCGGCACGGCCGGCCCGGCGCCCCGCTCGACGTCGCGCTCCGCCGCGAGTCCGGCGAG
Organism: Rathayibacter sp. VKM Ac-2929; assembly: GCF_022815495.1. Taxonomy (NCBI): domain Bacteria; kingdom Bacillati; phylum Actinomycetota; class Actinomycetes; order Micrococcales; family Microbacteriaceae; genus Rathayibacter; species Rathayibacter sp. VKM Ac-2929. Next base: position 611,246 of record NZ_JALGRV010000002.1, read on the forward strand.
ATCGTCCTCACCGTCCGCAACGCGCGCTGCGCCGACGCCGAGGCCGCCGCTCGCGTGCCCGGGGAGGGGCACGGCCTCGTCGGCATGCGCGAGCGCGCCGCACTCGTCGGCGGAGTCCTCCGCGCCGGCCCCGAGGGCGACGACTTCGTGGTCGACGCGCGCCTGCCCGCCCCCTCGTCCACCGCCCTGCCCGTCGCCTCTGGAGGCCACCCCGCATGACCGACACCATCCGCCTCGTCCTCGTCGACGACCAGGCGCTCTTCCGCGCCGGCATCCGCATGCTGCTCAGCTCCCAGCCGGACCTCGAGGTGGTCGGCGAGGCGTCCGACGGCGCGGAGGGCGCGGAGCTCGTCGGCCGGCTGGCCCCGGACGTGGTGCTGATGGACATCCGGATGCCGGGGGTCGACGGCATCGAGTCGACGCGCCGCATCCTCGCCGACGCCGCGGAGAAGGGCGTGGAGCCGCCGCGCATCCTGGTGCTCACCACCTTCGACCTGGACGAGGCGGCCGCCCGCGCGATCCGCGCCGGGGCGAGCGGCTTCCTGCTCAAGGACACCGAGCCGGGCTTCCTGCTCGCCTCCGTCCGCACGGTGCACGCCGGCACCGCCGTGGTCGCCGCCTCCGCGACGCGCGAGCTCTTCGAGCACTTCGGCGCGCCGGGGAGCGGCCGCGAGACGCCGGCCGCGTTCGGCACGCTGACCGACCGCGAGCGCGAGATCTTCCACCTCGCCGCGCGCGGCCTCAGCAACACCGAGATCGCCCGGGCGGAGTTCCTCAGCGAGGCGACGGTCAAGACGCACATCAGCCGCACGCTCGGCAAGCTCGGGCTGCGCGACCGGGTGCAGCTCGTCGTCTACGCCTACGAGAACGGTCTCGTCGCCTGAGGACGACGTCCGCGCCGCAGTGGTGCCTCGTGGGTGCCGACCCGCGGGCGCAGTGCTACCGTGGTCGCGTGCGCATCGGTCTGCTCCTTCTTAGCCGCCGCGACGAGATCTGATCCTCAGGCCCTCCTCGTCGCGGAGTCCGTCGTCGGCTGAATCAGACCCATCGTCACCACAGACCACCCGCGTGGTTCGATCCGCATCCGGATCCCCGCGAGACGAGAGACAGGCGCGTCCGCGCGCCGGGAGAGCACCCTCATGAAGAACACCCAGAAGCCGTCGTCGCTGCCGATCGGCAAGTACAAGCCGTTCCACGAGCAGATCGTCGTCGAGCTGCCCGACCGCACCTGGCCGGCCAAGCGCATCACCACGGCGCCGCGCTGGTGCGCCGTCGACCTCCGCGACGGCAACCAGGCGCTGATCGATCCGATGAGCCCCGAGCGCAAGCGGATCATGTTCGACCTGCTGGTCCGGATGGGCTACAAGGAGATCGAGGTCGGCTTCCCGAGCGCCAGCCAGACCGACTTCGACTTCGTCCGCAGCCTCATCGAGGAGGACGCGATCCCGGAGGACGTCACCATCCAGGTGCTGACCCAGGCGCGCGACCACCTGATCGAGCGCACCTACGAGTCGATCCGCGGCGCCCGCCAGGCGATCGTCCACCTGTACAACTCGACCAGCGTGCTGCAGCGCGAGGTCGTCTTCCGCAAGGACCGCCAGGGCATCATCGACATCGCCCTCGCCGGCGCTCGCAAGTGCCGCGAGATGGAGGCGTCCGTCCCCGGCACGGCCGTGTACTACGAGTACTCGCCCGAGAGCTACACCGGCACCGAGCTCGACTTCGCCCGCGAGATCTGCGACCGCGTGGTCGAGGTCTTCGAGCCGACCCCGGAGCGCAAGGTCATCCTCAACCTGCCCGCCACGGTCGAGATGGCAACGCCCAACGTCTACGCCGACTCGATCGAGTGGATGTGCCGGAACCTCGCCCAGCGCGAGAACATCATCGTCTCGCTGCACCCGCACAACGACCGCGGCACCGCGGTCGCGGCGGCCGAGCTGGGCTACCTGGCCGGCGCCGACCGCATCGAGGGCTGCCTCTTCGGCAACGGCGAGCGGACCGGCAACGTCGACCTGATCGCGCTGGGCGTCAACCTGTTCACCCAGGGCATCGACCCGCAGATCGACTTCAGTGACATGGACGGCATCAAGCGCACGGCCGAGTACTGCAACCAGCTGGCCGTGCCCGAGCGCAGCCCGTGGGCCGGCGACCTGGTCTTCACCGCGTTCAGCGGCTCGCACCAGGACGCCATCAAGAAGGGCTTCGAGGCGATGGAGGCCGAGGCGGAGCGCACCGGCGTCAGCCGCGACGAGCTGACCTGGGCGGTGCCCTACCTGCCGGTGGACCCGAAGGACCTCGGCCGCTCCTACGAGGCGGTCATCCGCGTCAACTCGCAGTCCGGCAAGGGCGGCGTCGCGTACCTGCTGAAGACCGACCACGCGCTGGACCTGCCGCGCCGCCTGCAGATCGAGTTCTCCGCGGTCGTGCAGGCCAAGACCGACGCCGAGGGCGGCGAGGTCACCAGCGAGCAGATCTGGACGATCTTCCAGGACGAGTACCTGCCCGCGCCCGCGCACCGCGCTGAGGACAAGTGGGGCCGCTTCGAGCTGGCCCGCACGAGCACCTCGAGCGACCTGGGCGGCTCGATCGCCCTCGACGCCGTGCTGCGCGTCGGCGACGAGACGGTCACCGCGAGCGCGACCGGCAACGGCCCGATCAACGCCTTCGAGGCGGTGCTGGCGCAGCACGGCGTCGAGGTCCGCGTCTTCGACTACGTCGAGCACGCTCTCAGCGCCGGCGGCGACGCGCTGGCCGCCTCCTACGTCGAGTGCTCGGTGAACGGCCGCACCCTCTGGGGCGTGGGCGTCGACGCCGACATCTCGACCGCCTCCCTGAAGGCGATCGTCTCGGCCGTCAACCGCGCCCTCCGCGAGGAGGCCCCGGACCGAGAGCTGGCGACGGCCTCGGCCTGAGCCTCGCGCGGCCCGAGCAGCCCGCGGAGCGGGCGGGCCATGCTGGTCGAGTAGCCCGCGGAGCGGGCGGGCCATGCTGGTCGAGTAGCCCGCGGAGCGGGCGTATCGAGACCCGTGTTCATGCGGTGGTGGGTCTCGGTACGCCGCGTGCCGCGGCTACTCGACCAGCATGTTGCGGAGCCGTGCCGTCAGGCGCGGCCCTGCAGGATGAGGTTCCAGTAGACCCAGGGGAGCAGGTAGCGGTCGGCGAGGAAGGTGATGCGGCGCTCCCTCGCAAGGCCCTTCCAGAAGGGGATGGTCGGCTTCGGGCGGTAGCGGTCGTCGAACTCGGCGAAGACGACGGTCGAGCGCGAGACGACGAAAGGGCAGACCGAGTAGCCGTTGTAGACCTGGGGGAGCGGCTTCCCCTGGCGCGCGGCGACGAGGTTCTTCGCCAGGGTCTTGGTCTGCTGCCGGAGCGCGCCACCCGACTTCGAGTTCGTGGTCGCCGCCGCGTCGCCGAGCGCCCAGACCTCGGGATGGCGGGGGTGGCGCAGCGTCAGCGGGTCGACCTCGACGAAGCCGCCCGTGCTCCCCTCCGCCACGAGCCCGGTGCCCGCGAGCCAGTCCGGTGCGGACTGCGGCGGGACCGCGTGCAGCACGTCGTAGGAGAGCGTCTCCCGCTGCTCGGAGCCGACGTGCCCGGCGTCGTGGTCGACACCCAGCTGCGCGCGGCGGCCGTCCTCGCCCGCGATGACGACCGTCCGCTTCTCGGCGTCCACCTCGACCAGCTCGCGGCTGAAGCGCACGTCGATCCCGTACTCCGCCACCTTGCGCTCGAGCTCCGCGTCGATCAGCGGCATGCCGAACATCGTGGGTGTCGGCACGACCAGCACGACGTGGACGTCCGCGAGCACGCCGGTCTCGCGCCAGTAGTCGCAGGCGAGGTACATCGGCTTCTGCGAGGCTCCCGAGCAGGTGGCGGGTCCGCTGGGCTGGGTGAAGACGACGGTGCCGGAGCGGACCCCGCGGAGGACACTCGAGGCTTTCCGCGCGTACTCGAACTCGTAGTTCGAGACGCCGACCGGCGACGCCATCGCCTCCGTCAGCCCGGGCACCGCGGACCAGTCCTTCTGGATGCCGGGGCAGACGACGAGGTCGCCGTAGCCGACCCGCCGACCGGAGGCGAGCACGACCGACTTCGCAGCGGGATCGATGGCCTCGACACGGTCCCGGATCCAGGTGACTCCCTTCGGCGTCACCGAGCCCTGCGGCCGGGTCGCCTTCGAGGCGGGAGCGGTGCCGCCGGCGACGTGGGAGAACATCGGCTGGTAGAGGTGCGTCTCGCGCGGCTCGATCACCGCGACGTCCGCCACCCCGTAGCGGCGGAGGCGCCCCGCGACCGAGAGTCCCGCGTTCCCCCCGCCGATGATCAGCACGTCGTGTCGGTCGGTCGTGGTGCCCGCAGCGGTCATGCCGCCACCCTAGGTCGGACCTCCGACACGGGCGCGGGCTTCCGCGAGCCGTCCCGACGTGCATCCCCGCCGTCAGCCGCGCTTCCGCCAGCCCAGACGCGGCACCCGGCTCAGCGCCCGCTGCTCCGGCAGGCTCCAGCCGTAGCGCACCGCCAGCAGCCGGATGACGGCCGTGACCAGCACCGCGATGGGCGCCGCGTAGTCGATCACCATCCCGAACCGCAGCGCGACCACCAGCACGACGGTGCCGGCGGTCGCCGCGATCGCGTAGAGCGAGCCCACGTGCATCAGCGCGATCGGCCGGTTCAGCAGGATGTCGCGGATCACCGAGCCGCCGACGGCCGAGACGGTGCCGACGAACACGGCGGGCACCTCCGGCACGCCGAGCGAGAGCGCCTTCGTCGTGCCGATGGCGCCGAAGAGCCCGATCGTCAGCGCGTCGAGCGCCGTGATCGTGCCGTCGACCCGGTTGAGCACGTGCTGCAGCAGCATGCCGAAGAGCGAGGCCGTCACCGCGACGAGCAGGTAGGCGTTGGTGTGCAGCGCCACGAGCGGGGTCTGCAGCAGCAGGTCGCGCAGCACACCGCCGCCGAGGCCGGTCGCCGTGCCGATGATGGTGACGCCGAGCAGGTCGATCCGGCGGTCGCGGAACTCGCCGGCGAACATCGCGCCCTGCAGGCAGCCGATCGCGATGGCGAGGAGGTCGGCCCAGGCGGGGATCTCGAAGAGGGAGGCGGCCACCGAGCCATCGTTCCACGGGCGGGAGGGGGCGGGTGCCGGTCCACCGCGGGGTTGTCAGGGGTGGGGAGGATAATCGAGCGCATGCCCACCTACCGTGACGAAGCCGTCGTGCTGCGCACCCACAAGCTGGGCGAGGCCGACCGCATCGTGACGCTGCTCTCGCGCAGCCACGGCAAGATCCGCGCGGTCGCCAAGGGCGTGCGCAAGACCGGCTCCAAGTTCGGCTCGAGGCTCGAGCCGTTCATGGTCGCCGACCTGCAGCTCTACGAGGGCCGGAGCCTCGACATCGTCACGCAGGCCGAGTCGCTCGGCGCGTACGGCGCGATCATCGCGGCCGACTACGACAGCTACACCGCGGCGAGCGCCATGGTCGAGACGGCCGACCGCCTCACCGACGCCGACGCCTCGCTGCAGCAGTACCTCCTACTCGTCGGCGCCCTGCGCTCGCTTTCGAAGCACGAGCACGAGCCGGTGCTCACGCTCGACTCCTACCTGCTGCGCGCGCTCTCGATCGCCGGCTGGGCGCCGAGCTTCGAGGACTGCGCCCGCTGCGGCGCCCCCGGCCCGCACGGCGCGGTGGTCGTCCAGCTCGGCGGGGTCGTCTGCGAGGACTGCACGCCCCCCGGCGCCCCGCGCGTCGCCCCGGAGGTGGTCGTCCTCCTCGGCGCCCTGCTCACGGGAGACTGGGAGCACGCCGAGACGACGGAGCCCTCGACCCGCTCCCGAGCGAGCGGCGTGGTCGCCGCCTACACCCAGTGGCACCTCGAGCGCGGACTGAGATCTCTGGAGCACGTCACCCGATGAAGCCGTTCACCCACAGGGACGCCGTCCCGTTCCGCCCCCTCGACTGGACCGGCGTGCACCCGCCGGAGCTGCCGCGCAAGGCGGTGCCCGAGCACGTCGCGATCGTGATGGACGGCAACGGCCGCTGGGCCAACTCCCGCGGGCTGACCCGGGTGGAGGGGCACAAGCGCGGCGAGGCGTCGCTGCTCGACGTGGTCGCGGGAGCGATCCAGATCGGCGTCAAGCACCTCAGCGTCTACGCTTTCTCGACCGAGAACTGGAAGCGCTCGCCCGACGAGGTGCGCTTCCTGATGGGCTTCAACCGCGACGTGCTGCACCGCCGCCGCGACCAGCTCAACGAGTGGGGCGTCCGGGTGCGCTGGGCCGGCCGGAAGCCGCGGCTCTGGGCGTCGGTCATCAACGAGCTGCAGTACGCCGAGAAGCTGACCGAGGGCAACGACGTCCTCACGCTCACCATGTGCGTCAACTACGGCGGCCGCACCGAGATCGCCGACGCGGTGCAGCGGATCGCCGCCGAGGTCGCCGCGGGCAGGCTGAAGCCGTCCGGCATCACCGAGAAGACGATCGGCAAGGCGCTCTACCTGCCCGACATGCCGGACGTCGACCTCTTCGTGCGCTCCTCCGGCGAGCAGCGCACCAGCAACTTCCTGCTCTGGCAGAGCGCCTACGCCGAGATGGTCTTCCTCGACCGGCTCTGGCCCGACTTCACCCGCGAGGACCTCTGGGGCGCGATCGAGCACTACGCCGGCCGCACCCGCCGCTTCGGCGGCGCCGTGGACGTGCCGGGGGCGTCGTCATGACCGGCGGGAGGACCGTCCGCGTCGGGCTCGTCGGCTACGGGCTCGCGGGGCGGATCTTCCACGCGCCGTTCGTCGAGGCGGACTCCGACTTCGACCTGGTCGCGATCTCGACGAGCGATCCCGAGCGAGGGGCGGCGGCGACGGCCGCGCATCCCGGCGCACGGATCGTCCCCGACCTCGACGCGGTGCTCGCCGAGCGACCCGACCTGGTGGTCCTCGCGACGCCGCCCTCCGTGCACCGCGAGCAGGCCGAGCAGGTGCTCGCCGCCGGCGTCGCGGTCGTGATCGACAAGCCGTTCGCGCCGAGCACGGCCGACGTCGACGCGATCCTCGCCGCCTCCGAGGCGGGCGGCGCGCCCGTGTTCGTCTTCCAGAACCGCCGCTGGGACGCCGACTTCCTCACGCTGCGCCGGCTGCTGGGGGAGGGCGCGCTCGGCGACGTGATCCGCTTCGAGTCGACGTTCGAGCGCTGGAGCGCTCCGAAGACCGGGCGCTGGCAGACGGCGATCGGACCGGCACGGGGCGGCGGCATCCTCTTCGACCTCGGCAGCCACCTCGTCGACCAGGCCCTGGTGCTCTTCGGTCCGGCCGTCGTCACCGCGGCGGAGACCCGCGTCGTGCACGCGGGCGGCGCGAGCGAGGACGACGCCTTCGTCTCGCTGCTCCACGAGTCCGGAGTGCGCTCGCACCTGACGATGAGCCGGATCGCCCGCGCCTCCGCCCCGCGCTTCCGGGTGCTCGGGACGCGGGCTGCGTTCTCGGTCGACGGCCTCGACCCGCAGGAGGGCGCGCTGCGCGGCGGCGGCGCCACTCCGCTGGACGAGGACTTCGGCGTCGTCCCGCCGGGCGCGGAGGGGATGCTGGCCGACGAGCGCGGCACGACGGCCGTGCCGAGCGAGCGTGGGAACTACGCCGCCTTCCTCGCGGGAGTCGCCCGCGCCCTGCTCGACGGCGCTCCGTCACCCGTCGACGTGCAGGACGCTCGAGCAGTGGTCGCGCTGATCGAGCAGGCCCACGCCCTCGCCGCGCGGTGACGCACGACGCGCCCGGTCCTGCCGCGAGGTTGGCGATCCGGGCGTCGAGGGGGATCCTCGGAGGGTGAGCACCGCACCCCCGGCCCCCGCCGACCTCCGAGCGCTCTTCCCCGGCGCCCGCGGGTACCACAACGCCTGCACGCTGGGCCTGCCGCCTCGCGCGACCGCCGAGGCCCTGCGCGCGGACCTCGACGAGTGGTCGGCCGGCTGCGGCACAGCCGCGGGCTACGGAGCGGTCGCCGAGCGCGCACGAGCCTCCTTCGCGCAGATCGCCGGAGTGCCGGTCGACCGGGTCGCGATCGGCTCGCAGACCTCGGCGATGGCCGCCGTGCTCGCCGCCTCGCTCCCGGACGGAGCGCACGTCCTCTGCGTCGACGGCGACTTCTCCTCCATCGTCTTCCCCTTCCTCGCCCAGGCCCACCGCGGCGTCGTCGTGCGCTCGGTGCCGCTGGAGGCGCTCGCCGATTCGGTCGAGGACGCCGACGACCTCGTCGTCTTCTCGGCCGTGCAGTCCAGCAGCGGGGCGCTCGCCGATCTCGACGCGGTCGTCGAGGCCGCCGCCCGCCACGGCGTGCGCACGGCCTGCGATCTGACCCAGGCCGCGGGCGTGCTGCCGGTGGACGCCTCCCGCTTCGACGCGACCCTCACCCACGCCTACAAGTGGCTCTGCTCGCCGCGCGGCGTGGCCTTCCTCACCGTCTCGCCCGAGTACGCGGCCGAGCTGCTGCCGGTGCAGGCCGGCTGGTACTCGGGGGAGGACGTCTGGTCCTCCTGCTACGGGCCCGCGATGCACCTCGCCGAGAACGCCCGGCGCTTCGACGTCTCGCCCGCCTGGCAGGCGTTCGTCGGGGCGGAGGCGTCGCTCGAGCTGTTCCGCTCGCTCGACCTCGACGCGGTCTGGGCGCGTGCCTCCGGGCTGGGCGATCAGCTCTGCGAGCGCCTCGACCGCGCGCCGCAGCACCGCGCGATCGTCTCCTGGCCGGACGAGGACGGCGCCGATCTGGCGCGCCTGCAGGCCGCAGGGCTACGCGTCTCGGGCCGGGGCGGACGTCTCCGCGTCGCCTTCCACCTCTGGAACGACGAGTCCGACGTCGACGAGCTCGTCCGGGTGCTGCGGGAATAGCTCCCCGTCGCCGCGGTTGTCCTCGGAGTGAGCGAAGCGCAGACCCCCATCACCGTCGACATCTGGTCCGACATCGCGTGCCCCTGGTGCTACATCGGCAAGCGCAAGTTCGAGCGCGGGCTGGCGGCGTTCCGTGCCGCGCACCCCGACGCGCCGGAGGTCGCGGTCGAGTACCGCAGCTTCGAGCTGTCGCCGGAGACGCCGGAGGACTACCGCGGCGGTACGGCCGAGTTCCTCGCCCAGCACAAGGGCGTCCCGCTGGAGCAGGCACAGCAGATGCTCGACTCCGTCACCGCGATCGCGGCGGGGGTCGACCTCGACTACCACTTCGAGTCGGTCGTGCACGTCAAGACCGTCCGGGCGCACCAGGCGCTGCACCACGCGAAGGCGAACGGGCTGCAGCTCGAGCTGAAGGAGCGACTGCTCCGCGCCTACTTCGTCGAGGGGCGCGACCTCGCGGACTCCGACGTCCTGGCCGCCCTCTCCGCCGAGGTCGGGCTCGACGCCGACGAGGCTCTACGCGCGCTGGACGAGCAGCGGCACCTCGCCGACGTGCAGTCCGACATCGCGCAGGCCCGGGAGTACGGGATCAACGGGGTGCCGTTCTTCGTGCTCGACGGCCGCTTCGGGGTCTCCGGCGCGCAGGAGCCCACCGCGTTCACCGAGGTGCTCGAGCACGTGCTGTCGCAGCGGGCGGTCGTCGCGTGAGCGAGCCAGTGCCGAGCGGGCCGTTCGAGATGCTCGGCGCGACTGACGTGCCCGTCTGCGAGGACGGGGTCTGCGAGGTCCCGGCGTCCGCGGCTCCCGCTGTCAGCGAGCAGGCTCCTCGATCGTGATGTCGGCGACCGTCGCGCCGTAGGCGGCGATCAGCGCGTCCGCGTCGACGAAGGCGCTCCGGCCGCTCGTGCCGGCGCCCAGGGCGATCCGGCGGCCGACGACCCGCTCGTCCGCGACGACGGGCCAGGCGGTGGTCGAGCCGATCGGCGTGATCGTGCCGCGGCGGTAGCCCGTCGCCTCCAGGGCCACCGACTCGTCGGGCAGCCGGAGCTTGTTCACGCCGACCACCGCGCGCAGCAGCGGCCAGGAGATCTGCCGGCCGCCGGGCACCAGCGCGAAGACGAAGCCGCCGTCGTGGCGCTTGACCACCAGTGATTTCACGATCGAGCCGGGCTCGATGCCCAGCAGCTCGGCCGCCTCGGCCAGGCTGCCGGCCTCCGGGCGGTCGACGATCTCGACGTCGAGTCCGCGCTCGCGCGCATCCGCCTCGAACCGCGCCGGGCCGTCCTCCACAGTGCGGTCCTCCGCGGTGCCGACCTCCGTAGCTCCGTCCTCCACAGTGCCGTCCTCCACAGTGCCGTTCCCGTCCATCCGTCCCCACCTCTCCGCTCGTTCGCCTTCCCCAACACAGGATCTGGGAGAATCGATACCGATGTCCTCCACTCTCATGGCCGCACCGCCCGCGCGCACCGCGCCGGCGCTCCGGATCGGCCCCCTCGAACTCGACGCCCCCGTCGTCCTCGCGCCCATGGCCGGGATCACCAACACCGCGTTCCGCCGGCTCTGCCGCGAGTTCGGCAACGGGCTCTACGTCAGCGAGATGATCACCTCCCGCGCGCTCGTCGAGCGCACCCCGGAGTCGATGCGCCTCATCCGCCACCACCCCAGCGAGAAGGTCCGCTCGATCCAGCTCTACGGGGTCGACCCGAAGACGGTCGCCGAGGCCGTCACCATGCTCGTCGCCGAGGACCGCGCCGACCACATCGACCTCAACTTCGGCTGCCCCGTCGCCAAGGTCACCCGCAAGGGCGGGGGAGCGGCCCTGCCGTGGAAGCTCCCGCTGTTCCGTCAGATCGTCGAGGGCGCGGTGCGGGCCGCGGGCGACGTCCCGCTGACGGTCAAGATGCGCAAGGGCATCGACTCCGACCACCTCACCTACCTCGAGGCCGGCCGGGCCGCGGAGGGCGCGGGAGTCGCGTCGATCGCGCTGCACGCCCGCACCGCCTCCGAGTTCTACAGCGGCCAGGCCGACTGGTCGGCGATCACGACCCTCAAGCAGGCGATCTCGAGCGTCCCGGTGCTCGGCAACGGCGACATCTGGTCGGCCGAGGACGCGCTGCGGATGATGAGCGAGACCGGCTGCGACGGCGTCGTCGTCGGGCGCGGCTGCCTCGGCCGCCCCTGGCTCTTCGGCGACCTCGCCGCTGCCTTCGCGGGCTCGGACGAGCGCTTCACACCGACCCTCGGCCAGGTCGCCACGGCCTTCCGCCGGCACGCCCAGCTGATCTGCGAGTTCTTCGAGAGCGAGGAGCGCGGCTGCCGCGACATCCGCAAGCACGTCGCCTGGTACTTCAAGGGCTACCCCGTCGGCGGCGACCTGCGCGCGAAGATGGCCTCCGTGGTCACCCTCGCCGAGCTCGACGAGCTGCTCGCCACCCTCGACCCGGACGTGCCCTACCCGGGCGAGGCGGCCGAGGGCCAACGCGGCCGCGCCGGCTCGCCGAAGACGCCGTCGCTGCCCGACCGCTGGCTCGAGTCCCGCGAGCTGAACGCCGACCAGCGCGACGCCGTCGCGGCCGCCGAGATCCACCACAGCGGTGGATGACCGCGCGCTCTGGGGGTACTCGCTCGTCGACGTCGAGCGGTTCCTGCCGGAGGACCACAGCACCCGCCGCTCCGACTTCGCCCGCGATCGCGCCCGGCTCTTCCACTCCAGCTCGCTCCGCCGCCTCGCGGCGAAGACGCAGGTGCTCAGCCCGACCGCCGGCGTCGACTTCGCCCGCAACCGACTGACGCACTCGCTCGAGGTCGCCCAGATCGGCCGCGAGCTCGCGACGAGCCTCGACCTCGACCCCGACGTCGTCGACACCGCCTGCCTCGCGCACGACATCGGCCACCCGCCGTTCGGGCACAACGGCGAGCGCGCCCTCAACACCTGGGCCGAGTCGATCGGCGGCTTCGAGGGCAACGCCCAGACCTTCCGGCTGCTGACGCGGCTCGAGGCGAAGGTGTTCGGCGAGGACGACCGCCCGTACGGCCTGAACCTCACCCGCTCGAGCCTCGACGCCAGCTGCAAGTACCCGTGGCCCGACACCCGCTCCGTCGCCGACCCGTCCGGCCGCGCCAAGTACGGCTTCTACGCCGACGACGAGCCGGCCTTCACCTGGATGCGCGAGGGCGCCCCCGAGGGCGTCCGCTGCATCGAGGCCGAGGTGATGGACCTCTCCGACGACATCGCCTACTCGGTGCACGACTTCGAGGACGCCGTCTTCTCCGGCTACATCGACGTCGCCGCGCTCGGCTCCCGCGTGGACCACGACGACCTCGTCGAGTCGATGCACTCCTGGGTCGGCGGCGAGATCGGCCACGACGAGCTCGTCGCCGCCTTCGACCGCCTCGACTCCCTCGACGTCTGGGTCGACTCCTGGGACGGCTCCCGCCGAGACCAGGCCCGGCTGAAGAACCTCACCAGCCAGCTCATCGGCCGCTTCGCCGCCTCCGCCACCGAGGCCACCCGCGAGGCCTACTCCCACCCCGACCTCGTCCGCTTCGGCGGCCACGTCGTCGTGCCCCGCGAGCAGCAGGCCGAGATCGCCGTCCTCAAGGGCATCGTCGCCACCTTCGTGATGTCGCGGAACACCCGTCAGCCGATCTACGCCCAGCAGCGCGAGGTCCTCACCCGCCTCGCCGACACCCTCCTCGAGCGCGGCGCCGGCGCCCTCGACGCCGGCTTCGCCGAGGACTGGAACGCCGCCGGCACCGACGACGCCCGCCGCAGGGTCGTCGTCGACCAGGTCGCCAACCTCACCGACCAGAGCGCCCTGAGCTGGTTCGAGAGGCTGTGCCACTGAGCTCGCCGGGCGCAGCCCGGCTCGCTCGGACGCCGGTCCCCGCCCGGCGTCCGCGCAGTCGGCTCCTCGGGGTGGTGCGTTCCGCAGAGCGGAGCGCGGACGCCCAGCGCGATTCGCTGGCACGCGAATCACGCGTTCGGCTGCACCCTGCGCCGTGCCCGCCGGTCGGCTGAGCTTTCCGGCATCCATGCTGGTCGAGTAGGGCGCGGAGCGGCCGTATCGAGACCGACGAGTCCGGTTCGGTGGGAAGCCCATGCTGATCGAGTAGGCCGCGCAGCGGGCGTATCGAGATCCACCAGCGTCAGCAGGACGAGTCTGCAGACCCGCTCTGCTGATGACGGTGGGTCTCGATACGCCGCGTTCCGCGGCTACTCGACCAGCATGTGCGCGGGAGGCGGGTGCGCCGTTCGGCGCTCCTCCTTGCTGGTTCCGCGGCTACTCGACCAGCATGTGCGCAGGAGGCGGGTGCGCCGGTCGGCGCTCCTTCCTGCTGGTTCCGCGGCTGCTCGGCCGGCAGGGGAGGGGCGGAAACGGCGCACTCGGCCGGGGGGCGGGTGGCGGCGGATACGATGGGAGGCATGCCTCGGATTCGACAGACGGATGTCGAGGAGGTCAAGGCCAGGGTCAACATCGCGGACGTGGTCGGCGAGTACGTCACCCTGAAGTCGGCGGGCGTCGGCTCGCTGAAGGGGCTCTGCCCGTTCCACGACGAGCGCAGCCCGAGCTTCCACGTGCGCCCCCAGGCCGGCTTCTACCACTGCTTCGGCTGCCAGGAGTCGGGCGACGTCTACAGCTTCGTCATGAAGATGGACCACACCTCGTTCAGCGAGACGGTCGAGCGGCTCGCCGGCCGCATCGGCTTCCCGCTGCAGTACGAGGAGGGCGGCGGCCAGGCCCCCGAGACCGGCGGACGCGCCCGGCTCATCGCCGCGAACAACGCCGCCGAGGAGTTCTTCCGCGAGCAGCTCGCGACCCCCGGCGCCGACGTCGGCCGCCGCTTCCTCGGCGAGCGCGGCTTCGACCGCGCCGCCGCCGACCGCTTCGGCGTCGGCTTCGCCCCCGACGGCTGGGACGGCCTGACCACCGCACTCAAGCGCCGCGGCTTCTCCGAGGAGGAGCTCACCACGGCGGGCCTCGTCAGCAGCAGCAACCGCGGCGGCGTCTACGACCGCTTCCGCGGCCGCCTCGTCTGGCCGATCCGCGACGTCACCGGCCAGACCGTCGGCTTCGGCGCCCGCCGCCTGCTCGAGGAGGACAAGGGTCCGAAGTACCTGAACACCCCCGAGTCGCCCGTCTACCACAAGTCGCAGGTCCTCTACGGGCTCGACCTGGCCAAGCGCGACATCTCCCGCGGCCACCGGGTGGTCGTCGTCGAGGGCTACACCGATGTGATGGCCTGCCACCTCGCCGGCGTCACGACTGCGGTCGCCACCTGCGGCACCTCCTTCGGCGTCGACCACATCAAGGTCCTGCGCCGCGTGCTCGGCGACGACAGCGGGGTCGGCGAGGTCGTCTTCACCTTCGACCCGGACGCCGCCGGCCAGAAGGCGGCGATGCGCGCCTTCCAGGAGGAGCACCGCTTCGCCGCGCAGACCTTCGTCGCCGTCGCGCCCGAGGGCCTCGACCCGTGCGACCTGCGCCTCAACCGCGGCGACGACGCCGTCCGCCGGCTCATCGACGACAAGAAGCCGATGTTCGAGTTCGTCATCCGGCAGCTGCTGGCTCGCTACGACCTCGACACGGTCGAGGGCCGGATCGCCGCCCTGCGCGCCGCCGCGCCCGTCGTCGCCGAGATCCGCGACCCGGCGCTGCGCCCCGGCTACTCCCGCGAGCTGGCCCGGATGCTCGGCCTGGACATGTCCGAGGTCAACTCCGCCGTCCGCTCCGCCGGCTCGCGCGCGCGCAACGCCCCGGGCGGCCGGGACGAGCGCCCGCAGGAGGACGCCCCCGAGGCGCCCGCCGGCGCCCGGATCGCCGACCTCCCCGTCGACGTCGTCACGCGGATCGAGCGCGAGGCGCTGATGGCCATGCTCCAGCTGCCGCAGGTGATGGGGGAGTCGCTGCTCGCCCGGGCCGCGCACGCCGCCGTCACGAACGAGACCCTCCGCGTCGTCCGCGACGCCGTGGTCGCCAACCTCGAGCGCGCGCAGGACCGCGACTGGGTCGAGCACGTGGCGGCCGACGTGCCCGGGCCGTTCGCCTCGCTCGTGCACCAGCTCGCCGTGGCGCCCATCCCGGCCGCCGACGAGGCCGGCCTCGCCCGCTACTCGAAGGACGTCGCGATCTCGCTGATCGAGCGCGACCTCCTGCGCGAGATCGCCGAGCTGCGCGGCGCCCTGCAGCGCGCCTCGACCGACCCCGTGCTCTCCCGCGCCGTGCAGGTCCGCCTGGTCGAGCTGGAGCGCGAGAAGCGGGCCCTGCGCACCGAATGAGGGCGCCGCGGGTGCCCCGTGCCCTCGATGAGGGACGTGTTGCAGTCGTGTGAAGAAAGCGCTCGACGGCCCGCGCCGGTTCGGAGAGCGCTTCCGCATGTGTTACCACTGAGGAACAGCAATGCGGGCGCTCAGCGTCGTGGCCCCCGTGCGCCCAGAGAACACCGCGCGCCTGAAGGACAGTGCGCCGGATCGACACCGCTCCGCACGGACCCCGTGCGCGACGGACTCTGCGCCGCGGGACCGCGTTCCACGCCGAGGTCCGCATCCGATTTCTGACAGGAAGAGGCAGACGGAGATGACATCCGGATTCACTCGCGGTTCGCGGGCACTCGGCACGGCAGCAGGCTTCGCCGCGGTCGCGCTCGTGCTGGCGGGCTGCTCCGCCGGCGGCGGGGACTCGACCGGCGGCGCGGCCGGCGGCACGCTCACCATCGGCACCACCGACAAGATCACCACGCTCGACCCCGCCGGTTCGTACGACAACGGCTCCTTCGCCGTGATGAACCAGGTGTTCCCGTTCCTGATGAACACCCCCTACGGCAGCCCGGACGTCGAGCCCGACATCGCCGAGTCGGCCGAGTTCACGGCGCCGACCGAGTACACGGTCACGCTCAAGGACGGCCTGAAGTGGGCCAACGGCCACGACCTGACCTCCTCGGACGTCAAGTTCTCCTTCGACCGCCAGGTCGCGATCGCGGCCGAGAACGGCCCGTCGTCGCTCCTCGCGAACCTCGACAGCGTCGCGGCGCCGGACGACACCACCGTCGTCTTCACGCTGAAGTCGGAGAACGACCAGACCTTCCCGCAGATCCTCTCGAGCCCCGCGGGCCCGATCGTGGACGAGGAGGTCTTCTCGGCCGACGAGCTGACCGCCGACGCGGACATCGTCTCGGGCGACGCCTTCGCCGGGCAGTACACGATCGCCAACTACGACGTGAACAACCTCATCCAGTACAAGGCGTACGACGACTACCAGGGCGTGCTCGGCGCGGCGAAGACCGGCACCGTCAACGTCAAGTACTACGCGGACAGCTCGAACCTCAAGCTGGACATCCAGGAGGGCAACATCGACGTCGCGTACCGGAGCCTCTCCGCGACCGACGTCGAGGACCTCCGCGGGAACGACGCGGTCAAGGTCGTCGACGGTCCCGGCGGCGAGATCCGCTACATCGTCTTCAACTTCGACACGCAGCCGTTCGGCGCGACGACCGCCGAGGCCGACGCGGCCAAGGCTCTCGCCGTCCGCCAGGCCGCGGCCGATCTGATCGACCGCCAGGAGATCGCCGACCAGGTCTACAAGGGCACCTACACCCCGCTGTACTCCTACGTCCCCCAGGGCCTCACCGGCGCGACCGAGTCCCTCAAGGGCCTCTACGGCGACGGCCAGGGCGGTGTCGACGCCGACAAGGCGGCCGCCACGCTCCAGGCCGCGGGCGTCACCACCCCGGTCACCCTGAACCTGCAGTACTCGAACGACCACTACGGTCCGTCCTCGGGCGACGAGTACGCGCTGATCAAGGACCAGCTCGAGTCCACCGGCCTGTTCACCGTGAACCTGCAGACGACCGAGTGGGTCCAGTACTCCAAGGACCGCTCGAGCGACGTCTACCCGGCGTACCAGCTCGGCTGGTTCCCGGACTACTCCGACGCCGACAACTACCTGTCGCCGTTCTTCATCAAGGAGAACTTCCTCGCGAACCACTTCGACGACGCCGACGTGCAGAGCCTGATCGCCGAGCAGGTCTCCACCACCGACGCCGATGCGCGCACCGCGCTGATCGAGGAGATCCAGGACAAGGTCGCGGCGCAGCTGTCGACCCTGCCCTACCTCCAGGGCTCGCAGGTCGCGATCGTCGGCAGCACCGTGAGCGGAGCCGAGGACACCCTCGACGCCTCGTTCAAGTTCCGCTACGCGGCGCTCAGCAAGGGCTGATCCACCCCTCCGGCCGGCGCCTCCCCACCCGGGAGGCGCCGGCCGTTCTCCACGAAAGGCATCACGTGACGACAGCCACGACGGCTGCGGCGACGGCGCCCACCCGGCGACCGCGCGGCTCCGGAGGAGGACTCGGGCGCTATCTGCTCGTCCGCTTCCTGCTCATCATCCCGACCGTCTTCATCCTCGTGACGATGGTGTTCCTGCTCATGCGCTCGACGGGCGACCCGATCACCGCGGCGCTGGGCGGTCGGCTCACCGCCGACCAGCTGGCCGAGCGCGTCGCCGCGGCCGGCTACGACCGCCCGCTGATCGTGCAGTACCTCGAGTACCTCGGCAACCTGCTGCGCGGCGACTTCGGCACCACCCTGAGCGACAACCGCCCGGTCACCGAGGTGCTGGTCACCTACGGCGCCGCGACCGTCGAGCTCGCCTTCTACGCTCTGATCGTGGCGTTCCTCGTCGGCATCCCGCTCGGAATGCTCGCCGCCTACCACCGCGACCGCACGCCCGACGCGGTCCTGCGCATCTTCGCGATCCTCTGCTACGCGACCCCCGTCTTCTTCGCGGGGCTGCTGCTCAAGCTCGTCTTCTCGGTCTGGCTCAAGTGGTTCCCGGTCGCCGGTCGCGCGACCACGAACACCGAGCTCTCGCTGCAGTTCCTCGAGAACAAGACCGGCATCTACCTGATCGACGCGATCCAGACCGGCGACCCCGCCGCCGTCGCCGACGTGCTCTCGCACGCGGTGCTCCCGGCGATCGCGCTCGGCCTGCTCACCGCCGGCATCTTCCTCCGCCTCGTGCGCACGAACGTGATCGGCACCCTCGGCACCGACTACGTCGACGCCGCCCGCTCGCGCGGAGTGAGCGAGTTCCGCCTGGTCCGCACACACGCCTACCGTCCGGCGCTCATCCCGATCATCACCGTCATCGGCCTGCAGATCGCCCTGCTGCTGGGCGGCGCGGTGCTCACCGAGACGACCTTCGAGTGGAAGGGCCTCGGCTTCCAGCTGGCCGAGTACCTCCAGGCGCGCGACTTCGTCGCCGTGCAGGGCATCGTCGCCCTGCTGGCCGTGATCGTGGCGCTGACCAACTTCATCGTCGACGTCATCGCGGCGCTCATCGACCCGCGAGTGAGGTACTGACCCATGAGCACCACCACTCCGGCGCGCCCGCGCCGCCGCCTCGTCGACCGGCTGCCGGTCGTCCACCAGCTCCGGCAGAGCGTGGGCCTGCAGCGCGGGATGCTCGTCACCGGTCTCGTGATCACCGGCGCGTTCCTCCTCGTCGCGGCCCTCGCCCCGCTGATCGCCCCCTACGGCTACTCACAGCTGCGCACCGGCACCGAGTCGTTCGGCGCGCAGCAGCCGCCGAGTGCCGAGCACCTGCTCGGCACCACCGTCGGCGGCTACGACGTGCTCTCGCGCGTGATCTGGGGCGCCCAGACGGCGTTCCTCGTCATCGTGGTCGCCGTCGTGCTGTCGATCTTCCTCGGCGTCTTCCTCGGTCTCGTCTCGGGCTACCTCGGCGGCTGGCTCGACCGCGTGCTCGTCGTGATCTGCGACGCGATCTACGCCTTCCCGACCCTGCTGCTCGCGATCGTGATGTCGATCGTGATCTCCGGCGGGCAGTCGAACCTCTGGTCGGGCATCTTCGCCGCCGCGGTCTCGATCACGGTCGTCTACATCCCGCAGTACTTCCGGGTGATCCGCGCCGAGACGGTCCGGATCAAGGGCGACGCCTTCGTCGAGTCGGCGAAGGTCATCGGAGCGTCGACCCCGCGGATCATGTTCAAGCACGTGCTGCGCAACGCCACGCGCACCCTGCCGCTGATCTTCACGCTGAACTCGTCCGAGGCGATCCTCACCCTCGCGGGCCTGGGCTTCCTCGGCTTCGGCATCGAGCCGACCTCGGCCGCCGAGTGGGGCTACGACCTCAACAAGGCGCTGTCCGACGTGACCAGCGGCATCTGGTGGACCTCGGTCTTCCCGGGCCTGGCCATCGTCCTCGTCGTGCTCGGCATCACGCTGGTCGGCGAGAGCCTCAACGACCTCGCCGACCCGCGCCTGCGCGGCCGGCGCGCGGTGGCCGCCGGTTCCGGCGACGTCGCCGCGACGTCCGTCGTCCCGGGCGGTGCGCTCCCCGCGGACGGCCTGGAGACGCCGGGACATGATCCCGTCGCCGGAGTGGAGAAGACCCGATGAGCGTCCAGCGTCCCGCCGACAGCCGTCCCGCCGACGCGGGCTCCCGCCCGATCGTCGACATCCAGGACCTCGAGGTCGCCTTCGCGAGCGATCGCGGCGCCGTTCGCGCGGTGGCCGGCGTCAGCCTCCGCGTCGAGCGCGGCGAGGTGCTCGCCATCGTCGGCGAGTCCGGCAGCGGCAAGACCGTGACCGCCAAGACCATCCTCGGGCTGCTGCCCGAGACGGCGACGGCGTCCGGCGTCATCCTGCTCTCGAAGAAGGACGGCAGCTCGTCGACCGACGTCGTCTCGGTGCCGAAGTCGCGCCTGCGCGAGCTCCGCGGCACCGACGTCGCGATGGTCTTCCAGGAGCCCGGCACCGCCCTCAACCCGGTCTTCACCGTCGGCTGGCAGATCGCGGAGGGGCTGCGCGCGCACGCCTCCGTCTCGCGCAAGGACGCGCGGAAGCGCGCCATCGACGTCCTGCGCACGGTCGGCATCCCCGAGCCGGAGAAGCGGGTCGACTACTACCCGCACCAGTTCTCCGGAGGCCAGAAGCAGCGCGTCGTCATCGCGATGGCGCTCGTGCTCGACCCGGGGCTGATCGTCGCCGACGAGCCGACCACGGCCCTCGACGTGACGGTGCAGGCGGAGATCCTCGACCTGCTCCGCCGCTGCCGCGACGACTTCGGCACCTCGATCGTCCTGATCACCCACAACATGGGCGTCGTCGCCGACCTGGCCGATCGCGTCGCGGTGATGTACCAGGGCGAGCTGGTCGAGGAGGCGCCGGTCGCCGAGCTGTTCGCCGCACCGAAAGCCGAATACACCCGCAAGCTCCTCGCCGCCGTGCCGCACGTGGGCCAGGGCGTCGCCCGGGCGAAGGAGCGCGCCATCGAGCGCGCCGGCGCCCCGGAGGCGGAGACGCTCGTCCTCGCCGAGGATCTGCGGATCCA
Source organism: Rathayibacter sp. VKM Ac-2929 (assembly GCF_022815495.1). Classification (NCBI taxonomy): domain Bacteria; kingdom Bacillati; phylum Actinomycetota; class Actinomycetes; order Micrococcales; family Microbacteriaceae; genus Rathayibacter; species Rathayibacter sp. VKM Ac-2929. The sequence continues at coordinate 631,468 of NZ_JALGRV010000002.1, forward strand.
GTACCCGGGCCGCCTCGGCCGCCCCGGCTTCGTCGCCGTCGACGGCGTCTCCTTCCGCATCCGCGCGGGCGAGGTGCTCGGCCTGGTCGGCGAGAGCGGCTCGGGCAAGACGACCATCGGCCGCGCGATCGCCGGACTCACCACCGTCACCGGCGGCTCGCTGCGGGTGCTCGGCAAGGAGATGCGCGGCATCCGCGAGCGCGCCTTCCGCCCCGTCCGCGGCGACATCGGCTTCGTCTTCCAGGACCCGGCGTCGAGCTTCAACCCGCTTCTGACGATCGCCGAGTGCGTCGCCGAGCCGCTGATCGTGCACGGGCGAGCCCGCGACGCCGGTGCCGCCCGGAAGCGGGTCGACGAGCTGCTCGAGGCGGTGCAGCTGCCGCGCTCCTACGGCGACCGCTACCCGCACGAGCTCTCCGGCGGCCAGCGCCAGCGCGCGAGCCTCGCGCGCTCGCTCGCCCTCGAGCCGAAGCTGCTGATCGCCGACGAGCCGACCTCGGCGCTCGACGTCTCGGTGCAGGCGCGCGTGCTCGAGCTGTTCGCGGAGCTGCAGCGCGAGTTCGGCTTCGCCTCGCTCTTCATCAGTCACGACCTCGCCGTCGTCGACCTGCTCGCCGACCGGATCGCCGTGCTCTACCGCGGCGAGCTGGTCGAAGAGGGCACGGGCGAGGAGGTGCTGTCCGCGCCGAAGCACCCGTACACGCAGCGGCTGCTGGCCTCGCTGCCGGTGCCGGACCCGGGGGAGCAGGCCGAGCGCCGCGAGCTCCTGCGCAGCATCGTCGAGGCGGAGCGGAAGGCGTGAGCCGAGCCGCCGCCGCCTCGGCGCCCATCGTCGTCGACGACCTGAGCGTCGAGTACCCGCCGCGCGGCATCAGCGGGCGCTGGACCGCGCTGCGCGGGGTCAGCCTGCGCGTCGAGCCGGGTGAGGTGCTCGGGATCCTCGGCGGCAGCGGCTCCGGAAAGTCGACGCTGGCGCGCGTCCTCGGCGGCGAGGGTCTCGATGGCCCGGCCGGTGCCGGGGCGCGGACGCGGCCGGTGATCATCGGCGGCGAGGCCACCGTCTCCGGCCACCGACTCCGCGGGATGCCCGCCCGCGAGGTCAAGCGCTTCACTTTCGACGTCGCGCACCTCGCGCAGGACGCCGGCGCGGTGCTGCGCCCGGAGCTGACCGTCTCCGAGCTGATCGCCGAGCCGATCTTCCTCCGCGACCGGCACTACGACCCGAAGAGCGCCGCGGTGCGGGTGGCGACGCTGCTCGACTCCGTGCACCTGCCGCTGTTCCTGCTCGACCGCTTCCCCTACGAGCTCTCCAGCGGTCAGCGGCAGCGCGTCGCGATCGCGCGCGCGCTCGTCCTCGGCCCGAAGGTGCTGATCGCGGACGAGCCGACCTCCGGCATCGACGCGACCGTCCGCGAGTCGATCGTGGACCTGCTGACGGATCTGCGCCGGCAGGAGGGCTTCGCCGCGGTCGTCGTGAGCCACGACATCGACGTCCTCAGCCGGGCCACCGACCGGATCGCCGTGCTGGTCGAGGGCGAGGTGGTCGCCTACGGCCCGCTGCTCGAGGTGCTGAACGACTCCCGGCACCCGTACGTCCGCGAGCTCGGCGCCGCCTTCGCCGAGTTCGAGCGCTTCGACGCCACCCGCGCCGCGCGCACGGCGCCCGCGGAGGAGGCCGGATGAGCGCGCCGCGCGTCGCCGTCCTGCCCCGGCCGAAGCAGACCTTCACCGACGCGATCGAGGCCGGCGGCGGCACCGTCGTCGGCGTCGAGGACGCGGAGGCGCTGCTCTGGCTCTCCTACGGCCGCACCGACGAGCTCGCGGCGGTCCTCGCGGAGCACCCGGGCCTCCGCTGGGTGCAGCTGCCCTGGGCGGGCGTCGACGTGTTCGCGCCCGTGCTGCGCAGCACCGCGCATCGAGGGCTGCGCTGGACGAGCGCGAAGGGCGCCTACGCCGAGCCGGTCGCCGAGCACGCTCTCGCGCTGACCCTCGCGCTGCTGCGCTCGCTGCCCGAGCGCGCGCGTGCCGACTCCTGGGGGGCGAAGCGCGCCAGGACGCTGCACCGCGCGCGAGTCGTCGTCGTCGGCGCGGGCGGCATCGCCGTGGAGCTGCTGCGGCTGCTCAGCGTCTTCGACGCCCACGTCACCGTGGTGCGCCGGACCGACGCCGCCCTGCCCGGAGCCGACCGCACGGTCCCCGCGGAGCAGCTGCCCGACGTGGTCGCCGACGCGGACGTGCTCGTGCTCGCGGCCGCCGCGACCGACGGCACGGCCCGGCTGGTCGACGCCGAGCTGCTGCGGCGGCTGCCGGCCGAGGCCGTGCTGGTCAACGTCGCCCGGGGGAGTCTCGTCGACACGGACGCTCTCGTGACCGCCCTCGCGGAGGGACGGCTCGCTGGAGCCGCTCTCGACGTCACCGACCCGGAGCCGTTGCCAGACGGGCACCCGCTGTGGAGCGAGCCGCGCTGCCTGATCACCCCGCACTCCGCGGACACCCCGGAGATGACGACGCCGCTGCTCGCCGAGCGGGTCCGCGCCAACGTCGCCGCCTTCGCCGCGGGCCGCGAACTGCTCGGCGTCGTCGACCCGGTGCTCGGCTACTGATCCAGGATTTGGAGTTCGCGCAGACTTTGCTAAAGTAGTCACGCGCTGCTCGCCTCCGGGTGAGCGGATGATCCTCGATAGCTCAATTGGCAGAGCAATCGGCTGTTAACCGGTAGGTTCTTGGTTCGAGTCCAAGTCGGGGAGCGAAGGGCCTGGGACTCCACTCCTGGGCCCTTTTTCGTGCCCTCGAGTCGGTCCTCCGGGCCCGGTCTCCGCGCCTCGTTCCCTGCGTGCTCACCGGTCCGCCGTGCTCCCCGCCACGACCCCGACCGGAGCCCCCATGCGCGACGACGTCCTCGACCTCCTCCGCCGCCGGCCCGACGTCGAGGCCCCCGACCTCGTCGCGGTCGACGCGAGCGACCGCCTCCTCCTCGACCTCGCCGCGGGGCACTCCCGGGTCGCCGTCGTCGGCGACGCCTTCGGCGCGCTGACGCTCGCCCTCGCCGCCGACGGCGTGGCGGTCTCCTCCGCCCAGGACTCGATCGTCGCCGAGCGGGCCCTCGCGGCCAACGCCGAGGCGGTCCGCGCCGCCGGCATCGAGCTCGCGCTCTTCACGATCGCCGACTCGATCGCCCAGGCGGTCGAGGGCGCCGAGATCGTGCTGCTGCGCCTCCCGCGCTCGCTCGACGCGCTGGCCGCCGTCGCGGCCGAGGTCGCGCTCGCGAACCCCGCCGCGCAGCTCATCGGCGCCGGGCGGATCAAGCACATGTCGCTCGGCATGAACGAGGTGCTGGCCCGCCGCTACGACCGGATCGACGTCAGCCTCGCGCGGCAGAAGTCGCGGGCGCTGCTCGCGAGCGAGGCGAAGGCGGAGCAGCCCCCCGCCGCCGGTGCGGAGCGCCGCCGTCTGGCCGAGCACCGGCTCGAGGTCGTCGCACTGCCCGGCGTCTTCGCCGGCGCCAAGCTCGACCTCGGCACCCGGGCGCTGCTCGCCGCGCTCGACCCGGCCGCGCTGCCCGGGGGAGTCGCGGTCGACCTCGGCTGCGGCTCCGGAGTGCTCGCCGCGTCGCTCGCGCTCGCCCGCCCGGACCTCGACGTGATCGCCACCGACAGCTCCCGCGCGGCCGTCGAGTCCGCCGGCCTGACCGCCGAGGCGAACGGCCTGGGCGACCGCATCCGGCTGCTCCGCGACGACAACGCCTCCACGCTCGCCGACGGCTCGGTCGACGTGGTGCTCTGCAACCCGCCGTTCCACTCCGACGGCGCGGTGACCGACCTCGTCGCGCGCCGGATGATCGCGGCCGCCGGCCGCATCCTCCGCCCCGGCGGCGAGCTGTGGACGGTCTTCAACTCGCACCTCGCGCACCCGGCCGAGCTGCGCCGCTCCGTCGGGCCGACCAAGATCATCGAGCGCAGCGCGAAGTTCACCGTCGCGCGCAGCCGCCGCGAGGGCTGAGCGCTCACTCGAGTCGGGTGAGTCGACCGCAAGCCCCCGCCGCGCCTCCGGCTCCGACGCCCGCTCCCGGGTACCATCGCTCTCCGGCGTCCCCCCGCGCCGTTCCCTGATGCCCCGGAGGCCGTCGTGCTCGAAGTCGTCCTCGTCCTCGCCCTGATCGTCGCGGCGGGGGCGATCGTCCTGTGGCGCCGCTCCGCCGCCGCCGAGCGCCGCGCGCTCGACAGCCGGGCCGAGGAGACGGCGCGCGCCGTCGCCCTCGAGCTGTCCGTCCGGGAGCAGGAGGCGCGGCTGCGCATCGTCGGCGAGCTCGAGCAGCTCGCCGTCCGCGCCGCGTCGAAGGTGGTCGAGGAGGCCGAGAGCGTGCGCCTCACCATCGACCGCGATCCCGCCGCCGCCTCGCGCTCCGCCGGGCGGGCCGTCAGCGCCGCGGAGGCGTCGCTCGCCCAGCTGCGCCGCATCGCGACGGTCGCCGCGGTCGATCCGCGCGAGCTCCCCGCGACCGGCGGGACGGACGCCCTCATCGAGAGCGCCCGCGAGCGCGGCCTGGTCGTGCAGGAGGAGACCTTCGGCGAGCCGTTCCCGCTGCAGGACGGCGCGGACGTCGCCGTGATGCGCGTGCTCGAGTACGCCTTCGACGAGGCCCTCGAGTCCGGCGGCACCGGCACCGAGCTGCGGATCACCTCCCGCTGGACCGCCACGGGCCTCCGCGTCGAGGTCGACGACGACCGCGAGCGCCACGCCGGCGCCGAGTCCGACGCGAGCGCCGTCGACGCCGACCTGCATGCGCTGACCGACCGGATCGACAGCCCGGCGCTCTCGGAGCTGCGCGAGCGGGCCGGCCTCTTCGGCGGCGACGTCGTAGAGAAGCGCACCCCCGGCGTCGGGCGCAGCGTCACCGCGTCCTTCCCGACCGTGCGCCACCACAACGGCGTGCACGGCGTCGACCTGGCCTAGGCCAGGGAGCGCCGGCCCGGAATCGGAGCGGAGGCGGGGTGCCTCGGACGCTCAGTCCTCGAGGTGCTCGAGGCCCGGGGTCCAGGAGACGCCGGGCACGCCCCAGCCGCGCTTGCGGGTGATCTTCGCGACGGGCTTGGCGTACTCGTGCTCGAGGCGGTCCGTGTAGAGGACGCCGTCGAGGTGGTCGAACTCGTGCTGGAAGACGCGGGCGAACCAGCCCTCCGCCTCGATCTCGAACGGCGCGCCGTCGAGGTCGACCGCGCGCAGGATCGCGCGCTCCGAGCGCCGCAGCGGGAAGCGCTCGCCCGGGAACGACAGGCAGCCCTCGGACTCGGTGTCCTCGTCGGCCTCGCCCAGCGGCGTCGGCGTGACGAAGAGCTCGGGGTTGATCGCGACACCGCGGCGGGGAGTGCCGTCGTCGGCCTCGTAGTCGTAGACGAAGAGCCGCAGCGGCACGCCGACCTGCGGTCCGGCCAGTCCGACGCCGGGCGCCGTGTCCATCGTCTCGAACATGTCCGCGACGAGCGTGCGGAGCGCGTCGTCGAACTCGGTGACGGGGGCGGCGGGGGAGTGCAGGACGGGGTCGCCGGCGATGCGGATGGGGAGGACGGCCATGAGGATCAGGGTATCGCGGGCCCTGCGGGCGGCCGTCCTGATCGTCATCCGCTGGTTAGCCGAGGTCCCCCGTGCGTCGGAGGATGCGCGGATCGATCGTGGGTAGGGTCGTGCCCATGCCCACTGACCTCGCCGACCTTCTGAACGACCCGGCGAAGTTCATCGGCATCCCGATCGCTCTGATCGGCGCGGTCTTCCTCTCCCTCGGCGCGCAGTTCCAGCACCGCGGAGTCGTCAAGGTCGAGCGCTTCTCGAAGCGCTCCGGGTCGAGCGGGCTGAGCGGCGGGCAGCTCTTCGCGCTGCTCTCGCGGCCGTCCTGGGTGATCGGCACGCTGATGCTGGCGCTCGCGATCGTCTTCCAGCTCACCAGCCTCGGCTTCTCGCCGCTGATCGTCGTCCAGCCGCTCGGCGCCGTCGCCCTCGTCATCACGGCGATCGTCAACGCCCGGGTGAGCAAGGTCCGGCTGAACGCGTCCTCGATCCGGGCGATCATGCTCTGCGTCGGCGGCGTCGGGGTCTTCGTGCTGGTGGCCGCCTTCAACGCGGTCGACGAGTCGATCCGGACCTCGCAGCTGATCACGATCCTGGTGATCCTCGCGGTCGTCATGACGATCTTCGTGATCGCCTTCCGCGTCTTCCGCAAGAAGGCCCGCGCGATCTTCTACATCCTCGGCGCCGGCGTCGTCTACGGCTTCGTCGCCACCCTTGCGAAGGTCGTCCTCAACCGGATCAAGTTCGGCGAGTTCGACCCACTGACCGTCGTCTGCATCGTGGCGCTCCTGGCCGCCACCGCGCTCGGCGGCTACTTCGTGCAGAACGCCTACGCCTCCGGGCCGCCGGACCTCGTCGTCGCCGGCCTGACGGTCGTCGACCCGCTGGTCGCCGTGGCGATCGGCATCATCGTCCTCGGCGAGGCGCAGTACGCCGCGCCGTGGGCGATCCCGCTCTTCATCGCGGCGGGAGTGGTCGCCATCTGGGGCGTCTTCCTCCTCGCGAAGCACCACCCGCAGGCCCGCTGAGCCGCCCGACGCGAGGCGCCGCAATCCCGGGTTCCGGCGCCCTCCCCGCCTACACTGGGACCGCTTCGAGACGCCGTGCACCCGCCCGAACCCACGCCGATCGCTCCACTCCCTCGAGCGACACGACATCGTTAGGACCCACTCCGTGTCAGATCCCCGCGACGCGTCACGCCCCGAATCGTCGACCGGCGACTCCGCTCCGGCGGACGCCGCCCGCCGCCCGCTGACCGTCGTGATCGGCTGCGACACCTTCGCGCCGGACGTCAACGGAGCCGCCAAGTTCGCCGAGCGCCTCGCCGCCGGCCTGCAGGCGCGCGGCCACGAGGTGCACGTCGTCGCCCCGTCCGCCGACGGCTGGAGCGGCACCCGCGTCGAGGACCACGAGGGCCAGCGGATCATCGTGCACCGCCTCTTCAGCCTCCGGTGGCCTCCGCACGACTGGCTGCGCTTCGCGATGCCGTGGCGCATCCGCCAGAACAGCGCGCGGATCCTCGATGAGGTGAAGCCCGACGTCGTGCACTTCCAGTCCCACGTCATCGTCGGCCGCGGCCTCGGCCAGGAGGCGGCCAAGCGCGGCATCCGCATCATCGGCACCAACCACTTCATGCCCGAGAACATGCTCGAGTTCACGCTGCTGCCCAAGGCCGCCCAGGCGAAGGCCGTGGCGATGGCCTGGCGGGCCGCCCGCCGCACCTTCGGCCGCGCGGAGGCCGTCACGACGCCGACTCGCAAGGCCGCGCAGTTCCTCGAGAAGTACACCGGGCTGCAGGGCGTGCACGCCATCTCCTGCGGCATCGATGCCGACAACTACACGCCCGACTTCACCCCGCGCACCGCCAACCGCATCCTCTTCGTGGGGCGCGTCACCGGCGAGAAGCACATCGACGTCCTGCTCCGCGCGGTCTCGCTGCTCGACCCCTCGCTGGACGCGCAGCTCGAGATCGTCGGCGGCGGCGACCAGATGCGCAACCTGCAGCAGCTCGCCACCACCCTCGGCATCGCCGACCGCGTCCACTTCACCGGCTACGTCTCCGACGCCGAGCTGAAGCAGGCGTACAGCCGGGCGACCGTCTTCGCGATGCCCTCCATCGCCGAGCTGCAGAGCATCGCCACCATGGAGGCGATGGCCTCGGCCCTGCCCGTGGTCGCCGCCGACGCGATGGCTCTCCCGCACCTCGTCCACGAGGGCGAGAACGGCCACCTCTTCGAGCCCGGCAGCGCGCAGGCCCTCGCCGACGGCCTCACCGACGTCCTGACGGCCGACCCCGAGCGCCTCGAGGCCCTCAAGCGCAGCTCGCTCCGCATCGTCGCCGCACACGACATCAACCGCACGATCAGCACTTTCGAGAGCCTGTATCGTGGGGAGCCGGCGGCCGATCCGGCCGCCGACGCAGCGTCCGCTCCGGCAGGCCGAGCCGCCTCCTGACGGCCCGCCCCGCTCGCCTCGGGCGCCGCGGGGCGTTAGCTCAGCCGGTCAGAGCAGCGGACTCATAATCCGTCGGTCACGGGTTCAAGTCCCGTACGCCCTACTTCCGTCCCGTCCCCGTCGCGCCGCCGGTCCGCGCCTCGACTCCGCAGTAGTCGTCGTACTCGCGCGCTGAGTACGACCACTTCTGCGCACTCGACGCGACCTCGCCGTCGGTCCCGCCGCGCTTGCGTGAAAGTCGTCGTACTCCGGCGGCGAGTGCGACGACTTCTGCGGAGTGGGCGGAGTGGAGGGCGTCAGGCGTCCGGGCGGGACTTCTTCAGGCGGGACTTCGCGGCGCGCTCGGTGAGGACGGACAGGTAGTCCTGGACCGGGCGGTCGGCGAGGGAGTCGAGCTCCTTCTGGACGGCCGACTCCACCTCGGCGGCGGGGCGGTCGGGGAAGCGGGTGCGCAGGCGCGCGGACACTTCGGAGACGATCTGGTCGAGGTTCACTTCAGCGGTCACGGGCGGATCTTCCTCCCCGTTGGTTAACGGATGGTGTTCCTTCTGCGTCGACCGCGTCGGCGCTAGCACGTCCGCCGCCCGGAAGCCCGTAGTGGCCGGTCTCCGCACGACGTGGTTCGCTGTTCTCGTGCCTGACCTCCCGATGTTCCCGCTCGGCTCCGTGCTGCTGCCGCACATGCCGCTCCCGCTCCGGCTGTTCGAGCCGCGGTATCTGCGGATGCTCGGCGACGTGCTCGAGGACGACACGCTCTCGTTCGGCGTCGTGCTCATCGAGCGCGGGCAGGAGGTCGGCGGCGGCGACCAGCGCTTCCCGATCGGCACGGTCGCGCGCATCCTCAACATCGACGGCGCCGAGTCGTTCGTCACCCTCGACAGCGTCGGCGAGAACCGCTTCGAGGTCGTCCGCTGGTACGACGACGACCCGTATCCGAAGGCCGAGGTGCGCCCCGTCGCGCCGCTCGAGTGGGCGCCGGAGCACGAGGAGCTGCTGCGCTCCGCCGAGTCCGCGGTGCGGACGGCGCTGGCGGTGGCGAGCGAGTTCGTCGAGCAGCGCTACGGCGCCGTCGTCGAGCTGGCCGAGGACCCGGCCGCGCACGCCTGGCAGCTCGCGGGTGTCGCTCCGGTCACCGAGCTCGACCGGCTCGCGTTCCTGCGGAGCACCTCGATGGTCGAGCTGCTGGAGGCCGTGCGCGAGCGCTCCTCCGAGGCGACCGAGTCGTTCCGCGCCGGCTGGGCCTGATCATGCACTACCGCTGAGCGCTGTCTCCAGCTGACCGCGGGAGAGCACCTTACTCCTCGAGCGCGACTCCGCGCTCGGCCGCGAGCTTCGCCAGGTCGTCGACGACGACGAGCGACATCCGCACCGAGCGGTCTCGCTGATACTCCTCGTCGTCCGCGTCGATCAGCGGCGCGCGGTCGAGGGTCTCCTCGATCGACTGCGACAGCTCGCGCCAGGCGTCCTGCCGAGCGTCGTCGACGAGCGAGGCCAGGTACTGCTCGTCCCGCGCGCGGTGGCGCAGGGAGTCGGCCACCGCGAGCGAGAGCCGCTCGCGGTGGTCGAGGTTGTCGATGTCGGCGGAGCGGTAGTCGTGCACGTGGTCGGAGCGGCCGCCGACCAGGGTCGCGTCCGCGGCGATGGCGCGCAGGCGCTCGGCCGCCGCCTCCGACTCGTCGGCGAGCTTCTCCAGCTCGGCGGCGGCGATGACGGAGTAGTGCCGGACGTCGAAGGGGACGCCCTCGGCCAGGCCGTCCATCAGCACGCGGTTCTTCACGGCCATCCGGCTCGCGTACTGGGCGAGCAGCAGGCCCTCCTCCGCGGCCTCCTCGACCGAGACGGGCTCGCGCGACGGGTTCTCGTCCGGGTCGTACGGCTCCATCTTGAACCTGCGTCGACGGCGGAACCACACGCGCGTCACCTGCACCCTCGGTTCGAGCGCCCCGCCCACCGGAGCACCTCTTCGAGAATACCGGTCGGGCGGGCGCGATGGTCGGCCGGTCAGGCGTCCCGCCAGTCGTCCTGCAGCAGGTGCGAGCCGGCCTGCGGCCCCATCTGCAGCATGCCGCCGTCGACGGCGTAGGACGCTCCCGTGATGTAGGCGCCCGCGGGCGAGGCGAGGAGGGCGATCACGGCCGCGATCTCGCGCGCGTCGCCGGGACGGCCGAGCGGGATGCCCGGGCGGTCGATGCCGTGCGGATCCACGTCCTCCGCGTCGTTCATCGGGGTCGCGATCTCACCCGGTGCCACCGCGTTGGCGGTGATGCCGTAGCGGCCGAGCTCGAGGGCGGCGACCTTCAGCAGCCCGCCGAGGCCGTGCTTGGCGGCGACGTAGGCGCTCGCGCCGACGCGGGGCTGGTGCTCGTGCACGCTCGTGACGCCGATCAGCCGACCGCCGGTGCCCTGCTCGACCATGATGCGGGCGGCGCGCTGGAGGCCGACGAACGCTCCGTCGAGGTTCAGCGCGACGACCTCGCGCCAGCTGTCCAGGCTCTGCTCGAGGAAGGGCTCGCCGCCGCCCCCGCCCGCGTTGTTGACGAAGACGTCGAGTCCGCCGAGGCGCTGGGCCAGGTCGTCGATCACGTCGCCGACCCGATCGAGCTCGGTCGCGTCGAGGTGGGCGACCTCGGCGCGGCGGCCGTGCGAGCGCACCTCCTCCGCGGTCTCCAGGGCGCCCTGCTCGTCGCTGTGCCAGGTGATGCCGACGTCCATGCCGGCCTCGGCGAGGGCGACGGCGGCGGCTCGGCCGATGCCGGAGTCCGAGGCCGTGACGACGGCGCGGGTGGGGTGGAAGTCGCGGGGTCCCTGGGTCATGTCGTCTCCTGTTCCGAGGCGCAGCGCGCCTCCTCGATCACGATCCCAGCACCGGCGTCGGCCGGCCGGCAGACGCTTGACACGCCGGTCACCGCGGTCGCGGGCGTGGCGGATGTCCGGGCGAGGGCCCGGATCGAGTTGACTGTCCTGATGGACTCCCGACGCATCTCCGTCGTCGTCCCCGTCAAGGACGACGCCCGGCACCTCGAGCGGCTGCTCGCCCTCCTGGCCGAGCAGACCCTCGCCCCCTTCGAGATCGTCGTCGTCGACGACGGCAGCACCGATGACAGCGCGGACGTCGCCCGTGCAGCGGGCGCGCGGGTGATCGTGCACGGCGGGACCGGCATACCCGCCAGCACGGCGCACGGCTTCGACGAGGCGGAGGGCGACGTGCTCGCCCGGCTGGACGCCGACTCTCAGCCCGACCGGCACTGGCTCGCGCGGATCGCCGCACACTTCGCCGACCCGGGCGTCGGAGCGGTGACCGGCCCCGGCCGGTTCGTCGAGCTCGGCCCGGTCGCGCGGAACCTCGCCCGGATCGTCTACATGGACGCGTACTTCGTGCTGATGGGCTCCGCGCTGGCCAACTGGCCGCTCTTCGGCTCGAACTGCGCCGTCCGCCGCTCGGCCTGGCAGGAGATCGCGGGGGAGATGCACCGCGACGACCCCTACGTGCACGACGACGTCGAGATCAGCGTGCACTTGGGCCTGCGCCACCGGATCGTCTACGACCGCCACCTGGAGGTCGGCATCTCGGCGCGACCGTTCGGCGCCGCGGCCGACATGGTGCGGCGCCTCGACCGCGCCCTGCACACGCTGCGCCGGCACCCCGGGCTCGGCGACCCGGTGCAGCGCTGGATCCACCGCACCCGGCGCCGGCACGTGGAGCGGCTGAGGGCCCTCTCCGCCGCCCGCCGCGCTCCGCGCTAGGACTCCGCGGGGGTCGCGGCCGGAGCCTCGGCCGGTCGCGGGTCGTCCTTCGGCATCGCGCGGACCGCGAAGAGCATGCCGACGGCGAGCACCGTCAGCGCGATGCAGACGAAGCGGGTGCCGGCCGCGAGGCCCTCGGGCGTCGGATCGCCGCCACCGGCCTGGGCGTTGACGATCGCGCCGAACACCGCGACGGCGATCGCGCTGCCGATGTTGCGGGCGAAGAAGTTCGTCGAGGACACGACGCCGCGCTCGTTCCACTCGACGCTCGCCTGCGCGCGGATGAGGGTCGGCGTCGCGACCAGACCCATCCCGGCGCCGATCAGCACGCAGAAGCCCGCGATCTCCCAGAGGCTCGACGAGGCGCCGAGGAGGATCGTCAGCCCGGTGCCGATGGTGACCAGCGCCGCGCCGAGGAAGGCCGTGCGGCGGAAGCCGATCCGCAGGTAGAGCCTGCCGGAGAGGCTCGCCGCGACCGGCCAGCCGATCGTCATCGCGGCGACCGCGAAGCCGGCGCCGAGGGCGGAGCTGCCGAGGACGCCCTGCGCGAAGGTCGGGAAGTAGGAGGTGACGCCGAGCGTGATCGCGCCGACCGTCACCGAGACGAGACTCGTCGAGAGCAGCACCCGCCGCGTGAGCACCCAGAGCGGCAGCACCGGGGCGACCGCTCGGCGCTCGATGGCGACGAAGCCGGCGAAGGCGAGCGCCGCGACGACGAAGACGCCGACGCCCGCGGGCGAGAGCCAGGGCCAGGCGTTGCCGCCCTCGAGCAGGCCGAGGATCAGCAGCGCGGTGCCGACGGCGAGCACCGACGCGCCGGCGAGGTCGAGCGGGGTGCGCTCGCCGCGGGTGGTCTCGCGGAAGCTGCGGATCAGGAGGAAGGCCGCGAGCAGGCAGAGCGGGATGTTGACCAGGAAGATCCAGCGCCAGGCGCCCAGGTCCGAGAGCACGCCGCCGAGAGTGGGGCCGACGACCGAGGAGATGCCCCAGACGCTGGCGAGGTAGCCCTGGGTCTTCGCCCGCTCGGCGACCGTGTAGATGTCGCCGGCGATGGTGATGCCCATCGGCTGGATCGCCCCGGCGCCGAGGCCCTGCAGGGCGCGGAAGGCGATCAGCGCGGGCATGCTCCAGGCCAGGCCGCAGAGCAGCGAGCCGACGAGGAAGAGGCCGATCCCGATCAGCATGATGGGCTTCCGGCCGATCACGTCGGAGAGCTTGCCGTAGAGCGGGACGGAGACCGCCTGGGCGAGCAGGTAGATGGAGAACAGCCAGGGGAACTGCTCGAAGCCGCCGAGGTCCGCGACGATCGAGGGCACCGCGGTGGAGAGGATGGTCGCGTCGAGGGCGACCAGCGCGGTCGAGATCATCAGCGCCAGGAGGATCGGACCGCGCTCGGAGCGCAGTCCGACGCTCGCGCGCGTGGGGGAGTCGGTCATTCCGCTCACGCTATTGCAGAGCCGGGCGATGGAACGGGGGCTCGACGCACTCGGTAGACTGGCCCTATGGAACTCGTGCTCTGGCTCGTCGTAGCCGCCATCGCCGGTGTCGGCCTCGTCTCCGGAGTCGCGGCTCTGGTCGCCATGACGAAGGCGCCCTGGTCCGACGGCAAGTAGCGGGGTCCGGGGTCGCACCCGCCCGCCCTCACTCGTAGTACCGCACCACGCTCCAGCACGGATCCGTCGAGGCGACGACGTCGAGCACGAACGCTCCGCCCGTCTCGAGATCGGTCGCCTGGAAGCGCCAGCCGCCGATGCTGACCGGCACGCCGCCGAACGTCGGCGGGAAGCCGTCGAGCGGCGCCCACCAGTCGCTGGTGCGCGTCCAGACCGTCGGCCGATCGCTCACCCGATAGCTGGCGCCGCGCCATTCGAGTGCGACGGGCACTCCGTCGCCGTCGGTCGCGACCATCGCCGTCTCCTCGGTCACCGCCATCGTGGGTGCTCCCGCCTGCTCCTCTCGACCCGCCGGACTCGACTGGCCGTTCGAACATGTGTTCGATAGTCTGCGAGTGTACGCCGCGGCGCCCGTGCTCGCCACGGCAGCGGATCGACCGGGCAGGAGGCGAGATGATCGAGTGGAGTCCCCTCCAGATGCTGCGCAGCAGCGGGCCCGACGAGTGGGTCATGGTGGACGCGATGCGGACCGGGCGGATCGGGCTGATCCGCAGGATCGAGACGGGACCGTACCGCGAGAGCTGGTTCCGGGCCGTCACCTGGGCCGCGGAGCCGGGCAAGCGGACGCTGGTGGGCTACTCGCGGTCGATGGAGACCATCGCGGCCACGCTGTGGGCGCATCAGCCGCTGACCGCGCAGGAGAAGCCGTTCCCGGGCTACCCGGCGTCGAGGCCGGCCGGGGCGCCCGCGCCGTGAGTCCGGCGGCCGAGGCCGTCGTCCGAGCTCGCGCACCCGCGGAGGAGAATGGCCGGATGCTTATCGCGCTCACCGGTGGCCCCACGGGGGAGTGGCGGGCGGTCGTCTCGGACGGCTCGGGGGCCGAGGTGGGCGGCGGGCGCGGTCCGGTCGAGCTGGCCGCCTTCGTCCGCGAGCGGGAGGCGGAGCGTCCGCGCTGGGTCTGGGACGACACCGCCCGCTGGTACCCGGCTCTCCTGGCCGAGGGCGTGCACGTCGCGCGCTGCCACGATCTCCGCCTCGCCCGGGCGATCCTCCGCCGTTCGGAGCAGACGGCGCGCTCGCCGCTCGCCCGCGCGGCTCCCGACGCCTGGGACGCCGGGGCCGCCGCCCCGGTCGCCGGCGACACGCTGCTCGGCTTCGAGGAGGCGCCCGCGGAGACGGACGAGCTGGACCCGCTGGTCGAGCTCGCCCGGCAGGAGGAGGCGCTGGCAGCGGCCGCGCAGGGCGGGCGCCTGCGACTCCTGCTCGCCGCGGAGTCGGTCGGCGCGCTGATCGCCCGCGAGATCGCCGCGGCCGGGCTGCCGTGGCGCGCCGACGTCCACGACCGCGTCCTCACCGATCTGCTCGGCCCGCGTCCGCGCTTCGGCGGACGGCCGGCCCGCCTCGAGGCCCTGGCCGACGACATCCGCCGTGAGCTGGACGCGCCCGAGCTGAACCCCGACTCGCCGGCGGACCTCCTGCGCGCGCTCCGCCGCGCCGGACTCACGGTCGAGTCGACCCGCTCCTGGGAGCTGACCTCGATCGAGCATCCGGTGATCCCGCCGCTGCTGGAGTACAAGAAGCTCTCGCGCCTGCTGACCGCCAACGGCTGGGCCTGGCTCGACGCCTGGGTGCACGACGGGCGCTTCCGACCGGAGTACGTCGTCGGCGGCGTCGTCACCGGCCGCTGGGCGACGTCGGGCGGGGGAGCGCTGCAGCTGCCGCGGCAGATCCGCGCCGCAGTGACCGCGGACGCGGGCTGGAAGCTGGTGGTCGCCGATGCGGCGCAGCTGGAGCCGCGCATCCTCGCCGCGCTGGCGGGCGACTCCGTGATGGCCGCCGCGGGTCGGGGCAAGGACCTCTACCAGGGCATCGTCGACGCGGGAGTCGTCCCGGACCGGCCGCGGGCGAAGGTGGCGATGCTCGGCGCGATGTACGGGGCGACGAGCGGTGAGGCCGGTCGGCTGCTCCCGCGGCTCACGCGCGCGTACCCCCTCTCCGTCGCGCACGTCGAGGCGGCCGCCCGCGCCGGCGAGCGGGGCGAGCGGGTGTCGACCCGGCTCGGACGCAGCTCACCGCCCGGCGACGTCGACGCCGGTGGTCAGCGCGCCCGCGACTGGGGGCGCTTCACCCGCAACTTCGTCGTGCAGGGCACGGCCGCCGAGTGGGCGCTCTGCTGGATGGGGGAGCTGCGGGCCCGGCTGCGCGCGGAGGGCGCGCTCGCGCACCTCGTCTACTTCTTGCACGACGAGGTGATCGTGCACGCGCCCGCGGAGGAGGCGGAGCGGGTCGCCGCGGTCGTGCTCGAGGCCGCCGTGCGCGCCGGGCGGGCGCTGTTCGGCGATCAGGACATCGACTTCCCGGTCACCGTCGCGATCGTCGACGCCTACGACGAGGCGAAGTGACGCGACTGCCCGACCGAGGCTCCGGTGCAGTGGCTCAGTACCAGTGCGGCGAGCGGTTGTTCCAGGCCGACCAGGCCGCGCACGGCGAGCCGTAGCGGTCGGAGATGTAGGCCAGACCCCAGTCGATCTGGGTCGCGGCGTTGGTCTGGTAGTCCGCGCCGTAGGTCGCCATCTTGCTCGCCGGCAGCGCCTGCGGGATGCCGTAGGCGCCCGAGGAGCGGTTCAGCGCGTTCCAGCGCCAGCCCGACTCGCCGTTCCAGAGCGGGATGAGGCAGCTGTCGGCCTGATCCTGGCCCCAGCCGTGGACGCCCATGACGGAGCGCGCGTAGTTCTGCGCCTGCGCCGGCGACATGCCGTCGGTCCGGCCGGCGTAGCTGCCGAGCGCGGCGATGGTCTTCGCACTGCTGTCCTTGCCGGACGCGTCGTCGTCGCCGAGCTCGACCGGGCCGCCGCCTCCGCCTGTCGACGGGGCCGCGGGCGCCGCCGGTGCCGGAGCGGAGGGTGCGGACGGCGCCTTCGCGGCCTGCTGACGCCGGGCCTCCGCCTCGGCGGCGAGGCGGGAGAGGCGCTCCTGCTCCTCGAACGCGGCCTTCGCCTCCTGACCGGTGGCGAACTCCTCCTCGAGCGCGGCCGTGGTGTTCTTCAGCGAGGCGAGCTGCTCGTAGAGCCCGGCGCTGTACTGCTCCTGGTCGGCGACCTTCGCGTCGGCCTCGGACTGCGCGGCCTGCGCCGTGGCGAGCGCGTCCTGCGCGGCGCTGACGAGGGAGAGCCGCTCCGTGCGCGCCTGCTCCGCCTGCTCGGCGAGGGAGGCGGCGGCGTTCTCGGTCGACTCGGCGTCGCTCTGGAGGCGGCTGGTCTGCAGGGTGAGCTGGCTCATGGTGCCGAGGCGGTAGAGCAGCTTGTCGGACTGATCGCCGCCGACCAGGAGGTTGAGCGTGGCGTCGGTGCCGCCGTTGCGGTAGAGCTGAGCGGCGAGCCGGCCTGCCTGCTCCTTCGCGGCGTCCGCGTCGGCACGGGCCGCGGCGGCGCGCTCCTCGAGGGCGGTCACGCGCTGGGTGGCCTCATCGAGCGCGCTCTGAGCGGCGTCGGCCTCGGACGCGCGGGAGATGGCGGCGTCGGTGAGGGCGGCGGCCTGATCGCGCAGGTCGGCGAGGATCGCGGTGATGCGGTCGACCTCGGCGGCGGTCGCGGTCTCGCTCGACTTCGCGGCCTCGACGTCCGACCAGGACGGGTAGTCGGCCGGGTCGTAGGCGTTGGCCGCCATCGGCGCGGCCAGGGCGGCGCAGAGGACGAGGACCGTGCCCGCTCCGGCTGCGACGAGCCGTCGGCGCGCGGAGGTGGACACGCGGAGGCCGAGAGGCGAACGGATCATAGCCCCCACCCTAGGCGACGGCGCCCGCGCCTGTCTCGTGCCGGTCGTTCTGTGCGCTCAGCGGCCCCTCGGTCGCGGCGTCGTCCCGCGCCGCCGCCTTGCGTCCGCGCCGCGGGCGCTCGAGGGCGTAGCCGCGGACGGCCGCTCCGTCGCCCGCCCCGGCGAGCTCCTCTCTGGCGGCGTCGAGGAGCCGGCGCAGCGCGTCGTCGCGCACCAGCACCGCCCGTGCGGCGAGGCGGCGCTGCGGGTGCTCGTCGAGAGCCTCCTGCTCCTCGGGGAGCGTGCTCCCGTAGGCGTCGAGGACCGCATCGAGGTCGGCGTCGGAGAGGCTCGAGGCGAGGAGGATGCGGTCGAGCACGTCGTCCCAGTCCTCCTCGGCGGAGGCGCCCTCGCCGCTCAGCCAGGCGAGCGCCTCGGCCCGGCCCTCGTCGGTGAGCGCGTGCAGGGGGAGGCCGTCCTCCGTCGATCCCGCCGCCGCGACGAGGCCGCGCTCGCGGAGCCGGTCGAGCGTGGAGTAGATCTGCCCGACGTTGACCCGGCGGCGGTGGGCCGCCCGATCGAGCAGCTCGGCGTGCAGCTGCAGACCGTAGGCGGGACCGAGGGTGAGAAGAGCGAGCAGACCGTCGCGGACCGACACGGGGCTCCTCTCGAGCGGGTCGCGGGCCCGGAGCCGGGCGACGCCGCGGTTCGGGCGGACTTTCCCGAGTATAGGCAGGGGATCTGCGCGACCCGGCGGCGGGAGCGGCGAGGCGCCTTGTCGTGGCGCGGAGGGTCCTGCATAATCTCGACTGGTGGCTCGTCCACCGCACAAGAAGGCACTGCACGTCGCTCGTGGTCCAGGTCGTTGGGGAAGACGCACCAGGACGGACGGAGGACAGCGTGGTGACGCAACAGACTCGGGGTGTGCTCTTCGTGCACTCCGCCCCCCGCGCGCTCTGCCCCCATCTGGAATGGGGAGCGGGTCGCGCTCTCGGTCGTGCCGTGAACTTCGACTGGATCGAGCAGCCGGTGCAGCGCGGCGCCCAGCGCACCGAGTACGCCTGGGAGGGACCGGTCGGCACCGGCGCGGCGATCGCCTCCGCGCTCCGCGGCTGGGCCGACGTCCGCTACGAGGTGACCGAGGACCCCTCTCCTGGCGTCGACGGCGGCCGCTGGATGCACACGCCCGAGCTGGGCGTCTTCTACGCGCAGACGGACAGCGCCGGCAATACCGTCGTCCCCGAGGACCGCATCCGCTCCGCCATGGAGACCGCCGGAGCCGACCCCATCGAGCTGCACCGCGAGCTGCGCCTCGCCCTCGGCCAGGCCTGGGAGGACGAGCTCGAGCCGTTCCGCGCCGCCAGCGACTTCGCGCGGGTCATCTGGATGCACAGCGTCGGCTGAGCGGGCGGTGCCCACTTCTGCGCCGCTCCTTGCGCGGCGCAGCGCGGTCGGCTCGGGGAGGTGGTCGCGTTCTGCAGAGCGGGGTGCGGGCGGCGACGGCGATTCGCTGGCACGCGAATCGCCGGATGCGCCTCGGGGCGCCCGGCGATACGGTGCGCGCGACACTCTGAAGGGTGGGCGCATCTTCGGCTCGTGAGACGCGCTTCGGCTCGTCGGAACGTCGGGATCCGGCTGCTGGTCCGCCGTGCTGGGGACGGTGGGTCTCGATACGCCCCTGCGGGGCTACTCGACCAGCAAGCTCGTCATGGTGATCGAGTAGCCCGCGCAGCGGGCGTATCGAGATCCACCACCGCCTGAACGCGGGCCGGCGTCGGTGGGTCTCGATACGCCCCTGCGGGGCTACTCGACCAGCATGGCCGGGCGCTGGCGGAGGTTCCGGACGGAGCGAGCCGCAGGCGATGCGGTCACTTCACCCGGAGTGCTGCAGCGAGTGCCCGGCCGAGCGAGCCGCAGGCGATGCGGTTTTGTTGCCAGAACTGTGGGCGAGGGCTCGCGGTGAACGACCACCCTAGCGGCACGAGGCGCATCCGGCGATCCGCGTTCCAGCGGATCGCCGTCGCCGCACCGCACCGGCCCTGCGGAACGCGACCATGCAGGGAGCGGACGCGCCTGCGCCGCGCGATGCGCGGCGCAGCCCGCGTTCCGCTCGGAGTGACGGGGCTACGCCCCGTTACACCGACCGGAACGCGGCAACAGCATTGTGCCCCCCGAACCCGAACGAGTTGGAGAGGGCGACGAGGGGCCCTGCTCCGAGGTCGCGCGGGCTGGTGACGACGTCGAGCGGGATCTGCGGGTCCTGCTCGAAGAGGTTGATGGTGGGCGGGGCGGTGCGCTCGTGCAGGGCGAGGACGGTGAAGATCGCCTCGAGGGCGCCGGTGCCGCCGAGGAGGTGGCCGGTGGCGGCCTTGGTGGCGGAGACGGCGATGTTCGGGAGGTGGTCGCCGAACACGCGGGCGAGGGCGCGGTACTCGGCGATGTCGCCGACGGGGGTGCTGGTCGCGTGGGCGTTGACGTGGGTGACGTCGGTGCGGGCGGCGCCGGCCTGCTCGAGAGCCTCGATCATGGCGCGGGCGGCGGCGGAGCCCTCGGGGTCGGGGGCGGTGATGTGGTACGAGTCGCTGGTGACGGCGCCGCCGGCGAGCTCGGCGTAGATGCGGGCGCCGCGGGCCAGGGCGTGCTCCTCGGTCTCGAGGACGAGGGTGGCGGCGCCCTCGCCGAGGACGAAGCCGTCGCGGGAGACGTCGTAGGGGCGGGAGGCGGTGGCCGGGTCGTCGTTGCGGCGCGAGAGGGCCTGCATCGAGGCGAAGGCGGCGAGGGGGAGCGGGTGGACGACCGACTCGGTGCCGCCGGCGATGACGACGTCGGCGAGGCCGCGCTGGAGGTGCTCGTAGGCGTTGGCGATCGCCTCGGTGCTGGACGCGCAGGCCGACACGTCGGTGCGGGCGTAGGCGCGGGAGGGGATCGACATGCTGATCGCGGCCGCGGCGGCGTTGGGCATGAGCATGGGGATGGTCATCGGGAGGACGCGGCGGGGGCCGCGCTCGCGGAGGGTGTCCCACGCGTCGATGAGCGTCCAGAGTCCGCCGATGCCGGTGGAGTAGTCGACGCCGACGCGCAGCGGGTCGACGTCGGTGATGCCGGAGTCGGCCCACGCCTCGCGGGCGGAGATCAGGGCGAACTGGCTGGAGGGGTCGAGGCGCTTGGCCTCGGGCCGGGGGAGGACCTCCTCCGGGCGCACCTTCGCCTGCGCGGCGAAGGTGACGGGGAGCTCGAGCTCGGTCACCCAGTCGGCCTGGATCGTGCTGACGCCGGACTCACCCGCGAGAAGGGCGTTCCAGGACTCGCGAGCGGTGCCGCCGAGGGGCGTGCTGGCTCCGATGCCGGTGACGACGATTTTCTTGGGACTCATGACGACGATCTCTGTTCCGTGACGGGTGGGTTCCGGGCGCACCCCGGCCGGGCTCAGGGCCCTGGCCGGGGTGTCCGCCGCGAGGACGGGAAGCGCGGGGCGCTGGTTACGCGGAGGCCTTGACGATGAAGGTGACCGCGTCGCCGACCGTCTTGAGGTTCTTGACCTCGTCGTCCGGGATCTTCACGTCGAACTTCTCCTCGGCATTGACGACGATGGTCATCATCGAGATGGAGTCGATGTCGAGGTCGTCGGTGAACGACTTCTCCATCTCGACGGAATCGGTCGCGATGCCGGTCTCGTCGTTGACCAGTTCGGCCAGGCCGGCGAGGACTTCTTCGTTGGACAGTGCCATGGTTCTCTCCTTGAGGGGTGTTCGATCAGGGTGTTTCGACTCGGTGTACGTCGAGATCGAGGTGTTCGTCGTGTGACCGTAGGTCAGTTTAGGGGTGGGCCTGCGCCCCCTAAGGGAGCACCACGACCTGCGCGCCGAAGACGAGTCCGGCGCCGAAGCCGATCTGCAGGGCGAGTCCGCCGCTGAGCTCGGGGTGCTCCTCGAGCAGGCGGTGGGTCGCGAGCGGGATGGAGGCGGCCGAGGTGTTGCCGGTCGTCTCGATGTCGCGTCCGATGGTCACGGTCTCGGGCAGCTTCAGCTGCTTCGCGAGCTCGTCGATGATGCGCATGTTCGCCTGGTGCGGGATGAAGGCGGCGAGGTCCTCGGGCGCGACGCCCGCCTCGGCCAGCGCCTGCTTGGCGACCTTGGCCATCTCCCAGACCGCCCAGCGGAAGACGGAGGGGCCGTCCTGGCGCAGCGTCGGCCACTCGGCGACGCCGTCGCGGTAGGCGGCGAGCGGGTTGTCCATCCCGACGGTGTCCCACTTCGAGCCGTCGGAGCCCCAGACGGTCTTCGAGATGCCGACGGTGTCGCTCGGGCCGACGATCGCGGCGCCGGCGCCGTCGCCGAGGAGGAAGGAGATGCTGCGGTCGGTCGACTTCACGATGTCGGAGAGCTTCTCGGCCCCGACGACGAGGACGTACTCGGCGAGGCCGGAGCGGACGAACGAGTCGGCCTGGGCGATGCCGTAGGTGTACCCGGCGCAGGCGGCGGAGATGTCGTAGGCGGGGGCCGGGTTCGCGCCGATCCGATCGGCGAGGAGCGCCGCCAGCGACGGGGTCTGCACGGTGTTGCTGATCGTGGAGACCAGCACGAGGCCGATCTGGTCGGCGCGGATCCCGGCCTTCTCGATCGCCTCGAGCGAGGCGGTCGTCGCGAGGTCGACGGCCTGGATCTCGGAGGAGGCGCGGCGGCGCTCGACGATGCCGGTGCGCTGGCGGATCCACTCGTCGGAGGAGTTGATCGGGCCGACGAGGTCGTCGTTCGGGACGACGAGGTCGCCACGGGCTGCGCCGATGCCGAGGATGCGGGTGTACTGGCTGCCGCTGGACTGGGTGAGGGAAGGGGTCGTCATGGGTCTCTCCTGCTAGGCGGCGTGCTCGTCGATGAAGGCGCGGGCGGCGTCGAGGTCGTCGGGGGTCTTGATCGCGAGGGTCGGGAGGCCCTTGAGGCCGCGCTTGGCGAGGCCGACGAGGGCTCCGGCGGGGGCCAGCTCGATGAGCCCGGTCACGCCGGCCTCGGCGAAGGCCGCCATGCAGAGGTCCCAGCGGACGGGCGAGGCGACCTGGCCGACGAGCAGCTCCAGGAAGCGGGAGCCGCTGTCGACGACGGAGCCGTCGCTGTTCGTCCAGAGGCGCAGCGTCGGGTCGGCCGGGGTGATCGAGGCGGCGACGCCGGCGAGGGAGTCGCGGGCCGGCGCCATGTAGCGGGTGTGGAAGGCGCGGGCGACCTGCAGCGGGACGACGCGGGTGCCGCGGAGGGGCTCGTCCTTCAGCGCTTGCAGGGCGTCGACCGCACCGGCGACGACGATCTGGCCGCCGCCGTTGTAGTTGGCCGGCTCGAGGCCGAGCTCGTCGAGGCGGGCGAGGAGCGCCTCCTCGTCGCCGCCCAGGACGGCGCTCATCGCGGTGGGGGTCGCGGCGGCCGCGGCGGCCATGGCGCGGGCGCGCTCGCGGACGAAGACGAGGGCGTCGGGCTCGGAGAGGACACCGGCTCCGGCCGCTGCGGTGATCTCGCCGACCGAGTGGCCGGCAATGCCTGCGATGCGCTCGCGGCGGCCGCCCTCGAGCAGCGCGGCCAGGCTGACCAGCCCGGCGGAGACGATCAGCGGCTGGGCGACAGCGGTGTCGCGGATCGTGTCCGCGTCCGAGACGGTGCCGTGGGCGGCCAGGTCGATGCCGACCGCCTCCGAGTGCGCGGCGACCTGCTCGGCGACCGAGGGGACGGCGAGCCAGGGCTCGAGGAATCCGGGGGTCTGGGAGCCCTGACCCGGGGCGACGACGACGATCACGCTTTCAGTCTTCCGATCCGCGCCGGTTCGTGCGGCGCTCTGAGGTACTGACAAACCACAAAGAGCTTGTGGCGGTTCTACAACGGGGTGCGAGGAGGGAGCGGCTCACTTGCGGGTCGGACGGCGGCGGACCGCCCCGTCCGGGTCGCTCATCGAGCCGAGGATGAGGGCCGACTGGAGGATGAGCGCCTCGCGGGCGCCCGTCGCGTCCCAGCCGATCACCTCCGCCACCCGCTTCAGGCGGTAGCGGACGGTGTTGGGGTGCACGAAGAGCTCGCGGGCCGTCGCCTCGAGCGAGCGGCCGTTGTCGAGGTACGCCCACAGCGTGGTGAGCAGCTCGGTCGAGTGCTTCTGCAGCGGCTTGTAGATCTGGGTGATCAGGCTGTGCCGGGCGAGGGGATCGCCGGCGAGCGCGCGCTCGGGGAGGAGGTCGTCGGCGTTCACCGGCCGCGGGGCGTTGCGCCAGGAGCGCGCGACCGCGAAGCCGGCCAGCGCTGCGCGGGCGCTCCGCGAGGCCTCGACGAGCGTCGGCACCTCGTGGCCGAGGACCAAGTGACCGGAGCCGAAGCCCGGCTCGAGCGCGTTCGCGATCTCGAGGAAGGCGACCGGCGGGCCGGTCTCCTCCGTCGCGTTCTCGCTCGGCTCGGCGCGGCCGATCACCAGCACGAGCCGGCTGCCCTGCACGCCGATCAGCACGTCGGCGCTCATGTGCCGGGCGGTGCGGCGGAGCTGGTCGACGTCGAGCATCTTCGGCGCGGTGCCCACGAGCACCGCGACCTCGCCGTGGCCGTGCCAGCCGAGGGCCGCGATGCGGCTCGGCAGCTCGTCGTCGGCCTCGCCCGTGAGGATCGAGTCGACGACGAGCGCCTCGAGCCGGGCGTCCCAGAGGCCGCGCGCCTCGGCCGCACGGGCGTAGACGTCGGCCGCGGCGAAGGCGATCTCGCGCGAGTAGAGCAGGATCGCCTCGCGCAGGTCCTCGCCGCGGTTGGTGATCCGCTCCTCGACGACCTCGACGGTGACCTTGATCAGCTGGAGGGTCTGGGTCAGCGAGACGGAGCGGAGCAGCTCCCGGGGAGCCGCTCCGAAGACGTCGGCGGCGATCCACGGCGTCGCCGAGGGGTCGTCGAACCAGGAGATGAACGAGGTGATGCCGGCCTGCGCGACCATGCCCACCGCGGAGCGGCGGCCCGGGGGCATGCTGCCGTACCAGGGCAGCGTGTCCTCGAGCTTCTTGATGGTCTGCGTGGACAGCTCGCCCGAGAGGGTCCGGAGCCACGCGAGGGTCTGCTCCTTCGTCCGCGGAGCGCCCGGCCGGGTGGCCGGACGCTCCGCGGAAGGGGCAGTGCCCCGCGTCGACTGCGCGTCGTCGGAGGAGAGCACCGAGCCGTCCGTCAGCTCTCGCCGCCCGCGTTGCCGGTGGTGCCGGCGTTCACGTCGTGGAGGCTGTACTTCTGGATCGCCTGGGCGGAGAGCGAGGGGTCGACCTCGCCGCGCTTGGCGAGCAGCTGCAGCGTGCGCACCACGACCGACGGTCCGTCGATCTTGAAGTGGCGACGTGCGGCGGCGCGGGTGTCCGAGAAGCCGAAGTCGTCCGCTCCGAGCGTCGCGAAGTCGCCCGGGATGAACTGGCGCAGCTGGTCCGGGACCTGGTGCGAGAAGTCCGAGACGGCGACGAAGGGGCCCTTCGCGTCGGCGAGCTTCTGCGTGACGTAGGGGACCTGCGCCTCGTCCTCGGGGTAGAGGAAGTTGTGGTGCTCGGCGTTGATGCCGTCGCGCCGCAGCTCGTTCCACGAGGTGACCGACCAGACGTCGGCCGACACTCCCCAGTCCTCGGCGAGGAGCTTCTGCGCCTCGATCGCCCACGGCACGGCGACGCCGGACGCGAGCAGCTGGGCCTTCGGGCCGTCCCACTGACCCCAGGAGACCCGGTGGATGCCGCGGACGATGCCGTCCACGTCCACGTCCTCGGGCTCCTTCGGGTGCACGATCGGCTCGTTGTAGACCGTCACGTAGTACATGACGTTCGGCTCCGGGTGCTTGCCGCCGTACATCCGCTCGAGACCGGCCTGCACGATGTGCGCGATCTCGTAGCTGTACGCCGGGTCGTAGCTGACGACGGCCGGGTTGGTGGCGGCGAGGATCGGCGAGTGGCCGTCCGCGTGCTGGAGGCCCTCACCGGTCAGCGTCGTGCGACCGGCGGTCGCCGCGATCATGAAGCCGCGGGCCATCATGTCGCCCGCCGCCCAGATCGCGTCGGCCGTGCGCTGGAAGCCGAACATCGAGTAGAAGACGTAGACCGGGATGAGCGGCTCGCCCTGCGTCGAGTAGGACGTGCCGACCGCGGTGAACGCCGCGAGGGCGCCCGCCTCGTTGATGCCGACATGCAGGATCTGACCCTGCGGGCTCTCCTTGTAGGCCAGGAGCAGCTCGCGGTCGACCGACGTGTAGTGCTGACCGCGCGGGTTGTAGATCTTCGCGTTCGGGAAGAACGCGTCCATGCCGAAGGTGCGGGCCTCGTCGGGGATGATCGGGACGACGCGGTTGCCGAAGTCCTTCGAGCGCAGGATGTCCTTCAGGATGCGGACGAACGCCATGGTGGTGGCGATCTCCTGCGTGCCGGAGCCCTTCTTGCCGATCTTGTAGGCCGAGTCGTCCGGCAGCGAGAGCTGCGTGTACTTCGACCGGCGCTCGGGCAGGTAGCCGCCGAGCGCGCGGCGGCGCTCCTGCATGTACTCGATCGCCTCGTCGCCCTGACCGGGGTGGTAGTACGGCGGGAGGTAGGGGTTCTCCTCGAGCTGGGCGTCCGTGATCGGGATCCGCATGGTGTCGCGGAAGCCCTTCAGGTTGTCGAGCGTCATCTTCTTCATCTGGTGGGTCGCGTTGCGGCCCTCGAAGCTGCGGCCGAGACCGTAGCCCTTGATGGTGTGCGCGAGGATGACGGTCGGCTGGCCCTTGTGCTCCGTCGCGGCCTTCATCGCGGCGTAGATCTTGCGGTAGTCGTGACCACCGCGGCGCAGGCCCCAGATCTGCTCGTCGCTGTAGTCCTCGACGAGCTTCTTCGCGCGCTCGTCGCGGCCGAAGAAGTTCTCGCGGACGTAGGCGCCGTCCTCGGTCTTGAAGGTCTGGAAGTCGCCGTCGGGCGTCTTGTTCATCAGGTCGAGCAGCGCGCCCTCGGTGTCGCGGGCGAGCAGGTCGTCCCACTCGCGGCCCCAGATGAGCTTGATGACGTTCCAGCCGGCGCCGCGGAAGAACGACTCCAGCTCCTGGACGATCTTGCCGTTGCCGCGGACCGGGCCGTCGAGGCGCTGCAGGTTGCAGTTGATGATGAAGTTGAGGTTGTCGAGGCCGTCGTTCGCGGCGACCTGGAGCTGACCGCGCGACTCGACCTCGTCCATCTCGCCGTCGCCGAGGAACGCCCAGACCTGCTGGTCGGAGGCGTCCTTGATGCCGCGGTTGGTGAGGTACTTGTTCGCCTGCGCCTGGTAGATCGCGTTGATCGGGCCGAGGCCCATCGACACGGTCGGGAACTGCCAGAACTCCGGCATGAGGCGCGGGTGCGGGTAGCTGGAGAGCCCGCCGCCCTGGTGCGACTTCTCCTGGCGGAACCCGTCGAGCTGGTGCTCGCTCAGGCGTCCCTCGAGGAAGGCGCGCGCGTAGGGGCCGGGGGAGGCGTGGCCCTGGATGAAGATCTGGTCGCCGCCGCCCGGGTGGTCCTGGCCGCGGAAGAAGTGGTTGAAGCCGACCTCGTAGAGCGAGGCGCTCGACGCGTAGGTCGAGATGTGCCCGCCGACGCCGATGCCGGGGCGCTGCGCGCGGTGCACGAGGATGGCCGCGTTCCAGCGGATCCAGGCGCGGTAGCGGCGCTCGACGTCCTCGTCGCCGGGGAAGTCGGGCTCGTTCTCGGCCGCGATGGTGTTGATGTAGTCCGTCGTCGGCACCATCGGAACGCCGAGGTGCAGCTCCTTGGAGCGCTT
Organism: Rathayibacter sp. VKM Ac-2929; assembly: GCF_022815495.1. NCBI lineage: Bacteria > Bacillati > Actinomycetota > Actinomycetes > Micrococcales > Microbacteriaceae > Rathayibacter > Rathayibacter sp. VKM Ac-2929. Next base: position 658,346 of record NZ_JALGRV010000002.1, read on the forward strand.
GAGGAGGCTGAGCATGACGTCGCGTCCGCGACCGGCACCCCGCTCCTCGACGAGCGCGTCCAGCGACTCGTTCCACTCCGACGTTTCCTCGGGATCCGAGTCGACGTGTCCGACGGAATACGGGTCCTGATCGTTAACAGTCACCCTCGACCTCTCTCTGGGGGCAGATCGTGCCCGAGACATCACTCTCATGAAGCGGTGCGGATCCGCGCGCAGGACCCTCGGATGACGAGGAGCGCGCGGGCACCCGTGCAAGCCTAGCGATTCCGGTCATGTGTGGCGATCCACGACGGAACCGCACAGGGCACTGTGGGATTTCTCCATCCGGACCGCGTCCAGCGGCCGATCGTCGCGGTCCCTTGGCCGATCGGCGGAGCGGGTCTAGCATTGCCCCTCGTGCTCGCGCGACATTCGTGCGCATGGAAGGACATCGTCCGATGGCTCTCGAGAAGCTCACGCTGGCTCCCGACTTCGAACTCGCGAACCAGTACGGCGAGCGCATCCAGCTCGGCGACTTCCACGGGCGGCGCAACGTCGCCCTCGTCTTCTTCCCCCTCGCCTTCTCCGGCACCTGCACCGGCGAGTTCTGCGCACTGCGCGAGAACCTCTCGCTGTTCGAGCACGCGGAGGTCGAGCTGATCGGCATCTCCGTCGACTCCAAGCACACCCTGCGCGCCTGGGGCGAGAAGCAGGGCTACGACTTCACGCTGCTCTCCGACTTCTGGCCGCACGGCGACGTCGCCAAGCAGTACGGCGTCTTCCTCGAGGGCAAGGGCTACGCGACGCGCGCGACCTTCCTCATCGACAAGGAGGGCGTCATCCGCGACACCTTCATCACGGCTCCCGGCGAGGCCCGCTCGATGGACGACTACCGCGCCGCGATCGACGCGCTCACTCCGGCCCACGCCTGACACCCTCCGCGAGATGCCACTTGTGACCGCCTTTCACGGCGTGTCGCGCTCATAAGTGGCATCTCGCGGGAGGGGTGCAGGGGTGCACACGCCAGGGCGTCAGTTGAGGATGTTCACCGCTCGGGAGATGACCAGGGCCAGCAGGACGAAGCCGGTGAAGCCCTCGAGGGCCATCAGGAGCTTCACCCGGCTGGACAGCGGCATCGTGTCGGTGGGGCTGAACGCCATGGTGTTCGTCGTCGAGACGTAGAGGTAGTCGACGAAGCCCGGGCGCCAGTCGGCCTTCTCGGAGGAGCCGGCCGCGACCTCGCTGACGGTGTCGCGGTAGGTGTCCTGCGGGAAGGCGAAGTCGGCGGGCGGCAGCTGCGAGCGCTCGAGCGTGCCGCGGGAGACGGGGCCGCCGCGGTCGAGCTCCCAGAAGATCAGCGCGTAGGCGACGACGTTGGTGACCCAGACCTGCAGCGCGGTGAGCAGCAGCAGCGGGCCGTCGGCGGATCCGTCGACGAGGTCGATCACGACCCGGACGACGTTGATCTGGTTCGCCGCGGCGAGCACGACCGCGAGGGCGATCGACACTCCGCGGGACCAGCGGGTCTCGGTGTCCAGCCGCCGCGGGTTGACGACGAACAGCGGGATCAGCAGCGCCAGCGTCAGGACCGCCGCGGCGATCCGGACGACCGAGGTGCCGGGATCGTGCCCGACGAGGTTGAGCGCGACGGCCACGAGGATCGCGGCGGAGGCCGGCCAGCGGCTCTCGGCCCGGCGCCTCGCGCGGGTGTCGTCCGTGTCCGCCATGCGCCGAGAGTAGCGGTGCGAGCCGTGTCGTAGGATCGATCCCGATCGTCCGCGGCCCGGCCGCGACGGGGGCCTTTAGCTCAGTTGGTAGAGCGCCACGTTTACACCGTGGATGTCATCGGTTCGAGCCCGGTAGGGCCCACAGGAGAACCTCGCGAGACCGCGCCTCAGCGGGACTGGCGGCGCTTGTAGGGCTTGGGCTGGCCCTTGACGACGGGGGCGCGGCCGGTGCCCTTCGAGGCCTTGGCCTTGCCGCCGGACTTGGGGGCCTCCTCCGGCTCGTCGCCGAGGGCGGCGAGCTCCTCGCGGGCCGAGGCGAGGCGCTGGCGGCCGGCGGCGGTGAGGGTCGTGGCGGCGGCACCGGGCTCGAAGAGCGGGCGGCCGAGGTCGAGCTCGACGGCGGCGACGGAGGAGTCGAGCTTCGCGCGGGAGATGCCGAGCTTCTCGGCGGCGCGCACGAAGTGGAGCTCCTCGGCGACGGCCACGAAGTGACGCAGCTGGCTGATCTTCATGAGGAACCCTTCGCGGCCGCTCGCTGCGACCGCCTCCACCCTAGGCGGACCCCGGCGCGCGGCGGACACCCGCCCCGGCGCGGACGGACGCTCGCGGACACCCGCCCCGGTCGAGACCGGCCCTACGCGGACGGCGTCAGCCGCTGATCGCCGACGACCCCGAGCAGCCGGAGGGCCTCGGCGGAGGCGGGCGATCCGGCGCGCGGCGTCAGCACCAGCAGCACCTGCGCCTGGTTCTCGGTGAAGAGGGCCTGACAGTCGACGTCGATCTCGCCGACCTCGGGGTGCCGCAGGGTCTTGTGGTCCTCGAAGCGGGCGGTGACCTCCTGCAGCTCCCAGTAGCGGCGGAACTCCTCGCTCCGCGCGAGCAGCGACGCGACGATCCGGGCGGCCAGCGGGTCGGCGTCGGGTGCCGCGGCGGCGAAGCGCAGCTGGGCGGTCTGCATCCGCCCCTGGTGCTCGTGCTCGCGCTCGGGGTAGCTGCGGCGGGCCTCGTCGGGGTGCGCGAACCAGCGGTGGATGCCGCTGCGGTCCAGGCCGGTCCAGGCGGTGCCGTCGCCGAAGAGGGCGCGGGCCAGGCGGTTCTGCACGAGGGTCTCGCCGAGCTCGGTGATCACCAGCGCGGGAGTGTCGTCCAGCCGGTCCAGCACGCGGAGGAGACCGGGGGAGACGTGCTCGTCGCGCCGGTGCCGCGCGGGCGGGGTCTGCCCGGCGAGTCGGAAGAGGTGGTCGCGCTCGTCGAGGTCCAGGCGCAGCCCGCGGGCGATCGCGGTGAGCATCTGCTCGGACGGCTGCGGTCCGCGCTGCTGCTCCAGCCGCGACCAGTAGTCGGCGGACATGCCGACGGCGGCGGCGATCTCCTCCCGGCGCAGGCCCGCGGTGCGGCGGCGCGCTCCGGGCGGCATGCCGACGTCGGACGGCTGCAGCCGCTCGCGTCGGCCGCGGAGGAACTCGGCGAGCGCAGGTCGGTCCATGCGCTCATCCTGCCGGTCCGCGCGCATCGCGGACCAGGGACCGCCGATCCCTGGATCGTCCAGCCCTTCCGGCCCGTGCGGCGCAGGGCGACGCTGGGGTCAGCCGGGCGGGACAGCCCGGGACACGGAGGAGACCACATGAAGACCACGGGCAGCACCATCCTGATCACCGGCGCGACCTCGGGCATCGGCCGGGGCCTCGCCGAGCGCTTCCTCGACGCGGGCAGCACGGTGATCCTCGGCGGTCGCCGCAGCGAGCTGCTGGACGAGTTCACGGCGGCCCACCCCGGCTCGCACTCGGTCGTGATCGACGTCACCGATCCGGAGTCGATCGCCGCCGCGGTCGAGACGGTCACCCGGGAGCACCCCGACCTCGACGTTGTCGTCACGATGGCCGGCATCATGCTGCCGGAGGACCTGCGGGACTCGGGGCACCTCGACACCGCCGCGGCGATCGTCGAGACCAACCTGCTCGGCACGATCCGCACGCTGACCGCGTTCACGCCGTGGATCGCCGCGAAGCCGGACGGCGTGCTGATGACGGTGTCCTCGGGGCTCGCGTTCGTGCCGCTGCCGGCGACCCCGACTTACAGCGCGACCAAGGCCGCGGTGCACTCCTACACGCAGAGCCTGCGGGCGCAGCTCGCGGAGACTCCGGTGCAGGTGATCGAGCTGGTGCCGCCGGCCGTGCAGACGACGCTGATGGGGCAGCAGGACGACCCGAGCGCGATGCCGCTGGACGAGTTCCTCGACGAGACGGTGCGGATCCTCGCCACGCAGCCGGAGGTGGAGGAGGTGCTCGTCGACCGGGTGCGCTTCCTCCGCGACGCCGAGGCCGAGGGGCGCCACGCCGACGTGCTGGCGCTGCTCAGCAGCAGGCACTGAGCCCGGAGGGGGACGCCCCGCGCCGCTCGGCCGTCGTTCGGCGACTGTTCTCCGGCAGCCGTTGCGCTGGAGCGCTCTCACGCCTACCCTCGCGGGCGTGGTCGGAACCCGAATCCGGCTGCAGAGGAGGCCGATGTGGGCGCGCTCGTCTACAGCGGTGTCGCCTCGATCGACGGCTACACCGTCGACGAGACCGGGGATTTCAGCTGGGCCACGCCCCGTCCCGAGGTGCACCGCTTCATCAACGAGACCGAGACCGGGGTGGGCACGTACCTCTACGGTCACCGGATCTACGAGACCATGCGCGGCTGGGACGCGGGCTACGAGCTCGCCGAGCAGTTCGCCTTCATCCACGACTTCCAGGAGATGTGGCGCGCGGCCGACAAGGTCGTCTACTCGACGACCCTGCCCGCCGTGCGCACCCGCCGCACCCGGCTCGAGCGGACGTTCGATCCGGTGGGCGTGGCGCAGGAGGTGCGCTCGAAGCCGCACGACGTCTCCGTCGGCGGTGCGACCCTCGGGGCGCAGGCGCTCCTGGCCGGCGTGGTCGACGAGATCCGCTGGTACGTGGCGCCGATCGCGGTGGGCGGCGGAACGCCGTTCCTCCCGCACGGCTTCCGCAGCCGCCTCGAGCTCCGGCAGCAGCGCAGCTTCGCGGACGGAACGGTGTTCCTCCGCTACGGCGTGAAGCGCTGAGGAGGAGCGACGCGGGCGCCGGTCAGGCGCGGGCCGGCTCGTCCGCGCCGACCAGTGCGGCGATCCGGGCGGCGATCCGCGCGCCCTGCGCCCGGCCGGCCTGCGCGGCGGCGGGACGGACCTCGGGGTCGAGCGAGTTCGGGCCGAAGGCGGCGATCGACGCCTCGTCCGCGTAGACGACCTCGACGCGCGAGCCCGACAGCGCCTCGAGCTCGGCGGTGGGCAGCGTGCCGACACCGGGCGAGCCGATGCCGGACATCGGCGTGATGACGACCACCCAGTCGGCACCCGCGGCGAGGTCGGCGTTGCTCCCGGAGCGCACGCCGCCGTCCATGTAGCGGACGCCGTCGATGCTGACCGGCGGCCAGACACCGGGCACCGCGCAGCTGGCGGCGATGGCGTCGACGAGGCCGACGCCGCTCGTGCGGTCGAAGACGGCGAGCGCCCCGGTGGCGGTGTCGATCGCGGTGATCAGGAGGCGCTGCTCGGGCCAGTCGGCATCGGCGATCCGCGCGGCGATGACGTCGCGGCGGGACTCCTCGGAGAGGGTCGCGGTCTCGAGGGCGAGCACGCCGATGCGGCGCCGGGCGTCCTCCGGCGAGGTCGCGCCCTCGATCGCGGCGGCGTAGCTCGCCTGCAGGCGCTCGACGTCGACGACGGCGCCGATCTCGGCGGACTCCTCGCGCAGCTGCGACGCGTAGGCCTCGTCGAGGCCGACGGAGGTGCTCAGCTGCGAGGCGACGGCGGAGCCGGCCGAGGTGCCGATCAGGGTCGTCGAGGGGTCGAGGAGGAGGCGGGCCGCCTCGGGCGAGGCGTCGCTGAGGCCGCGGACGATGCCGAGCTCCCAGGCGATTCCGGCGAGGCCGCCTCCGGCGAGGACGAGGGCTCCGGGCATGGGTGGTCCTTTCGATGGTGCGGTGAGGGGTGCTGCCAGCCTGGCCCCCGAGGCTGGGAGGCGCCGGCCGGTGGCGCGTGTCCGGCGCCGGTCAGGCGCGGGCTGCGGCGATCGCGTCGGCCGCGAGCCGCGCTGAGCTGTCCCGGTCGCGGAGCCAGAGCGGGACCGAGTGGACGCGCAGACCGGTGCCGTCGAGGGCGCCGACGGCCGCCGCGTCCTCCTCGCCGACCAGCCAGGCGTCGAGCAGGCCGCCGGCCGAGCGGGCGCCGTAGTGCCGGCCCACCGCCTCCGCCGAGGTCTCGACGCCGATCGCGGGCAGGCAGTGGTCGGCCATGCCGCGCACCACCGCGCCGCCGATGATCGGCGAGACGCCGACGACCGGAGCCGACGTGGTCCGCACGGCCTCCGCGATGCCGGGAACGCCGAGGATCGTCCCGATCGACACCACCGGGTTGGACGGCGCGATCAGGACCGCATCGGTGTCGGCGATCGCCTCGAGCACGCCCGGGGCGGGGCGCGCCTCCTCGACGCCCCGCTGGACGAAGCGGCGGGCGGGCACCGACGCGCGCAGCCGCACCCACCACTCCTCGAAGTGCAGCAGCCGGACGCCCTCGCCGGGCAGGTCGACCTCGACGTGGGTCTCGACGTCGGAGTCGGACATCGGCAGCAGGCGGACGCCCAGCGGCCAGCGCGCGGTGATCCGCTCGGTGGCCTCGGAGAGGGTGAGCCCGTCGCGCAGCATCGAGGTGCGGGCGAGGTGCGTGCCGATGTCGAGGTCGCCGAGGGTGAACCACGGCCAGCCGACGCCGAACGCGGTCAGCTCGGCCGAGACGCGCTCGCTCTCGCCGGCCCGGCCCCAGCCGCGCTCGGTGTCGTTGACACCGGCGAGCGCGTAGGTGAGCGAGTCGAGGTCGGGGCAGACCTTCAGGCCGGTCAGCCACATGTCGTCGCCGGTGTTGGCGACGACCGTGATCTCGGAGGGACCGCCGCCGGCCGCCTCGAGGTCGCGGAGGTGCTCGCGCACCGCGGAGGTGAAGCGGGCGCCGCCGACGCCGCCGGCCAGGATCGTGATGCGCATCCGTCGACGCTACCGCGGACCGCGGACACCGCGGATTCCGAAGGGGCCGAGGCCTTAATGCTGCGGATCCGCGCCGGAAACACCCGGGAAACGTCGGAGGACGACGATGAACCCCTGTCCGGCGCACGGAGCGGAAGCGGTCATTGCCTTCGACCCTCGCGCGGACCACAGTGAGACCACGGCCCCTCGGCGCCGCCTCCCGCGTCTCGCGGGACCTCGGCGGAGCCTCGACCGGGCCGACCGAAGCATGGAGGTACCGATGACCATCGTCCGCGCAGCGATCACCCAGACCACGTGGACCGGCGACAAGGAGTCGATGCTCGACAAGCACGAGCAGTTCGCCCGCGACGCCGCCGCCCAGGGAGCGCAGATCGTCTGCTTCCAGGAGCTGTTCTACGGCCCGTACTTCGGCATCACCGAGGACAAGAAGTACTACCGCTACGCCGAGCCGGCCGACGGCCCGATCGTGCAGCGCTTCGCCGCGCTGGCGAAGGAGCTCGGCACGGTGATGATCCTGCCGATCTACGAGGAGGACATCACCGGCGTCTACTACAACACCGCCGTGGTCGTCGACGCCGACGGCACGATCCTCGGCAAGTACCGCAAGCACCACATCCCGCACCTCGACCGCTTCTGGGAGAAGTTCTACTTCCGCCCCGGCAACCTCGGCTACCCGGTCTTCGACACCGCCGTCGGCAAGGTCGGCGTCTACATCTGCTACGACCGGCACTTCCCCGAGGGCTGGCGCGAGCTGGGCCTGAACGGCGCGCACATGGTGTTCAACCCGAACGCGACCAAGCCGGGCCTCTCGAACCGCCTGTGGGAGGTGGAGGGCCCGTGCGCCGCCGTGGCGAACGGCTACTTCGTGCTCCAGCCCAACCGGGTCGGCCGCGAGGACAACGAGTACGGCGAGCTGGCCGTCGACTTCTACGGCACCAGCCAGGTGATCGACCCGCGCGGCAACTTCGTCGGCGAGCGCGGCTCGGGCGACAGCGAGGAGATCCTGATCCGCGATCTCGACCTCGACATGGTGCAGCAGATGCGCGACGACTGGCAGTTCTACCGCGACCGCCGGCCGGACTCGTACACGAGCATCCCGAAGCCCTGACCGCCGACGTCCTGACCGCGCGACCGCCGCAGCACCGGAACCACCGAGGAGCATCGATGAAGACCCTCATCACGAACGGCACGGTCGTCAACGCGACCGGCACCGCCACCGCCGACGTCCTGATCGACGGCGAGACCATCGCCGCGGTGCTCGCGCCCGGCTCGACGCTGCTGGGCTTCGACCTCGCGGCGAACGTCGACCGCGTGATCGACGCGACCGGCAAGTACGTCATCCCCGGCGGGATCGACGCGCACACGCACATGGAGATGCCGTTCGGCGGCACCTTCGCCTCGGACACCTTCGAGACCGGCACCCGCGCCGCGGCCTGGGGCGGGACCACGTCGATCGTCGACTTCGTCGTGCAGTACCCGGGCGAGAGCGTGGTCGACCGCTACCAGGCCTGGCAGGAGAAGGCGGCCGGGAACTGCGCGATCGACTACGGCTTCCACCAGATCCTCTCCGACGTGCAGGACTCGTCCCTGGTGGCGATGGACGAGCTGATGGACGAGGGGGTGACCAGCTTCAAGCTGTTCATGGCCTACAAGGGCGTGTTCCTCTCGGACGACGGGCAGATCCTGCGGGCGTTCCAGAAGGGCGCCTCGAACGGCGCGATGATGATGATGCACGCCGAGAACGGCGCGATCATCGACGAGCTGGTGAAGCAGTCGCTCGCCGCCGGCAACACCTCGCCCTACTTCCACGGCACCTCGCGGCCGTGGCAGGCGGAGGAGGAGGCGACGCACCGGGCGATCATGATCGCGGACCTCACCGGCGCGCCGCTCTACGTGGTGCACGTGTCGGCGAAGCAGGCGGTGGAGCAGATCGCGCAGGCCCGCGACCGCGGGATGAACGTGTTCGGCGAGACCTGCCCGCAGTACCTCTACCTCTCGCTCGAGGAGCAGCTCGGCGCACCGGGCTTCGAGGGCGCGAAGTGGGTGTGCTCGACGCCGCTGCGCTCGAAGGCGGAGGGGCACCAGCACCACATGTGGCAGTCGCTGCGGACCAACGACATCCAGATGGTCTCCACCGACCACTGCCCCTTCTGCATGAAGGGCCAGAAGGACATGGGCGTCGGCGACTTCTCGAAGATCCCCAACGGCATCGGCTCGGTCGAGCACCGGATGGACCTGATGTATCAGGGCGTCGTGTCCGGGCAGATCTCGCTGCCGCGCTGGGTCGAGCTCACCTCGACCACTCCGGCGCGGATGTTCGGGATGTACGGGAAGAAGGGCGTGATCCAGCCCGGGGCCGACGGCGACGTGGTCGTCTACGACCCGAACGGGCACACCTCGATCGGCATCGGCGAGGGCCGCAGCCACCACATGAACATGGACTACTCCGCCTGGGAGGGCTTCGAGATCGACGGCCACGTCGACACCGTGATCTCCCGCGGCAAGGTCGTCGTCGACTCCGGCGACTACATCGGCACCAAGGGCGACGGCAAATACATCAAGCGAGGTCTCTCGCAGTATCTGATCTGACCTGAAGTCATCTTTTTCCCACCGCAACGAAGGAAGCCCCATGGACTTCGGAGTCGTCCTCCAGACCAACCCGCCCGCCTCGCGCACCGTCGCGCTCGCCGTCCTCGCCGAGACCTACGGCTTCGACTACGCGTGGACGTTCGACTCGCACCTGCTCTGGCAGGAGCCGTACGTCATCTACTCGCAGATCCTCGAGAAGACCCACCGGATCACCGTCGGCCCGATGGTGACCAACCCGGCGACCCGCGACTGGACCGTCATCGCCTCGCTGCACGCGACCCTCAACGAGATGTACGGCAACCGCACCGTCTGCGGCATCGGCCGCGGCGACTCCGCCGTCCGCGTCACCGGCGGTGCTCCCACCACGCTGAAGACCCTGCGGGAGTCGATCCACGTCATCCGGGAGCTCGCCAACAGCCGCTCGGTCGAGTACAACGGCTCGACCCTGCAGTTCCCGTGGAGCCGCGGCTCCTCGCTGGAGATGTGGGTCGCCGCCTACGGGCCGCTCGCGCTCAAGCTGGCGGGGGAGACGGGCGACGGGTTCATCCTGCAGCTCGCCGACCTCGACATCGCGCGCTGGATGATCCAGACGGTCAAGGACGCGGCGGCGAACGTCGGCCGCGACCCGGAGTCGCTGCAGTTCTGCGTCGCGGCGCCGATGTACATCGGGACCGACCGCGCGCACATGTACGACCAGTGCCGCTGGTTCGGCGGGATGGTCGGCAACCACGTCGCCGACATCGTCGGCCGCTACGGCACGAGCGGCGCCGTCCCGCAGGCACTGACCGACTACATCGCCGGGCGCGAGGGCTACGACTACAACGAGCACGGGCGGGCCGGCAACTCGCACACCGCGTTCGTGCCCGACGAGATCGTCGAGCGCTTCTGCGTCCTCGGCACCGCCGACGAGCACATCGCGAAGCTGACGGCGCTCGCCGAGATCGGCGTCACGCAGTTCGCCGGCTACCTCCAGCACGACAACAAGGAGGAGACGCTGCGCGTGTACGGCGAGCGGGTCATCCCGGCCCTCGGCCCGCACATCGTGGCGAAGGCATGAGGTCGCCGGCCGCGACGCGCGGGGTCCTGCTCGGCGCGGCCGGGCTGCTCCTGCTCGCGGTGCTCTGGGAGGTCTACAAGGCCCTCGGGCCGGAGACCGGCGTCGTGATCCAGGGCGTCACCGTGCTCCCGCGCACCAGCGCCATCGCGATGCCGCACCTCTGGGAGATCGCCGGCCGGCTCGCGGAGCCGATCACCGGCGCCCGCAACGCCCCGGTGCTCTGGCTCGCTGTGCTGCAGGCCAGCGCCTTCTCGCTCGGGGTCGCGGCCGTGGGCTGGGTCGTCGGCGTGGTCGTCGGGCTGCTGCTCGCCGTGCTGATGCAGCGCTTCCGCACGGCCGAGTCCGCGGTGCTGCCGTGGATCGTGCTGAGCCAGACGGTGCCGCTGATCGCGATCGCACCGCTGGTGCGCCGCTGGGGCTCGCAGCTCGAGCTCGGCGCGTTCACCTGGGAGAACTGGATGTCGGTGGCGCTGATCGCCTCCTACCTCGCCTTCTTCCCCGTCTCGATCGGGGCGCTGCGCGGGCTCAACGCGCCGTCGGCGCACCAGGTCGAGCTGATGCGCGTCTACGGCGTCGGCTGGTGGAAGACGCTGCTGCGGCTGCGCCTGCCCGCGAGCGTGCCGTTCCTCCTCCCGGCGCTGCGGCTCGGTGCCGTCAGCGCCGTGATCGGCACCGTCGTCGCCGAGGTCTCGATCGGCCTGCGCGGCGGCATCGGTCGCATGATCATCGAGTTCGCCTCCTCCGCCGGGGGAGACCCCGCCAAGCCCTGGGCGCCGATCCTGGGCGCGGTGCTGGTGGGCCTCGCGGCCGCCGGCGTCGTCGGCCTGATCGGCACCGCCCTCCGTCCGTTCCGCAGAGGGGAGCAGCCCGCATGAGCGCTGCCGAACCGGCCGTCGTCGTCGACTCCGTCACCAAGACGTTCACCACGAAGAAGAACACGAGCGTCATCGCGCTCGACACCGTCTCGCTCGAGATCGCCGCGGGGGAGTTCGTGTCGCTGATCGGGCCCTCCGGCTGCGGCAAGTCGACGCTGCTGCGCCTGATCGCCGACCTGGACGAGCCGACCTCGGGCACGATCTCGGTGTTCGGCAAGACGGCGCGGCAGGCGCGGCTCGACCAGGAGTACGGGATCGCGTTCCAGCAGGCGGGGCTGCTGCCCTGGCGGAGCATCCGCGCGAACATAGCGCTGCCGCTCGAGCTGCACGGCGTCGGCACCGCGGCCCGCCGGTCGCGGGTCGACGAGCTGCTGGCGCTCGTGGGGCTCGGCGACTTCGCCGACTCCTACCCCGACCAGCTCTCCGGCGGGATGCAGCAGCGGGTGGCCATCGCGCGCGCCCTCGCCGAGAGCCCCCGGCTGCTGCTGATGGACGAGCCGTTCGGCGCCCTGGACGAGATGACCCGCGAGCGGATGCAGACCGAGCTGCTGCGCATCCGGAGCGAGACGGGGGCCGCCGTGGTCTTCGTGACGCACTCGATCCCCGAGGCGGTGTTCCTCTCCGACCGCGTCGTGGTGATGTCGCCGCGGCCTGGACGGATCCGGGACGTGCTGCGGATCGCGCTGCCCGACTCCTCCGAGCGCGAGGCGGGGGTGCGCGAGGACGCGGCGTTCTTCTCGGACGTCGGGGCCGTGCGCGAGCTGCTGCACGGCGACGCCGCGGCTGTGCCGCGCGGGGTGGAGAACCGGTGAACAGCCCCGCGCTCGCCCGGGCGGTCGTCGCGCCGCTCGTGCTCGGCGTCGCGGCGCTGCTGCTCTGGCAGGTCGGCGTCGCGGCGCTCGACGTGCAGCCGTTCGTGCTGCCGTCGCCGCTCGCGATCGGGGCGGAGTTCGCGCAGAACGCCGGCTCGGTCCTCGCCGGGAGCCGGGTGACCGGCGGCAACGCGCTGATCGGGCTCGTCGCCGGGGCGGTGCTCGCGGTGCTCGTCGCCGCGGTGTCGGCGCTGGTGCGGGTCTTCGACGGGCTGACGGCGGCGATCGTCGCCGCCGCGGCCGTCGTGCCAATCGTGGCACTGGCCCCCGTGCTCTACACGATGTTCGGCGCCAACGTGGAGACGGCGCGGCAGCTCGTGGCCGCGCTCGCGGTCTTCGTGCCGGTGTACGTCAACACGCTGCGAGGGCTCCGGCAGGCTGCTCCCGTGCACCGCGATCTCATGCGCGCCTACGCCGCCTCGCCGTGGCAGACGGCGCGGACGATCACGCTGCCCGGGGCGGTGCCGTTCTTCTTCACCGGACTGCGGATCGCCTCCTCGCTCGCCGTGATCTCGGCGCTGGTCGCCGAGTACTTCGGCGGGCCGATCGGGGGCCTCGGCAAGTCGATCACCTCGGCGGCGTCGGGCAGCGACTACGCGCTGGCCTACGCCTACGTGCTCGGCGCCGTGCTCGTCGGCCTCGTCTTCTACTGCGTCACCGCGGGCCTCGAGGCGCTCGCGCTGCGGCGCAGCCACGCGCGCTGAGACGCGCCCCTCGACTCCCGCCGGCTCGCGCCGGACGGGCACTTCGGCACCACCCGAACGCACCACCCGCACCACTGCACTCGCACCACCGCACTCGCTCCATCCGCTCCACCGCTCCATCCGCACCACGGCACTGACGGCCCGTCCGGGCCGCATCCCGCACCGCACCGCACCAGGAGGAACAGTGAACAGACGCACGCGCATCGCGATGACGACCACGGCGGGGCTCGCCGCCGTCGGCCTCGCGCTCACCGGCTGCAGCGCAACCAGTGACACCGGCTCCGGAGCCTCGGGGGACTCCGGGGATCTCACCCCCGTCACCCTGCAGCTCCAGTGGGTCGCCCAGGCCCAGTTCGCCGGCTACTACGCCGCCGTCGACCAGGGCTACTACGAGGACGAGGGCCTCGACGTGACCATCGCCGAGGGCGGCGGCGACATCGTGCCGCAGGACGTCCTCGCCTCCGGGGACGCCGACTACGCGATCTCCTGGGTCCCGAAGGTGCTCGGCTCGATCGAGAACGGCGCGAACATCACCGATGTCGCGCAGATCTTCGAGCGCAGCGCGACCACGCAGATCTCGTTCAAGGACAAGGGCATCACCTCGCCCGCCGACCTCGCGGGCAAGCAGGTCGGCAGCTGGGGCTACGGCAACGAGTGGGAGCTCTTCGCCGGCATGCAGAAGGACGGCGTCGCGCTCAGCGACATCTCGCTCGTGCAGCAGCTCTTCGACATGAACGGCTTCCTCGCCGGCGACATCGACGCCGCGCAGGCGATGACCTACAACGAGTACGCGCAGGTCCTCGAGACGGTGAACCCCGACACGGGCGAGCTGTACACGCCGGACGACCTCAACGTGATCAGCTGGAACGACGTCGGCACCGCGATGCTGCAGGACGCGATCTGGGCCGACGCGGACAAGCTCTCGAGCGACGACGCCTACGCCGAGCAGACCGTCGCCTTCATCAAGGCGTCGATCAAGGGCTGGATCTACGCGAAGGACAACCCGCAGGAGGCGGCGGACATCGTCACCGCGGCCGGCTCCACGCTCGGCACGAGCCACCAGCTCTGGATGACCAACGAGGTCAACAAGCTGATCTGGCCCTCGACCGACGGCGTCGGCATGATCGACGAGGCCGCCTGGGACCAGACGGTCGACATCGCCAAGACGACGGAGAACGAGACCGGCGCGACCATCATCAGCGAGGACCCGCCGGAGACCGCCTACTCGAACGAGTACGTCGAGAAGGCGCTCGCCGAGCTCGCGGACGAGGGCGTCGACACCAGCGGCGCCGACTACGAGCCGATCGAGGTGACCCTGCAGGAGGGCGGCGCCTGACGCGTCCTTTCCCACTGACCACCCTCTCCACTCCGCAGAAGTTGCGGTAGTCGATCCCGGCTACCGCAACTTCCGCGTACTCGGCCGCATCTTCTGAGGAGTGAGGGTGCGGGGTGTCGGCGGGATCCGCCGGACCTCCGCCCGGGCGTGGCGCGGGGGACTAGGCTCGATCCTCGTGACTACTTTCAAGAAGACGCCGTTCACCGTGAACGTGCGCGACATCGTGAACCGCCCGGGGGAGATGCGCGAGCACCGTCTCGACCTCGAGGCGCCCGAGGCCTTCGGCGAGGGAATCGTCGCCGTCCGCCAGGGCGCGCCGCTCGATCTCGACGTCCGGATCGAGTCGGTGCACGAGGGCATCCTGGCCAGCGTCCAGGTGTCCGCGGAGGCCGTCGGCGAGTGCAGCCGCTGCCTCACCGACATCTCCCTGCCTGTCGATGTCGAGTTCCAGGAACTTTTCGCGTACTCTTCTGACGAAGCTTTCGACTATGAGGTTCACGACGACCACGTGGATCTTGAACCTCTGGTCAGGGATGCGGTGGTGCTGTCGCTGCCGTTCCAGCCGGTCTGCCGGCCGGATTGTCCGGGCCTCGACCCTGTCACGGGGGAGCGGCTGGCCGAGTCCTCCGTGTCCGAGCCCGAGGCTCCGCGCGACTCCAGGTGGGCCGCGCTCGCCGGGTTGGGCGAGTCGGGGACCGGTGGGGCCGCAGCGCCCGGAGCTTCCGCAGACAGTGGTGCCGGCGCCGAGCCGCGCACCGAAGACGACCGAACCTGATCAGCCCCGCCTGATCCGACCGAGCTAGAGAAGAGAGAATCATGGCTGTTCCCAAGAGGAAGAAGTCCCGCGCGAACACCCACGCTCGTCGTTCGCAGTGGAAGGCGGAGGTCCCGCCCCTGGTGAAGACCGTCGAGAACGGCAAGACCGTCTACAGCCTCCCGCACCGCGCCAAGGTCGTCGAGGACTCCGCGGGCACCGCGCTGTTCCTCGAGTACAAGGGCCGCAAGGTCGCGAACGTCTGATCCAGTCCCTTCGGCTCCGCGTCGCTCCGCGACACGAGCCGTGCGGTCCATGGTGAACCAGACCTCTGCCACACCCTCCAGCGACGACCGGTCGCGTCTGGAGGCCACGCTCGGCGTGAGCCTCGATGGTGAGCTCTTCGAGCTCGCCCTGACGCACCGGTCGTTCGCTTTCGAGCACGGCGGCCTCCCGCATAACGAGCGCCTCGAGTTCCTCGGCGACTCGATCCTCGGGCAGGCCGTGACGGTCATGCTCTACACCGAGTACCCCGCGCTGAGCGAGGGCGACCTGGCCAAGCGCCGGGCGAGCCTGGTATCGACGGTCGCGCTGGCCGAGATCGCCCGCGGCATCGGCCTGGGCGAGCACCTCCGCCTCGGCCGCGGCGAGGAGATGACCGGCGGCCGCGACAAGTCGTCGATCCTCGCGGACACCGTCGAGGCGATCATCGGCGCGGTCTACCTCGGCACCGGCCCGGACGCCGCGCGCGATCTCGTGCTGAGGCTGATCGCCCCGCTGACCGCGGATCCGCTGCGCTTCGGCGTCTCGATGGACCCGAAGACGAGCCTCCAGGAGGCGGCGGCCGAGCGCGGTGCGCCCGCGCCCCGCTACGAGATCGCGGCGACCGGACCGGACCACAGCAAGGTCTTCGTCGCCACCGTCGTCGTCGGCGGGCTCGTCACGGCGCGCGGCGAGGGGACGAGCAAGAAGGCGGCCGAGATGGCCGCCGCTCTCGACGCCTGGACGCGCCTCTCGGCGACGGCTCCGGGTGAGCCGGTCGCGCCCGCGGCGCCCGCCGCTCCGATCGAGGGCTGACCGTGCCCGAGCTGCCCGAGGTCGAGGTGGTGCGGGCCGGGCTCGCTCCCGCCGTCACCGGCTCGCTGGTGACGAGTGTGGAGATCGTCGACGAGCGCTCGCTCAAGCGCCATGTGCACCCGCTCGGCTCGTTCGAGGGGCTGCTCGTCGGGCGGCGGCTGCGCGGCGCGGTGCGGCGCGGCAAGTTCCTCTGGCTGCCGGCCGGTCGCGACGAGGCGCTGCTCGTGCACCTCGGAATGAGCGGGCAGGTGCTGCTGCGGACGGCCGACGCGGCTCTCGCGAAGCTGACCCGGATCCGGATCGGCATCGAGCATCCGGAGCACGGCGAGCTGGCGCTGCACTTCGTCGACCAGCGGATCTTCGGCTCGATGGCGATCGACTCGCTGGCTCCCACCGCGGACGGTGCTCCGGGCGGCTACGCCGGCGACGACGCGGTCGACGGCGACTGGCTGCGCGCCGTGCCCTCGCAGGTCGCGCACATCGCCCGCGATCCGCTCGACCCGTTCTTCGACCTCTCCGCGGTCCTCGGCGTGCTGGCCCGCCGGAACAGCGGCATCAAGCGCTCCCTGCTCGACCAGACGCTGGTCAGCGGCATCGGCAACATCTACGCGGACGAGTCGCTCTGGGCGGCCGAGCTGCACCCCGAGACGCCGAGCTCGTCGCTGACCGAGGCGCGGATCCGCCGTCTCTTCGCCGAGGTCCGCTCGGTGCTCGAGCGCGCCCTGGCCGAGGGCGGCACCAGCTTCGACGCCCAGTACGTCAACGTGAACGGCGCCTCCGGCTACTTCTCGCACAGCCTCAACGCCTACGGCCGGACCGGCAAGCCCTGCCCGCGCTGCGGCGAGCCGATCGTCCGCGTGCCGTTCATGAACCGCTCGTCGCACCTCTGCCCGCACTGCCAGCGCGCACCGCGCTGAGCGGTGCGACCTCCGGTTCGGTCGGCGCTGCCTCCGATGGAGGAGCCGCTGCAGAACATCAGCTGAGGTGGCAGGTCAGCGCTGATGGGCGATGAGCAGGACTCCTGGCTGATGTTCTGCGTCGGCCCGCTCTGTAGGGCGGGGTCGAGCCGGGTCAGGCCGCGGCCTTCTCCTCCGCGGGGATGGCGTGCTTGACGTGGGCGAGGAGGTGGCCGAGGAGCGAGGCGATCAGGGTGATCGCGGCGGCGATCGCGAGACCGAGCCAGAGGCCGACATTCAGTGCCAGGGCGCCGACTCCGGCGCCGGCGGCGATCAGGACGACGGCGGTGGCGCGGCGGAACCAGGGCTGGCCCTTGCCGCCGCCGAGTCGGGAGTCGGCGGCGAGGCCGGTGATGGTCGAGGTGACGACGACGGTGGTGACGTCCTTGACCGCGATGTGGCGGGCGGTCGCGGCCTGGAGGCCCATCGCGAGGCCCAGGACGCCGGTGACGGTGAGGGCGAGAAGCTCGGGGTGCTCGGGGACGACGCCGAGCACGACGGCGAGCACGGCCATCAGCAGGCCGACGACGGTGAAGAGCCAGGAGGAGCGGGTGGTCCAGCCGGCCTTCACCGGGCGCAGGACGCGGCCGCCGATCGCGGCGCCGAGCATGAAGCCGGCGAGGGCGATGATCGGGCCGACGATGGGGAGGTCGTCGGCGCCGGCGAGCGCCATGCCGAGGATGACCACGTTGCCGGTCATGTTGCCGGTGAAGACCCGGTCGAGGCCGAGGTAGCCGACGGCGTCGATGATGCCGGTCGAGAAGGTCAGGGCGAGCATGAGGCCGAGGTGGACGTTGTCGGTGCGCGTGCGCAGGCGTCGGAACACGGGGGTCCTGTCGTCGGAGGGGTGGGCGGGCACCGCGAGATGCCACTTGTGAGCGCCTCCGTCGGCGTGTCGTGTGCACAAGTGGCATCTCGCGGGAGGGAGCGAGGGTGGTGCGGGGCCGATACTGCCATGGATGCGGCGGGCGGCCGGGACACGAGGGCGCAACACGGCGCCGCTACTGTCGGACGGAGTGCGGGGCGGGCCCGCGCGGAGAGGCGGCCATCGTGCAGGACGTGCAGAGGCGGGACGCGCAGGGGCGGCCTGCGCAGGAGCGGTCGGCGGTGTGGGCGGTGCAGCCCGGGGAGGGACTTCCGGAGGGGGTCGAGTACCTGCCGGCCGGTCCGGGATCGGTGCTGTGGGGGCGGCTGCCCTGCGCGAGCGACCGGGCGGTGCTCACCGTGGACTCCGGTGCCGAGGTCGTCATCGACACGCTGAGCCACGAGGGGGTTCTGGAGGATCAGGGGCGCGATCCGGTCGCGTTCTTCGGGGCGCACGGTGTGGCTCCCGAGGGGGTGCTGCGCGACGCGATCGAGCTCGCCGCGGCCGGGCCCTTCCGCGACACCGCCGTCGACGGGCCGCACGTGGTGACCGGGCCGATCGCGGTGCGCGGCGCGCAGCCGGGCGATCTGCTCCGGATGACGCTGCTCGAGGCCGAGCCGCGCGTCCCGTACGGCGTGATCTCGAACCGGCACGGGCGCGGCGCGCTGCCGGGGGAGTACCCGCTCGCTGCCGGCCCGTTCAGCGCCTTCGCTCGGGTGGAGGAGGGCGTCGACGGCATCCGGCGGGGCGTGCTGCCGCTGACCCCGGGCGGTGAGCGCTCGGCGCGGTTCGAACTGCACCCGTTCCTCGGGATCATGGGCGTCGCGGTGGCGGGCGACGAGCGGCCGCACTCCGTGCCCCCGGGCGCGCACGGCGGCAACATCGACATCTCGCTGCTCACGGCGGGCACGAGCGTGTACCTGCCGGTGCAGGTGCCGGAGGCGCTCGCCTACGTCGGGGACCCGCACTTCGCGCAGGGCGACGGCGAGGTCGCGCTGACCGCGATGGAGGCGAGCCTGCGGGTGCGGGTGCGCTTCGAGGTGATCCCGCGGGCGGAGGCGCTCGCCGCGTTCGGCGAGATCGCCGGGCCGCTCGGCGAGACGGCCGAGTTCCTGGTGCCGACCGGGATGGACGAGGACCTCGACGTCGCGGTGCAGAACTGCGTGCGGGCGGCGATCGCGCTGCTCCAGGCCCGCTACGGAATGGACGCGAGCCTGGCCTACGCGTACCTCAGTGCCGCGACGGACTTCAACATCTCGCAGGTCGTCGACCTGGTGAAGGGCGTGCACGCCCGCGTGCGGACGGCGGACTTCGATGACTGAGCAGGACGGCCCTGATCCGCGCGTCACGACACTGGAGGGGCAGCTGCCCGACGGGCTCGTCGACGCGGTGCTCGCCTACGAGGCCGCGCTGGCGGCCGACGACGTGCCGGCGCTCGCCGACGCCTTCGTCCGAGAGCCGACGACGCTGCGCGGCGACGCCTCCGGGCTGCTCGTGGGGCACGAGGCGATCACGGGGTTCCGCGGTCGGCGCGGCGGGACCCCTCCGAGGGCTCTCGCGGAGCTGCACGTGCGGGCCCTCGGGGCGGACGACGCGCTGGTCGTGACGGTGAACCTGCCGGCCCGCGGGGGGCGCGGGCTGGTGACGCAGCTGTGGACGCGGGACTCCGGAACCTGGCGGGTGCGCGCCGCGCAGGTGCAGGCGCCCGCGCCGGCGCTCGACGTGCGGGTGTGGCGGGCGGTCGGGGCGCCGCTCGTGCCCGCCTCCGCGTCGGGGCCGCTCGACGGGCTGGACGTGGCGGTGAAGGACCTGTTCGCGATCGAGGGGCAGCGGATCGGCGCGGGGATCCCCGTGCGGCTGGCGGAGGCCGAGGTCGAGCGATCCACCGCTCCCGCCGCCGCGATGCTGCTGGGCGCGGGGGCATCGGTGCGCGGGATCGCGCAGACCGACGAGTTCGCGTACAGCATCGCGGGGCGGAACTCGGGCTACGGGACGCCGCCGAACCCGGCGGTCCCGGGGGCGATCCCAGGCGGCTCCTCGAGCGGACCCGCGACCGCGGTCTCGCTCGGGCAGGCGGCGGTCGGGCTCGCCACGGACACGGCGGGGTCGATCCGCGTGCCCGCTTCGTACCAGGGGCTCTGGGGGCTGCGGACGACCCACGGCGCGGTGCCGGTCGCGGGGCTGCTTCCGCTCGCTCCGAGCTTCGACACGGTGGGGTGGCTGACGCGGGATCTCGAGACGTTGCGGAAGGTCGCCGCGGTCGCGCTGACCGGGCCTGCGGAGTCGCCGGTGAGTGGATTCGTCGTGGCCGAGGCGCTGCTCGAGAGGGTCGACGCTTCGGTCGCGACCGCGTTCTCGGCGGTGGTCGACGGGCTCGAGGTGGAGCGGATCGCGCTGCCGCCGGTGGCGGAGATGTTCGAGGCGTTCCGGCTCGTGCAGGCCGCGGAGGCGTGGGCGTCGGACGGTGCCTGGGTCACCGCGCACCCGGGCGTGCTGGCGCCGGACGTGCAGGGCCGGTTCGACGCGGCGGCGCGGACCGATGCCTACACCGAGGCGGCGGCGCGGGAGCGTGTCGCGGGGTTCCGCGAGCAGCTCGACGCGGCGCTCGGCGGGCGGGTGCTGCTGCTGCCGTCGGCGTCGTCGGTGGCGCCGGCGCTCGACGCGTCGGCCGAGGTCATCGACGCGGCTCGGACGGCGACTCTCGGGTTGACCTGCCTCGCGGGGATCGGCGGGTATCCGGCGCTGTCGGTGCCGCGGTTGAGCGTCCACGGCAAGCCGGTGGGGCTGTGCCTGGTCGGGCCGCGCGGGGCGGATCTGGCGCTGCTGGAGCTGGCGGCGGAGGTGCTGGGGTAGGCGGGTCTCCCGGAGCAGAGCACCTTGTCGATGGTGGATGACCCCACGCATGCTGATCGAGCAGCCCGCGGAGCGGGCGTATCGAGATCCGCCCGCGCCAGGACAGGAGTCTGCAGACCTGCCCTGCTGATGACGGTGGGTCTCGATACGCCGCTGCGGGGCTACTCGACCAGCAAAGGCTGCGGGCGTCTCTTCCCCGTGGACCCTCCGGCGCCGAAACATCGACGAAACGTCTGTTGCAGTAGAGTCGTGACCTGAAACAGGTTTTTCTCTGCACGTCCGACTGCGAAGAAGGTGGCTCCCATTCCGACCGCGCCCGCGATCTCGACGTTCCTCCCCATCGACCCGCCGCCCCGGCTGCTGATGGGCCCCGGCCCGATCAACGCCGACCCGCGGGTGCTCCGCGCGATGTCCGCGCAGCTGGTGGGCCAGTACGACCCGTTCATGACCTCGATGATGAACGAGACGCAGGAGCTCTACCGCCGCGTCTTCGCCACCTCGAACGAGAAGACGATGCTGGTCGACGGCACCAGCCGCGCCGGCATCGAGGCGGCGCTCGTCTCGATGCTCGAGCCGGGCGACAGGGTGCTGGTGCCCGTCTTCGGCCGCTTCGGCCACCTCCTCCGCGAGATCGCCGAGCGCTGCGGCGCCGAGGTGCACGTGATCGAGGCGGAGTGGGGCCAGGTGTTCCCGGTCTCGGTCATCGCCGAGGCGATCGAGCGCGTGCGCCCGAAGGTGCTCGCAGTCGTGCACGGCGACACGTCGACGACGATGGCGCAGCCGCTCGAGGAGCTCGGCGCGGTCTGCGAGAAGCACGGCGTGCTGTTCTACACCGACGTCACCGCGTCGCTCGCGGGCAACGCGTTCGGCGCCGACGAGCTCGGCCTCGACGCCGTCTCGGCCGGCCTGCAGAAGTGCCTGGGCGGGCCGTCCGGCTCCGCTCCCGTCACCTTCTCCGAGCGCGCCGTCGCCGTGATCGAGGCGCGCAAGAGCATCGAGGCCGGGATCCGCGACGAGGGCGACGCGGTCAGCGCGCACCCGGTCCGCTCCAACTACTTCGACCTCGGCATGGTCTTCGACTACTGGGGTCCGCGCCGGCTCAACCACCACACCGAGGCCACGACGATGCTCTACGGCGCGCGCGAGTGCGCCCGGCTGATCGTCGAGGAGGGCCTCGACACCACCATCGCGCGGCACGAGCTGCACGGTGCGGCGATGCTCGCCGGCGTCCAGGGTCTCGGCCTCCGCGTCTTCGGCGACCTCGCGCACAAGATGAACAACGTCGTCGCAGTGCACATCCCGGACGGCGTGAACGGCGATGCGGTGCGCGGCGCGATGCTGGAGGACTTCGGCATCGAGATCGGCACCTCCTTCGGGCCGCTGCACGGCAAGGTCTGGCGGATCGGCACGATGGGCTACAACGCGCGCCAGGACACGGTGCTGACCACCCTCGCCGCGCTCGAGGCGGTCCTGCGCCGCGCGGGCGCGACCGTCGCTCCGGGCGGCGGCGTCGCGGGCGCCTACGGCGTCTACGACTCCGCACGGGGAGGCGCGGCGTGAGCGTCGTCGACGCCGCCGCGATCATGGCGCGCTGCGACGAGCTCGCCGCGGTGTCGAGCACCCGCGGCGCGATCGAGCGCGTCTACCTCTCTCCGGAGCACGCCCGCGTCAACGCGATGGCCGCGCGCTGGATGGAGGACGCCGGCATGCGCACCTGGCAGGACGCGGCCGGCAACCAGTGCGGCCGCTACGAGGGCGCCACGCCCGGACTGCCCGCGCTGCTGCTGGGCTCGCACCTGGACACCGTGCCCGATGCGGGGCGCTACGACGGGATCCTCGGCGTGATGCTCGCGATCGCGGTCGTCTCCCGGTTGAACGCGGCTAGGACCCGGCTGCCGTTCGCCGTCGAGGTCGTCGCGTTCGGCGACGAGGAGGGCACCCGCTTCGGCACGGCCCTGCTCGGCTCCCGCGCGGTCGCCGGCACCTGGGACGAGCACTGGTGGGAGCTGGAGGACGCGCACGGCACGACCCTCGTCGAGGCGTTCCACGAGTTCGGCCTCGACCCCTCGCGCATCTCGACCGCGGCGCGCGACGCCGCCGACGTCCTCGCCTATCTCGAGACGCACATCGAGCAGGGCCCGTACCTCGAGGAGGCGGACCGCGCCCTCGGCGTCGTCTCCTCCATCGCCGGCGCCCGCCGCTTCGCGCTGACCCTCACCGGCAAGGCCGGGCACGCGGGGGGCGTGCCGTTCGACCGCCGCCGCGACGCGCTGACCGGGGCCGCCGAGGCCGTGCTCGCCGTCGAGCGCATCGCCCGCGAGCACGGGGCGATCGCCACCGTCGGCCGCCTGGAGGCGTTCCCCGGCGCGGTCAACGTGATCCCGGGCCGGGTGGAGTTCTCGCTCGACCTGCGGGCCGAGTTCGACGACGTCCGCGACACCGTCTGGGACGGGATCGAGCACGCGATGTCGGAGACGGCCCGCCGCCGCCGGCTCGCGCTGACCGTCGAGGAGACGCACGGGGCGCCCGCCGTCGTCGCGGCCGACTGGCTGCAGGACGTGGTCCGCGCCGGCATCCGCGCGACCGGCGACGAGGAGCCGATGGTGCTGTTCTCGAAGGCCGGGCACGACGCGATGGCGATCGCCGACCTCACCGAGTACGCGATGCTCTTCGTCCGCTGCGAGGGCGGCGTCAGCCACCACCCGGAGGAGAACGTGACCGAGGCCGACGTGGCGACGGCACTGGACGCCTTCGAGGCGGCGGTGCACGCGTTCGCCGAGGCGCGGGCAGGACGGGTGTGACCGCCTCGGCGCCGATCTCCGAGCACCGCGCCGAGGCCTCCGCACCGAGCATCGGCCGTCGGATCGACGCGGGCTACGCCTCGCTCTCGCGGCAGGAACAGCGCGCGGCCGACTTCATCCTCGACCATCTCGGCGACCTCGCCAGCTACACCGCCACCGAGCTCGCGCAGCACAGCGGGGTGTCGAAGGCCACGGTCTCGCGGCTCTTCCGCCGCCTGGGCTTCTCCAACTCGCAGGAGGTGCGCGAGCACGCCCGCGCGCTGCGCAGCTCCGGGGTCCCCGTCGGCCCGGCCTCGGCCGGAGCCCCCGCCGACGCGCTCGCCGCGCACCTCCAGAGCGAGCACGCGAACCTCCGCCGCCTCGCCACGACCTTCGCCGACGGGCGGCTCGAGGAGTCCGTCCGGCTGCTCTCCGGCGCCCGCGAGGTCGTCGTGATCGGCCTGCGCAACAGCTACCCGGTCGCGCTGCACCTGCGCCAGCAGCTCGCCCAGGCGCGCGCCCGAGTGCGGATCGCGCCGCAGCCCGGGCAGTCGCTCGGCGAGGAGATCGCCGGGCTCGGTGCGGAGGACGCGGTGGTGCTGGTCGGCTTCCGGCGGCGGCCCGCCTCCTTCGCGGTCGTCGTCGAGGTGCTGGCCGCGCACGGGGTGCCGGTCGTGCTGCTCGCCGACGCGCACGCGCGGCGGTTCGCCGACCGCTGCGCGGTCTGGCTGGAGTGCCCCGTCGACAGCGAGACGGCCTTCGACAGCTACGCGGCGGCGATGAGCGCGGTCGCCGTGCTGGCCGCCGGGGTGCTCGGCGCCGTGCCGCGCGAGTCGCGCGAGCGGATCGCGGGCATCAGCACCCTGTACGCCGAGCTGGCCGAGTTGGAAGAGCGGCCGTGAGCGCCGAGGCGGCCGAGCTGATCCGGGCGCACGCGCGGCACCCGGTCGGGCGCGACGACGCGATGCCGGCCGGGGTGCTCGGCCGGGCCGAGCTGCTCACGCCGACCTGCGGCGACCGGATCGAGGTCCGGGTCTCCGGAGACGCGACGGCGCTGGCGATCAGCTGGAGCGGGCGCGGCTGCGAGGTGTCGCAGGGCTCCGCGTCGCTGCTCGCGGACGAGCTCGACGGGCTCGACGCGGTCACTGCCCGCGGGCGCGTCGCCGCCTTCCTCGACGCGATGGCGGCGCACGACGCGGTGTCCGGTCGCGGGGCGGATCCCGACGGCCCGGCGGGCCAAGCGCTCGGCGACGAGGCGGCGCTGCTGCTGGTCGCCGCGAACCCGGTGCGCTCGGTCTGCGCGGCGCTCGCCTGGCGCGCGCTGCGCGACGCGCTCGACGTGAGCGGGCTCGGATGACCGCGTCAGCCGGGTCCGTCGCGGTCGGCCCCCGAGGAGAGATCGCCGCACTCCACCGCGAGGGCGCCGTGCCGCGCGAGGTAGTCGCGGGCGCCGGAGTCGCCGGTGAGCGTTGCCGCGAGCGGCCGCCAGTGCGCGCTGCCCAGCAGCACGGGATGACCGGGGCGACCGCGGTAGGTCGCGCGGGCGAGCACCGACGGGCCGACGGGGGAGTCGCGGAGGACGCGCTCGCCGACCGCGGCGGGTTCGTCCGGCAGATCGACGAGCGTCACCAGGGCGGCGTCACCGTGCGCGGCGCGCAGCCCGGTGCGCAGGGAAGCGGACAGTCCCTCGGCCCAGTCCTCCGCGACGACGACCGCCGCTCGTTCGGGCACCAAGGGGCGCGCCTCGTCGGCCTCAGCGCCGAGCACGACCAGCACGCTCCCGCAACCCGCGTCCTCGAGTCGCGCCACGGCACGCTCGACCCAGCTCACGCCCTCCGCATCGACCCGCAGCGCCTTCGGCCCGCCCGCCCGGCGGCCGGCACCCGCGGCGAGCACCACCCCCACCACGTCCATCCGACCATCGTGCCGCACACCCGGGCCGACGAGGAGACCGCATGACCGACCCCACCCCCCTCCGCGACGCGCTGCTGGCGTGCCTCGCCGTCCCGCGCTGGGCCGATGAGGTCGCCGCGGGCGCGCCCTACGCCTCGACCGGGGCTCTCGCCGCCGCGGCCGACGCGAGCGCGCGCACGCTGACCGCCGACGAGGTGGAGGCGGCGCTGGCCGACCACCCCCGGATCGGCGAGCGGCACGCGGGGACCGGACGCTCCTCCGACTTCTCCGCCGCCGAGCAGGCGTCGAGCCTCTCGCCGGACGAGGCGCTGGCCGAGCGGCTGCTGGCCGGCAACCGGGCCTACGAGGAGCGGTTCGGGCGGGTGTTCCTCATCCGCGCGGCCGGGCGCGACCGGGCCGAGATCGTCGCCGAGCTGGAGCGCCGGCTCGGCCTCGACGAGGACACCGAGCGCGGGATCGTCGCCGACCAGCTGCGCGAGATCACGGTGCTGCGGGTGCGCGCGCTCGGACCCGAGACCGGCGCCGTCGCGGAGGCGGCTCGATGAGCGCGCACCGCAGCCACGTCACGACGCACGTGCTCGACGCCGTGCTCGGCCGGCCGGCGCAGGACGTGCCGGTCGCGCTCGAGGCGCGACGAGGATCCGGCTGGGAGCTGATCGCGACCGCGCGGACCGACGCCGACGGCCGCGTCGCCGAGTTCGGTCCGGTCGAGCTGCCCGCGGGGATCTACCGGGTCGTCTTCGACACCGCCGTGTACTTCGAGCGCTCGGGCACCGCGTCGTTCTACCCCGAGGTGGTCGTCGCGTTCCGCCTCGAGGACACGGCCGCGCACTTCCACATCCCGCTGCTGCTGAGCCCGTTCGCCTACTCGACCTACCGGGGGAGCTGAGCGTGCAGCTCCGGGAGCTCCTCGACGCGCCGACACTGCGGATCCGCGCCGTGCACACCACCGAGGAGGCGCTCGCTCGCGAGGTGAACTGGACCTTCACCACCGATCTGCTCGACCCGCGCCGCTACCTGGCGCGCGACCAGCTCGTGCTCACCGGCATGATGTGGCGGCGCACGGCCGAGGACAGCGAGACCTTCGTGTCCGCGGTCGCCTCCTCCGGCGCCGTCGCGCTGCTGGCCGGCGAGGGGCTCCTGGGCTTCGTGCCCGACGACCTTGTCGCCGCCTGCCGCGCGCACGGCGTCGCGCTGTTCGCCGTGCCGGCCGACGTGTCCTTCGCCGCGATCACCGCGCACCTCTCCAATGCGCTGGCGGGCGACCGGGTCGCGCGGCTGACCGCCGGGCTCGCGCGCCAGCGGCAGCTGCTGACCGAGGTCTACCGCGGGCAGCTGCTCGACGAGCTGATCGCCCGCACCTCGACCGAGCTCGGGAGGCCGGTGCGGGTGCTGACCGCGACCGGGCGCTCCGCCGCCGCGTCCGCGGACCCGCTGAGCGCCGACGAGGTCGACCGCGTCGTGCACGCCGCCCTCACGTCGCGCCGCACTCCGGTGACGGTGCCGGACGCGCACGGAGGAGTGCTGTCGATCCTCGCCGTCGCGGGAGCGGAGGAGCACCGCGCCGCCTCCTGGTTCGTCGTCGTCGCCGGCGACTGGAACGAGTGGCACCCCTCGCTGCTCGACGCGATCACCGAGCTGACCGGCGTCATCGGGCTCTACCGGCTGCAGCGCGAGGCGGCCCTGCTCGCCGACGCGGCGCTCGTCGACCGGCTGCTCGAGCTGATCGAGGAGGACAGCGAGCAGCCCGAGACCACGGTCTACCTCCGCCAGCTGGGCCTCGGCGGCGTCGAGCGCTTCGCGGTGCTGGCGGCCGCGGCGGACGGCGACGGCGAGCTCGCGCGCTCGGTGCTCACGGATGCGGTGGCGCACCTGGGGCGGGCCGTGGTGGGGCGCGATGCCGACGGAGCGGTGGCGCTGGTCCCGGTGGCGGACGACGAAGCCCTGGCCGTCGTGACCGCGGCGCTGCGCCGGGCCGGTGCGGCGTTGGACGGCGCGGTGCTGCGGGTCGGAGTGAGCGCGCCGAGTCCGCTGGCCGCGCTCGGCGGGGCGCTGCGGTCGGCGCGCTACGCGCTGCGGCTGCCGTCCGCGCCGGGCGACGCGTCGCCGGTGCGGATCGGGACAGCCGGCGAGGTGACTTCGGCGGTGCAGCTGCTGAGCGCGGTGCCGGACCACCTGCGCGCGGTGTTCGTCGAGCTGGTGCTGGGCCGGCTGATCGAGCACGACGCGCGCTACAACTCGCAGCTGGTGGCGACTCTGTCGGCGTTCCTCGACTGCGGCGGCTCCTGGGTGCGCGCGGCCGAGCAGACGCACCTGCACCTCAACACGGTGCGCTACCGCATCGCCCGGGTGGAGGAGCTGACGCAGCGCGACCTCTCGAACACGTCGGACCGCGCCGACCTCTTCCTGGCGCTGCGGCTGCGCTGAGCAAACCATGTCGATCGAGTAGCGCGCGCAGCACGCGTATCGAGATCCACCGTCGTCTGCGCGCGTGGGTCTCGATACGCCCCTGGCGGGGCTACTCGACCAGCATGAAAGGGGCCCTGCGGGGCTGTTCGACCAGCATGATGCGTGGGCGCAGGCGCTTCCTTCGCTGGTCGAGTAGCGCGCACAGCGCGCGTATCGAGATCCACCCACAGTTCGGACGGGTGGGTCTCGAGACGCCCCTCCGGAGCTCCTCGACCACCATGAAGCCCGGGGCTACAGGGACGGAGCGACGACGCGGCGGCCCTGCACGTGGACCGCCGCGATGGCGGGCTCGCGCAGGCCCAGGAGCAGGGCGAACAGCAGCTGGGCCGTCGCCTCCTCCGGGTCGTCGGCGCGGACGCCGAGGGCGAGCACCTCCGCGAGCGGCTCCCAGCGGTCGGGCTCGATGCGGAGGAAGTCCGCGTCCTTGCCGAGGTCGAAGTTGCCGAAGCGCTCCTCCATGTCCAGCGCCCGCGCGCCGGCCAGCGTCGCGGTGAAGAGCAGCTGGGCCGGGTGCAGCGCGATCGACGCGTCGCCCTCCTCCGACAGGTGCACCTTGAAGGTGTCGTTCGCCACCCGCGCGAGCAGCCACTCGTCGCCGGCGCCGATGTCGCTGCCGAGCGCGATGGTCACGCCCGCCGCCGCGGTGCGCCGCCACGGCATCGTCCCCGAGCCGAGGAACTGCTGCGAGGTCGGGCAGTGCGCGATCGAGGTGCCGGTCGCGGCCATCCGGTGCAGCTCGGCGTCCTGGCAGTGCACGGCGTGCGCGAGGATCGTGCGGCGACCGAGCAGGGACGAGCCGCCGCGCTGCGAGCCGGGCAGGAACAGCCCGTCGTAGGTGTCCAGGTAGCTGCGGGTGCCGAAGCTCGCCCGGACCGCCGCGATCTCGCCGTCGCCCGGCCGGTCGTTCTCGTTGAGGTGGCTGTGCACGTACACGCCGCGGTCGCGCACACCGTCGTAGAGCTCGCCGAGCCCGGCGAGCGTCGTCGGCGTCACCGACAGCGAGAAGCGCGGCACGATCGCGACCTGCTGCAGCGCCGTCGAGGGGTCGCCGGTGTCGACCGCGTGCCAGCGGTCGATCTCCTCGGCGACGAGCGCGAGCGCCTCGTCCTCGCCGGTCAGCAGCGCCGCGGCGGACGGCGGCCCGACCGTCTGCAGTCCGCGACCCGACACCGTGCGCAGGCCCGCCGCGACACTCCGCTCGAACAGCGCGTCCTGCGCGTGCGGGAACGCCGAGCCGAAGACCATCGCCGCGGTCGTCCCGGCGCTCACCCGGCGGCGGGTGAAGGCGCGTGCGATGCGGCTCGCGAACTCCTCGTCGGCCAGCCGCGACTCCGCCGGGAAGATCGCCGTGTCCAGCCACTCCAGCAGCTGCCCGCCGCCGAACGCGTCGGTCGAGTACGTCTGCGGGAAGTGCAGGTGCGTGTCGACGAAGCCCGGCAGGAGGAACGCGCCCGCGTCGCCGGTGACCGGCCAGTCCGCGTAGTCGCGGGGGAGGGCCGCGTGCGGTCCGACCCAGAGGATCGTCCCGGTGTCGCCGACGACGAGCGCGCCGTCGGGGATCGAGACCAGCGCGTCGGCGGCCGTCTCGACGGTGGGCCGGCCGGCCACGTGCAGGACGTGGCCGCGGTGCACGCCGCGCGGGCCTGCGCCCGGACCGGACCCTCCGCTCACACCAGTCCCGAGTACGCGTACCAGGCGGGCCCGGCGTCCGGCGCGTCGTCGCGGGTGACGGCGGCCTGGATCAGCCCGTACGGCCGGTCGGCGGCGTGGTAGACCTCGTTGTCGTTCTCCACGCCGAAGGGCGAGAGGTCGTAGAGGAAGTGGTGCTTGTTCGGGGCCGAGAGGCGCACCTCGACGATCTGCGGGAACTCCTCCAGCACCGCCTTGCCCATCTCGAAGAGCGTCTGCTGCAGGGCGAGCGAGTGCACGGTGGCGAAGCGGCTGATCATCAATGCCTTCACTCCGGCGTAGACGGCCTCCCAGTCGCTCGCGGCGATCTCCTCGTCGCTGAGGGCGAAGCGCCACTTCGCGACCAGCGAGGTCGCCATCACGCGGTCCCGGGTGGGCGGGAGCACCGTGTACGGGTCGGTGAGGAAGCCGTGGAACTCC
Organism: Rathayibacter sp. VKM Ac-2929; assembly: GCF_022815495.1. Lineage (NCBI taxonomy): Bacteria > Bacillati > Actinomycetota > Actinomycetes > Micrococcales > Microbacteriaceae > Rathayibacter > Rathayibacter sp. VKM Ac-2929. The sequence continues at coordinate 688,302 of NZ_JALGRV010000002.1, forward strand.
GAGCCGGTGGACTTGAGGATCGTCAGGTCCTTGAAGCCGCCGGTGATCCAGACCTGCTGCGCGTCGCCGGTGCCCTCGACGGTGACGGAGGCGATGCGCACCTCCTGGCCCTTGCGGACCCAGGTGTGGTCGTGCTCGGCGCCGTCGACCAGGACGCGCTCCCAGGCGAACTCCTCGATCTCGATCCGCGCGCCGTGCACGGTCGCGGTGCCGTCGACGAAGTGCCGGGCCAGCTCGAGGCCGTACGCCTCGATCGAGCGCAGCCCCTTCTCCTTGGCGAAGGAGTAGGCGGTCTGCTTCTGGGTGTCGGTGGGGAGGACCGCGGACTGGTCACCGGTCAGGTGCGCGGCCGCGAAGTCGCCGCGCAGGGCGGTCGAGACGTTCACGTCGTGGATCTCGTGCCGGGGGCTGTCGCGGTAGATCCGGACGACGCGGTTCTCGGCCTTCCCGTACTGGTGGTCTCCGAGGATGATCGACATGTCCGCTCCTGTTCGCGTTCGGTGGTTCGTGGCGGTGCGCGGAGTCCGCGGCCGCGGCCGGGCGGTGCCCGTCTGCCAGGATGCCGCGCGCGGAGCCGCCGTCGCACCGGCGGAGCACTCAGCGTCCGGCGCCCGCCTCACCCGAGTCTTGTGCGATCCGCCCGGAACCGCGCCCGGAACCGCGGGAGTTCACACGGCGGAAACGTGACCGGAACACGCGGCCCGGCCTCGTCACTGCGACTCCGCTGCCGGTGACGGCTCAGGGCCGCTCGAGCAGCCGGCCGACCGGCGCCGAGGTCTCGCCCGTGACCCGGATTCCGCCGATCCACGTCGCCGCGACGGCGCCGCGCAGCACGCGGCCGTCGTAGGCGGAGACCTTGTTCTTGTGCGAGAGCGCGTCGACGTCCACCGGCGACGCGGCCTCCGGCTCGAACGCGACCAGGTCGGCGTCGGCGCCGGCCCGCAGCAGCCCCTTCTGCCCGAGCCCGGCGAAGGCGGCGGTCGCCGTCGACATCCAGGCGACGACCTGCTCCAGCGGGATCCCGCGCTCGCGCGCGCCCGTCCAGACCGCGCGGAAGCTCAGCTCGAGCCCCGAGATGCCGCCCCAGGCGAGGCCGAAGTCGCCGTCGTGCGCGAACTTGAGCTCGGCCGTGGCGGGGGAGTGATCGGAGGCGATCAGGTCGATCGTGCCGTCGAGCAGTCCCTTCCAGAGCAGCTCGCGGTTGCGCTCGTCCCGGATCGGCGGGCAGCACTTGAACTGCGTGCCGCCGTCGGGGATCGTCTCCGCATCGAAGGTGAGGTAATGCGGGCAGGTCTCCGCGGTGATCCGCAGCCCCTCGGCCTTCGCCTCGCGCAGCAGCGGCAGCGCCTCGGCAGAGGACAGGTGCAGGATGTGCGCCCGCCCGCCCGTCTCGCGGACGGCCTGGATCACGCTCGCGATCGCCGAGTTCTCGGAGGCGGGCGGCCGGGAGTCGACGAAGGCGTCGTAGGAGGTGCCGCCGCTGTTCGCGCTCGCCTCGAGCTCGTCCGGGTCCTCGGCGTGCACGATCAGCAGGCCGTCGAACGCGGCGATCTCGGCCATCGCCTCGAACAGCTGCTCGGTGCTGAGGTGCGGGAACTCGTCGACGCCGCTCGGCGAGAGGAAGCACTTGAAGCCGAAGACGCCCGCGTCGTGCAGCGCGCGGAGGGTGCCGAGGTTCTCCGGGATCGCCCCGCCCCAGAAGCCGACGTCGACGAGCGCCTGCGGACCGGCCGCGGCCTTCTTGGCGTCCAGCCCCGCGACGGTGGTGGTCGGCGGGATCGAGTTCAGGGGCATGTCGATGATCGTGGTGACCCCGCCCGCGGCGGCAGCGCGGGTGGCGGAGGCGAAGCCCTCCCACTCGGTGCGGCCGGGCTCGTTCACGTGCACGTGCGTGTCGACGATCCCCGGCAGCAGCACCTGACCGGCGGGGAGGACGACCTCCTCCAGGGTCTTCCAGGGCGCGTCGATGTCGCCGACGGCGACGATGAGGCCGCCCGCGACGGCGACGCTGGCGGGCCGCGTCCCGTTCTCGGTGAGGACGGCGGAGGAGCGGATCACGAGGTCGAGCGAGGGGGAGTCGTCGGGCATGGGTTCGACCATATACTCGGCATGTTTCCCGCGTGTGAGCGCCCGCCGGCCGCACGACCCGGCTCCGCGCCCTCCCGCCCGTCGACGTCGGAGGCCGCCGTGCTCGAACTCGCCGTACCGCTCCTCGCGCGCGTCGAGGCGGGCGAGAGCGTCGCCGTGGTCACCGTCACGCACGTCTTCGGCTCGGCGCCGCGTGCCCTCGGCTCCTCGATGGCGGTCGACGCGGCCGGCAGCGCCATCGGCTCGATCTCGGGCGGCTGCGTCGAGGCCCAGGCCTACGCGCTCGCGCAGGAGGTGCTCGGCTCCGGCGGCTCCGGCTCGGAGCACTTCGGCTTCGACGACGAGGCGGCCTTCGCGGCCGGTCTCTCCTGCGGCGGGCAGCTGCGGGTCTTCGGCCACGTCGTCGACGCGAGCTCGGGGGCCGTGCTGGCCGAACTGCGGGCCGCGCGGGCCGGGCGGCCGGCGGGACTGGCGATGATCGTCGGCGGGCCGGCCGAGCTCGTCGGCCTGGTGCTGACGGGCGCGACCCGCGCTCAGGACGTGGTGGGACCGTCGCTGGACGAGGACACGGTGCGCCGGATCCTCGCCGAGCGGGCCGCGCGCCTGGCCTCGGGCCGCTCGGCGACGGTGGAGATCGCCTGCCAGGGCACCGAGCTCGAGGTGACCTACGTCGTGAGTGCCGAGAAGCCGCGTCTGCTGATCTTCGGCGCCGTCGACTTCTCCGCGGCGCTCTGCGCGGCCGGGGCGCTGCTCGGCTACCGCGTGACGGTCTGCGACGCGCGACCGGTCTTCGCGACGGCGGAGCGGTTCCCGGGCGCCGACGAGGTCGTGGTCGACTGGCCGTCCGACTACCTCGCGGCGACGGAGGTGGATGAGCGCACGGTGATCGCGGTGCTCACCCACGACGAGAAATTCGACGTGCCGCTGCTCGAGACGGCGCTGACCCTGCCGGCCGCCTACATCGGCGCGATGGGCTCGCGGCGCACGCACGAGCGGCGGCTGCGGCTGCTGCGCGAGGCCGGGGTGGCGGAGGAGTCGCTCGCCCGGCTGCACTCGCCGATCGGCCTGGACATCGGCGCGTCGACGCCGGAGGAGACGGCGGTCTCGATCCTCGCGGAGGTGCTGGCGGTGCGCGCCGGGGCATCCGGGGCGCCGCTGGCGGGGCGGTCGGGTCCGATCCACGCCTCGAGCTAGAGGTCGGTACCGAGGGCGGATGCGCTGAGGGGCGGGCGCGCTCCGCTCCGGGGTGCGGATCCTCCGATGGAAACCGCAGCGAAACACCGCGCTGGCATTCTGGGGGGATGCAGCGTCACGTCATCACCGGAGCCCACGTCGCCACCGTCGACGCCGCCGGGGCCGAGCACCCCGGCGGCCACGTGGTCGTCGACGACCGGCGGATCGTCGCCGTCGGCGCGGGGGAGCCGCCCGCCTGGGCCCTGGACGGCCGGGCGCCGACCGGGCTCCCGTCCGCGGAGCCGGTCGTGCTCACCCGGGTCGACGGCCGCGGCCACCTGCTGACCCCGGGGCTCGTCAACACCCACCACCACCTGTACCAGTGGCTGACCCGCGGCTGGGCGCAGGACTCGATCCTCTTCGACTGGCTCGTCGCGCTGTACCCGGCCTGGTCGCGGATCGACGCCGATCTGACCCGGTCCGCCTCGCTCGGTGCGATGGGGGTGCTCGCCCGCTCGGGCTGCAGCACCGTCGGTGATCACCACTACGTCTTCCCGCGCGGGTCCGGCGACATCGTGGGCGGGATCGTGGACGCCGCCTCGACGCTCGGGCTGCGCCTGCACGCGACGCGGGGCTCGATGGACCTCGGCGAGTCGCAGGGCGGGCTGCCGCCGGACTTCGCGGTCGAGACGACCGCGGCGGCGCTGCAGGCGAGCGGCGAGGCCGTCGAGCGCTACCACGACGCCTCCTTCGAGGCGATGGTGCGCGTCGCGATCGCGCCGTGCTCGCCGTTCTCGGTGACCCCGGACCTGCTGCGCGAGTCGACGGTCCTCGCTCGGCAGCTCGGCGTGCGGCTGCACACCCACGGCTCCGAAACGGTCGAGGAGGACGCTTACACCCGCGAGACCTTCGGGATGTCGCCCACGGACTACCTCGAGTCGCTCGGCTGGCTCGGCGACGACGTCTGGATGGCGCACGGCGTGCACCTCGACGACGACGCGATCGCGAAGTTCGCCGCCACGGGCACCGGAGTCGCGCACTGCCCGTCCTCGAATGCGCGGCTCGCGGCGGGCATCGCGCCGATCCCGCAACTGCTGGCGGCCGGGGCTCCGGTCGGGCTCGGCGTGGACGGCGCGGCGTCGAACGAGTCCGGGCAGCTGGGCTCCGAGATCCGCGCGGCCGTGCTGATGAACCGGCTCCGCGCCGGCGCAGACCGGATGGGCGCGCGGCAGGCGCTCTCGATCGCGACGATCGGCGGCGCGCGCGTGCTCGGCCGCCAGGACGAGATCGGCTCGATCGAGGTGGGCAAGCTCGCCGACCTGGCGCTGTGGCGGATCGACGGGGTCGAGCACGCCGGCATCGCCGATCCGGTCGCGGCCCTCGCGCTCGGCGCGCAGCCGCCGCTGACGCTGCTGCTCGTGAACGGGCGGCCCGTGGTCGCGGACGGGCACCTCGTCTCCGCGGACGAGGACGCGATCGCCCGCGAGGTCGCCCGCGCGAGCGCGGAGCTGGCGGCGCGCGTCTGACTGAGCACGGCCCGGATTGCGGACCACCCTCCGCCGCTGAGGGAGCGACCCGTGCGGCGGCCCGCCCGTTCTTGCTGATCGAGTAGGCCGCGAAGCGGGCGTCTCGAGATCCACGGTCGTCCGTGGGGCGGTCTGCAGACACCGCGTGCTGGCGGTGGTGGGTCTCGATACGCCCCTGCAGGGCTACTCGACCAGCACGGGCGGCCCTGGCCACGGCCGCCGCTCGGGTCAGCCGGGGGGCGCGCCTGCATCGACCGTCGGCACGGGGGGCGCGTCGGGGTGGAGCAGGCGCCAGACGCGGTCGCGGGAGACGGGCAGGGCGTGCGGCCGGACGCCGACGGCGTCGCGGACGGCGTTGGCGAGGGCGGGCGCCACCGGGTTGTAGGGCGCCTCGCTCATCGATTTCGCGCCGAACGGGCCCAGCTCGTCGGCCGTGTCGGCGAAGTAGACCTCGGTCGGCGGCACGTCGGCCATCTGCGGGATGTGGTAGTTCCGCAGGATCGCCGTGGTCACGGTGCCCTCGCCGTCGAGGATCACCTCCTCGTACAGCGCCGAGCCGATCGCCTGGGCGACGCCGCCCTCGACCTGCCCGCGGAGCTGCGCCGGATTGATCACGAAGCCCGCGTCGACCGCCTGCACCGACTGCAGGATCCGCACCTCGCCGGTCGGCGCGTGCACCGCGACGCGGAAGCCCTGCACGTTGAAGGCGAGCGAGCGCTGCGCGCCGTCCTCGCTTCCGGTCGCCGACACCGGTCCGCCGGCCGCGAGCACCAGGTCCGCGTAGCTCACCCGGGTCCCATCGGCGGCGAGGAGCCCCTCGTCGTCCGGCTCGAACTCGCTGCCGTCGTGACCGGTGAGCCGCTTCGCCAGCGAGCGCAGATCGGCGAGGAGCCGCAGCGCCGCGCTGTACACGGCCTTGCCGGCGACGACCGTCCCCGCGGAGCCGAACGCGCCGGTGTCGTACCGGGCCGCGGCGGTGTCCGACTGGCGGATCCGCACCCGGTCCGCCGAGGCGCCGAACGCACTCGCGACGAGCTGCGTGTGCACGGTCGTCGTCCCGTTCCCGAACTCCGCGGTGCCCACTCCGATCGTCAGAACGCCGTCGGCGTCGACCGACACGGTCGCCTCCGAGAAGTGGCCGCGCGGAGGCAGCGTCGCGATCATCGCGACCGCCATGCCGCGCCCGGTGCTCCAGCCCGGTCCCTCCGGAGCCGGCGCGCCCGTCGCGCGGTCGAGCGCCGCCTCCGCGAGATCGAGGCACTGGTCGAGCCCGTAGGAGGCGAAGCCGATGTCGTCGCCCTCCACATGGGTCACGACGAGCGGCTCGCCCGGCTTCACCGCGTTGATCCGCCGCAGCTCGAACGGGTCGATGCCGAGCTCGCCAGCGAGCTCGTCCATCGCGGACTCGATGCCGAAGATCACCTGGCCGAGGCCGTAGCCGCGGAACGCGCCCGAGGGCAGGTTGTTCGTGTAGACCGCCTGCGCGTCGACGCGCTTGTTCGGCGCCGTGTAGGTCGCGACCGACTCCGACGTGCCGTGGAACATCACCCCGGGGCAGTGGTTGCCGTAGGCGCCGGTGTCCGAGAGCACGTCGACGCTCAGCGCGGTCAGCGTCCCGTCGCGGCGCGCGCCGAGCGTGACGTCGACCCGCATCGGGTGCCGGCAGGGCGCCATCGTGAACTCGTCGGAGCGGGTGAACTCGAACTGCACCGGCCGCCCGGTCGCCAGCACGGCCAGCGCGACGACGTCCTCGGTGAGGATCTCCTGCTTGCCGCCGAAGCCGCCGCCGACCCGCGCGGTGAAGACCCGCACGGTCGCGGGGTCGCGGTCGAAGATCCGCGCGATCTCGTCGCGGACCAGGAACGGCACCTGGGTGGAGGTGCGCAGCACCAGCTCGTCGCCCTCGAGCCAGCCGATCGTGCCGTGCGTCTCCAGCGCGGTGTGCGCGACGCGGGAGGTGGTCCACCGCCCCTCGACGACGACGTCCGCCTCGGCGAGGCCGGCCGCGACGTCGCCGTACTCGCCGTGCAGCTCGGCGACCACGTTCGAGCCGGGGTCGGCGATTCGCGAGGCGATCGGGTCCTTGTCCGCGTGCAGGAGCGGGGCACCGGGCGCGCGCGCCTCCTCCGGGTCGAAGACCGCGGGCAGCAGCTCGTACTCGACCTCGATCGCGCGGCAGGCGGCCTCGGCCACTCCGACCGACTCGGCGACGACGACCGCGACGCGCTGGCCGCGGAAGCGCACGACGGTGTCGAGCATCCGGGTGTCGTCGGGGTCGTCCAGCCGCGACTCGTGCCGCGCGGTGGAGTAGAGGATGTCCGGCACGTCCGCGGCGGTCAGCACGGCCACGACGCCGGGCATCGTCGCGGCGACCGCGGTGTCCATCGAGAGGATGCGGGCGTGTGCGTGCGGGCTCTGCAGCACCTTGAGGTGCAGCAGCCCGGGCACGGCGACGTCGAGCGTGTACGGCTCCTGGCCGGAGACGATGCGGCGGCCGGCGGGGGCGCCGAGCGAGCGGCCCACCCGTGACTCATCGGCGGAGGTGCGCCCGGTGCGCCGCACGGGGGTCAGCCCGGTGGGCGGCGCGCAGACGTGCTCGGACACCGCCTCGCGGATCGGCCGGTAGCCGGTGCAGCGGCAGAGGTTTCCCTTCATCAGGCGGGGGAGGTCCCCCTCCCGCGCCCCCTGGAGGGCGCTCGCGGTGACGACCATGCCCGCGGTGCAGAAGCCGCACTGGAACGCGGCGTGGTCGACGAACGACTGCTGCACCGCGCCGGGTTCCTCCGGAGTGCCGAGTCCCGCGGCGGTGGTGACCTCGCGCCCCTCGATGCGGTGCGCGGGGTAGAGGCAGGAGTGGAAGGGCGTGCCGTCGACGAGCACCGAGCAGGCGCCGCAGTCGCCCGCGTCGCAGCCCTTCTTGACCTCGAAGTGCTCGTGGTCGCGCAGCAGCGTCCGCAGCACCTGGCCGGGGCGGGGCGACGCGTCGACCGGTTCGCCGTTGACGGTGAATCTCATGCGGCGCCTCCCGCGGTCGGGGTGGTCTCGCCGCTCGTCGCCGGCTGGTCCGCTCCGCCCAGCTCGTCGCGGATCTCCTCGGCCAGCACGCCGACCACCGCGCGCCGCCAGTCGGCCGTGCCGTGCGGGTCGGTGAACCAGGTCGTGATCGCGCCGAGCGCGGCGTCGAGCTCCTCGGCCGTCGGGAGCGCCGTCCAGCGCAGCACCTCGGGCCGGATCGTCGCGGCGGTGACCGTGACCACGACCTCCCCGTCGGCGTCCACCCGGCCGATGACGAGCGCGCCGGAGCGCCCGAGCGGCGACAGCGCGATCTTCCGGTACGCCGTCCGCGCCGCCAGCGCCCGGCGCGGGATCTCGATCGAGCGGATCACGTCGCCGTGCCCGAGCGAGGTCGTCATGTTGCCCGTGACCAGCTCGGCGACCGGCACGAGAGCGTCGGAGCCGTCCGCGCGCCAGACGAGCGCCTCGGCGTCGAGCGCCGCGGTGAGGCTGATCATCGGCCCGGCCGGGAGTGCGTTGGCGATGTTGCCGCCGACCGTCGCGACGTTCCAGATCTTGAAGGAGCCCAGCAGTGCCGTGCAGCACTGGAAGAAGAGCGGGTGCGCGGGCCGACCGCCGTCCGGCATCGCCGACAGCTCGGCGAGCGTGCAGGTCGCCGCGATCGAGAGGCCCTCGGCCGTCTCGCGGTACGGCTCCCAGCCGAAGCCCTGCAGGTCGAGCAGCTCGTCGAGGTGGTCGTGCGGGAGCGAGAACACCCAGGACCCGCCGCCGATCACCGCGGTGCGCGGACCCATCGCGGCCAGGTCGGCGCGCTCGCGGACGACGCGCACGCGCTGGATCGTGTTCAGGTCCATGCCGCGCCCTCCGCTCCGTGCGCCGACGGCGCGCTCCTCCCAGTGAACCCCAGACGTGTGACGCTCGTGTTTCCGAGCCCGCCGCGGCCGATCAGCCGAGCGACGCGACCCACTCCGAGCTGCCGTCGACGAACGACTGCTCCTTCCAGATCGGCACGGTCGCCTTGATGTCGTCGACCAGCGCCGCGCAGGCCTCGAAGGCCGCGGCGCGGTGGGCGGAGGCGACGGCGCAGGCGAGCGCGAGGTCGCCGACCACGAGGTCGCCGACCCGGTGCACCGCGGCGACGCGCACCTCCGGGAACCGCTCGACGATCCGCCGGGCCGAGGCGAGCAGTGCGGCAGGCGCCTCGGGGTGCGCCTCGTAGGAGAGGCGCAGCACCCCGCGGCCCTCGTCGTGGTCGCGGACGATCCCGGCGAAGGTGACGACGGCGCCGTGGGTCGGCGACTCGACGGCGTGCTCGCACTCGTCGACGGTGACGGGGTCGCGGGCGATCCGGGCCAGGGCGACGGGATCAGCGGACATGATCGCCCCCGCCCAGCTGGTCCAGCACGTGGCCGATGATCGGCTCCAGCACCTCGATGCCGTCGCGGACGCCCCCGGGAGAGCCGGGCAGGTTCACGATGACGCTCCGGCCGCTGACTCCCGCGCGCCCACGGCTGAGTACCGCGGTGGGCACGTGAGCGGCCCCGCGCGCGCGGATCGCCTCGGCGAGTCCGGGCAGCTCGCGCTCGAGCAGCGGCGCGGTCTGCTCCGGAGTGACGTCGCTCGGTGCGACGCCCGTGCCGCCGGTGGTGATCACCACGTCGATGCCGGCCGAGAGCGCATCGGAGATCGCCTCGCCCACCGCGTCGCCGTCGGCGACGACGACCACGCGGCCGCTCCAGCCGCGGCTCTCGAACCAGGTGAGCAGCGCCGGACCGGTGCGGTCCTCGTAGACGCCCGAGGCGGCGCGGGTGGAGGCGACCACCGCGACCGCGGTGCGGCTCACGACCGGCTCCACGAGCCGCTCCTGCCGCCCTCTTTCGCCAGGACCCGTATCCCGGTGATGACGGCGCCGCGGTCGACGGCCTTGATCATGTCGTAGACCGTGAGCGCGGCGACGCTGACCGCGGTGAGCGCCTCCATCTCGACGCCGGTGCGGCCGCTCGTGCGCACGCGCGCCTCGATCCGGACCCGGTCGTCGCCGGGCTCGAGGTCGATGTCGACGCCGTCGAGCACCAGCGGGTGGCAGAGCGGGATCAGCGCGGAGGTGGCCTTGGCGCCCATGATCCCGGCGATGCGCGCGACGCCGAGCGCCTCGCCCTTGGGCAGCTCGCCCTGCGCGAGGAGGCGGACGACGTCGGGAGTCGTCTCGACGAACCCCTCCGCGACCGCGACCCGCGAGGTGACCTGCTTGCCGCCGACGTCGACCATGTGCACGGCGCCGTCGCCGCGGACGTGGGTCAGCTCGGTGCCGTCGGCCGTCCCGCCTCTTCCGGTCGTGTCCGTCGTGTCAGTCATCGATCCTCCAGATCTCGACCGTGTCTCCGGTCGCGGCGTGCTCGGTCCCGATCGGGACGTGGATCAGCACGTTCGATCGAGCGTAGGACGCGAGCAGGTGCGAGCTCGGCCCGCCGACGGCGTGCACGAGCCCTTCGTCGTCGAGGGTGCCGCGCCGGATCTGGTGCAGATGCCCGGGGGAGTCGAGCGGCGTGGCCAGCCGCGCGCGCAGCCGGGGACGCTCGGCCGGCAGCCGGCCGGCGAGGGAGCGGAGCACGGGGCGCAGGAACAGCTCGAACGAGACCAGGGCGCTGACCGGGTTGCCCGGCAGCGAGACGATCGGCAGGTGCAGGTCGTCGCGGACCCGGACCAGGCCCAGGCCCTGCGGTCCGCCCGGCTGCACGGCGACGTGGCCGAACTCGGAGCCGGCCGCCCCGAGCGCGTCGCGGACGACCTCGTAGGCGCCGGCGCTGACCCCGCCGACGGTGATCGCGAGGTCGGCCTCGGCCGCGTGCGCGTCGAGGAGCGCGAGGAGGTCCTCCGCCCGGTCGCTGCCGCAGGGCACCACGATCGGCAGGCCACCGGCCTCGCGGACCGCCTCGGCCAGCAGTGAGCCGTTGGCGTCGAAGATCTGGGCGTCCTCGAGCTCCGAGCCGGCCGCGCGGATCTCGTGCCCGGTCGGCACGACCAGCACGCGGACGCGGGGGAGCACCTCGACCTCGGTCAGGCCGAGCGAGGCGAGCAGCCCGTAGTGCGCGGCGCGGAGGACGGTGCCGGCGGGCAGCGCGAGCTCGCCCTGCCTCGCGTCGCTGCCCCGGGCGCGGACGAAGGCCGCCGCGACGACGGGGCGCGAGAAGGCGACCTGGGCGTCGGTGCTGCCCGGGGCAGGGAAGCGCGGCGGGTCGACGGTCTCGATCGCGACGACGGCGTCGGCGCCGGCCGGCAGCGGCGAGCCCGTCATGATCGGCACCGCGGTGCCCGCCTCGTGCCGGGGAGCGCGGTCGCCGGCCGGGATCGGCGCGGCTACAGGCAGCGAGACCGGGCTGCCGGCGCTCGCCGCGGCGAGGTCCGCCGCGCGCACCGCGAAGCCGTCCATCTGCGAGTTGTCGAAGCGCGGCAGATCCAGCGGAGCGTCGACCGAGCGCGCGAGCACGCGGCGGTCGTACGCACCCGGGTCGGCGGCGACGGCGGCGGGAGCGAGCGTCAGCGTCTCGCGGGCGCCGCGGGTGGCCAGCGGCGAGAGCAGCGCGCGCACGCGGGCGGCGTGCAGATCGATCGAGGTCATCGGGTCCTCTCGGAGGTCCTGGCCGGCGAAAGCGCTCCTGACGGGGCGGGGCGTTCCTGACGGGGCGGAGGCGTTCCTGACCGGCGGCAGGGACGTCTCCATCTTGCCCGCTCCGGCCCGGATCCGGCGCGTAGTCTGTCCGGATGAGCACAGCACTCGGGATCCCCGGCATCCGGCCCCGCCCACGCGGTGCGGTCCTCCCGGCCGAGCGGCCCGAGACCCCGCTGCTGCTCGACAGCTACGGCCGCGTCGCCGACGATCTGCGCATCTCGCTGACCGATCGCTGCAACCTCCGCTGCACCTACTGCATGCCGGCCGAGGGACTGCCGTTCCAGCCGCCCGCGTCGCTGCTGAACCGCGAGGAGATCGTCCGCCTCGCCCGCATCGCCGTCGAGCAGTTCGGCGTCCGCCAGATCCGCTTCACCGGCGGCGAGCCGTTGCTGCGCAAGGACCTCGTCGACATCATCCGCGACGTCGCCGCGATCGAGCCGCGCCCCGAGATCTCGCTGACCACCAACGCGATCGGCCTCTCCGGCCGCGCGCAGTCCCTCGCTGACGCGGGCCTGGACCGGGTGAACGTCTCGCTCGACTCCATCTGCGCCGAGACGTTCGCGAAGGTCACCCGCCGCCCCTTCCTCGACCGGGTCCTCGCCGGCATCGACGCGCTCGGCCCCGCCGGGCTCCAGCAGACCAAGATCAACGCCGTGCTCCTGCCCGGGATCAACGACCACGAGGCGCCCGAGCTGCTCGCCTGGGCGCTCGCCGGAGGGCACCAGCTCCGCTTCATCGAGCAGATGGCCCTCGACGCCGACCACGGCTGGGACCGCTCCACCATGATCACGGCGGCGATGATCCGAGACCTGCTCTCGGAGCGCTTCGTCCTCACGCCGAACGCCGCGCCGCGCGACGGCGCGCCCGCCGAGCTCTTCGACGTCCGCGCGATCGGCTCCGACGAGCTGCTCGGCACCGTCGGCATCATCGCCTCCGTCACCGAGGCGTTCTGCGGCGACTGCCGCCGCACCCGGCTCACCGCCGAGGGCGGCGTTCGCAGCTGCCTCTTCTCCAACGAGGAGACCGACCTGCTCGGCGCGATGCGCTCCGGCGCCGACGACCATCACGTCGCCCAGCTCTGGCGCGGCGCGATGTGGGCCAAGCCGGCCGGCCACGAGATGAACCGGGCCGGTTTCGTGCAGCCCGAGCGCACCATGAGCGCGATCGGCGGCTGAGCGTGCGCGTCCGCTACTTCGCCGCGGCGAAGGCCGCCCTCGGGCGCGCCTCCGACGAGCTCGACGGCGTGGCCGACCTGGCCGCCCTGGAGGCGGAGCTGGTCGCCTCCGCGCCGTCCGCGGCCGACGTCCTCGCCCGCTGCAGCTACCTGGTCGACGGCGTCTCGACGACCGACCGCGCCACGCCGCTGCCCGCCGGCGCCGCGGTCGACGTCCTGCCGCCCTTCGCCGGCGGCTGACCCCTGCGCCCTCGCCGTTCTGCAGGCTCGTGTCCGTTGTGCAGGAGATCTCGGCTCCGGTCGGCCGCGCCACGCGGCGAGACGGCACAGGGAACGCGGAAGACCTGCGAATCGGACCTCTGACCGGATCAGCGCCAGCCCACCATCCCGCCGAGCAGAGAGTCGGAGGCGATCCCCGCCGCCGCCGCCCGGTCGGCCGCGATCCGCGAGCGCACTCCCGAGGCGCAGTGCAGCACCAGCGGCCCCGCGGGCAGCAGCGCCGGATCGAACCGCGACATCGGCAGCCGCACGGCCCCGGGGATCGCGACGGAGCGGTCCTCGTCGTCCTCTCGCAGATCGACGACCGTCGGCGGCGTCGGCCCGGCGAGCCGCGCCCGCAGCTCGTCGGCGGTCACCGCTCCGGCCACGGCGAGCACCACAGCCACCGGCGGCACCGCGCGGGCCAGCGGCAGCTCGCTCCAGGTGCTGTCCAGCGCGTCGTGCACGACGACCCGCCCGAACAGCGGCTCGCCGACGCCCGTGACGAGCTTGACCACCTCGCTCGCCATCGCCGAGCCGATCGCCGCGCAGAGCGAGCCGAGCACCCCGACCGTCGCACAGCTGTCGGCCGCGTCCTCGGCCCCGGGGTGCAGGGCGCGCAGGGTGACTCCGCCCCCGGGCGCGTCGGCCCAGAACGTGGACAGCTGCCCGTCGAAGCCGAGCGCCGAGCCCCAGACGTGCGGGACCCCGGCCCGGGTCGTCGCGTCGGAGGCGAGGTAGCGCGAGCCGAAGGTGTCGAAGCCGTCGACCACCACGTCCCAGCCGGCGACGAGCGCGTCGGCGTTCGCAACGGTGAAGGAGACGGGGAAGGCCTGCACATCGATCCCGGGGGAGAGCCGCCGCGCGGTCGCTGCCGCGGACTCCGCCTTCGACGAGCCGATCGACGACTCGTCGTGCGCCGTCTGCCGCGCGAGATTCGACGCCTCGACGACGTCGCCGTCGACGATCCCGAGATGACCGACTCCGGCCGCGGCGAGCGCCGTGATCACCGGGGAGCCGATGCCGCCCGCGCCGAGGACGAGCACCCGCGCATTCCGCAGGCGTCGCTGCCCGAGCTCGCCGAGCGGCGACAGCCGGATCTGCCGGGCGAAGCGCTCGCGCTCGGCGGCGGTCAGCGGCGGCCCCGGCTCCACCAGCGGGATCACGGCGCCACCTCGTCGAGCCGCCACTGCCCCTCCACGGCGATCGCCCGGAACCCCACGGCCTCGTTGACGGCGAGCATCGGCCGGTTCTCCTCCGCGTTCCAGGTGTAGACGGCTCGGCAGTCGGGATCGGCCGCGGCCAGGTGCTCGAGCGCGTCGAGCTTCAGCAGCATGCCGAGCCGGTGCCCGCGGTGCGCCGGCTGCACGAGCGTCGCGCCCCAGAGCGCCGCGCGGCCGGGCAGCACGTCGACGGTGCAGTAGCCGACCGGCCGGTCCTCGTGCAGGGCGACCGAGGTCAGCTCCACCCGTCCACCGGCGGTCGACTCGCGGTCGTGCGCCTCGAGGCGCTCGCGGGTCCAGGTCTCCTCCGGCACCGACAGCCCGGCCGTGGGCGCCTGCGCGGACATGCTCGCGCGCAGGGCGAGCATCCCGTCGACGAGCTCCGCGGGCGTCGCACCGCTCCAGTGCCGCAGCTCGTAGCCCTCGGCGTGCGCCAGGGCACCGCGGCGCCGGGACGCGGCGAGCACGGGGTCCAGCGGCAGCCGCACCGCGCTGACCCGCTCCACCTGCTCCAGCACCCAGCCGCGGGAGGCGAGCCAGCGCGCGCCGGGGTCGTCGGCCGGAACGGAGCCCGCCCCGGAGCGCGCGGCCCGGCGCGGCCCCGAGCGGTCGGCCCGGTGCGCCGTCCAGGTCTGCAGCACGGTGCGCCCGAGCGCGTGCGCCTCCGCCGTCAGCCGCTCCAGCAGGGCGGAGCCGACCCCGCGCCCGCGCTCCGCGGCGAGGACGGAGAACGCCAGCCAGGCCGCGTCGTCGCCCTCCTCGGTGCTCCAGTGCAGCTCGCCGCTGCCGACCGCGCGGACTCCCTCGGCGTCCACCAGCTCGGCGAGGAATGCGCGGCGCGGGTCGAACTCCTGCTGCCGCCACTCGCCGAGGTTCGTCTCGGCGGGGAAGCCGAGCTCGTCCGTGCCGGTGCCCTCGGCCTCGACGGCGTTGCCGATCGCGGTGAGGGTGACGAAGTCGTCCCAGCCCCCGGCGCCCGGGTGCTCGGGGATCGGCAGCTCGCGGATCCGGAGCGCGGGGTCGGTGGGGCTCGTCACCTCCCCAGTGTGCACGCCGCCGGGCCGCACCGCGCGGTTCCGGGGCACGACGGAGCCCGTCGAGTACCGTAGGGAGCGTTTTCGAGCGGAGCGAGGCGGCCGGGTGTACCTGAAGAGCCTGACCCTCAAGGGGTTCAAGTCCTTCGCGCAGCCGACCACGTTCGCCTTCGAGCCCGGGGTCACCTGCGTCGTCGGGCCCAACGGCTCGGGCAAGAGCAACGTCGTCGACGCTCTCGCCTGGGTGATGGGGGAGCAGGGCGCGAAGACCCTCCGCGGCGGCAAGATGGAGGACGTCATCTTCGCCGGCACCTCCACCCGCGGCCCGCTCGGCCGCGCGGAGGTCGCGCTCACCATCGACAACACCGACGGCGCGCTGCCGATCGAGTACACCGAGGTGACGATCAAGCGCACCCTGTTCCGCAACGGCGGCAGCGAGTACGCGATCAACGGCCGCGCCTGCCGGCTGCTCGACGTCCAGGAGCTGCTGAGCGACTCCGGTCTCGGCCGCGAGATGCACGTCATCGTCGGCCAGGGCCAGCTCGACGCCGTCCTGCACGCTACCCCGGAGGAGCGCCGCGGCTTCATCGAGGAGGCGGCCGGCATCCTCAAGCACCGCCGCCGCAAGGAGAAGACCCTCCGCAAGCTCGACGGCATGCAGGCGAACCTGACCCGCCTCTCCGACCTCGCCGGCGAGATCCGCCGCCAGCTCAAGCCGCTCGGCCGCCAGGCGGAGGTCGCCCGGCAGGCGCAGACCATCGCCGCCGTCGTCCGCGACGCCCGCGCGCGCCTGCTCGCCGACGACGTCGTCACTCTCCGCACCGCGCTCGACGGCTTCGCCCGCACCGAGAGCGAGCGGCACAGCGAGCGCCTCGTGCTGCAGGAGCGGCTCGAGCAGAGCACGCTGCGCACCGCCCGGATCGAGTCCGAGATGGTCGGCGACGCGGTCGACGACGCCCGGCGCACCACCTTCGAGCTCGAATCGGTGCAGGAGCGGCTGCGCAATCTGGCGGCGCTCGCCGGCCAGCGCCTCGCCCTGCTCGAGGCGGAGTCGGAGCAGCCCGCCGTGCAGCCCCGCGTCACGGCGCCGATGGTCGAGGAGGCGCGCGCCGAGCTGGAGCGCCTCCGCGTCGCCGTCCTCGACGCCGAGACCGCGTGGACCGACTCACAGAAGGCGACGGTGCGCGCTCGCGGCGCCCTGGACGCGACCGACGAGGAGATCGCGGCGCAGTCGGCGCTCGTCTCCCGGCACGACCTCGAGCTGTCCAAGCTGACCGGCCAGGCCGACACCGCCGCCTCCCGCCTCGCGGCCGTCCGCGGCGAGGTCCTCCGCGCGCAGAACACCCTCGACTCCGCCGTGCAGCGCCGCGAGGCGGCCCAGCGCCAGCTCGACGCGCTCGAGGACGAGATCGGCGAGGCCGGCGGCGGCACCGACGGCACGCTCGACGAGGGCTACGAGCTCGCGCAGTCCTCGGTCTTCGAGGCGGAGGGCGAGATCGAGCGGCTCCGCGAGGAGCTGCACGCGCTCGAGCGCGAGCGCGACGGACTCGCCGCCCGCCGCAGCGCCCTCTCGCTCGCCCTCGACGTCTCCGACGGCTCGGCCGAGCTGATCGCCACCCGCCTCGACGGCATCCGCGGCCGCGTCGCCGAGCGGATCCAGGTCCGCCCCGGCTACGAGGCGGCGATCGCCGCGGCCCTCGGTGCCGCCGCCGACTCCGTGCTCGCCGACTCGCAGCCGCACGCCGAGGCCGCACTCGACGAGGCGATCCGTCGCGAGCTCGGCCGGGTCGAGCTGCTGATCGGCGACGCCGCCCGCCCCGCCCTCGCGATCGAGGTGCCGGAGGGAGCCACCCGCGCCCGCGATCTCGTCACCGGCCCCGACGGCGTCCTCGCCCTCCTCGAGCAGGTCGTCGTCGTCGACGACCTCGACACCGCCCGCCGGCTCTGGCCCGCGCTGGCCGGCGGCGAGCACCCCGTCACCGTCGTCACGCGGGACGGCGCCTCGGTCTCCGACGCCGTGCTCAGCGGGGGAGCGGGCGGGCAGCGCAGCCGCCTCGAGCTGGTCTCCGAGCGCGACGCGGCTGCGAGCCGGCTGGAGGAGATCGAGGGCCGGATCGACCGCCTCCGCTTCGACCTCGCCGAGCAGACCGGCGCCCTGCGCGCCGCCAAGGAGCAGTCGCGCCTCGCCCTCGCCGCCCTGCGCGAGCACGACGCCGCCCGCGCCGCGCACACCGAGCGCCTCGGCCGTGTCCGCGCGCAGCTCGAGGGCGCCACCGCCGAGCTCGGCCGCGGCGAGAAGGCCCTGACCATCGCCACCGAGCGGGTCGGCGACGCCGAGGCCGCCGCGCAGAGGGCGAAGGGCGAGCTCGACGTCGCCCGCTCGCGCCCGCGCCCGGTCCTCGACGTCAGCGCCCGCGACGGCCTCCAGCGCGAGGTCGACGCGGCCCGCGAGCGCGAGATCGAGGCGCGCCTCGGCGTCGAGACCGCCAAGGAGCGGGTCCGAGCCGAGCAGTCCCGCGGCGAGTCGCTCGAGCGCCAGCTCGCCGCCGACCGCGCCGCCGCCGACGAGGCCGCCCGCCGCGCCGTGATCCGCCGCCGCCAGCACGACGCCGCGGCCGACGTGACCGGCGCGATCCCCGCCGTGCTCGCCTCCGTCGACCGCTCGGTGCAGCAGTCGCGCGCCGAGCTGCTCCGCGCCGAGACCGCGCGCTCGCAGCAGAACGAGGAGCTGCAGGCGCTGCGCCGCGAGGAGGGCGTGCTCCGCGACCGGCTGCAGAGCGTCACCGAGAGCGTGCACGGCCTGGAGCTGCAGATCTACGAGAAGCGCCTGCAGCTCACCGGGCTGCTCGAGCGCGCCGGCTCCGAGCTCGGCCTGGTCGAGGACGTGCTCGTCGCCGAGTACGGCCCCGAGGTCCCGGTCCCCGACGAGGCCGACGCCGAGGCGCCCGCGCGCCCGTTCCTCCGCGACGAGCAGCGCCGCCGGCTGGACAAGGCCGAGAAGCAGCTCGGCCAGCTCGGCCGGGTGAACCCGCTCGCCCTCGAGGAGTTCGCGGCTCTGGAGCAGCGCCACGTCTTCCTCACCGAGCAGCTGACCGATCTGACGAACACGCGGCGCGACCTGCTCACCATCATCGAGGAGCTCGACGAGACGATGCAGACGGTCTTCGCCTCGGCCTTCGACGACACCCAGGCCGCCTTCGCGGACGTCTTCCCGGTGCTCTTCCCC
The DNA here is from genome assembly GCF_022815495.1 of Rathayibacter sp. VKM Ac-2929. Classification (NCBI taxonomy): domain Bacteria; kingdom Bacillati; phylum Actinomycetota; class Actinomycetes; order Micrococcales; family Microbacteriaceae; genus Rathayibacter; species Rathayibacter sp. VKM Ac-2929. The sequence continues at coordinate 706,689 of NZ_JALGRV010000002.1, forward strand.
GGCGGCACCGGCAGCATCCGGCTCACCGACCCGGAGAACCTGCTCACCACCGGCATCGAGGTGGCCGTGCGCCCGGCCGGCAAGAAGATCGAGCGGCTGTCGCTGCTCTCCGGCGGCGAGCGCTCGCTCGCGGCGGTGGCCTTCATGGTCGCGATCTTCAAGTCGCGGCCGAGCCCGTTCTACATCATGGACGAGGTGGAGGCGGCGCTCGACGACGCGAACCTCGGCCGCCTGCTCAGCATCTTCCAGGACCTCCGCACGTCGAGTCAGCTGATCGTCATCACGCACCAGAAGCGCACGATGGAGATCGCCGACGCCCTCTACGGCGTCTCGATGCGCCAGGACGGGGTCTCCGCCGTGGTCGGTCAGCGCGTGGAGGCGCCGGCGGTCTGACGCCCGCGTCCGATTCGCAGGCGATGCCGGCCGGCAGGCCCGTCCTGCCGCAGGTGCAGGCGCCGCGAAGGGCGGATCGCCTGCAGATCGGACGTCCACCCGCCGGTAGCCTGGGCGCATGGCAGAACGCAGCTCCTGGTCGCTCGGTCGCGCACTCCGCGGCCTGTTCGAGAAGCGCACGATCGACGAGCAGACGTGGGACGACCTCGAGACGGCCCTGATCACCGCCGACTTCGGGCCCGACATCACCGAGGAGATGGTCGAGGACCTCCGCGCCAAGGTCGCCCGCTACAACACGACCGACCCCCGCGACCTCCAGCGCATGCTCCGCGAGTCGCTCGAGGAGCGCCTCTCCAAGTACGACACGACCCTGAAGCTCAGCGAGCGGCCCGCGGTCATCCTGGTCGTCGGCGTCAACGGCGTCGGCAAGACCACGACCATCGGCAAGTTCGCGAAGTTCCTCCGCAACTTCGACCGGAGCGTCGTGGTCGGCGCCGCCGACACCTTCCGCGCCGCCGCGGTCGACCAGCTCGCCACCTGGGCGCAGCGCGCCGACGCGCAGATCGTCCGGCCGCAGCAGGAGCGCCAGGATCCGGCCTCCGTCGCCTACCAGACCGTGGAGTACGCGAAGACCCACGGCATCGAGATGGTCATCATCGACACCGCCGGCCGCCTGCACACCAAGGGCGGCCTGATGGACGAGCTCGGCAAGATCAAGCGCGTCGTCGAGAAGCAGGCACCGATCTCCGAGATCCTCCTCGTCCTCGACGCGACCACCGGTCAGAACGGCCTGATGCAGGCCCAGGCCTTCATCGAGCACGCCGGCGTCACCGGCCTCGTCATCACCAAGCTCGACGGCTCGGCCAAGGGCGGCTTCGTCCTCGCCGTCCAGGAGAAGACCGGCATCCCCATCAAGCTCGTCGGCCAGGGCGAGGGCATCAACGACCTCACCGGCTTCACCCCCCACGTCTTCGCCGCCCAGCTCGTCGCCTGACCCGGGGAGCCCTCCCTCCCCCTCCGCGAGATGCCACTTGTGCACACGACACGCCGTGAAAGGCATGCACAACTGGCATCTCGCGAAGCAGTTCAGTCCCCGCCGCAGCGTGAGTCACCACTGACCGCCGGGCCGAGAGTGGACGCGAACCGAGTTCTGCGGGCGGGCAATGGCCCGAGACGGATCGACTCGGCGAACAGCCCTCTCGGAAGACCGGCCACTTTGCTGATCGAGTAGCCCGCGGAGCGGGCGTATCGAGATCCACCAGCGTCAAACAGCGAGTCTGCAGACCACCCCTGCTGACGATCGTGGGTCTCGATACGCCCCTGCGGAGCTACTCGACCAGCGAGGGTCCCCAGGACCTCGTCCGCGAGATGCCACTTCTGCACTCGACACGCCGTGCAAGGCGTGCACAAGTGGCATCTCGCGGGGAGAGCGGGTCAGACCGCCTGGGAGAAGCCGAGGGCCGCGTCCGCCAGGTGGCGCAGGTGCTCCGGGACCGGCAGGCCCTTCGACTCCATCGAGCGGGCCCAGAGGCGACCGGCGCGGTACGAGGAGCGGACGAGCGGGCCGGAGAGCACGCCGAGGAAGCCGATGTCCTCCGCCTCCTCCTTGATCGCGACGAACTCCTCCGGGTGCACCCAGCGATCGACCGGCAGGTGCCGCGGCGTCGGGCGCAGGTACTGCGTGATCGTCACGATGTCGGTGCCCGCGTCGTGCAGGTCCTGCAGCGCCTGCGAGATCTCCTCGCGCTCTTCGCCCATGCCGAGGATGAGGTTCGACTTCGTGATCAGCCCCGCGTCGCGCCCCTGGGTCAGCACGTCGAGCGAGCGCTCGTAGCGGAAGGCCGGCCGGATCCGCTTGAAGATGCGCGGCACCGTCTCGACGTTGTGCGCGAACACCTCCGGCCGCGCGTCGAACACCCGCTGCAGGTGCTCGGCGCGCCCGGTGAAGTCGGGCACCAGGATTTCCACGCCCGTCCCGGGCGCCTGCGCATGGATCTGCCGGATCGTCTCGGCGTACAGCCAGGAGCCCTCGTCCGGCAGGTCGTCGCGGGCCACCCCGGTCACCGTCGCGTAGCGGAGGTTCATCCGCGCCACCGACTCGCCCACCCGGCGCGGCTCGTCGGCGTCGTAGTCCGCGGGCTTGCCCGTGTCGATCTGGCAGAAGTCGCAGCGCCGCGTGCACTGCGAGCCGCCGATCAGGAAGGTCGCCTCGCGGTCCTCCCAGCACTCGAAGATGTTCGGGCAGCCGGCCTCCTGGCAGACCGTGTGCAGCTCCTCGTCCTTCACCAGCGACTGCAGCTGCCGGTACTCCGGGCCCATCACGGCCTTGGTCTTGATCCACTCGGGCTTGCGCTCGATCGGCGTCTCGGCGTTGCGCACCTCGAGGCGCAGCAGCTTCCGGCCGCCGGTCTCGGCGCTCACGCCGCGACCCCCGCGATCGCGTCCACGGCCGCGAAGGCGGGCGCCGCCTCCCGGAACCGCGCCTCGACCCGTGCCCGCACCGCCGCCATCGACGGCGCCTCGCCGCGCTCGCGCTCGCGCTCGACGGTGGTGACTCCGGCATCGGCGATGCCGCACGCGATGATCCGGGAGTAGGGCTCCAGGCTGTTCGACACGTTGAGCGCGAAGCCGTGCATCGTCACGCCGTGCGCCACCCGGATGCCGATGGCCGCGATCTTGTCGGCGCCCTCGCCCCGGCGGATCCAGACCCCCGAGCGCCCGTCGACCCGCACCCCGGCGACACCGAGGTCGTCGAGCACGTCGATCAGCACGCCCTCGAGCGAGCGGACGTAGGCGACCACGTCGACCGGCTCCCGCAGCCGCACGATGGGATAGCCGACCAGCTGCCCCGGCCCGTGCCAGGTCAGCCGTCCGCCTCGGTCGACATCGACCACGGGGGAGCCGTCGACCGGGCGCTCGTGCGACTCCGTGCGCTTGCCCGCCGTGTAGACGGCGGCGTGCTCGCAGAGCACGAGCGTGCCCGGCCGGGAACCGGCGACCACCTCGCCGTGCAGCCGGCGCTGCAGCTCCCAGCCGTCGCGGTAGTCCAGGGGATCCGCGGCGTCGCCCGCGAGCAGTGTCTCGATCACCCGGCCACCCTAGACGAGTTCCTGCACTCGGTACAGTTAATCGACGCGGGCCGCCGTCGTCCGACCCCCGGGAAGGCTCCGGTAGAATTCCCGGCATCATGGCTACTTTCGGCACCCTCTCCGATCGACTCGTCGAGACCTTCAAGAACCTGCGCACGAAGGGCAAGCTCTCGGCCTCGGACGTCGACGGCACCGTCCGCGAGATCCGGCGCGCGCTGCTCGACGCCGACGTCGCGCTCGACGTCGTCAAGGCGTTCACCGGCAAGATCAGGGAGCGCGCCCTCGGCGACGAGGTGAACAAGGCGCTGAACCCCGCGCAGCAGGTCGTGCAGATCGTCAACGAGGAGCTCGTCGCGATCCTCGGCGGCCAGTCGCGCCGCCTCGAGTTCGCCAAGCGCCCGCCGACGGTCATCATGCTCGCCGGCCTCCAGGGCGCGGGAAAGACGACCCTCGCCGGCAAGCTCGGCAAGTACCTCGGCAAGGACGGCCACACGCCGCTCCTCGTCGCGGCCGACCTCCAGCGCCCCAACGCGGTGCAGCAGCTGCAGGTCGTCGGCGAGCAGGCCGGCGTCGCCGTCTACGCGCCCGAGCCCGGCAACGGCGTCGGCAACCCGGTGAAGGTCGCGCAGAACGCGATCAAGTTCGCCACCGACAAGCAGTACGACACCGTCATCATCGACACCGCCGGCCGCCTCGGCGTCGACGCCGACATGATGAAGCAGGCCTCCGATATCCGCCGGGTGACGAACCCGGACGAGGTCCTCTTCGTCATCGACGCGATGATCGGCCAGGACGCGGTCGCCACCGCAAAGGCCTTCCAGGAGGGCGTCGACTTCACCGGCGTCGTCCTCTCCAAGCTCGACGGCGACGCCCGCGGTGGTGCGGCTCTCTCCGTCGCCTCGCTCACCGGCCGCCCGATCCTCTTCGCGTCCACCGGTGAGGGCCTCGACGACTTCGAGCAGTTCCACCCGGACCGCATGGCGAGCCGCATCCTCGACCTCGGCGACGTCCTTACCCTCATCGAGCAGGCGCAGAGCGCGTTCGACGAGGACGAGGCGCGGAAGATCGCCGAGAAGATCATGGGGGACACGTTCACCCTCGACGACTTCCTCGGCCAGATGCAGCAGCTGCGCAACATGGGCTCGATCAAGAAGATGATCGGCATGCTGCCCGGCGCGAAGGGCATGCGCGAGCAGCTCGACCAGTTCGACGAGCGCGAGATCGTGCGCACCGAGGCGATCATCCAGTCGATGACCAAGGCCGAGCGGGTGAACCCGAAGCTGCTGAACGGCTCGCGGCGCCTGCGCATCGCGCGCGGCTCCGGCATGACTGTGACCGACGTCAACCAGCTCGTCCTGCGCTTCGACCAGGCCGCGAAGATGATGAAGACCGTCGCCAAGGGCGGCGTGCCGAACGTCCCCGGCATGGGCCCCGTGCCCGGTGCCGGCTACCAGGGCCGCCCGAAGCCGCAGAAGAAGAAGAGCAGCAAGTCGGGCAACCCGGCCAAGCGCGCCGCGGAGAACGCGGCGATCAGCTCCGGTCCGCAGTCCACGAACGCGGGCGGCTCGGGCTTCGGCCTCGGCGGCGGCTCCGGTGCGGGTGCGCAGCCCACTCCGGAGGAGCTGGAGCAGCTGCAGAAGCTCCTCGGCCGATGAGGGGCCTGCGCGCCGGTCTCGCGGTCGCCGCGGCGGCCGCTCTCGCCCTAGGGCTGGCGGGCTGCTCCGAGGGCTCGGGAGTGGACGCCGCCTCGGCCCCGTCGCCGGACGAGCTCGTCGGCCGCTGGGTCACGGGAGTCTCCTACGAGTCGCCGGACGTCCCGTTCCTGCTCCTCGCTGAGGACGGCACCTGGACCGGCTCCGACGGGTGCAACGGCGTGCAGGGCGAATGGTCGATCGACGGCGAGGGCGCGCTGACCGTCGACGCCGGCCCCAGCACGATGATCGCCTGCGACGGCGTCGCCCTGCCGATGATCTTCGCCGACGCGATGATGGCCTCGATCGACGGCGGCCGCCTCCGCCTCTTCGACGCCGACGGCGCCACCACCGTCAAGCTCGCCCGCTCCACCAGCGACGACGCCCCCACCGCGTCCCCCGACCCGGCCGGCGAGTAGCCACCCCGGCCGGCCTCCCTTGGTCCGCTTGCTCTGCATGCTGGTCGAGTAGCCCCGCAGGGGCGTATCGAGACCCACAGCCGTCAGCACGAGAGCCGTGCAGTCCGCCCGCCGCGAGGTCTAGCGTGAAGGCATGACAACCGCTTCTCCGCGCCCCGTCCGCATCGGCGTCCAGATCGCTCCGCAGCACGTCTCCTACGAGGTCATCCGCGACACGCTCGCCGAGCTCGAGGACATCGGCGTCGACATCGCCTTCAACTGGGACCACTTCTACCCGCTCTCCGGTGAGCCCGACGGCCTGCACTTCGAGGGCTGGAGCATGCTCGCCGCCTGGGCCGAGCAGACCAGCCGCATCGAGTTCGGCCCGCTCGTCACCTGCAACAGCTACCGCAACCCCGACCTGCTCGCCGACATGGCCCGCACCGTCGACCACATCAGCGCGAAGGGCGCCGAGGGCCGCCTGATCTTCGGCATCGGCTCCGGCTGGTTCGAGCGCGACTACCAGGAGTACGGCTACGACTTCGGCACCGCCGGCTCGCGCCTCGACGAGCTCTCCGAGGCCATGCCCCGCATCCGCGCCCGCTGGGACAAGCTGAACCCCGCTCCCACCCGCGACATCCCCGTGATGATCGGCGGCGGCGGCGAGAAGAAGACCCTCCGCATCGTCGCGGAGCACGCCGACATTTGGCACAGCTTCTCCGACGTCCCCACCCTCGAGCGCAAGCTCGGCGTCCTCGCCGACTGGTGCGGACGCGTCGATCGCGACATGGACGCCATCGAGATCTCGACCGGCGCGAGTGTCCGCGGGGGCGTCGGCGACGCCTCCTTCGGCGTGCTCGACCAGCAGTTCGACCTCGGCGCCCGGCTCTTCACGCTCGGCATCACCGGCCCGGACATCGACCTCCAGCCGGTGCGCGACCTGCTCTCCTGGCGCGACGGCAAGAACAGCACCACCCGCTGAGCGGCTCCCCGGGGGTCAGCCGGGCGCGTCCGTCGCCCGCTGGTCCCCGGGGATCGCCTGCGCGAGCCCGGCCTTCTCCGCGGCGAGCACGAAGGCGTCCGCGAGCGCGACCTGGCCCTCGGCCGTCGGATGCACGCCGTCCTCGGCGAGCAGCCCGTCGGCGCGCAGCGGGTCCGGGTACTCGAGGGCGATCCCGCCTGCCGCGTCCACGGCGCCGACGAGCACCGCATCGTACGCGTCGAGGTCCTCGGGTCGCGGATCCGGCCCCCACACCGAGTCGAGCGCGATCAGCTTCGCGGAGGGGGAGGCCTCCGCGATCGCCTGCACCGCCGGGCCCATCGCGTCGGCGACCTCCTCGGGCGTCCAGCCGAGGTCGTTGCTGCTGGCGATCAGCACGATCGCGTCCGGCCGGGTGTCGGCGATCTCCTCGGCCCGGTCGCCGATCGCGACGCCGCAGTCGCCGGGCTCGATGAAGCCGCCGCCGTCGCAGCCCAGGTTGACCACGTTCCAGCCCAGGTCGTCCCCGACGAGCGCCGGCCAGGCCTGTCCGGGATCGAGCCCCAGACCGCGGACGATGCTGTCGCCCACGATGGTCACCCGCGCGCCGGCGGGCAGCGCGCCGCCGAGGGCGAGGGGAGCGGAGTCGGACAGCGGATCCGAGGTCGGCGACGGCAGGGCAGTGGCCGTCGCGGTGGACGCCGTGGGTGTCGCACCCGCTCCGGCGGGAGCGCCGCTGGCACTCGAGCACCCGGCGAGAGCCAGCACGCTCGCGCCGAGCAGCAGCGCGCCTGGGAGGAGCCGTCGTGTCATGCCCGCGGGTCCTTGAGTCCGTCACGCAGCTCGCCCGCCAGAGCCCGGACCACGGCCTTCAGATCGCCGTCGTTCTCGGCCGCGGTGCGCAGCTGGCGCTGGTAGCTCGCTCCCGCGACCAGGATCAGCTCGACGTCGGCCAGCTCCGCCGCGCAGTCGAGCCGCTCCGCCACCGGCGCGAGCGTCGTGAGCAGATCGCGGATGTCGTCCGTGACGAGCCGCTCGTTCCCGGCGGCGTCGAGGATGATCTCGGCATCGAGTCCGTAGCGCGCCGCGCGCCACTTGTTCTCCCGGACGTACCAGGGCTGCATCGTCGCGAGCGTCCCGCCCTCGTCGAGCTGGGTGGAGAGGTGCTCGACCAGGCACTGGATCAGCGCCGCGACCGCGCCGATCTCCTCCGGCGAGGACAGCCCGTCGCAGGCGCGCATCTCGATCGTGCCCCACTGCGGCGAGGGGCGGATGTCCCAGCGGACCTCGGTGTGGTCGTCGATGACGCCGGTGCGCATCATGTCGTCGACGTACTCCTCGTAGTTCGCCCAGGCGCCGAACTGCGGCGGCAGCCCGGCGGTCGGCAGCTGCTGGAACATCAGCGCGCGGTTCGAGGCGTAGCCGGTGTCGACGCCGCCCCAGAACGGGCTGGACGCCGAGAGCGCCTGGAGGTGCGGGTAGTAGTCGAGGAGCGCGTTGAGGATGGTGAGGACCTTGTCGCGGTCCTCGATCCCCACGTGCACGTGGATGCCCCAGATCATCATGTTGCGGCCCCACCATTGGGTGCGGTCGATGAGCCGGTGGTACCGCTCCTTGTCGGTGATGGTCTGGTCGTACCACTGCGCGAACGGGTGCGAGCCGGAGCAGACGAGGTCCAGGCCCATCGGGTCGGTGATCTCGCGCACCTGGCGCAGCTGGTCCTGCAGGTCGGCGACGGCGTCGCGGACGGTGCGGTGCACCCCGGAGACCAGCTCGACGGTGTTCTTCAGCAGCTCGCCGGTGATCCGCGGGTGCGGCGATCCGTCCTCGCCCCGGAGCGCCTCGAGCACGACGTCGGCGACGTTGGCGAGGTCGCCCGTCTGCCGGTCGACGATGGCGACCTCCCACTCGATCCCGAGGGTGGAGCGGTCGGATTCGGCGAAGGTGATCTCCATGACGGCGTCCTCGTCAGTCCGGCGTCCACCGGGCGGGACGCGCCCCCACATCCTCGCACCCGAGACCGGAGCGGACGCCGAGTGACGGGTGTCAGTGTCGGGGCCGCAGGCCGGGGGTTTTTCTGGCAGAATGATCCGTCGGGTCCGAGGCGGTCGACCCTCTACTCACCGCCGAAGAAACCCCCTCGAGCTTCCGGCCGGGTGTGCACCCCACGCTCACGGCTCAGTTCATCCATCATCGACCTCACGGTCAACGACCACACAGGAGAATTGTGGCTGTCAAGATTCGTCTGAAGCGCCTCGGCAAGATCCGAGCGCCCTACTACCGCATCGTCGTCGCCGACTCGCGCACCAAGCGCGACGGCCGCGTGATCGAGGAGATCGGCCAGTACCACCCGACCGAGCAGCCCTCGTTCATCAAGGTCGACTCGGAGCGCGCGCAGTACTGGCTCGGAGTCGGCGCGCAGCCGACCGAGCAGGTCGCCGCGATCCTCAAGCTGACCGGCGACTGGGGCCGCTTCAAGGGCGACGCCGACGCCGTCAGCACCGTCCAGGTGAAGGAGCCCAAGGCTCCGTTCGTCGTCGACGCCAAGAAGAAGCCGGTCCTCAAGCCGAAGTCCGAGGCTCCCGCCAAGGCCACCGCGCCCGAGGCGCCCGCCGCCGACGAAGCCTCCACCGAGGCGTAGTCCATGCTCGCTCCCGCCGTCGAACACCTCGTCAAGGGGATCGTCGAGAACCCCGATGAGGTCAAGGTCGTGGCTACGAGCTCCCCGCGCGGAGAGGTCCTCGAGGTGCGCGTGCACCCCGAGGACCTCGGCCGCGTGATCGGACGTTCCGGTCGCACCGCCAAGGCCGTCCGCACTCTCGTCGCTGCCCTCGCCGACGGGCGACGCGTGCGCGTCGACGTCGTCGACACCGACAAGTAGGGTGGCGGCCCCCGCAGCGGGCACGACGCAGCTCCGCGTCGCCCGACTCACCAAGGCCCACGGGCTCAAGGGCGCGATCAAGCTCGAGCTCTACACCGACGAGCCCGACAAGCGCTTCACGCCCGGCGCCTCCTTCACGCTCCAGGTGCCGCGCACCTCCGAGTGGCACGGCAAGAAGCTCGAGCTCGTCGAGCTGCGCTGGTACAACAGCCACCCCGTCGCGTTCTTCAAGGGCATCGCCGACCGCGACGCCGCCGAGACCCTCCTCAAGGCGATCCTCTGGATCGACGAGGAGGTGCAGACCGAGCCCGGCGACGACGACTCCTGGTACGACTACCAGCTGGTCGGCATGTCCGTCGTCCGCGACGGCCGCGAGGTGGGCACGGTCCGCCGCGTCGACCACTTCCCCGCGCAGGACCTCCTGATCGTCGGCACGCCGTCCGGCGAGGTGATGGTCCCGTTCGTGAACGCGATCGTCCCGTCCGTCGACCCGGTCGCCGGCGTCGTCACCGTCACGCCGCCGATCGGCCTCTTCGAGGAGGCTCCCGAGGAGGAGCCCGCCGAGGTGGACCTCAGCGGTATCGACCTCTCCGACCCCGAGCTGGCCGCGGCCGCTCCGGTCGAGGACGAAGCCGACGCCGACGCCGAAGCCGAATCCGAGTCCGCCGACGTGACAGCCGACTCCGCTCCGGCCGACTCCGCCGACGCCGACGCCGCGGATGCCGCGACCCCGGACTCCCAGGAGGAGCCGCGGTCGTGAGGATCGACATCGTCACGATCTTCCCGGAGTTCTTCGGCGTCCTCGACATCAGCCTGCTCGGGCGCGCGCGCCAGAGCGGGCTGATCGAGCTCGGGGTGCACGATCTCCGCTCCTTCACCCACGACCGGCACCGCACCGTCGACGACACGCCCTACGGCGGCGGCGCCGGCATGGTGATGCGGCCCGAGCCGTGGGGCGAGGCGTTCGACACGATCCTCGATCCCGCGGCGGACCCGCTGGTGATCTTCCCCTCGCCCGCCGGCGAGGTCTTCACCCAGGCGACCGCGCGCGAGCTCGCGCAGGAGTCGTCCCTCGTGTTCGGCTGCGGCCGCTACGAGGGCATCGACCAGCGCGTCGTCGACCACACCGCCGAGCGCGCCCGCGTGCGGATGATCAGCCTCGGCGACTACGTCCTCAACGGGGGAGAGGTCGCCGTGATGGCGATGATCGAGGCCGTCGGCCGCCTCGTGCCCGGCGTCGTCGGCAACCCGGCGAGCCTGGTCGAGGAGAGCCACTCCGACGGCCTGCTCGAGTACCCCAGCTACACCAAGCCCGCCTCCTGGCGCGGCCTCGACGTCCCCCCGGTGCTGCTCAGCGGCAACCACGGAGCGATCGCCGCCTGGCGCCACGAGCAGAGCGTCGAGCGCACCCGCCGCGTCCGCCCGGAGCTCCTGCCCTGACCCGCCTCCGCGCCTGGCCCCGATCCCGCGAGATGCCACTTGTGCACACCTTCTGCGGCGTGTCGCGCTCATAAGTGGCATCTCGCGGAGGGGGGTTACGTCGCGCGCGTCAGGGTGAGGTGGCGCTCGCGGAGGGCGAGGAAGAGGGGGAAGGCGAAGGCCAGGGCGACCAGGGGCGCGAGCAGGACGAGGATCCACACCCGCTTCATGCCGATGCGGCGGCCCTCGGCGATCATGAAGGCGACGGCGGCGATCGCCACCACCAGCAGGTCCGTCGTGATCGACGAGACCGCCGGTCCACCGCCCGCGAGGTCGCCGAGGAAGTCGACGCTCTCCAGCACGGCCCGGACGTTGTACGTCCAGGTGCCGACGAGGCCGGCGACGGCGAGCAGCAGGTAGATCACGGCGGGCGGCGTCCAGCCGCGGCGCAGCCGGCTCATCGCGCCACCTCGGCGGAGGCGCGGCGGACCGCGACGACTCCCGCGATCACGAGGGCGAGCACGACAGCGCCGCCGACGGCGAGGGTGAGCGCATCCGGAGCCACGATCGACTGCCCGCGCAGCGCCTGCCAGCAGGTCAGCGCGACGACCGCGGACCACGTGAGCGCCGCAAGCGCGACGAGCCGCAGCCGGAGAGTCGCATCGCCGAGCAGCCGCGCCCGCGTCCCCAGCCGTGCGAGTGCGAAGGCCAGCAGCGGCAGCCCCTGCAGCGCGTGCATCCCGAGGAAGTGCGGGATCCGCAGATCGCCGCCCGTGGTGCTCCAGCCGAGCAGCGGCAGACCTGCGCCGCCGTCCTCCACGCCGACCGCGTGCGCACCGACGAATCCCTGGTAGTCCGAGAGCTGCGACGCGGTCGGCCCGGTCATCAGGAAGGCGAGCGCCATCCCGACGAGTCCGATCACGAGGCCGGCCCGGACCGCGAGGGTGAGCGAGGGGTCGCCGAGCGGCACCCGCGCCAGGAGCGCCGCCAGCACCAGCGTGACCAGCCAGACGACGACGATCGACACCGCCATCGCCGCCCAGAGCGCCGAGTGCAGCGGGGTGGTGACGTTGAAGTGGCTCGTGACGCCGACCGCCGCGGCGCCGCCGATGACGACCATCTCGATCGCGAGACCGGCGACCGCGATGCTGCCGAGGATCCGCGCGAGTCGCCGGCGGCGCTCGGGGACGAGGCCGATCAGCCAGGCGAGCGTCAGTGCGTAGACGGCGATGGAGAGGCAGAACTTCAGCGGCTTCGCCCAGAGCGGCTGGCCGCCGAGCTCGCGCGTGTCGACGAGCAGCAGGACGAGGCAGGCCAGGACGCCGACCGCCATCGCCGCGGCGAGGACGAGGAGCGGGCGGTGCGGGCGGGCGGGGACCGCTGCCGCACGCTCCGGACGCTGGATCGTGGCGGTCAACGCGCCACCTCGGCGTTCTCTCGCACCGCGCTGTGCTCGGAGGCGGAGGTCGAGTCCTGCCGCTCTCCGAACCGCCGCTGCGTCTCCCGGGCCTGGGCGACCCGGCGCATCGACTGCAGCACGACATCACCGAGGGCCGTGCCCACCGCCGCGATCGACGTCTGCTCACTCACGCTGCTGCGCGCCTCGAGCTCGTCCAGGTCCGCGCTCGCGACGATCGCCGCCGCCCGGGCGTAGGCGTCGAGCCAGGACGGCGTCATGCCGCCCCCGGAGAGCTCCAGGGCGTCGAGCGCCCGAGCCGCTGTCCGCACGGCCGGGTGCTCGCAGTAGTCGTCCCCGACGATGGCCCGCACCCGCTCGAGCGTGTCGTCTGAGGCGACGGCCTCGGAGTCGACGTTCGCGGAGACGACGTCCTGCGCTACCTCGAACGCGACCGCCGGGGGAGCGCCCTCGTCCAGAACGGCAGTGATCCGCTTCGCGCCGGCGATGCCGACGCCGCCGCTCTCGATCAGCGCGCGGAGCAGGCGGAGCCGGGCGAGGTGCTCGTCGCCGTAGTCGGACCGCTGCGGCCCCGAGGCCGTGCCCGGCGGCAGCAGCCCCTCCCGGATGTAGTACTTGATCGTAGGCAGGCTGACGCCGCTGAGGCGGCTGAGCTCCGAGACTCGCATGCGGATAGTATTGCTATCAGATACCGCTCCTGTCCAGTACTCGGCGGGAGAACCTCCAGGGGTGGGCTCAGTCGCGCGCGGAGAGGACGACGTTGCCGGTCTCCGTGATGGCGATGGTGTGCTCCATGTGCGCGCCGCGCGAGCCGTCGCGGCTGCGGAGGGTCCAGCCGTCCTTATCGGTGTAGATCTCGTCGGTGCTCTGCAGGAACCACGGCTCGATCGCGACGACCAGGCCCGGGCGCAGCGGGTAGCCGCGGCCGGCGCGGCCGTCGTTTGCGATGTGCGGGTCGCCGTGCATGGTGCGGCCGACGCCGTGGCCGCCGAAGTCGGTGTTGATGCTGAGCCCCTCGGCGCGGGCGACCGCGGCGATGGCGGCTGAGATGTCGCCGATCTTCTTACCCGGCTGCGCGGCGGCGATGCCGGCCTCGAGCGCGCGGGTCGTGGTGTCGACGAGCTTCAGGTCCTCGGGGCGGGGCGTGCCGACGGCGACGGTGATCGCGGAGTCGGCGACCCAGCCGTCGACGGAGGCGGCGAAGTCCAGGGTCAGCAGGTCGCCGTCGCGCAGGCGGTAGTCGAAGGGGAGGCCGTGCAGCACGGCGTCGTTCACCGACGTGCAGATCACCTTGCCGAACGGGCTGGCGCCGAACGAGGGGTGGTAGTCGATGTAGCAGGACTCCGCGCCGGCCGAGCGGATCATGTCGTGGGCGAGGCGGTCGAGCTCGAGCAGGTTGACGCCCACGGCGGCCGCGGCGGACGTCGCCTTCAGCACCTCGGCGACGAAGCGGCCGGCCGGGCGCATCTCCTCGATCTCGGCGGGTGTGCGCAGCTCGATCATGCTGATCCTCTCTCGGGGGTCGCTGAGGCGTTCTTCAGCGGTCGTGGGTACCGTCGGTGCATGCGCACGAGACGGGCTTTCGGTTCCTGGCTGTACCCTGCGGCGGTCGTCCTGCCGCTCTGGATCCTCCTGGGGTACGGACTCTTCGGAGGATCGAGCGGCTGGACCGTGCTCGGCCTGGTCATCGCCCTCCCCATTCTGGCGGTCGCTCTGGCCGTCGTCGCGAGCGTCGTGGCGTTTCGGGTGACCGTGCGGCCCTCGCGGACCCCCGCCTGGGGCGACGTGGCGGCGCTCGGCGCCTGGCACGTCTCGCTGATCGCCTTCGGCTTCTTCCCTCCCGGGGCGTGGGCGCTCGGCCTGCTCTCGATCCTCCTGGGCGTCGTCGCCTTCACCCACTCCGTCTGGCGCTTCTTCACGGACGCGCGCGCGACGCTCCTCGCGTTCGCCGCGGCCGCAGAGGTGCAGGCCCAGGGCGGCCCGCAGCCGCAGCCGGTGACGGACGAGCGCTTCGACCCGGACCGCCCCCAGGACGGGCAGACGATCGTCCTGTGAGGCCGCGCGCCGGGCTCGCGGCGCCTCCGACTCCGCCGCCGAGTCCTCGAAAGTTGCGGTAGTCGAGCGCGACTACCGCAACTTCTGCGTAGCGGCGAGAATCCGGCCGGCCCGCCGCTTTGACGCCGGCTCCGGCGCCATGGCAGAATGAGCGCTTGTGCCTCGCGCAGGCTCTGCCACAGGGGAGCCGCGACGACGTGGGCACGACCGACTTCCATCAACGAAACGGTGTTCGACCTGTGGCGGGCACGGAGAGCGATACAGCATGCACATCCTCGACTCACTTGATGCGGCGTCACTCCGCACCGACATCCCCGAGTTCCGCGCCGGCGACACCGTCAAGGTGCACGTCAACATCGTCGAGGGCACCCGCTCGCGCATCCAGATCTTCCAGGGCGTCGTCATCGGCCGCTCGAACGAGGGCGTCCGCGAGACCTTCACGGTCCGCAAGGTCAGCTTCCAGGTCGGCGTCGAGCGCACCTTCCCGGTCCACTCCCCGGTGATCGACCACATCGAGGTCGTCACCCGCGGTGACGTGCGTCGCGCGAAGCTCTACTACCTCCGCAACCTCCGCGGCAAGAAGGCGAAGATCAAGGAGAAGCGCGACTCCTGAGCGGCGTCCGCACAGCGATTCCCGGACCCCGGCCCATCTATGATGGACCGGGGTCCGACCCTTTTCCGGGGCGGTACGACCCGGTGATCCACAGACCGGCGCGGCACCGCGCGGGTCGACCACAGTAGGGGCCACGGCACGCGATGACAGACAGCACGGCCCCCGTGACCCTCCCGCACGACGGCGGCCGCCACTCCGCCGATCCGGACGGCGAGCACCGCCCGCGCCGTCGCCGACGGGGGGTGCTCCTCTTCCTCCGCGACGTGCTGATCATCGTCGTCGTCGCCGTGCTGGTGTCCTTCCTCGTCAAGACGTTCCTGATCCGCTCGTTCTACATCCCGTCCTCCTCGATGGAGCAGACGCTGGTCGAGAACGACCGCATCCTCGTGAACGAGCTGGTCCCCGGGGTCGTCCCGATCTCGCGCGGCGACGTGGTCGTCTTCCGCGATCCGGGCGGCTGGCTCTCGCCGACCTCCGAGCCCGAGGTCCCCGCGTTCCAGGCCGCCATCGACTCCGCCCTCGCGCTCGTCGGCCTCACCGCGCCCGACAGCAACGACCACCTGATCAAGCGTGTCATCGGCCTGCCCGGCGATCACGTCACCTGCTGCACGCCGCTCGGCCAGGTCGAGATCAACGGCAATCCGATCTCGGAGCCGTACGTGAAGCTCCCCGACGGCGTCCAGGCGGTCTCGGCGACCCCGTTCGACGTGGTCGTGCCCGAGGGCTCGCTCTGGGTGATGGGCGACAACCGCTACAACTCCGCCGACTCCCGCTACAACACCGACAAGCCCGGCAATGGCTTCGTGCCGATCGACAACGTCGTCGGCCGCGCGATCCTGGTCACCTGGCCGGTGCAGCAGTGGGCCTGGCTCGACGACTACCCCTCGGTGTTCCGTGGCGTCGACACCGAGGCGTCCGACGAGCAGTCGGAGGACGACCGGGCCAGCGCGGGCGGGCGCTAGGTGGTCGTCGCCGACCCGGACCTCCGCGAGGAGCGCCGGCTCTTCCGTCAGGGCTTCGAGAGCGTCATCGGCTGCGACGAGGTCGGCCGCGGCGCGATCGCCGGACCGGTCTCCGTCGGCGTCGTCGAGATCGGCTCGCGCTGCGGCCGCTTCCCGGAGGGCCTGCGCGACTCGAAGATGCTCGCCCCCGCCCGTCGCGAGGCGCTGCTGCCCGGCGTGGTGAAGTGGGTGTCCGGCTGGGCGATCGGCGAGTCCTCCGCCGACGAGATCGACGACACCGGGATCATCGCCGGCCTCGGCCGCGCCGCCTCGCGCGGCATCGAGCGCCTCGTCGACCAGGGCGTGGAGCTGTCGCGCGCCGTCGTCCTGCTGGACGGCAAGCACGACTGGCTGACGCCCGCGCTCGGCCCGTGGGCGGCGGAGCTGACGATCGTCACCCGGATCAAGGCCGACCGCGACTGCGCCTCCGTCTCGGCCGCCTCCGTGCTGGCGAAGGTCGGCCGCGACGGCCAGATGGTGCGCCACCACGACGACTTCGCCGACTACGCCTGGGACAGCAACAAGGGCTACGGCAGTGCCGCGCACTGGGCCGGCCTCGACCGCGTGGGGCCGTCGCCGCTGCACCGGGTGACCTGGCTGTCGCGCTCGCGCGAGGCCGGAGTCGACGCCGTCTCCGCCTAGGGCGGTCCCGGCGCCGGGCGGTGTCGCGTAGAATCGACGGACGATGGATGAGGACGAGTTCGAGGACTACGACCGCGAGGTCGAGCTGGCACTGTACCGGGAGTACCGCGACGTCGTCTCGCAGTTCTCGTACGTCGTCGAGACCGAGCGGCGCTTCTACCTCGCCAACGAGGTCGAGCTGGTCCGCCGCGACACCGAGCACGACTTCTACTTCGAGCTGACCATGCGCGACGTGTGGGTCTGGGACGTCTACCGCTCCGACCGCTTCGTGAAGTCCGTCCGCGTCCTCACCTTCAAGGACGTCAACGTCGAGGAGCTCTCCCGCAAGGAGTTCGAGCTCCCGAAAGAGCTCGCCCTCGACGAGTAGGGCCTTCGGCTCGTTCTCTCCGGGTTGAGGAGCGCTTCCAGCGCACACTCCCCCCTGCCGAGGAGCGCTTGCAGCGCTTCATTCTCCGGCTGAGGAGCGCTTGCAGCGCACTCTTCCCTCCGCTGATCGAGTAGCGGTGGCGCTCATCGAAACCTCGCAGACGGACGTCGCTGACGGCTCTTCCCTCGCGACGCCGCCGGCACCACCCATGCTGGTCGAGTAGCCGCCGAAGGTGGCGTATCGAGACCCACCCTCACAAGGGGCCGGCAGCGGCTGGTCTCACGATTCCGGCATGCATCACGCACCGCCCGGCCTTCATGCTGGTCGAGTAGCCGCCGCTGGCGGCGTATCGAGACCCACTGTCGACGGACGATCCCGCGCCGATCGACGCCGCCGGGCCCGCCCTCCACAGCTCCGGATTCCCCGCTCCCTCCCCAGTTCTGCCGCCGCTCGCCCCGTGCCCCTTCTCCCTCCGCGACCCTTCCGCAAGGAGGTTCTGCATGGACAAGGACGAGTTGGGCCGCCGTGGCGAGGAGATCGCTGCGGCGCATCTGAGGGAGCGCGGTTTCGAGATCCTCGACCGCAATTGGCGGGTGCGGGAGGGGGAGTTGGACATCGTGGCGCGGGAGGGTGCGGCGCTGGTGGTGGTGGAGGTGAAGACGCGGTCGTCGACGCGGTTCGGGTTGCCGATCGAGGCGATCACTCGGGTGAAGGCGCAGCGGTTGCGGCGGCTCGCATATGCGTGGGCTCGGGAGCACGACGAGCGTTCGCGGCACCTGCGGATAGACGCGGTCGGGATCGTCGCGCCGGAGGGTGTGCCGTCTCAGGTGCGGCACGTGCGGGCGGTGGCGTGATGGGGCTGGGGCGGACGTCCGCGGTCGGTCTGGTCGGCTTCACGGGTGCCGTGGTGGGAGTGGAGGCGCATTCCGCGGACGGCACTCCGGGGATGGTGATCATAGGGCTGCCGGATGCGGCGCTGTCGCAGGCGAAGGAGCGGGTGCGGTCCGCGGCGATCAACTCGGGGAGCGGGATCGCGGAGTACAAGCTGACGGTGAACCTGTCGCCGGCGGCGATGCCCAAGCACGGGTCGGCGTTCGATCTCGCGATCGGGCTCGCGGCTCTGGCGGCGCTGGGGGAGGTGAACCGGGAGTCGGTCGCGGCGGTCGTGCACATCGGCGAGCTCGGGCTGGACGGGCGGCTGCAGTCGGTGCCGGGGGTGCTGCCCGCGGTGCTCGCCGCGGCGCGGGCCGGCCGATACAGGGTGATGGTGCCTGAGGACGACCGGCTCGAGGCGGAGCTGGTCGAAGGAGTCGACGTGATCCCGGTCTCCTCCCTGGCGGCGGCCGCCGTCTGGCACGGGGCGGAGTGGGACGTGCCGGTCCTGCCGGAGCGCTCTACTGCGCCTCCTGCCGCTCGTGAACCGGAGTCCCGGCTCGACTTCGCGGACGTGATCGGCAACGAGGAGGCGGCGTCCGCGATGGTCGCCGCAGCGGCGGGCGGTCACCATGTGTTCCTCCTGGGTCCGCCCGGTGCGGGGAAGACGATGCTCGCCTCGCGCCTGCCCGGCATCCTGCCGGATCTCGACGACGAGGCGGCACTCGAGGCGACCTGCATGCGTTCCCTGGTCGGGGAGCACACCGGCGGGACACTGGTGAGGCGTCCGCCCTTCGAGAGCCCGCACCACTCCGCCTCCGCCGCCGCGATCGTCGGCGGTGGCAGCGGGAGGATCCGCCCGGGAGCCGTGGCTCGCGCCACCCGCGGGGTCCTCTTCCTGGACGAGGCGCCGGAGTTCTCCGCCGTCGCCCTCGACGCGCTGCGGCAGCCGCTCGAGTCGGGCGTGATCCGCATCCACCGTGCGAACGTCATGGCGGAGTTCCCGGCCCGCGTGCAGCTCGTGCTCGCGGCGAACCCGTGCCCCTGCGGGCGCCACGGCATCCGGGGTGAGATCTGCTCGTGCTCGCCGCCGGTGCGGCGCCGCTACCTGGCGCGGCTGAGCGGTCCGCTGCTCGACCGCGTCGACATCCGGCTGACGGTACGGCGCATCGGGGCGGCACAGCTCGCCGTCCGTCGCGACGAGCCGGGCCTCTCGACGGCGCAGGCTCGTGCCCGAGTGGTCGCCGCGCGTGCTCGCGCTCGGGCGCGTCTGGCAGGCACCCCCTGGTCGGTGAACGCCGAGGTCGACGGCGCGTGGCTCCGCGCGAGCCCGCAGCGCCCGACCGCCCGGGAGTCGAGCACCCTCGACCTGGCCCTGGAGCGCGGGCTGGTGACGATGCGCGGCTACGACCGCGTGCTCCGCCTCGCCTGGACGCTCGCCGACCTCGACGAGGTCGACCGCCCCGCTGCGAGCCACCTCGCCCGCGCACTGATTCTGCGGGGAGCGGGCTCGTGACGGCCGTCGCCGAGCTGTTCGACCGGACCGAGACGCGCCTCGCGAGGCGCCTGCTTCCCGAGGACAGCGAGTCCGACCCGGTGGAGACGCTCGCGCGCGCGGCCTGGTCGTCGCTCGCCGAGCCGGGCGATGCGGTGGCAGGAACGCTGATCGAGCGATTCGGTGCCGGCGGTGCGCTCGCCCACGTCGTGGGGTCGGCGTCGGCGGGGGAGATCCTCGCGGAGTCGGCGGCGGCGGACGTGCGCCGGGTCGAGGCCGGACCCGCGGACGACGCTGCTTTGGAGACCGGCCGCTCCGAGAACTCGTTCGACTCGACGATGGGCGGAGAGAGCGACGGCGACGATTCCCGGAGCGGAACGAGAGTCCTCGCCGCCGGATTGGCGCGCTGGCGCCCCCGCGTCGACAGGGCCCTGCTCCTCCGCCGCCTGGAGATCGCGCACCGTCTCGACGCACGCCTCCTGCTGCCGGGCTGCGAGGGCTGGCCCCAGCCGCTCGCCGACCTGGGGGAGCACGCGCCGTTCATGCTCTGGAGCCGCGGCGATCCGCTCGCCCTCGCCGCTCCGTACCGCCTGGCCGTCGTCGGGGCCCGCGCCGCGACCGGCTACGGCGAGCACGTCGCCGCGGACCTCGCCGCCGGTACCGCCGAGCGCGGCGTCCTCATCGTCTCCGGAGCCGCCTTCGGGATCGACGCGGTCGCACACAAGGCCGCCCTCGGAGCGGGTGGCAGCACGGTCGCCTTCCTCGCCGGCGGCTCCGACCGGCTCTACCCGACGGCGCACACCGACCTCCTGCACCGCGTCATCGCGACGCCCGGCTGCTTAGTGGTGACGGAGGTGCCGCCGGGCACGACGCCGACGCGTTGGCGCTTCCTGCAGCGCAACAGGCTGATCGCCGCGTCGACCGCTGCCACGGTCGTCGTGGAGGCGGGAGCCCGCTCCGGGTCGCTGAACACCGCCGGCCACGCTGCGGCGCTCGGGCGCCCGCTCGGTGCAGTGCCCGGCCCAGTGACGAGCGCCTCGTCGGCGGGCTGCCACCGGCTCCTTCGGGAGTACGCCGCGACCTGCGTGACGTCGGCTCCGGAGGTCGTCGAGCTGCTCGGCATGTCCGCGGTACTCGCTGCTGTACCGGAGGTCTCACGGACGGCGTCGCGCGTCCTGGACGTCCTCCGCTCGGACGGTGCGCACGAGACCGAGGTGCTCGCGCAGCGCTCCGGCCTGTCCGTCTCCGAGATGCTCGACCTGCTCGGGACCTGCCTCGCGACCGGGCTCGTCCAGCGCGACGCGGAGGGGAGGTGGAGGGCAGCCGCGTGAGAAGCGGGTGAGGGGAGGTGGCGGTCCGCCGCAGGAGGACGGGGTGACGTTCCGCTCCGTCCCTCGCCGTCCGGCGAGGCATCCGGTCCTCGACGGCCCTGAAGGCGAGCGACTCGCGGGACGAGGTTCTTCCGGCCTCGCGAGGCGCGGCGAAAGGCCCCGCCTCAATTCACGGCGAAGCAAGCCAGTCCGGAGCATCCCGCGCGCACGGCCTGCCGCCGAGGCGACGGGGCGCTGTCGGCGGTGCGCCCTACGCTGTCGATCAAGCAGCGAGGGGAGCCGCATGGGTGACGAGACGACGACGAGGACGCAGCCGGAGAATCCGCAGCTCGGGCACTTCCGGGCCGCCGACCGGGTGGTCGCGCACCTCAGCGACATGCACTTCCTCGCGGAGGGCGCTCCGCTCTACGGGCGCGTCGACACCGTCTCCCGGCTCGAGCAGGCCGTCGCGCGGCTCGTCGAGCGCGGCGGTCGGCTCGACGCGATCGTCGTCACGGGGGACGTCGCCGATCGCGGTGAGGAGGACGCCTACCGGCGGGTCAAGGACGTCCTCGATCCCGTGGGCGAGCGCTTCGACTGCCCGATCGTCTGGGTGATGGGCAACCACGATGAGCGCGGTGCGTTCCGCCGGGTGCTCCTCGATCAGGAGCCGGGCGACGTGTCCAGCGATGCCCCGATCGACCAGGTCGTCGACCTCGGCGGGCTGCGGCTCATCGCGCTCGACAGCGCGGTGCCGGGCTACCACCACGGCGCGCTCACCGGCGAGCAGCTCGAGGCGCTCCGAGCCGAGCTCGCGACGCCTGCTCCACTCGGCACGATCCTCGCGCTGCACCACCCGCCGCTGCCGACGCCGCTCGGAGCGATGACCGTGCTCGAGCTCCGCGGAATGGACCGGCTGGAGGAGGTGGTGCGCGGGACCGACGTGCGCGCGATCCTCGGCGGGCACCTGCACTATCCGACGGCCGCCACCTTCGCCGGCGTCCCGGTCTTCGTCGCCGGAGCGACCAGCTACACGATGGACCTCGGCGCTCCGGAGCGCGAGCTCGCCGGCATCGACGGCGCGCAGAGCTTCTCGCTCGTCCACGTGCACCCGGAGACCGTCGTCACCTCGCTCGTCCCGAGCGCCACCGCGCCGATCGCCACCCGCTTCGGCACGGATCTGATCGAGAAGCTCGAGAGCCTCGACGAGCAGGGCCGCATCGACCTGTGGTCGCGGATGCCGGGCACCGATGGCTGACACGCCTCCCGCAGGCCTGCCCCCGCGTGGCGAGCCGCTCGCGGCGGCCGTCGAGGACTTCCTCCGCTACGTCCTCGACGAGCGCTCCCTCTCACCCGCCACGGCCCGCGGCTACCGCGCGGACCTCTCGACGCTGATCGACTTCGCCGCAGGCAGGAAGCAGCCGATGCTCGCCCAGCTCGACCTCGAGCTGCTGCGCGACTGGCTCTGGCACGAGTCGCAGACCGGCGTCGCACGCGCGACGCTCGCCCGGCGGACCGCGGCCGTCCGCTCCTTCTCGTCCTGGGCGCAGCGCTCCGAGCGCCTGCCGATCGACGTCGCCGCACGCCTGCGCACGCCGAAGGGCGGGCGCCCGCTGCCGCGCGTGCTCACCGAGCCGCAGACCGAGCACCTGATCGACGTGGTCGCGGCGCGCGGGGCGACCGAGGACCCGGTGGCCCTGCGCGACCTCGCGATCATCGAGCTGCTCTACGCCTCCGGCATCCGCGTCTCCGAGCTCGTCGCGATCGACGTCGGCGACCTCGACCTGAGCCGGCTCACCGTGCTGGTCACCGGCAAGGGGAGCAAGCAGCGCGTCGTGCCGTTCGGCGTGCCCGCGAAGGAGGCGCTCATCGCCTACCTGGAGAAGGCCCGCCCGCAGCTGCTCCCGGACGCGGAGGCCAGCGCGACCGGGACGAGCACCCCGGCCCTTTTCCTCGGCCGTCGCGGCGCCCGCCTCACCCCGCGCACCGTCTACGGCGTCGTCGCCCGGCTCCTCGACGGCGGCCAGGGCTCCGGCCCGTCCGGCCCGCACACCCTCCGGCACACCGCGGCGACGCACCTGCTCGACGGGGGAGCGGACCTCCGCGCCGTCCAGGAGCTGCTCGGCCACGCGAGCCTCGGCACCACCCAGATCTACACCCATGTCTCGACCGAGCGGATCCGCGAGGCCTACCGCCTCGCCCACCCGCGCGCCTGAGCGCGCCGCCGTCACCACCGCCTGCTCCGGATCGGCGACCGCTCCTGCGGCCACTCCGTCCATCGGCAGCAGCACCGCCCGCGGGATCCCGCCGAAGAACCGCATCGGGTTCACGTACTCCCCGTCCTCGCGCACCCCGAGGTGCACGCACGAGCCGTCGCAGTGCCCGCCCGAGCCCACCGAGCCGACGACGTCCCCGGCGCGGACCTCCTGACCCTCCGCGACGGACGGCTCGACCGGCTCCACGCTCGACACCAGCCCGTCGGCGTGCGCGATGCTGACCACGCTCCTGTCGACCACCCGCCCCGCGAAGGACACCCGCCCGTCCGCGACGGCCCGCACCGGAGAACCCGCCGTGGCAGCGAGGTCGATCCCGCGATGCCCCGCGGCGTAGCGATGCGCGGGCGCCCGCCACGGCTCGACGACGGAGAAGCCGTCCACCGGCGGGGTCCAGAGCATCGGAGCGAGCAGGGCGAGCACCAGGAACACGCCCGGGCGGAGGAGGAGAGGAGCAACCATGCGGACACCCTCGCCGACAGCGCAGAGGCGCGGGCGACTCGCGGCCCGACCGGGGGAGAAGCACCGGAGTACGCCGCCTGTGGAGGAGCGACTGCGAAAGCAGCGCTCCGCAACCCGTCCCGGCGGATTGGCAGGCGGGAGTAACGTGCCTGTGATCCGGAGCGGGCGCGGAGACACCGCACCCACCGGCGGCGAGAATCGGAGACGACCATGACCAGCGGACGATCTGACACCATCCCGAACCCCTCGGCGGCGAAACTGAAGAGGAAGGTGATCGGTCTCGCCATCGCGGCGGCGGTCGGCGGCTTCCTCTTCGGCTTCGACTCGTCCGTGGTCAACGGAGCGGTCGAGGCGGTGCAGGGCGAGTTCGAGCTGTCGGCCGCGCTGATCGGCTTCGCCGTCGCGTCGGCACTCCTCGGCTGCGCGGTCGGCGCCTACCTCGCCGGTCGCCTCGCGGACCGCTGGGGCCGCATCAAGGTCATGCTGCTCGGCGCAGGCCTCTTCTTCATCTCCTCGATCGGCGCCGGCGCGGCCTTCGCCGTGTGGGACCTCGTCCTCTGGCGCGTCGTCGGCGGCCTGGGCATCGGCATCGCCTCGGTGATCGCCCCCACCTACATCTCCGAGATCGCACCCAAGGCGATCCGCGGGGCGCTCGCGTCGCTGCAGCAGCTCGCGATCACGCTCGGCATCTTCGCCGCGCTGCTCTCGGACACCGTCATCGCCGAGGGCGCCGGCGGAGCGTCCGAGCCGTACTGGTTCGGCGTCGCGGCCTGGCGCTGGATGTTCATCGCCTGCGCCGTCCCCGCCGTGATCTACGGACTGCTCGCCCTGACGCTGCCGGAGTCGCCGCGCTACCTGGCCACGCGGGGTCGCTCGCAGGACGCGCGCAAGGTCCTCGCGACGGTGACCCCGCGCGACGAGGTGGACGAGGCACTGGCCGACATCCAGAAGAAGATCGACGAGGACGCCGAGAACGCCCAGCGCTCGAGCCTGCGCGGTCCGGCGCTCGGCCTGCTGCCGGTGGTCTGGGTCGGCATCCTGCTCTCGGTGTTCCAGCAGTTCGTCGGCATCAACGTGATCTTCTACTACTCGACCTCGCTCTGGAGCGCGGTCGGATTCGACGAGTCGAACTCGTTCGCCATCTCGGTCTTCACCTCGGTCGTGAACGTCGTGGTCACCTTCGTCGCGATCTTCCTGGTGGACAAGGTCGGCCGGAAGCCGCTGCTGCTCGTCGGCTCCGCCGGCATGGCGATCTCGCTCGGACTGATGGCGCTCGCGTTCAGCCAGTCGACGATCAGCGGCGAGGACGTCTCGCTGCCCGGCGCCTGGGGTCCGATCGCGTTGGTCTCGGCCAACGCCTTCGTGGTCTTCTTCGGCGCGACCTGGGGCCCGCTGGTCTGGGTGCTGCTCGGCGAGATCTTCCCGAACCGGATCCGCGCCGCCGCCCTGGGCCTCGCCGCCTCGGCGCAGTGGATCGCCAACTTCGCGATCACGGTGACGTTCCCGATCCTGTCGCAGGACGTCTCGCTGACCCTCGCCTACGGCCTCTACGCGGCGTTCGCCCTCATCTCGTTCTTCTTCGTCTTCCTGTTCGTGCCCGAGACCAAGGGCCGCTCACTGGAGGAGATGGACACCCTGCACATCCGCACCGTGATGAAGTCGGCGCGCAAGTAGGGCCGCACCGCGCCCCTTTCCGAGCTCCGGCTCGCGAGAACGCCTCCGGCTCGTGGAATCCCAGCGGTTCTACGTGCCGGAGGCGTTTCCGCGTGCCGGAGCCGCGTGGCTGAGCTGCGCGGCGGACTTCGGGCTCGTGATTGCGGGTCGGGCTCGTCAGATCGGGTGGTTCCTGCGTGCCGGAGGTGTTTCTGCGTGCCGGAGCCGCGCGGCGGGACGTCGGGCCCGAGGTTTCGGTCCGGGCTCGTGGGATCGGGCGGCTTCCGAGTGCCGGAGGTGTACTCACCTGCCGAACGTGGGTGGTGGAGCCCCGGGCTCGCGATTTCGGCTCGGGCTCGTCGGATCGGAGATTCTCCGCGTGCCGGAGGTGTTTCTGCGTGCCGGAGGTGAGCAGCGGGACCCCGGGCTCGTGATCTCGGCTCTGGCTCGTCGAATCGGGCGGTTTCCGCGTGCCGGAGGCGTCTCCGCGTGCCGGAGGTGGTCGGCAGCCGGGCGGCGGACGCGCGGGTCCCGCACCCGCGGGGGAGGCGGCCGTCCTGGTGCTAGTCTTCTCGGAGCACCTCGCTCGTCGGGGTGACTACGCGCGCCCATTCGGCCAACGCTCCCCACGGTCCCCTTCGCCCAGTGCGAGGAGGGCGGGAGCGCGCCGGGCGCCAGGGCGACGTGCCGACCGGCCGTCGCGGACAACCGAACGGGAGTTCGGCGCCGTCGTGCGCCCGAGCCCCAGAGAAGGAGAACGACTCATGGCAGTCGTCACCATGCGCCAGCTGCTCGACAGCGGCGTTCACTTCGGGCACCAGACCCGTCGCTGGAACCCGAAGATGAAGCGCTTCATCCTGACCGAGCGCTCGGGCAGCTACATCATCGACCTCCAGCAGTCGCTGGCCTACATCGACAAGACCTACGACTTCGTCAAGGAGACGGTCGCCCACGGCGGCACCATCCTCTTCGTCGGCACGAAGAAGCAGGCGCAGAACGCGATCTCCGAGCAGGCGACCCGCGTCGGCCAGCCCTA
This sequence comes from Rathayibacter sp. VKM Ac-2929, assembly GCF_022815495.1. Taxonomy (NCBI): domain Bacteria; kingdom Bacillati; phylum Actinomycetota; class Actinomycetes; order Micrococcales; family Microbacteriaceae; genus Rathayibacter; species Rathayibacter sp. VKM Ac-2929. Next base: position 732,736 of record NZ_JALGRV010000002.1, read on the forward strand.
CGTCAACCAGCGCTGGCTCGGTGGCCTCCTCACCAACTTCCAGACGGTCTCCAAGCGCCTCGCGCGCATGAAGGAGCTCGAGGAGCTCGACTTCGACGACACGTCGAAGAGCGGCTTCACGAAGAAGGAGCTCCTCATCAAGAAGCGGGAGCTCGACAAGCTGCACAAGTCGCTCGGCGGCATCCGCAACCTCTCGAAGACGCCGTCGGCCCTGTGGGTCGTCGACACCAAGAAGGAGCACCTCGCGATCGACGAGGCCAAGAAGCTGGGCATCCCGGTCATCGGCATCCTCGACACGAACTGCGACCCGGACGAGGTCCAGTACCCGATCCCGGGCAACGACGACGCGATCCGCTCGGTGAGCCTGCTCACCCGCATCGTCGCCGACGCCGCGGCCGAGGGCCTCATCCAGCGTCACCAGAAGCCCGAGGCCGAGGGCAACGTCTCCGCCGTCGAGCCGCTGGCCGAGTGGGAGAAGGAGCTGCTCACCACGAGCGACGACTCCGCCGCCTCGACCGACGCCCCGGCGTCCGACGTCCAGGAGCCCGCCGAGCAGGCCGGCGCCGAGACCGAGAAGGTCGCCGACGCCGAGCTCGCGACCGCCGACGAGGCCGTCGCCGAGGCCGAGGCGCCCGCCGAGGCCGACTCGACCACCGAGTCCGCGACCGACGAGACCCCGGCGTCCGTCTGACACCCGCACTGAGCCGGGGGTCGGACGGGTCGCGAGAGCGCCCGGCCGACCCCCGCTCATTCGGTGCACGTTCACCACGAAGCAGAACCGCCGACACCCCGGCGTGATGGAGTCCTCGACACCGAGGCCCGTCGCCGCGGGACCGGCAGACCACGACGTCCTGGCGGGCGCGGGTGCGCGAAGCACCGCGCCGACCGGACACAACAGAGGAGTTCGCAGAACTATGGCTAATTTCAGCCTCGCTGACGTCAAGACGCTGCGCGAGCAGCTCGGAACCGGCATGGTCGACACCAAGAACGCGCTCGTCGAGGCCGACGGCGACCTGGACAAGGCGGTCGAGATCCTCCGCCTCAAGGGCGCCAAGGGCAACGCGAAGCGCGCCGACCGCTCCACGAGCGAGGGCCTCGTCGCCGCCGCCGAGAAGGACGGCGTCGCCACCCTGATCGAGCTCGCCTGCGAGACCGACTTCGTCGCCAAGGGCACCAAGTTCATCGCCCTGTCCGAGGGCGTGCTGGACGCGGTCGTCGCCGCCGGCGCGACCACCGTCGAAGAGGCCCTCGCGGCCCCCGCCGGCGACAAGACCGTCGCCGACCTCATCAACGACGAGGCCGCGATCCTCGGCGAGAAGGTCGAGCTCCGCCGCGTCGCCACCGTCTCCGGCGAGCACTTCGCCGTCTACCTGCACAAGACCAACAAGGACCTGCCCCCGCAGGTCGGCGTGGTCCTGGGCTACTCGGGAGACGACGCGGAGACCGCGCGTTCGATCGCGCAGCACATCTCGTTCGCCAACCCCTCCTACCTGTCGCGCGAGGACGTGCCGCAGTCGGAGGTCGACAACGAGCGCCGCATCGTCGAGGAGATCTCGCGCGGCGAGGGCAAGCCCGAGGCCGCCCTGCCGAAGATCATCGAGGGTCGCGTCAACGCGTACTTCAAGCAGGTCGCGCTGCTCGACCAGGACTACGCCAAGGACAACAAGCTGTCCATCAGCAAGGTCGTGGCGGACGCCGGTCTGACCGTGTCGGGCTTCGCCCGCTTCAAGGTCGGCGCGTAGCACGCACAGCGAGGGGAGTCCGGGTCGTTCAGTCGACCCGGACTCCCTTCGCTCTGCCCGGGGGAGGCGCCCGGGCGTGGTCGCGGGGCGTCCCCCGCGCGGGATAGGTTTGTACGGGTCTACGGGAGGAAACGTCCATGACGGAGACGGATGCGAAGACGACGGGCAAGCGCCGCAGGGTGCTGCTGAAGCTGTCGGGGGAGGCGTTCGGAGCCGGCACTCTCGGGGTGAACCCGGACGTGATCAGCGCCCTGGCGCGCGAGATCGCCGACGCCGCGACCGAGGTCGAGATCTCGGTGGTCGTCGGCGGCGGCAACTTCTTCCGCGGGGCCGAGCTCTCGCAGCGCGGCATGGACCGCGGCCGCGCGGACTACATGGGCATGCTCGGCACGGTGATGAATGCCCTCGCCCTGCAGGACTTCCTCGAGCAGGCCGGCGCGGAGACGCGCGTGCAGTCCGCGATCGCGATGACGCAGGTCGCCGAGCCCTACATCCCCCGCCGGGCGATCCGGCACATGGAGAAGGGCCGCGTCGTGATCTTCGGCGCGGGCGCGGGCCTGCCCTACTTCTCCACCGACACCGTCGCCGCGCAGCGCGCGCTCGAGACGCACGCCGACGTCGTGCTCGTCGCGAAGAACGGCGTCGACGGGGTCTACGACGCCGACCCGCGGACCAACCCGGACGCGAAGAAGCTCGACACCCTCACCTACCAGGAGGCGCTGCAGCGCGGTCTCAAGGTCGTCGACTCGACCGCCTTCAGCCTCTGCATGGACAACGGCATGCCGATGCAGGTCTTCGGGATGGAGCCGGCCGGCAACGTCGCGCGCGCCATCCGGGGCACCCGGCTCGGCACGCTCGTCTCCAACTAGGGCGCCCCCGCCCCGAACTAGACTGACCACTTCCCTCTCTTAAGGAGCCCCCTGTGATCTCGGATGTACTCGCCGACGCGACCGTCAAGATGGACAAGGCCGTCGGAGTCGCCAAGGAGGACTTCTCCACGGTGCGCACCGGTCGGGCCAACCCCGGCCTGTTCCAGAAGGTGCTGGTGAGCTACTACGGCACGCCCACCCCGCTCTCGCAGCTCGCGTCGCTGCAGAACATCGAGGCGCGCACGCTGCTGGTCACCCCGTACGACAAGGGTGCCCTGCGCGACATCGAGCAGGCCATCCGGGACATGCCGAACCTCGGCGCCAACCCGACGAACGACGGCTCGGTCATCCGCATCAACCTCCCCGAGCTCACCGCCGAGCGCCGCAAGGAGTTCGTGAAGATCGTGCGCACCAAGGCGGAGGACGCGAAGATCGCCGTCCGCAACATCCGCCGCAGCGCGAAGAGCGACCTCGACGCGCTCAAGGGCGACATCGGCGACGACGAGCTCTCCCGCGGCGAGAAGGAGCTCGAGGCCCTGACCAAGCAGCACGTGGACGCCATCGACGAGGCGCTCAAGCGCAAGGAATCCGAACTGCTCGAGGTGTAGTGCCGTGCCCGTGAACCCCGAGGATCCCGAGAGCAGCGACGACGCTCCGGCGCCGCACGTTCCGGGCGCCCGGGGTTCGCGCATGGTCACGCGCGACGCCCTGCGCGCGCGGGCCCAGCAGGGCCGGGCCGACGTCGAGCGACAGCTCGAGGCGACCCGTGCCCAGCTCGAGGCGACCAACGAGCGGCTGACCGCGCGCTCGGGCCGGAACCTCGTCTCCGCGACCGTCATCGGCCTGATCGGCGGCGGCGCGATGGTCGTCAGCCTGCTGGTCGTCAAAGAGCTCTTCATGGTGCTGGCCGGCGCGTTGGTGCTGCTGGCGGCGCTCGAGCTGTCGAGCGCGTTGCGCCACGCCGGCCGCGACATCCCGCGCATCCCCACCGGGGTCGTAGCCGTGGTCGCCGTGCCGGCGGCCTACTACGGCGGGATGCAGGCCGCCTGGTTCGCCGTGCTGGGCGGCTCGGCGCTGGTCGCCCTCTGGCGGCTGGGGGAGCAGCTCCTCCGCCGGACGAGGTCGACCGGTCGCGAGCTCCTGCTCGACGTCGGGCTCGGCGCGTTCGTGCAGATCTACGTCACGTTCCTCGGCGCCTTCGCGATCCGCCTCGTCGCGGAGGAGGGCGGCCAGTTCTGGGCGCTGTCCTTCCTGATCCTCGTGATCGTCGTCGACACCGGCGCCTACGTCAGCGGTCTCACCTGGGGCAAGCACCCGATGGCGCCGCGGATCAGCCCGAAGAAGACCTGGGAGGGGTTCGCGGGAGCGGCGGTCGCGGGCGTCGTCGTCGGCGTTCTCCTCGCCCTCCTGCTGCTCGGCCAGCCCTGGTGGGTCGGCGCCGTGTTCGGCGCGGTCGTCCTCCTGACGGCGACGCTGGGCGATCTCGCCGAGTCGCTGATCAAGCGCGACATCGGCATCAAGGACATGAGCTCGTGGCTGCCCGGGCACGGCGGCTTCCTCGACCGGCTCGACTCGATCCTCCCGTCGGCCGCCGCGGCCTACGTGCTCTACTTCGTCTTCGCGCACTGACCGCGCACGCGCTGATCGGGCCGTGGCCGAGCGCACGGCCTCCGGCCCCTCGCGGCGCGGTCGACGCGTCGATTCCCGGACCGGGCCGCCGTCTTGGCAGAATGACGGGATGAACGCTCCCTTCCCCCGCGCGCGCGAGTCCCGGCCCGGCTACGACACGGACGAGGTCGACTCCTTCCTCGCCTCGGCCAGGGACGCCTACGCCCAGCTCTCGGGCGGTCCGGCCGACCTGCGCGCGGTGGATCTGCGGCACACCGCCTTCTCGCTGAAGAAGGGCGGCTACTCGGCGCCGCACGTCGACGCCGCGCTGGAGCGCCTCGAGGACGCCTTCGCCGTGCGCGAGCGCCAGTACGCGATCGCGGCGCAGGGCGAGGAGGCCTGGCTCCGGAGCGCCCGCGAGACCGCGCAGGAGATCGTGAACCGCCTGGCACGGCCCGCGCGGGAGCGCTTCACCCGCGCCGGCGTGCTGACCACCGGCTACAACATCCGCCAGGTCGACGCCTTCTCCGACCGCGTCTCCGGCTACTTCCGGGACGGCTCCGTGCTGACCGTGGACGACGTCCGGACGGTGTCGTTCGCGCCGCAGCGCGGCGGCTACTCCGAGCCGCAGGTGGACCTCGTGCTCGACGCCGTGGTCGACGTGATGCTGGCGGTGCGCTGAGCGGTCGGCCCCGCACTGGCGGATCGAGAGGTCCTCCGTTATGCTTTCGTGATCGTGGGTATGCATCAGAGAACGTCCGTCGCGCAGCCACCCGTCTCTCGATCCTCGGTCGAGACCTCGAAGCGCCCGGCGGCCCGTCGGTCCCGGACCCGTGTCCCGCTGGCGTTCCTCGCCTTCGCCGCCTCCATCGGCTTCGTCGCCGTCAGCGCGGTCGACCCGTCCAGCGGCGCCGTCGCGTCGCCCTTCTACCAGGCCCCGGAGCGCTTCAACGGCGACCCGGCCCAGCGCCTCGTCGTCGCCGAGGCGGCGGTCGAGCGCACCGTCCAGCGCGACACCTTCGACGCGCAGGCCAAGCCGACCCCCACGCCGACTCCGACGCCGACCCCCACTCCGACGAAGTCGAAGCAGGCCGTCGTCGAGGACGACGAGGAGGAGGAGTCGGCCGCCGCGGCGCCCGTCGCCCGCTCGGCCGCTCCGGACCCCGGCTCGGCGAAGGCCCTCGCCTACGACCAGATCGTGCAGCGCGGCTGGGCCGACAGCGAGTACGACTGCCTCGTGCTGCTGTGGAACCGCGAGTCCGGCTGGAACGTCTACGCCGAGAACAAGTCCAGCGGTGCCTACGGCATCCCGCAGGCGCTCCCCGGCAGCAAGATGGCGACCGTCGGCGGCGACTGGCAGACCAACGCCAACACCCAGATCACCTGGGGCCTCGGCTACATCTCGGGCCGCTACGGCTCGCCGTGCGGCGCCTGGGCGCACTCGGAGAGCGTCGGCTGGTACTGATCCCCGCCGCTGCCCGTCCGCAGGGGAATCGGCACGCCCGATAGCCTGATCGCGTGGATTACGCGCTGCTCGGGGTCGTCGGGATCATCACCGTCGTCACCGTCGCGCGCTTCTCGAGTCGGCTCGGGGTCGCAGCGCCGCTGCTGCTCGTCGTCATCGGCATCGGCGCGTCCTACCTCCCCGGCGTCCCCGAGATCGAGGTCGAGCCGGAGCTGATCCTCGCCGGGGTGCTGCCACCGCTGCTGTACTCCGCGGCGATCCAGGTGCCGCTCGCCGACTTCCGGCGGAATCTGCGCTCGATCTTCGGGCTGTCTGTGCTGCTCGTCGTCGTCACGGCGCTCGTCGTCGGCTTCTTCCTCTACATGCTGCTGCCGGACCTCAGCCTCCCGGCCGCCATCGCGCTCGGCGCCGTGGTCAGTCCGACCGACGCGGTCGCGGCCACCTCGATCGGCAAGAAGCTCGGCCTGCCGCCCCGGCTCGTGACGGTGCTCGAGGGCGAGAGCCTCGTCAACGACGCGTCGGCGCTCGTGCTGCTGCGCGCCGCCACGGCCGCGACTGCGGTGGTGGGCGCCTCCGTCTCGAGCGACGCCATCGACATCGGCGAGGTCGGCGTGCTCTTCGTGTACTCGGTCGTGATGGCCGTCGTCCTCGGGCTGGTGATGGGCGTGCTGACCGTCTTCGTGCGCTCGAAGCTGCGCGACCCGGTGCTCGACACCGCGGTCTCGTTCGCGGTGCCCTTCCTCGCCTACATCCCGGCGGAGGAGCTCGGCGCCTCGGGTGTCCTCGCAGTGGTCGTCACGGGCATCTACACCGGGCACAACAGCGCGCGCTTCCTCAGCCCGCAGTCGCGGATCAGCGAGCGGGTGAACTGGCGGACGGCGCAGTTCCTGCTCGAGAACGGCGTGTTCCTCCTGATGGGCGCCGAGATCAAGGCGATCGTCGGCGACATCGAGCCGGGCGGCGTCGGCGTCGACACCGCGGTCCTCCTCGGGCTCGCGACGGTCGTGATCCTGATCGTGCTGCGCACCCTCTTCGTCTGGCCGCTGCTGCTCTGGCTGCGCGGCTCGGGCCGGCGCGCGGAGCGGATCAACCGCCGGCTCGCGGTCGGGGTGATGCGCCTGCGCAACAGCGCCAGCAGCGACGAGCGGTTCGTCCGCCGCCAGCAGCGGGCGGAGCGGCTGTACCAGCGGCGGGAGACCGACCTCGCGGCGACGACGAGCGAGGCCTTCGGCTGGCGCGGCGGCGTCATCCTCTCCTGGTCCGGGATGCGCGGCGTGGTCACGCTCGCGGCGGCGCAGTCGCTGCCGGAGGAGACGCCGTACCGCTCGCAGCTGATCCTGATCGCCTTCACGGTCGCGGTGGTCACCCTCCTGCTGCAGGGGGCGACCCTGCCGGCGCTCATCCGGGTCACGGGCATCCAGGGGAGCGACGGCGACGCCGACCGCCGCGAGCTGGCCACGCTGCTCGACGAGGTCGCCTCGACCGGCATCCAGGCGCTGCCCGAGGCGGTCGAGGACCTGCCGGCCGGCAGTGTCGGCGAGCGGGTGCTGGAGCGGGTCCGCCGGGACACGCTGACCCGCTCGCAGGTCGCGTGGGAGCAGGTGGAGCGCGAGGCCGACGGCCCGCTGGGCCCGCAGGGGCAGTATCTGCACCTGCGGCGGGCGGTGCTCAGCGCCGAGCGCGAGGCGCTGCTGGAGGCGCGCGGTCGAGGGGTCTACTCCTCGCGGATCCTGCGGCGGGCGCAGCTGATGCTCGACGCCGAGGAGACGCGGCTCGAGATGGACGACTCCTCGCACTGACCCGCCCGGGAGGGACGGCTGCGAGCGAGTGCTCGCGCGGCGGCTCCTAGACTGGAGCAATGCCGCGCAGCAATCGACCCCGCGGACGCGGGCGCGAGGACGACGACGAGCAGCGCGACCTCTCGCAGATGCTCGCCGGCTGGCGCCGCACCGAGACGCGCCGAGGCCGGGAGTGGAACGTCCAGCCCGTCTCGTCGTCGCGCGCGGTCAAGAACTACCTCTGCCCGGGCTGCGGCCAGACCATCGACATCGGCCTCGCGCACGTCGTCGTCTGGCGCGGCGACGGAGCACTCGGCGACGCCGCGGACCTCGCCGGCCGTCGCCACTGGCACACCCACTGCTGGCGGATCGAAGGAGCACGATGACGCACGAGATCCGCGGAGGAGTCGTCCTCCCCGCCCGCCGCGAGGACGTGGAGCTGCGCACCGCCGACGGGCTGACCCTGGTCGGCGAGCTGGCCCTGCCGCTCGAGGGCGAGCCGGTGGCCACGCTGGTCACCCTGCACCCGCTGCCGACGCACGGCGGCTTCATGGATTCGCACATCCTGCGGAAGGCCGCCGCGCGGCTGCCCGCCCTGGCCGGGGTGGCGGTGCTCCGCTTCAACACCCGCGGCACGAGCTCGCCGCGCGGGACGAGCGAGGGTGCCTTCGACGGCGGCGCCGCCGAGCGGGCCGACGTCGCCGCGGCGATGGCGCTGGTCGCCGAGCGCGGGCTGCCGCACCCCTGGCTGGTCGGCTGGTCCTTCGGCACCGAGCTGGCGCTGAAGTGGGGGAGGGAGCACCCCGTCGACGGCGCGATCCTGCTGTCGCCGCCGCTGCACCGGGCGACGGCCGAGGAGGTCGCGGCCTGGGGCGAGGACGGCCGCCCGCTGGTCGCGCTGATCCCCGAGTTCGACGACTACCTGCGGCCGGACGCGGCCGCCGAGCGGTTCGTCTCGGTCCCGCAGCTCGAGCTGGTCGCCGTCGAGGGCGGCAAGCACCTCTGGGTCGGCGAGGCGCAGACGCGCCGCGTGCTCGACGAGATCGTGCGGGTGGTGGCGCCGGAGTCGTCGCCGCTGCCGACGGAGTGGGCGGGCGAGCTCGGCTGAGCCCGCCCGCGCCGGTCAGCGGTTCGCCGCGCCCCCGTCGTTCTTCGATCCGCCGCCGTCGTTCTTCGAGTCGCCGTCGTTCTTCGAGTCGCCGTCGTCGTCCTTCGATCCGCCGTCGTCGTCCGACAGGCCGTCGATGTGCCCGATCAGGCCGCGGAGGCCCGTGACGTAGCCGGCGATCGCGTCGCGCTCGGTGCGGATCTCGTCGAGACGGGACTCGGCCGTGTTCTGCAGCTCGCGGGTGCGCCGCTCGGCGTCGGCGATCATCTCGCGGGCGCGGTCGCGCGCGGAGTCGAGCAGCGCGTCCGACTCGTCCTGCGCCTCGCGGCGCAGGCGCGTGACGTCGTCGAGGGCGTCGCTGCGGAGCGCGTCGGCCTCCAGGCGCTTGTCGTTCGCGCGGCGGATGGCGTCGGCGAGCTGCAGGTTCGACTCGTCGAGGTAGCGCTGCGTCTGGGCGACCGCCTCCTGGTGGCGGAGCAGGTAGTCGCGGTCCGCCTCCTCGCGGCGGGCGGCGAGCTCGACGACGAGATCGATCCGGGCCTGCTCGACCTCGCGCGAGAGTGCTGCGGCCTCGTCGGAGGCGGCGGAGCGCAGCGCGGCGAGCTCGGCGTCCAGGAGGGCGACGGCCTCGGCCCGGTCGCGGGCGAGCTGGGTGCGCAGATCGGCGAGCTCGCGCGCGCCCTCGGCGCGACCGGTGGCCAGCTCCGCGGCGAGGTCGGCGCGGCCGGACAGGACCTCGGCCTCGAGGTCGGCGCGGGCGGCCAGGACCTCGGCCTCGATCGCGGCACGGGCCTCGGCGACCTCGGCGGTGACGGCGGCGCGCAGGCGGTCGACCTCGGAGGCGACCTCCGCGCGCAGCAGCTCGTTGCTCTGCGCCAGGCGGGCGGCCTCGGCGCGGGCCACCTCGACCTCGCGGGCGGCGACGGCGCGCATCTCGGCGGCCTCGCGGCCGGCCTCGGAGCGGATCGCTGCGGCCTCGCGCTTCGCGGTCGCGCGGGTCTCGGCGGCCTCGGTGGCGACGGTGCCGCGGATGGCGGCGGCCTCGCGGACGGCGTCCTGGGTCATCACGTCGCGGTCGTCGGCGGCCTTGCCGAGCGTCGCGGCGGCCTGCGCCTCGGACTCCTCGCGGGTGCGGTCGGCGCGGCGGCGCGCCTCCGTCACGAGGCGCTCGGCCTCGTCGCGCGCGTCCTTCAGCAGGCTGTCGCGGTCGTCGCGGGTCGAGCGGCGCAGCGCCGAGGCGTCGTTCTCCGCCTGGGCGATGATGCGCTCCGACTGCTCCTCGGCCACCCGGAGGGTGTGCTCGAGCTTCGCCCCGAGTCCCGCGTAGGTGGGCGCACCGACCTGCTGCAGCTCCTTCTCGAGCCCGTCGATCCGGGAGGAGAGACGCTTGGCCTCGCGACCGCTCTCAGCGGCCTGGGTGTTGGCGTGGATGAGCTCGCGGCGCAGACCCTGGATGGCCTTGTCGACCTCGTCCCGGTCGTAGCCCCGGAACACCTGGGTGAATTCGGCCTCGTCGCTTGCCACGTCGTCTCCTCCGGAACACGGCCGCGGTGGGGTCGCGGCACTCCAGGGAGTTTAGTCAGCGGGTGCCTCGCGGCCCGGGCCGACACCCGCACCGCGCGCCCCTGGATCGGGGCTCTCGGCCGATCCCTGGGTTCGGCTCGGCCCATCCGCTAACCTGGACTGTCTTTGTCTGTTGCCGTCGCGCCCCGGTCCGGCCGTCACCGGAGCCGTCCCGGGCCGCCACCCCCCCCGATCCGGCAACGCAGGAGGAGTTCTTTCGTGCGGTTCGTCTTCGCCATCATCGCCACCGTCATCGCCGCGGCGCTCATCGCGCTCGGCATCGGCCAGCGGACGGTGTGGGCTCCACCGGAGTCGCTCACCGCGCAGACCGCGCTCGAGTCCGGCGCCCCCTACGCCGTCATCGACGGCAGCACGCTTGGCGCCAATCCCGGCCGGCAGACGATCACGGTCGAGGGCGAGGGCGACCTCGTGATGGCGTACGCGCCGACGACCGACGTGCTGGGCTGGGTCGGCGGCTCCGACTACGACCGCATCGACTACGCGAGCAGCGAGGACGGCGCGGACAGCCTGTCCGCCGAGCAGGAGACCGGGACGGCGCTGACGCTGGCCTCCGACGTGGCGGACGCGAACGCCGCCGTCGTCGATCCCCGCGATTCCGACCTCTGGCTCGAGCAGTTCGAGGGCACCGGCAGCATCACTGTCGCCCTCGACCTGCCGGAGGACGTCTCGCTGATCGTCGCCACCGACGGGACCGCCCCGGCCGCGAGCGACATCCGGGTGAGCTGGCCGGTCGACACCGCGACGCCGCTGGCCGGTCCGCTGCTGCTGGGGGGAGCCGTGTTCCTGCTGATCGGGCTGATCCTCTACATCTGGGCGTTCCTGCACCTGCGCCGCCAGCACGGACCGCGCCGCAAGGGCCCGCAGGGCAAGGTGCCGCGCGGTGTCCGGCTGCCGCGCGCCCGCGCCGGCATCCAGTCCTCCCTCGCGGCGGCTCAGCCCTCGCGGCGCCGCCGGCTGCTGGTGCTCCCGATGGCGCTCGGCGCGACCGTGCTGCTCGCCGGCTGTAGCTCCGACTACTGGCCCGACCTCGCCGCGAGCGCCTCCGGGACGCCGACGGCGTCCGCCACCGCGACCCCGGGCGCCGAGCCCGTCGCCGAGGAGCCGACCCCGGTCGTCACCACCCAGCAGGCGGAGGCGATCGTCGCCTCGGTCTCCGAGGTCGCGGCTGCCGCCGACGCCGCTCGCGACGCGAGCATCCTCGCGGAGCGCTTCCAGGGCGAGGCACTGACCGAGCGCACCACGAACTACGAGGTCCTGACGAAGGGCGGCACGATCGACGCGCCGCAGGCGATCCCGGCGTCGCCGGTGAGCCTCGTCCTCCCGCAGGACACCGACAGCTGGCCGCGGCTGGTCACGGCGGTCGTGCAGAACACCGCCGACGCCACGCAGGCGCCGATCGCCCTGATGATGAGCCAGGCGAGCCCCCGCCTCGACTACAAGGTCGACTACGCGATCTCGCTCGAGGCCAACGCGCGGATCCCCGACGTCGCGCCGGTCACGGTCGGCACCTCGATCGTCGCCCCCGACTCGAAGCTGATGAAGCTCGCTCCGGAGAACGTCGGCGCGGCCTACGCGGACATCCTCGCCAACGGCGACTCCAGCCAGTACGCCGGGACCTTCTCGGGCGACGGCGACACCCTCCGTGGCCAGGTCGGCGTCGACAAGAAGAACGCCGATCGCGAGGCGCTGCCGGACACCGCCTCGATCGAGTTCACCAACGCAGCGGGGACCTCGGACACCATCGCCCTCGCCACCAACGACTCCGGCGCGCTCGTCGCCGCGAGCATCGCCGAGACCGCGACGGTCCGCCCGACCGCCGAGGGCTCGACCGTGTCGACGTCCGGCGCCTCGCAGACCCTGCTCGGGATCGACAAGTCGACCACGGGCATCGCGACCACCTACGGTTATCAGTTGCTGTTCTACGTACCGCCCGTCGGATCGGAGGAGAAGATCGTCATGCTCGGATGGAGCCAAGGACTCGTCTCGGTGGTGCAGCTGCCGTGAGCACCCCCCTGCCCCCGCTGCCCGGCAACCTGCGCGGTGCCGTCGACCTGTCCACTCTCGTGAACCGGCGCACCCCGCCGGCCGCGCCCTCCGCACCCGCGGGCGGCGGTGAGGCCCCCCAGGGCGCCCCCGTCGCGAACCCGCTGCTGCTCTCGGCCGGTGACGCGGAGTTCGACCAGGTCGTCCAGCTGTCCTCGCGGGTCCCCGTGATCATCGACCTGCGCGGCTCGTGGTCCGACCAGAGCCTGAGCATGACCGCTCTGCTCGAGAAGGTCGTGATCTCCTACGCCGGTGCCCTCGTGCTGGTCGGCGTCGACGTCGAGTCGAGCCCCCAGCTCGCGCAGGCGTTCCAGGTGCAGTCGGTCCCGACGATCGCCGCGGTGATCGCCGGCCGCCCGGTGCCGATGTTCAACGGCCTCATCACCGAGGAGCAGCTCCGCGACCTGCTCGAGCAGGTCCTCCAGCTCGCCGCGCAGCAGGGCGTCACCGGCACCGTTCCCGTCGACCCGGCCGCCGGTGCCGAGCCGGGCGCCGAGCCCGAGGCCGCCCCGCTGCCCCCGCACCACCAGGAGGCGTACGACGCGATCGACCGCGGCGACTACTCCGCCGCGATCACCGAGTACGAGACCGCCATCGCGCAGAACCCGCGCGACGACCTCGCCGTCGCGGGACTCGCCCAGGTGAAGCTGCTGCAGCGCCTGCAGGGCCGCACCCTCGACGACATCCGCTCGACCGCGGCCGCCGAGCCCGCGAACCTCGACGCGCAGCTCGCCGTCGCCGACCTCGACGTCTCCGGCGGCCACGTGGAGGACGCGTTCGACCGCCTCCTGTCGATGTACCCGCGCCTCGACGCCGACGGCAAGGCGAGCGTCCGCGCCCGCCTGCTCGAGCTGTTCGAGATCGTCGGCACGACCGACCCGCGCGTGAACAAGGCGCGAGCGCGGCTCACGGGGTTGCTGTACTGAATTGAATTGCGGGAGGAGCGCTAGCGCTCCTCCCGCCGCGGTCGGCAGATCGTGTGCGTGCGTTCCGCAGAGCGTCCTGCGTCCGGCTCGCGAGAAACGCTGGCACGCGTTTCTCGCTCATCGCCTTGTGGGACTCGGCTGGTTCTGGGGACGGGCGGCTCAGCATTCGTTGTCGTCAGCGCACGTGCTCCGCAGAGGCCGACCTCTGGCCGCTGTATCCCGCATCCGGCCATGGTGGTCGAGTAGTCCCGCAGGGGCGTGCCGAACATGCTGGTCGAGTAGACCCGCGGGGGTGTGCCGGACATGCTGGTCGAGTGGCCCCGGAGGGGCGTATCGAGACCTGCCGTCGACCGGGGTGGAGGCTGCCGCCTCCGTGGATCGAGGGTTGCGATCGTGCCGCTGCGCGAGCTGCTCCTCGCGTGAGGCAGCAAGGGCGAGGCCTGAGGTCGCGGGTCGAGCAGTGCGCAGGGCTCAGCGGGGCCCGCTGGTGCAGGTGGAGGGGACCGGCGCTGCTGGTTCCGACCGTGGTGGATCTCGATACGCCCGCTGCGCGGGCTACTCGATCAGCATGCGGGGGCCGCGTCGGGGCGGGGTCGGCAGCGTTCGGGCGGGGCGTCGCGCTCAGCCGCAGGAGCAGTTCTCGGAGCGGGGGGCGGTGATGCTGCGCTGGTGGACGAGCACCTCGCGGGCCACGATCGGCAGGTCGAGACCGCTCGACGCCGCCTCGGCGCGCAGCGTGAGGAAGGCGACGTCGGCGGAGATCCGCAGGCTAGCGCTCAGGAAGCCGACGGCCTGGAGGACCGCCGCCTCCTCGTCCGTGACGTCGGGCAGGGACTCCACCCAGGAGACGAACACACCGTCGACCGAGTCCTCAGGCACGGGGGCCACCACCGGCACGACGACGGCTCAGGGAGGTACGGAACGGTGACAGCATCCCCATCAGTGTCACCGAAACGGTGACATGAGCGCGGGGGGCTCGCCGCTGCGGGAGGAACACGGACGAGGACGACCGGTCCCGCCTCGTGTCGGGCGCCTCAGGGGCGGTGCGTGCCGAGTGAGGAGTGGACACCCGGCGCTCGGAGTCGACGCGAGGTCCCGCGGTCAGCCGATCCGGCGGATCGCTTCGGGTCGGCGCGGATCGACCGCGGAGAAGTTCCATGGTGGTCGTCCTGTCTGCCGGGGTCTGGGGCGGATCGGATTGTCGGATCGACGCAGACAAGGTAACTTTTTTGCCGGTATCTCCTTCCTGTGCGGTTGTCCGCTCAGCGCACTCCTCGCACCGGGAGGTCGCTCACGGCGGCGGCTACCGCGGATCGGCACGGGCGGAAGGGGGAGCAGTGGCGGAGCACCTGCAGTTCGAGCCGAGCGGAGACCGGGCCGCGCGCCTCGTGGAGGCGGTCGTGCACGCGCAGGACGCCCAGCGCCGGTTGACCGCCCGAGGGCGGGTGCAGCTCGGCCTCGGCGCGACCGACATCGCGGCCCTGCAGTACGTGGCGCGGACCGGCCGCTCCCCGGTGACCCTCGGCCAGCTCGCCGACTGGCTCGACGTCACTCGCGCTGCGGCGTCGATGGCCGCCAAGCGGCTGGTCGCGGCCGGCTACCTGCACCGCGTCGACGACGAGTCCGACGGCCGACGGCGCTGGCTCGCCCTCACTCCACGCGGTCGCGAGGCGATCGACGAGGCGTTCGGCCCTGCCGACCGGGATGCGTCGGCGCTCGTCGCGCAGCTCGACGACGCCGTGGTCGAGTCCGTGCTCTCGACCCTGCAGCAGCTCGCGACCGTGCTCGACCCGCCCGGTGGGCCGGAGCGGACGAGAGCGCAGCATGGCGACTGATCGGGCTCCGGACTCCGCACGGGAGGATCGGGGGAGCATCCGCATCGAGGCGGTCGGCACCGACCTCGAGCGCGCCTCCGAGGTCCTCGGCGGCTTCTACTCGGGGACGGGGTGGTCGGTGGCGGCCACCGAGCAGCCGTTCTCGTTCCGCTACGCGGCGCTGGGCGACCCGGTGATGACGCTGCGCACCTCGCAGATGCGCGGCGCGACCACCGGGGAGGACCCGGCCGGCGGCGACTACGTCGTGCAGTGGCTGGTCGAGGGCAGGGGGATCGTCGACGTCCACCGGGACGCGATGCCGGTGACGCGTGGTGTGCCGCTCCTGAATCCGGCCCATCGACCGTTCGTCTTCTCCTACGCCGACTACGACCAGAAGCTCGTGCACCTGAGCCGTGAGCACGTCGACCGCAGCGCCCGCGAGCACGGCTACCGCCGCACGGGCGCGCTCCGCTTCGACCACCTGCACCGCCACGGCGTGGAGGCCGTGGCGCAGTGGCACGCGGTGATCGGCGAGATCTCCACGGCGATCCGCACCGGCCGGGTGACGCCGCTGCTCTGGGACCGGCTGACCCGCCGGGCGGCGGCCGCGTTCCTGGAGCTGTACCCGCCCGAGGGCGCGGCGCTCCCGGAGGTCCTGCTCGCCCCGAGCAACGCCGGGATGCGCTCCGCCGTCGAGTTCGTGCACGAGAACGCGCATCTCCCGATCGGACCGATCGAGATCGCCGCAGCCGCGCACCTCAGCGTGCGCGGTCTGCAGGTCGCGTTCCAGCGCCTGCTCGGCACCACGCCGCTGCAGTACGTCCGCGACGTGCGCCTCGACCGGGTGCACGCGGACCTGCGCCTGGGCGATCCGGCGCGCTCGAGTGTCGCCGGCACGGCACGCAGCTGGGGCTTCGGACACCTCGGCCGGTTCTCCGCCGCCTACGCCGCGCGCTTCGGCGAGTACCCGAGCAGCACCCTCGGCCGCTGATGCGGGCGTCCGGTCAGGGGCGGTAGAGCGCCCACTCGTCCCGGGGCAGCTCGCGCAGCTCGTCGACGACCCGCAGCTGCCAGGTCGCCGGCGTGTGCCCCTCGAGGCGCCCGTGCACGGTCTCGCTGGTCCAGCCGTCGCGGGTGCGGGTGTAGCGGATGAATCGGACGTGCCGGCCCTCGAGGGGTGCTCCGCTGGTGGCCATCCCTCGATGGTCCCCGATCCGAGGGGCGGTTATCCGCTCTTGACAATGCGCGCGACCAGCTGGGCGACGTACGGGAAGGGGATCGGCGGCTGAGCACCGACCGCGGAGTGCGGTCGGGGCGCTCGCCACCGACCCCTAGGGTGAGCGGATGAGCACCGCCGCCCTCTCCCCGAGCGCCCGATTCCACCAGCGATTCCTCGTCGAGCAGCGGGAGATGACGGAGCCCGCCCGCCGCCGCCTGATGCGCGCGGGAGGCGGTTCGGTGGCGGTCGGTCTCGTGCTCTTCGCCGCGCTGATCGTCCAGGTCGCGACGGGCACCGGCCTGGCGGCGCTCGACCCCGCGGTCTCGGAGTGGTTCCGCGCGAAGCGCTTCGCGGAGGGGACGGTGGTGATGGACACGCTGGCCACGGTGTTCGGCCCGGTCTTCCTGCCGATCATCATCCTCGGCGTGCTCGTGCTGTGGATCGCGCTCGCCCGGCACCTCTGGCGGCCGCTCCTGCTCGCGGGCGGGATGATCACGGGGATGCTCAGCGTCCAGCTCGCCGCGCACCTGGTGCAGCGGATGCGGCCGCCCGTGGAGTACATGCTGCTCGGGGCCGACGGGACGTTCTCCTTCCCGTCCGGCCACGTGACCGGCGTCTGCGACTTCTTCCTGATCACGACCTTCCTGCTCGCCTCGCGCCGCTCCTCGCCGGTCTGGGCGATCGGCGGCTTCGCGCTCTCGCTCGGGATGATCGCCGGCCAGGTCGTCGCCCGCCTGTACCTCGGCTACCACTGGCTGACCGACACTCTCGCCTCGGTGGCGCTCGCGCTCGTGATGCTCGGGTCGGTCGTGCTCATCGACACCTGGCGCACCGCGGTGGCGCGCGGGGACGAGGCCTGACCGGAGGTCGCCGAACCGCACCGCTCAACGACGACGCCCCCGGGCCGCAGGGCTCGGGGGCGTCGTCGTCCATCGGGGGAGCGTCAGCCGCCGACGGCCTGGCGTGCGCTGTCGAGTCCGGAGGAGAAGGCGTCCGCCGACGAGACGTTGCCGGACTCCAGCTCGACCAGGGCGCCGGAGAGCGCCGCGCCGATCACGCCGGTGTCGGGCCCGTTGACGAAGGACGGGAACTGCTCGACGGAGGTGGCGATCACGTCGCCGATCTTCGAGTCGCCGAAGAACGGGTCCGTGTAGGCGCGGACGCTCTCGCTCTCGAGGGCGTCGGTCGCCGCCGGGAAGGTGCCCGAGGTGGCGAAGTGGTCCTCCTGGCCCTCGGCCGACATCATCGTCTCGATGTACTGCCAGGCGGCCTCGGGGTGCTCGGCGCGGGCCGGGATGGCGATGACGCTGCCGCCCCAGTTGCCGCCGACGCCGGGGACCGTGGTGACCCGCCAGTTCCCGGCGGTGTCGGGGGCGTCGGTCTTGATACCCTGCAGGATCCACGAGGGAGCGACGGTCACGGCGAACGCGCCGTTCGCGCGCCCGGGGCCCCAGCCCGAGGAGAACGCGGCGATGCCGGCGCTGATGCCCGCGTCGTGCGCCTGCACGGCGGTGTCGAAGGCGTCCTCGACCTGCGGGTTGGTGTCGTAGACCAGCTCGCCGTCGGGGGAGTAGTACTTCTCGGTCACCTGGTTGATGGTCGAGTAGAAGACGCTGGTCTCCACGTTGTCGACGAACGGCTTGCCGGTCGCGGCGGTGTACTTCTCGCCCGTCGCGAGGAAGCCGTCCCAGTCGCTCCAGAGCGCGGCGACCTCGGCAGGGTCGGTCGGGAGGCCGGCCTGCTCGAAGAGGTCGGCGCGGTAGGCGAAGCTCAGTCCGCCGACGTCGGTCGGGATGCCGACGACCGAGCCGTCCTGCGCGGTGCCGGCGTCGGCGGCCCACTTCAGATAGGAGGCGTCGAGGTCGTCGCCGCCGAGGGTGCGCAGGTCGAGGAAGCTGGCGCTGTTCTCGACGAAGCGGGGCAGGTCGTCGCCCTGGATCATGACCAGGTCCGGCACCTTGCCGCCGGCGAGCGCGGCGGTCAGGGCGGTGGCGGTCTCCTGCGAGGAGCCGACCTCGGTCAGCTTGACCTTCGCGTCGGGCTTCTTGGCCAGATACTCGCTGACGTTGTCCTTCGCCTGGATGCCGGTGAAGGACCAGAACTGGACCTCGGCGTTCGGGTCGTCGGACGCGCCGCCGCCACCGCCCGAGGAGCAGCCGGTCAGGGCGAGGGCGACGGTGGCGACCGCGGCGGCCGCGGTCAGGATTCTTCTTCTCACGGGGGAGTCCTCTTCATCGGGGAGTCGCGGTGGTGCCCCGCGCGCGGGCGGGAGAACGATCTCTAGCTCGACGCTATCCCGCGCCTGGCCCCCTACGCAACAGCTGTCGGTCTCGGCGAGAGTTCGATCTCCCATCCACGGCGGGTCCGTGCATGCTGGTCGAGTAGCCCCGCAGGGGCGTATCGAGACCCCAGGTCCTCTGCAGGGCGGTCTGCAGACTCGGCTTCTGACGCCGGGGGATCTCGATACGCCCGCTCCGCGGGCTACTCGATCAGCATGAGGTGGCCCGTTGCGCATGCAGATCGATCAGCATGCGGTGGCCCGCTCCGCGGGCTGCTCGATCAGCATGGCCCGGTCCGCTGAGCGGCCGCCCGACCGGCACGACGACGAAGGCGGGCGGAGGGACGCGTGTGCGTCCGCTCCGCCCGCCTCCGGGTGGGGTGGTGCCGGTCAGCCCAGGTGGCGCAGGAAGAGCGCGCCGAGCGGGGGCAGGATCAGCTCGGCCGAGGCGGGTCGGCCCGCCCAGGGCTCGTCGCGGGCCTCGACGGCGCCGAAGTTGCCGACTCCGGAGCCTCCGTAGATCTCGGCGTCCGTGTTGAGCAGCTCCTCCCAGCGGCCGGCCTCGGGGAGGCCGACGCGGTAGCCGTGCACCGGCGAGCCGGAGAAGTTGACGATGACCGCGACCGCGCGGCCGGCCTTGTCCTTGCGGAGGAAGGAGATCACGTTCGGCGCCGCGGCACCGCCGTCGATCCACTCGAAGCCGGCCTGGTCGTTGTCGAGCTCGTTCAGCGACGGGACCTCGCGGTAGAGCCGGTTCAGCTCGCCGACGAGGCTCCACAGCCCGCGGTGGCTGGGCTGGTCGAGGATCCACCAGTCGAGCCCGCGCTCCTCGGACCACTCCGAGTACTGCCCGAACTCCTGGCCCATGAAGAGCAGCTGCTTACCCGGGTGCGCCCACATGAACGCCAGGTAGGCCCGCACGTTGGCCAGCTGCTGCCAGTGGTCGCCCGGCATCTTCTGGATCAGCGAGCCCTTGCCGTGCACGACCTCGTCGTGGCTGATCGGCAGCACGAACTGCTCGCTGAAGGCGTAGACGAAGGAGAAGGTGATCTCGCCCAGGTGGTACTGGCGCCACAGCGGGTCGTTCGCCATGTAGCGCAGCGAGTCGTTCATCCAGCCCATGTTCCACTTGAGCCCGAAGCCGAGCCCGCCGGAGACGGTGGGCTGGGTGACGCCGGGCCAGCTGGTGGACTCCTCGGCGATCATCATGATGCCGGGGTAGAGCTTGTACGCGGTGGCGTTCACCTCCTGCAGGAAGCTGATCGCCTCGAGGTTCTCGCGGCCGCCGAACTGGTTCGGCAGCCACTCGCCCTCCTTGCGGGAGTAGTCGAGGTAGAGCATCGACGCCACGGCGTCGACCCGCAGGCCGTCGACGTGGAACTCCTCGAGCCAGAACAGCGCGTTGGCCACGAGGAAGTTGCGGACCTGGGTGTGCCCGAAGTCGAAGACGTAGGTGCCCCAGTCCATCTGCTCGCCGCGGCGCCAGTCCGGGTGCTCGTAGAGCGGCTCGCCGTCGAAGCGGGCGAGCGCGAAGTCGTCCTTCGGGAAGTGCCCGGGCACCCAGTCGACGAGCACGCCGATGCCGGCCTGGTGCAGCCGGTCGATCAGGTACTTGAGGTCGTCGGCGGTGCCGAAGCGGCTCGACGCGGCGTAGTAGCCGGTGACCTGGTAGCCCCAGGAGCCGCCGAAGGGGTGCTCGGCGAGCGGCATGAACTCGACGTGGGTGAAGCCCAGCGTGGTGACGTACTCGATCAGCGGATCGGCGAGGTCGCGGTAGCCGAGACCGGGCTTCCAGGAGCCGAGGTGCATCTCGTAGACGCTGATCGGCTGGGTGTGCGGGTCGATGCTCGCGCGCTGCTCCATCCAGCCGGAGTCGCTCCACCGGTGGTGGGAGACGGGGACGCGCGAGGCGGTCGCCGGCGGCACCTCCGTCGCGCGGGCCATCGGGTCGGCCTTCCGGACCCAGCGGCCGTCCCGCGAGAGCAGGTCGAACTTGTAGGAGGCGCCGGGCTCGACGCCGGGGACGAAGATCTCCCAGACGCCGTTGACGCCGAGGTTGCGCAGGGCGTGGCCCTCGCCGCTCCAGTCGTTGAAGTCGCCGACGACGCGGGCGGCCTGGGCGTGCGGCGCCCAGACGGCGAACGAGGTGCCCCAGACACCCTCGTGCTCGCGGTGCCGCGCACCGAGCGCCTCCCAGAGCCGCTCGTGCCGGCCCTCGCCGATCAGGTAGAGGTCGAAGTCGCCGACCGTCTTCGAGAAGCGGTACGGGTCCTCGGCGGTCCAGGAGGAGCCGTCGCCGTAGTGCGCCTCGACGGTGTACGCCTGCGGGTCCTCGTCGTGGACGCCCTGCCAGAGGCCGTCGTGCAGGTGCTCGAGCTCGACGCGGACGCCGCCGGCCAGGACGGCCGTGACGGCGTCGGCGAGCGGCCGGCGCACGCGGACGACCGCGCCGCCGCCGGGGAGCGGGTGCTGCCCCAGGACGTCGTGGGGGAGCGCGTTGCTGCCGGTCGCCAGCTGCTGGAGGACCCACTCGGGGAACTCGGGGAGCGCGTCGACCTCGGCGTCCGGCGCCGGGGCGGGGTCGGAGTCGCTCGTCTCGGCGATCGGTGCGTCGGCCGCGGCGGTCGGCTCCGGCGGCGTCAGCGGCTCGAGGGTCGCGGACGGAGCGGTCGGCTCCGGCGGCGTGAGCGGCTCGGGGGTCGCGGACGCCGTGGTCGGCTCGGGCGGCAGGAGCCGCTCGGGCGGCGCGACGGGCTCGGGCGGGGTGAGCCGCTCGGGCGCCGCGGACGACTCCTCGGCCGCGGGCTCCGCGACGTGCGCGCCCGTGGTCGTGGCCGAGCTCGTGCCGGTCGTCACGACCGTCTCCGTGCGCGGCTCGACGTCCGCCGCGTCGGCGGGGCTGCCGGCCTCGGCGGGGACGACGTTCTGCGCCGGCCCCGTCCCGCGCTCGCTCTCGTCCGTGCTCTCGGCCGGGCTCGTGCCCTTGCCCTCGGGAACCGTCATCGTCCGTCCGCCTTCACGCTCAGGATGTGCGCGGGCTCGACGAAGGAGTCGAGCCGCACGTAGTTGTCGCTGCCCCAGGTCCACACGGCACCGGTGATCAGGTCCTCGACCTCGTAGGTCGAGCTCCAGTCCAGCCCGAGGGACGGCAGGTCGATGTGCACCGTGGTCTCGCGCGCCGAGTGCGGATCGGTGTTGACGACGACCAGGAGGGTGTCGTCGCTGCCGGTGCCGGTGAACGCGCGGTCCAGGTGCTTGGAGTAGACGAGGATCGCGTCGTCGTCGCTGCCGTGCACCTGCAGGTTGCGGCGCTGGGCGAGCGCGGGGTGCGCCCGGCGGATCTCGTTGAGCCGGGTGATGTACGGGGCGATCGTGGTCCCGGCGGCGTCGGCCGCGGCCCAGTCGCGCGTCTTGTACTCGAACTTCTCGTTGTCGATGTTCTCCTCGGCGCCGGGGCGCGCGACGTTCTCGATCAGCTCGTAGCCGGCGTACACGCCCCAGAGCGGCGAGGCCGTCGCGGCGAGCGCGGCGCGGACCTTGTAGGCCGAGCGGCCGCCGTACTGGAGGTACTCGGTGAGGATGTCCGGCGTGTTCACGAAGAGGTTCGGCCGCATGTAGTCGGCCGTCTCGTGCGAGATGCTCGTGAAGAACTCCTCGAGCTCCTCCTTGGTGTTGCGCCAGGTGAAGTACGAGTACGACTGCTGGAAGCCGACCTTGCCGAGCGCCCGCATGATCGCCGGGCGGGTGAACGCCTCCGCGAGGAAGACGACCTCGGGGTTCTCGGCGTTGACCTCGTGGATGATCCACTCCCAGAAGTCGAGCGGCTTCGTGTGCGGGTTGTCGACGCGGAAGATCTTCACGCCGAGCGAGATCCAGTACCGCAGGACGCGCAGCGCCTCCTGGCGGATGCCCTCGGGGTCGTTGTCGAAGTTGATCGGATAGATGTCCTGGTACTTCTTCGGCGGGTTCTCGGCGTAGGCGATCGAGCCGTCCGGCAGCGTCGTGAACCACTCCGGGTGGCTGGTCACCCAGGGGTGGTCGGGCGAGGCCTGCAGCGCGAAGTCGAGCGCGAGCTCGAGGCCCGCGGCGGTGACGGCGTCGTGGAAGGCGGTGAAGTCCTCGACCGTGCCGAGGTCCGGGTGGATCGCGTCGTGCCCGCCCTCGGGGGCGCCGATCGCCCACGGCGAGCCGGGGTCGCCCGGGCCGGCGTTCAGCGTGTTGTTCGGGCCCTTGCGGAAGTTGCGGCCGATCGGGTGGATCGGCGGCAGGTAGAGCACGTCGAAGCCCATCGCCGCGACGGCGGGGAGGCGGTCGATCGCGGTGCGGAAGGAGCCGGAGGTGACGGTGCCGTCCTCGTTCCGGACCGCGCCCTCCGAGCGGGGGAAGAACTCGTACCAGGCGCCGACGCCGGCGCGGGTGCGCTCGACGTGCACCGTGCGCGGCTCCGAGACGCTCGCGAGACTCATCACGGGACGCGCGGTGAAGGCGCCGTGCACGGCGGGATCCTCGGCCGCGGCGAGGCGCGCCTCGGGGGAGAGCGACTCGTCGGCGACCGTGGCCGCCGCGTCGGACAGGAGGGAGCGCTCGGCCTCGGAGCGGGAGTCGTCGCCGGCCGCGGTGCGGAGGAGGCCCTCGCCGATCGCGAAGGTGACGGCGATGTCCAGGCCGGCCGGGATCTTGACCTCGGCGGTGTGCAGCCAGGTCGCCCAGTCGTCGGCGAAGGCGCGGATGCGGTACGTCCAGTCGCCCTCGTCGTCGAGGAGGACGAGGCGCCCGTAGCGGTCGGTGCCGGTGGCGATCAGTGCCATCCGGTGCTCCGACTCGGTGCCGGCGGGGGAGGTGAGCAGCAGGTCGACGCCGATCAGGTCGTGACCCTCGCGGAACGCCGTCGCCGCGAACGGGACGACCTCGCCGACGAAGGCCTTCGCCGGCCAGCGGTCGTCCTCGAGCCGCGGCTGCGGGTCGATGATCGGGATGCGCTCGGCGCGCACCCGGTAGCCGGAGCCGGTCGGAGGGGACTGCTCCGCGGTCTCCGCCGCAGCCTCGGGAGCCGGCGCCGCGTCGGCCGTCCCCGGTGCCACGGGCGCCTGCGCCTGCGCGGCCGGAGCCGGTGCCGGTGCCGTGCGATCCTGCGCATCCTGTGCCGCCGCCTCGGGCGACAGGGGTGTCTGCGCGGCGGGAGTCTCCTCCCGGGCCGCACCTCCCCGAGCCGCTCGTCGTGCGTCCTTGCCGTGCGAAGCCTTGCCGAAAGGTGTCTGAGCCACGTCACGACAGTAGCGACCGGCGATGCCTTTGGCACGCCGGTTGCGAACGCGCGCGCCGCTGTGCAAAAGGGCCTGCGCCACGGCCGACGGCGCCCGCGGGCACTCCGCTACAGTGTGCGAGCGCGACCGCCCCGGCCGTCCGCAGGGGGTGCTCGCCGGGGTCCGCAGTCGCCGGGATCAGCCGGTCGTCGTACCGGCAGAGAGTCGAGGAGTGCCGTGAAGGCCATCCGCCGCTTCACCGTCCGATCGGTCCTGCCGCCCGAGCTGTCCGCGCTCGGCGAGCTGGCGGGCAATCTGCGCTGGGCCTGGCACGAGCCGACCCGTCGCCTGTTCGAGCGGGCGGACGCCGAGCTGTGGCAGCGCAGCGGCGGCGACCCGACCGCGCTCCTCGGCGCGATCGCGCCCGAGCGCCTCGCCGAGCTGGCCCGCGACCAGGGCTTCGTCGACGACGCCTGGCGCCTCCGCGACGACCTCGAGCGCTACCGCACCGAGCCGCGCTGGTACCAGTCGCTGCCGGAGTCGGCGCCGCGCTCGATCGCCTACTTCTCGCCCGAGTTCGGCATCGCCGCGGCGCTCCCGCAGTACTCCGGCGGCCTGGGCATCCTCGCGGGCGACCATCTCAAGGCGTCCTCGGACCTCGGCGTCCCGCTGACGGGCGTCGGCCTCTTCTACCGCTCGGGCTACTTCTCCCAGGGCCTCTCCGCCGACGGCTGGCAGCTCGAGTCCTACCCCTCGCTCGACCCCGACGGCCTGCCGCTGCGGATCGTGCGGCTGGCCGACGGCTCGGCGGCGCGGATCGTCCTGGCCCTGCCGGACGGGCGCGCGCTCTACGCGCGGGTCTGGCGGGCCGAGGTGGGCCGGGTGACGCTGCTGCTCCTCGACACGGACGTCCGCGAGAACGAGGACGCCCTGCGGACGGTCACCGACCGGCTCTACGGCGGCGGCGGCGAGCACCGCCTCCTGCAGGAGCTGCTGCTGGGCATCGGCGGCGTGCGCGCCCTCGAGCTGTGGGCCGAGGTCTCGGGCACGCCGCTCCCGGAGGTGTTCCACACCAACGAGGGGCACGCGGGCTTCCAGGGGCTCGAGCGCATCTCCGGCCTGATCGGCTCGGGCCTCGACTTCGACCAGGCGCTGCAGGTCGTCCGGGCGAGCACGGTCTTCACCACGCACACGCCGGTGCCGGCGGGCATCGACCGCTTCGACCGCGGGATGATCGAGCAGTACTTCACCACCGAGCTGCTGCCGGGCGTGCAGATCGAGGACGTGCTGGCGCTGGGCTCCGAGTCGACCACGGGGGGCGCGAGCGACGTCTTCAACATGGCGTTCATGGGGCTCCGCCTGGCGCAGCGCTCCAACGGCGTCTCGAAGCTGCACGGCGAGGTGAGCCGCTCGATGTTCTCCGGTCTCTGGCCGGGCTTCGACACGGCGGAGGTGCCGATCGGCTCGGTCACCAACGGCGTGCACGCGGCGACCTGGACCGATCCGATCCTCCGGGGTCTCGCCCGCGACCGGCTCGGCACCGACGACACCACCCGCGCCGACTGGGCGTCCGGCGCCCTGAGCGACGGCGAGCTCTGGCAGGCGCGGCGCTCGATGCGCGAGCAGCTGGTGCGCGACGCCCGGGCGCGCGCCGCCCGCAGCTGGCGCGAGCAGAACCCCGGCGGCCTCACTCCGGCCTGGCTCGACGAGCTGCTCGACCCGGACGTGCTCACCATCGGCTTCGCCCGGCGAGTGCCCACCTACAAGCGGCTGACGCTGATGCTGCACGACCCGGAGCGGCTGCGCGCGCTGCTGACCCACCCGGAGCACCCGATCCAGATCGTGATCGCCGGCAAGTCGCACCCCGCCGACGAGGAGGGCAAGCGGCTGATCCAGAAGCTGGTCCGCTTCGCGCAGGAGCCGGACGTGCGCCGGCGGATCGTCTTCCTGCCCGACTACGACATCGCGATGGCGCAGCTGCTCTACCCGGGCACCGACGTCTGGCTGAACAACCCGCTGCGTCCGCTCGAGGCCTGCGGCACCTCCGGGATGAAGGCCGCGCTGAACGGCTCGCTGAACCTGTCGATCCTCGACGGCTGGTGGAACGAGTACTTCGACGGCGAGAACGGCTGGGCGATCCCGTCCTCCGACCGCGACCTCGACCCGGAGTCGCGCGACACGCTCGAGGCCGATGCGCTCTACGAGCTGCTCGAGAGCGAGGTCGTGCCGCGCTACTACGAGCGCGATCACGACGGAGTGCCGCGCCGCTGGGTGCGCTCGATCCGGCACACGCTGGCGACGCTCTCGCCGGAGCTGTCGGCCGAGCGGATGGTGCGCCAGTACGTCGAGGCGCTCTACCAGCCCGCCGCGGAGGCCGGGCGCGAGATCGCGGCCGACCACTTCGAGCCCGCCAAGGAGCTGTCGTCCTGGAAGCAGCGGGTCCGCGCGGGCTGGCCGGGAGTGGCGGTCGCCTCCGTGGAGTCCGGCGGCATCGACGCGGTGCCCCAGCGCGGCGACCGGCTCGCCCTGCGCGCGGGAGTGCGCCTCGGAGAGCTCTCGCCCGAGGACGTCGTGGTGCAGGTCGTCTCCGGCACGACCGCGGCGGACGGCTCGCTCGTCGACGTGCGCCTGCACGAGCTCGAGGTCGCCGAGGAGTCGGGCGCGGTCGTGCCCGCCGACGCGGTCGGCCGCGTGCCCTACGCCGGCGAGATCGTCCTCGACCGCAGCGGCTCCTTCGGCTACACCGTCCGCGTCGTGCCGCGGCACCCGCTGCTCGCCCGCTCGGCCGAGCTCGGCCTGGTCGCGGCGGCCGGCTGACGCGCCCCATGCCGGTCGAGTAGCCGCGCAGCGGCGTCTCGAGCGGGGAAGCCGCTCCGCGTCTCAGTGGTGAGCTGAAGGACGCGGCTGCGCCGCGACATGCTGGTCGAGTAGCCCCGCAGGGGCGTATCGAGACCCGACGTCACCAGAAGGGCTGGTCTGCAGACTCAGGTTCTGACGGTGGTGGATCTCGATACGCCCGCTCCGCGGGCTACTCGATCAGCGTGGAAGCCCGCTGCGCGGGCTGCTCGATCAGTATTGACGTGGCCTCAGTGCATGCCGGTGGAGCTGCCGCGAAGCGTCCTCTCAGATGCATGCTGGTCGAGTAGCCGCGCAGCGGCGTATCGAGACCCGCCCCGCTCAGCGCGCGATGTCCGCCAGGGTCGCGCCCGTCGCGGCGACGAGGTCCGCCGGCGCGAGCTCGATGTCGAAGCCGCGCCGCCCGCCCGAGACGAGCACGGTGTCGTACAGCTCCGCCGTCTCGTCGAGCACCGTGCGGTGCCGCGTCTTCTGCCCGATCGGCGAGATGCCGCCGAGCACGTAGCCGGTGCGCCGCTGCGCCAGCGCCGGGTCGGCCATCGCGGCTCGCTTGCCGCCGACCGCCGCCGCGAGCTCCTTGAGCCCCAGCTGCCCGGTCACCGGCACGATGCCGACGACCAGCTCGCCGTCGACGTCGACCAGCAGCGTCTTGAACACCCGCTCCGGCTCCACCCCGAGCGCCTCGGCCGCCTCGCCGCCGTAGCTCGCCGCCCCGGGATCGTGCCGGTACTCGCGCGGCACGAAGGCGATCCCCGCCGCGGTCAGCGCGAGCGTCGCCGGAGTCCCCGGTCCGCCCTTCATCAGCTCGCGGCGGCCGGACGCGGGCCGTGCGCGGCGAAGAGCTGCATCGACGTGCCGGCGACGCGGACGACCTGCCCCGGCTCGAACGACTCGCCGTGCTCGAGCGGCACCGACTCCTCGCTGCTCCAGAGTCGCGTGTACCCGGTGACCCCCTCGCTCTCGGCGAGGACCACCGAGGTGTCCGCCTCGACTCCGTGCACGATCAGCAGGACGCGGTCGAACTCCTCCGTCTCGGGAGTCGACGCGGCGAGGTACTGCAGCGTGCGGTTCTCCGCCGAGGTCCAGTCGTGCTCCGACATCGTCCGCCCGTGCGCGTCGAACCACTGCATGCTTGTGGCTCCCGGTGTCACCGCACCGCCGCGCCCGTAGTGCGAGGGCCGCAGCGCCGGGTGCTCGCGGCGCAGGCGGATCAGCGTCCGTGCGTGCTCCCGCAGCTCGAGCTGCCAGTCGCTGCGCCCGTCCCAGCGCAGCCAGGTGAGGTCGGAGTCCTGGCAGTAGGCGTTGTTGTTGCCGCGCTGGCTGCGGCCGAACTCGTCGCCGGCGGTGATCATCGGGACGCCGGCCGAGAGCAGGAGCGTCCCGAGCAGGTTCCGCATCGCCTTCCGCCGGCCCCGGTTGACGCCGTCGTCGGCGGTCGGGCCCTCGAAGCCGTGGTTGAATGAGCGGTTGGTGTCGGCGCCGTCGCGGTTCGACTCCCCGTTGCCGATGTTGTGCTTGACGTTGTAGGAGACCAGGTCGGCGAGCGTGAAGCCGTCGTGCGCCGTGACGAAGTTGATGGAGGCGAGCGGCCCGCGCTCGAGCGAGAACGTGTTCGACGAGCCGGAGAGCCGGGTCGCGAAGCCGCCGATGCCGACCGGCGCCGTTCCCGCGCGCCGGGCGTAGTCGATGTCCGAGAGCCAGAAGTTGCGCGCACGGTCGCGGTAGCGGTCGTTCCACTCCGACCAGCCGTCCGGGAAGTTGCCGGTCTGCCAGCCGCCCATGCCGACGTCCCAGGGCTCGGCGATCATCTTCACGTCGGCGAGCGACGGGTCCTCGACGGCCGCGCGCAGCAGCGGGTGGTCGCGCTGGAAGTGCGCGATCTCGTCCCGCCCCAGCGTCGCCGCGAGGTCGAGACGGAACCCGTCGACCCCGACCTCGTCGGACCAGTAGCGGAGCGAGTCGAGCACCAGGCGCTGCGCGACCGGCCGGCCGAAGTCGATGGTGTTGCCGCAGCCGGTCACGTCGATGTAGTGGCCCTCGCCGGTCTGGCGGTAGTACGCCTGGTCGTCGATCCCGCGCAGACTCGAGCGCGGACCCTGTGGCCCCTCCTCGGCGGTGTGGTTGTAGACGACGTCGAGGATCACCTCGAGCCCGGCCTCGTGCAGCAGCTTGACCATGCCCTTGAACTCGCGCAGCACCGCGGTCGGGCCGCCGCGCTGGGCGGCGGGGGAGGCGTAGGCGGCGTGCGGGCTGAAGAAGTTGAGGGTGTTGTAGCCCCAGTAGTTGGTGAGCCCCTGGCGCAGCAGCCGCTGCTCCGAGACGAACGCGTGCACGGGGAGGAGCTCGACGGCGGTGACCCCGAGGTCGAGGAGCGACGAGACGGTTGACTCGTGCGCGAGGCCGGCGTAGCTGCCGCGCAGCTCGACGGGCAGGGCCGGGTTGAGCTTGGTCAGGCCCTTCACGTGCGCCTCGTAGATCACGGTGCGATCCAGCGGCGTGCGCGGCTTCTCGGAGGAGCCCCAGTCGAAGGAGTCGTCCACGACGACGGAGCGCCACTCGTTCTCGGCGACCCGGTGCAGCCCGCGGGAGTAGGGCTCGAGCAGGGGGACCCGCGGATCGAAGCGCCCGGGGACGCCGGAGGGCCCGTCCACCTTGATCGCGTAGCGGCGGCCGACGGTCAGCTGCGCGGCCCGGGCCGACCAGACGGCGTCCTCCCCGCGCACCAGCGGCACCGTGCGGGTGACCCAGCTCGGGTCCTTCTCGTCGTAGAGCAGCAGATCGATGGCGGTCGCGTGCTCCGACCAGACCCGCAGCTCACCGCCCTCCGCGTCCACGACGACTCCGAGGCGGGCCAGGGAGTCGCGTGTCTGCATGCGACCTACAGTAGTGAGGGGCCGGAGACCTGCTCCGCACCCCGGACGCGGGACGGAGGGCGCCATGATCTATCTCGACCACGCGGCGACCACCCCGCTCCGGGCCTCGGCGCTCGCCGCCTTCGCCGAGGCGTCCGCGCAGCCCGGCAACCCCTCGTCGGTGCACGGCTCGGGCCAGGAGGCGCGCCGCCGGCTCGAGGACGCCCGCTCGGCGATCGCCGTCGCCCTCGGCTGCGAGCCGATCGAGGTGATCCTCACCGCGGGCGGCACCGAGGCGATCAACCTGGCGCTCAAGGGCCTCTACTGGCAGCGCCTCGCGGAGTCCCCGGCGCGCACGCGCATCCTCGTGCCCGGCGGCGAGCACCACGCCACGATCGACACGGTGGAGTGGCTCGCGGCCCACGAGGGAGCCCGGATCGAGTGGCTCGCGCTCGACGCGGAGGGGACGCTGCGGCCCGAGACGCTCGAGGCGGCGCTCGCCGCGGATCCCGGCTCCGTCGCGCTGGTCTCCGCGCTCTGGGTGAACAACGAGATCGGCACGATCGCGCCGGTCGCCGAGCTGGCCGCGGTCTGCGCGCGGGCCGGCGTGCCGTTGCACCTCGACGCGGTCGCGGCGCTCGGCCACGTGCCGCTCGAGATCGCGGCGGTGCGGCGCGCCTCCGGCTCCCGCGACGGCGCGGGTCTCGTCGCGGTCAGCGTCTCGGGGCACAAGGTCGGCGGGCCGATCGCGACCGGCGCCCTCATCCTGGCGCGCGACGCCCGGGTCGTGCCGGTGCTGCACGGCGGCGGCCAGCAGCGCGGCGTCCGCTCGGGCACCCAGGACGTCCCCGGGGCAGCCGCGTTCGCGGCGGCCGTGATGGACGCGGTCGCGGAGCTGCCCGGCGAGGCGCTGCGACTGGCGGCTCTGCGCGATCGGCTCGTCGCGGGGATCCTCGCGGCCGTCCCCGGTGCGACGCTGACCGGGCCGGCCGTCGACTCCGGCCGGCGGGTCGCGAGCAACGCGCACGTCGCCTTCCCCGGTGCGCAGGGCGACTCGCTCCTCTTCCTCCTGGACATGGCGGGCGTCTCGGTGTCCACCGGCTCGGCCTGCACGGCGGGCATCCCCGAGCCCTCGCACGTGGTGCTGGCGCTCGGCCGCAGCGAGGACGAGGCGCGCGGCGTGCTCCGGATGACGCTGGGCTGGACCACGACGGACGCTGACGTCGACGCGCTGCTCGCGGCGCTGCCGGACGCGTACGCGCGGGCGGCCCGCGCCGGGTTGTCCAGCCGCGCCGTGCTGCCCGGCTGACGCCGCCTCCGCGCGCCCGCCCGCCCGGTCCGTTGTGCAGGCGTCCGGCGCGAGTCGCCCGCTCCTCCGTGCAGGTCTGCACCGAACGCACGCGATCGCCTGCAGATCGGACGCGACGGGGGACGGACCGCCGCGAATCGCGCACACCGCACGCCCGCCGCCCGCTCGTAGACTCGGACGGTGAAGGTTCTTGCGGCGATGAGCGGTGGAGTGGACTCGGCGGTGGCCGCGGCCCGCGCGGTGGAGGCGGGGCACGAGGTGGTCGGCGTGCATCTCGCGCTGAGCAGGATGCCCGGCACGCTGCGCACCGGCAGCCGCGGCTGCTGCACGATCGAGGACTCGATGGACGCCCAGCGCGCCGCGAACGTCCTCGGCATCCCCTACTACGTGTGGGACTTCTCCGAGCGGTTCAAGCTCGACGTGGTCGACGACTTCGTGGCCGAGTACGCCGCCGGCCGCACCCCCAACCCGTGCATGCGCTGCAACGAGCGGATCAAGTTCGCCGCCCTGCTCGAGAAGGCGCTCGACCTCGGCTTCGACGCCGTCTGCACCGGCCACTACGCCTCCCTCGAGACCGCGGCCGACGGCAGCCCCGAGCTGCACCGCGCGAGCGACGAGGCGAAGGACCAGTCCTACGTGCTCGGCGTGCTCACCACCACGCAGCTCGAGCACTCGATGTTCCCGCTCGGCTCGACGCCGTCGAAGGCGGTCGTCCGCGCGGAGGCGGCCCGCCGCGGCCTGAGCGTCGCGAACAAGCCGGACAGCTACGACATCTGCTTCATCCCCGACGGCGACACCCGCGGCTGGCTCTCGGAGCGCGTCGCCCCCGAGACCGGGGCGATCGTCGACCGCGACGGCGCGGTGGTGGGGGCCCACGAGGGTGCCCACGGCTACACGGTCGGTCAGCGCCGGGGCCTGCACCTCGGCGTGCCCGCGCCGGACGGACGACCGCGCTTCGTCCTCGAGGTGCGGCCGAAGACGAACGAGGTCGTCGTCGGTCCGCGGGAGGCGCTGCGCATCGGCGAGATCGCCGGCGCGCGCTTCACCTGGGCCGGCGCGGCGCCGGAGGACGCGTCGACGCCGTTCCGCTGCGACGTGCAGATCCGCGCACACGCCGACCCGGTCCCGGCGACCGCCGTGGTGTCGGACGTCTCTGGGAAGGTGGAGCTCGTGATCACTCCCGACTCGCCGCTCGACGGCGTCGCCCCCGGCCAGACGGCCGTCGTCTACCTCGGCACCCGCGTGCTCGGCCAGTGCACCATCGACCGCACGGTCGCGGCCGACCTCGTCGGTGCCTCCGCGAGCGGGGCGGTGCTCTGATGGCCGC
The DNA here is from genome assembly GCF_022815495.1 of Rathayibacter sp. VKM Ac-2929. Taxonomy (NCBI): domain Bacteria; kingdom Bacillati; phylum Actinomycetota; class Actinomycetes; order Micrococcales; family Microbacteriaceae; genus Rathayibacter; species Rathayibacter sp. VKM Ac-2929. The sequence goes on from NZ_JALGRV010000002.1 coordinate 764,757, forward strand.
GACGTCCGAGGCGGGCGCGACTCCGGCGGCGGACCTCGATCCGGCGCAGCGCGTCGACGAGCTGCGCGCGCGGATCCGCTCGGCGAGCGAGGACTACTACGCGGCCGACGCCTCGCCGCTCGCCGACGCCGAGTACGACGCGCTGGTCCGCGAGCTCGCCGAGCTCGAGACGGCGCACCCCGAGCTGGCCAGCGAGGACTCGCCGACGCAGACCGTCGGGGGAGTGGTCGCCGCCGGTCTCGACCCGATCGATCACGCCGAGCGGATGCTCTCGCTCGACAACGTCTTCTCGGCCGAGGAGCTGCGCGAGTGGTGCGACAAGACCGTCGCCTCCGCCGCCCGCCCGGTCGCCTGGCTGACCGAGCTCAAGATCGACGGCCTCGCCATCTCGCTGCACTACGAGAACGGCCGCCTCGTCACCGCGGCCACCCGCGGCGACGGGCGGACCGGCGAGGACGTCACCGTCAACGCACTGCGCGTGGCGGGCATCCCTCAGCAGCTGGCGGGCGAGGGGCACCCCGCGCTGGTCGAGGTCCGCGGCGAGGTCTTCATCCCCGTGCGCGAGTTCGCGGCACTGAACGCCCTGCAAGAGACCCTGCGGGACGAGGCCGTCGAGGAGGCGCGCGAGCGCTGGTCGGCCCGGCCGAGCGCCACCCGCAAGCCCTTCGACGAGGAGCGGGTCCGCGACAGCGCCCTGCGCCGCTTCCCCACCTTCGCCAACCCGCGGAACGCCGCGAGCGGCGGGCTCCGCCAGCAGCTCGACAAGAAGTCCGGCCTCGACCTCCGCGCCGGCGAGGCGCGCGTCGGCTCGCTCGCGCTCTACGTGCACGGCATCGGCGCCTGGCCGGACCCGCCGGTGCAGAGCCAGTCCGAGGTCTACGGGCTGCTCGCCTCCTGGGGGCTGCCGGTCAGCGCGCACAACCGGGTGTCGGAGTCGGTGGACGAGGTCCTCGCCTTCGTCGAGCAGTACGGCCGCGAGCGCCACTCGGTCGAGCACGAGATCGACGGCGTCGTCGTCAAGGTGGACGAGCTGGAGCTGCACGACGAGCTCGGCGCCACCAGCCGCGCCCCGCGCTGGGCCATCGCCTACAAGTACCCGCCCGAGGAGGTGCACACCAAGCTCCTCGACATCGTCGTCAGCGTCGGCCGCACCGGCCGGGCCACCCCGTTCGCGCAGATGGAGAAGGTCAAGGTCGCCGGCTCCGAGGTGCGCCAGGCCACGCTGCACAACGCCGACGTGGTGAAGGCCAAGGGCGTGCTGATCGGCGACACCGTCGTCCTGCGCAAGGCCGGCGACGTCATCCCCGAGGTGCTCGGCCCGGTGATCGAGCTGCGCGACGGCAGCGAGCGCGAGTTCGTGATGCCGACGCAGTGCCCCGAGTGCGGCACGACCCTCGCTCCCGCCAAGGAGGGCGACGTCGATCTGCGCTGCCCGAACGCCCGCTCCTGCCCCGCGCAGGTGCGCGGCCGCGTCGAGCACATCGGCAGCCGCGGCGCGCTCGACATCGAGGTGCTCGGCGAGGTGACCGCCGCGGCGCTGACCCAGCCGTTCGTGCCCGCGGAGCCGCCGCTCGACACCGAGGCGGGCCTGTTCGAGCTGCGGATCGAGGACGTCTTCCCGATCGAGGTCGTCGTCCGCGACAGCGAGACCGGGCTGCAGAAGCTCGACGACCGGGGCGAGGCGAAGGTCGTCGGCCCGTTCAAGCGCAAGCGGCAGAAGCGCGACGGCCCGTTCGACCCGGAGGCGGAGGTGTTCGGCGGCGACGCCGAGTACGTGCCCTCGACGACCGGCCTCGCGCTGATCGCCAACATCGAGAAGGCGAAGACCTCGCCGCTCTGGCGCTTCCTGGTCTCGCTCAGCATCCGGCACGTCGGCCCGGTCGCCGCCCGCGCCCTGGCCGGGCACTTCGGCTCGCTCGACGCGATCCGCGCGGCCAGCCGCGAGGAGCTCGCGGCGGTCGACGGCGTCGGCGGCATCATCGGCGACGCGGTGCTCGCCTGGTTCGAGGTCGACTGGCACGCCGAGATCGTCGACCGCTGGGCGAAGGCCGGCGTGCAGTTCGCCACGCCCGGCCACCCCGTCCCCGGCGCGGCCGACGCCGCGGGCGGCGTGCTCGCCGGGCTGACCGTCGTCGCGACCGGCTCGCTCGAGGGCTACAGCCGCGAGGGGGCACAGGAGGCGATCCTCGCCGCCGGCGGCAAGGCCGGCTCGAGCGTGTCCAAGAAGACGCACTACGTCGCCGCGGGGCCCGGTGCCGGGAGCAAGCTCGGCAAGGCCGAGGCGCTCGGCGTGCGGATCATCACCGCCGCGGAGTTCCACCTGCTCGTGACCGAGGGGCCCGAGGCGATCGCGCTGCCCGAGGAGGCGGCCTCGGAGGAGACGGCCGGCGACGCGCCAGTGGCCGACGCGCCCGCCGCCGACGGCACCGACCCGGTCGCCGCCGAGGCGCCGGCCGACGAGACCGCCGATGCGTCGACCGCCGATGCGCCCGCCGCCGAGGAGACCCCCGACGCGGATGCCTGACCGGCCCGGCGAGGAGCGGCGGGCGTTCCTCCGCCGCTCCCTCGCCGAGGCCGCCTCGACCGCGCTGGACGCCGCCGCCCGCGCCGTGCCGCTCACGACTCGCGAGCGCGAGGCCGCCGCCGCACTGGCCCGGATCGACCACCTCGTCGTCGTCTCCTTCGCCGGCCGGCCGCGCCGGGAGGTCTTCGGCGCTCTCGACGGCGAGCCGGGCAGCGACTTCGCCGGCGGCACCGACGAGGTGCTGACCGCCCCCGGCCCCAGAACCGCGGGCGACCGATTCGCCCCCGCGATGCTCCCCGTGCACACGCTGCTCGCGCACTCCTTCGCGCGCGCCGACCACTGGCGCGCGGACGGCCGTGACCCGCTCCGCTCACTGCTCGACTCGGCCAGGCACGTCGGCACCCGCTGGTCCCTGGTCGTCGACGACCGGCAGGGTGTCTCGACCACGCTGCTCGCCGACCCCGAGTGGCCGCACCACGACCCCGCGGCCGTCGCCGCCGCCGAGGGAGTCCTTCTCCCGCTCTCCCGTCTCGCGGAGGCCGCCGCCGCGGGCGCCCTGCCGCCGGTCGTCCTCGTCGAGCCCCGCTCGCTCGTCGATCCGGCCGACTTCGCCGCCGCCGACGATCCGAGCGCCTCGCGGTCCGCGGACGCGCGGGTCGCCGAGCGGCTCCTGCACGAGACCGTCGACGCGGTCCGGGCGGCGGAGTCGGCCGGCCGCCGAGTGCTCCTGCTCGTCATCGCGCGCGGACAGGCCGGTCGCCCCGGCGACGTCCCGGCCCTCCTCATCGCCTCGAGCGCGCGGCCCGGTGATCGTCTGACGGCCCGGCTCGGCCCGGCGACTCCCGCCCTCCTGCACCGCGCCCGCTTCGCCGCGGACCGCCGGGCGCTGGCGGACGACGGCGTGCTCGCCGTCGCCGAGGCGCTCTCCGGGCCCGCCCGGCCGCTGTCGCGCTACCCGCGCACGGCACCCGCCTTCGCGCCGGAGGACCGGGAGCGCTCGATCGGGCCGGCCCTGGCCGCAGCCCTCGCCGCGGCAGGCGTCAGCGGCGCGCCCATCGACGTCGATCAGGCCCTCATGATGCTCCGAGCCGCCGCCCCGGGCGCGTCGCTACACTCCCGGGAGGCACGGATCCGCAGCACGCGGGAAGGGCGGGACGCATGAGCGGCACCGACGGCGGCGGCGATCGCACCCCGCGAGACGATGCCCCTCGTTCGCGCTCCCGCCGCCGCTTCCTGGCCGGCGGCGCGGTCGCCGGCGGAGTCGCCGCCGCGGGCCTCACCGGCGGAGCGATCGGCGCGGCCGTCGCCTCCGGCCGGGACCGCGAGGCCGAATCGCCGCTGCCCGAGCGCAGCGAGCCGGGCTTCGACCACGTCGTCGTCGTGATGTTCGAGAACCGCTCCTTCGACAACATCCTCGGGCAGCTCTACACGGCCGACGGCCCGCCCGCGGGCGCGACCTTCGAGGGCCTGCAGAGCGGCGAGCACTCCAACACCACCGCCGCGGGTGACACGGTCGCCGCGCACGTCTACCAGGGCGCGACCGACACCGTCATGCGCCAGCCCGATCCCGACCCGGGCGAGGAGTACCCGCACGTCAACACCCAGCTCTTCGGCACGATCGACCCGCCGTCGAACGCCGGGGCGTCCGTCGGCGCGATGACGGCCCCCTACAACGCGCCCGCCGACGCGTCCGCGCCGACGATGAGCGGGTTCCTCGAGGACTACGTGCAGAACCTCCGCCACCTGAAGAAGGGCGAGGAGCCGACCCGCGAGGAGTACGGCACCATCATGGGCGGCTTCTCGCCCGACATGCTGCCCGTCTTCTCGACACTGGCCCGCGAGTTCGCCGTCTTCGACCACTGGTTCTGCGCCGTCCCCTCGCAGACCTTCTGCAACCGCTCGTTCTTCCACGCCTCGACCTCGCACGGCTTCGTCACCAACAAGCACGGCGGCGGCTACGAGAAGTGGCTCGCCGACGACCTCGCCGATGCACCGACCGTCTTCAACCGCCTCGAGGAGGCCGGGAAGAGCTGGCGGGTCTACTTCGACGCGCTCCAGGTCGTCTCCTACACCGGCTTCCTGCACGCGCCGGTGCTCGAGAAGTACTGGAAGACCAACTTCGCCCCGATGGAGCAGTTCCACGCGGACGTCGCGAACGGCGAGCTGCCCGACTACGCCTTCGTCGAGCCGCGGCTCGTCTTCGACCACAACGACATGCACCCGCCGACGGGCGTCCTGCACGAGGACGAGGTCGACGGGCAGCCGCTCTACGACAGCGCGCTCTCCGACGTGCGCGCGGGGGAGCTGCTGCTGCACCAGATCTACTCGGCGATCCGCGAGAGCGCGTCGACGACGGGCTCGAACGCGATCAACACCCTGCTGCTGGCCACCTTCGACGAGCACGGCGGTCTCTACGACCACGTGCCGCCGCCCGCCGCGACCCCGCCCGGCGACGGCCGCGAGGGCGAGATGGGCTTCGGCTTCGACCGCCTCGGCTGCCGCGTGCCGGCGATCGCGATCTCGGCCTACACGCGGGCCGGCACGGTCCTGCACGACGAGATGCACCACGGCGCCCTGATCCGCACCCTCAGCCGCCTGCACGGGCTCGAGCCGCTCACGGCGCGCGACGCGGACGCGCCCGACCTCTTCGGCGTGGTCACCCTCGACACCCCGCGGCAGATCGACGACTGGCCGACCACCGTGCCGCAGTACCTGCCGCCGAATCCGGAGGCGACCCCGCCGCACCCGGCCAACGCGAACAGGGACAAGCCGCTCAGTCCGCCGGCCCTCGGGTTGATGGGCCTGCTGCTCGCCCGCTACGGCGAGCCCGGCGACGACCTGCCGACCACTTACCAGGGCGCCTACGAGGCGCTGCTGAAGCACGGCACGAGCCTCTTCGGCACCGGCACAATCACTGCCTCGCCCACCGCCTCGCCCACCGCGTCGCCCGGGGCCTGAGCGGAGGGAGCGTCGGTGCCCCTGGCTAGACTGGACGCCGATTCCCACGAACCACCCGACGGAGACGCATGTCCGAGATCACGGCCGACACGGTCGCCCATCTGGCCTCGCTGGCCAGGATCGACCTCACCACCGAGGAGATCGAGAACCTCACCCGGGAGCTCGGTCAGATCGTCGACTCGGTGACGGCGATCCAGGCCGTCGCCACCCCCGACGTCCCGGCCACCAGCCACCCCATCCCGCTCGAGAACGTGTTCCGCCCCGACGTCGTGGGCGAGACGCTGACCCTCGAGCAGGCGCTCTCCGGTGCTCCCGAGCACGACGGCAGCCGCTTCCAGGTCTCCGCGATCCTGGGGGAGGAGCAGTGAGCGCCCACGGCGACGAGCTCGTCCGCCTCAGCGCCTCCGCCCTCGCCTCGCGCCTCGCCGACGGCTCCGTCTCCTCGCGCGAGGCGACGCAGGCGCACCTCGACCGCATCGCCGCCGTCGACGGCGCAGTGCACGCCTTCCTGCACGTCGCGGGCGACGCCGCGACCGCGACGGCCGACGCGATCGACCGCCGCCGCGCCGAGGGCGAGTCGCTGCACCCGCTCGCCGGCGTCCCGCTCGCGGTCAAGGACGTCATCGTCACGAACGACATGCCGACCACCGCGGGCTCGCGCATCCTCGAGGGCTGGCGCCCGCCGTACGACGCGACCGTCATGCAGAAGGTCCGCGCGGCCGGCCTCGTGCCGATCGGCAAGACCAACATGGACGAGTTCGCGATGGGCTCGACCACCGAGCGCTCCGCCTACGGCCCCACCCACAACCCGTGGGACCTCGACCGCATCCCCGGCGGCTCCGGCGGCGGCTCGGCCGCGGCCGTCGCGAGCTACGAGGCGCCGCTGGCCCTCGGCTCGGACACCGGCGGCTCGATCCGCCAGCCCGCGCACGTCACCGGCACCGTCGGAGTCAAGCCGACCTACGGCGGGGTCTCCCGCTACGGCGCCGTCGCCCTGGCCTCGAGCCTCGACCAGATCGGCCCGGTCTCGCGCACGGTCCTGGACTCGGCGCTGCTGCACGACGTCATCGCCGGGCACGACCCGCGCGACTCGACCTCGCTCCGCGACGAGTGGCCCTCCTTCGCCGATGCGGTCCGCCGCGCCGACGTGAAGGGCCTGCGGATCGGCGTACTCAAAGAGCTCGACGGGGGAGAGGGCTTCCAGCCCGGTGTCCTCGCGCGCTTCCACGAAGCCCTCGCGGTGCTCGAGAAGGCCGGCGCCGAGATCGTCGAGGTCAGCGCGCCGAGCATCGAGCACGCCGTCGCGGCGTACTACCTGATCCTCCCCGCGGAGGCGTCGAGCAACCTCGCGAAGTTCGACTCCGTCCGCTTCGGCCTGCGGGTCACCCCGCAGGGCGGCGGCACCGTCGAGCAGGTCATGGCCGCGACCCGCGAGCAGGGCTTCGGCCCCGAGGTGAAGCGCCGGATCATCCTCGGCACCTACGCGCTCTCGGCCGGCTACTACGACGCCTACTACGGCAGCGCGCAGAAGGTGCGGACCCTGGTCCAGCGCGACTTCGACGCCGCCTTCGCCTCGGTCGACGTGATCGCCTCGCCGACCGCGCCGACCACCGCCTACCGGCTCGGCGAGAAGCTCGACGACCCGCTGGCGATGTACCGGGGCGACATCGCCACCATCCCGGCGAACCTGGCCGGCATCCCCGGCATCTCGGTCCCCGCCGGTCTCGCCGACGAGGACGGCCTCCCGGTCGGCGTCCAGTTCCTGGCCCCCGCCCGCCAGGACGTCCGGCTCTACACCGTCGGCGGCGCGCTCGAGGCGCTCCTGGAGGAGCAGTGGGGCCACCCGCTGCTCTCGCAGGCGCCCGATCTCGCCGCCGCCCAGCTCTCCGCCCCCCAGGAAGGTGCCGTCTGATGGCCTCCGCGCACGCGTCCGCCCCCGAGCTGATGGACTACGACGAGGTCTTCGAGCGCTTCGAGCCGGTCCTCGGCTTCGAGGTGCACATCGAGCTCAACACGAAGACGAAGATGTTCTCGGACGCCCCGAACATCGCCGGCTCCGAGCCGAACACGAACACGACGCCCGTGTGCCTGGGCCTGCCCGGCTCGCTGCCGGTCGTCAACGAGCAGGCCGTCCGCTACTCGATCAGCCTCGGCCTCGCGCTCGGCTGCTCGATCGCGCCGTCCAGCCGCTTCGCCCGGAAGAACTACTTCTACCCGGACATGGCGAAGAACTACCAGATCTCGCAGTTCGACGAGCCGATCGCGTTCGAGGGCTCGGTCGAGGTCGAGCTCGCCGACGGCAGCGTCGTGCACATCCCGATCGAGCGCGCGCACATGGAGGAGGACGCGGGCAAGCTGACCCACGTCGGCGGCTCCACCGGCCGCATCCAGGGCGCGGAGTACTCGCTGGTCGACTACAACCGCGCCGGCGTCCCGCTGGTCGAGATCGTCACGAAGCCGATCCACGGCGCGGGCAAGAGCGCTCCGGAGTACGCGAAGGCCTACGTCGCCACCATCCGCGACATCGTCCTCGCGCTCGGCATCTCCGACGCGAAGATGGAGCGCGGCAACCTCCGCTGCGACGCGAACGTCTCGCTCAAGCCGATCGGCCAGGAGAAGCTCGGCACCCGCACCGAGACCAAGAACGTCAACTCGCTCCGCTCGGTCGAGCGCGCCGTGCGCTACGAGATCCAGCGCCAGGGCGCGATCCTCGCCGCCGGCGGCACGATCACCCAGGAGACGCGGCACTGGCACGAGGACACCGGCCGCACCTCGGCCGGGCGCCCGAAGAGCGACGCCGACGACTACCGCTACTTCCCGGAGCCCGACCTGCTGCCCGTGGTGCCGAGCCCCGAGCTGATCGAGGAGCTGCGCGCCGCGCTGCCCGAGAAGCCCGCCGCCCGCCGCCGCCGGCTGAAGGCCGACTGGGGCTTCACCGACCTCGAGTTCCAGGACGTCGCGAACAGCGGTCTCCTGGTCGAGATCAGCGAGACCGTCGCCGCCGGCGCCTCGCCGCAGGCCGCCCGCAAGTGGTGGACCGGCGAGATCGCCCGGCTCGCCAATGCGGCGGGGCAGGACCCGGCCGAGCTGGTCGCTCCCGAGCAGGTCGCCGAGCTCGCGACGCTGATCGACGCCGGCACCCTCACCGACCGGCTCGCCCGCGAGGTGCTCCAGGGCGTCATCGCCGGCGAGGGCACCCCGCAGGAGGTCGTCGACGCCCGCGGGCTCGCGGTCGTCTCGGACGACGGCGCCCTCATCGAGGCGATCGACGCCGCCCTGGCCTCGCAGCCCGACGTGCTCGTGAAGATCCGGGACGGCAAGGTCCAGGCCGCCGGCGCGGTCATCGGCGCGGTGATGAAGGCGATGAAGGGCCAGGCCGACGCCGCCCGCGTCCGCGAGCTCGTCCTCGAGCGCGCGGCCGGCTGAGTCGATGCGCGGGGAACGGACGGCGGCGTGAGCACCCTGCCCGGCGACGCGTCCGTCCCCGCTCGGCTCGATCTGCCGGGCGGGGCGTTCCTCCGCCCGCTCGTGACGAGCGACGCGGATCTGCTGCACCCGGTGATCGGGCAGCGCCGCGGCTGGCTCGCCGCGCTGCTGCCCAAGGGCGACCCGAGCGGCCTGCCCTCCGCCTCCCCGGGTGACGACCTGCGCGCGCTCCGGCGGCTCGAGACCGCCGCGCGCGAGCGGCGCCTCTTCGCCTACCTCCTCGTCGGCGCGGACTGGACCGAGGTCCTCGGTGCCCTGAGCGTCCGGCCCGTCGGCGACGACCACGGCGAAGCGTCCTGGTGGGTGGTGCCGAGCCTCGTCGGGTCCCGCCTCGAGGAGGAGCTCGACGCCTACGCGCGACGCTGGCTGCTGCTGCGCTGGCCGTTCGAGCGCGTCGAGACCCCCGACAACCACCCCGAGGAGCCGGCCGCCCTGGCCGGGGCCAACCTGCTCCCGCTGCTCCCCGAGACTCCGGCGCGCACGCCGCTGCCCGAGCCGGACCCCGCGGCGGCGGAAGTACTCTGGGCCGCCTACCGGGCGCACGAGCCGACTGCGCCCGAGGAACTGCCCCTCGTCGAGTCCTTCGGCGACTCGGTCGAGCTCGCCGACGAGCTGCTCGCCCTGGTGCGGCGCGGCGTCAAGACCGCGACGGCCTCGCTCGTCGGCGACGAGCCCGTGCTCCGCGTCGGCGACCACTGGATCGTCTGCGACGGCGCCGGTGTCGCCCGCGTCGTGCTGCGGACCGTCGAGATCCGTCTCGGTCCCCTCGACAGCGTGGACGACGCCTTCGCCTGGGACGAGGGCGAGAACGACCGCTCGCGGGAGTCCTGGCTCGCCGGGCACCGGCGCTACTTCGAGCGCGAGTCACCGGGCGGCATCGGCACCGTCGTCTTCGAGCGCTTCCGCCTGGTCTGGCCGGAGGAGGATGCGACCGTCGCCGCGGGCTTCTCGCGGCGGATCGCCTCCGAGCGGCCGGACGGCGCACCCTAGGCCGGTTCGGGGGGTTCCCCTGATGCTCCACTCAGCGGCCCTGCGTCAGAGTGGAGGCATGGCTACTCTCGTGCGCCCCCGTCGGGGCAAGATCATCGCCGGCGTCTGCGCCGGCCTCGCTAACCGCTTCGGCTGGAGCCCCTTCCTGGTCCGGCTGCTCTTCGTGCTCTCCTGCCTGCTCCCCGGGCCGCAGATCATCGCGTACCTCGTGATGTGGGTGGTCGTCCCGAAGCAGAAGTGATCCCGGCGCTCCTCCGCCCCTCCGCCTCCCTCGGGAGCGGTGGCGGGGGAGCGTCTTTCTTCACGTGGTGAACGTTCACGGCGACGTACCGCGCCACGCTTGACCCGACCCCTCGTGCCGCTCTACCGTGATGCGTGAACGTTCACGTCGACGACGCCGCGAAAGGGCTACGCATGACCGACTCCACCACGACCACCGCCACCGCACCGGGCTGGGCGGTGCTCGGCCCCGGCAGCATCGCGCGCCGGTTCCTCTCCCAGCTCCCGGCGAGCAGCCGCGGGGCCCGGCTCGTCGCGGCGGGCAGCTCCGATCAGGGGCGCGCCGCCGCCTTCGCCGCCGAGGCCGTCGAGCACGGCTTCCCGGACGCGACCGCCGGCGACTACGCCGCGGTCCTCGCCGATCCGCAGGTCAGCGCCGTCTACATCTCCACGGTGCACACCGGCCACGCGGCGCTCGTCCTCCAGGCGCTCGAGGCCGGCAAGGCCGTGCTCTGCGAGAAGCCGCTCGCCGTCAATCACGGCACCGCGATGGCCCTGGTCGACGCCGCCCGCAGCGCCGGGCTGCCGCTGGTGGAGGCGTACATGTACCGCTTCCACCCGCAGACCGCCGCGCTGCTCGACCTCGTCCGCGACGGCGTGATCGGCGACGTCGTGCACATCGACGCCTCCTTCTCCTTCCGCACCGGCGCCCGCGAGGGCCGGCTGTACGACGTCGCGACGGCCGGCGGCGGCATCCTCGACGTCGGCGGCTACACCGTCACCGCCGCGGCGGCCGTGGTCCAGGCCGCGACCGGCGTCGCCGTCGCCGAGCCCGTCGAGTTCGACGCGCAGGGCACGCTCGGCCCGACCGGCGTCGACGAGTGGAGCGTCGCCCGCGCGACCTACCGCGGCGGCATCACCGCGACCCTCCGCACCGGAGTGGCGCTGGACGACGTGAACGCCCTGACCGTCCACGGCACTCGCGGCCGTCTGCACGTGGCCGACCCGTGGTTCGGCGCCGCGGAGACGGGCATCGAGATCAGCGTCGTGGGCGAGGAGCCCCGCCTCGTGGCCTTCGAGGGGGAGAGCCCCTACGCGCTCGAGGCGGACGCGACGACCGACGCCCTGGCCGCCGGCGCTGTCGAGGTGCCGCAGATGACCCTCGACGAGACCCTCGCGACCGCACGCACGCTCGACCGCTGGCGCTCCGCGGTCGGCCTGCGCTTCCCGTTCGAGGCCGAGACCGCCGATATCCCGACCGTCTCCGGTCGGCCGCTCCGCGTCGCGGCGGACGCCTCGATGCTCTCCGGTGAGATCCCCGGCGTCGGCAAGCGGATGTCGCGGCTCGTGATGGGCGTCGACAACCAGCCCGACCTGGCGCACGCCTCGGCGATCTTCGACGCCTTCGTCGAGCAGGGCGGCACCGCCTTCGACACCGGCTACATCTACGGCGGCGGCGTGCTCGAGGGCCGTCTCGGGCAGTGGATCCGGAACCGCGGCATCCGCGAGGACGTCGTCGTGATCACCAAGGGCGCGCACACCCCGTACTGCGATCCGGAGTCGCTCACCCGCCAGCTGCTCGAGAGCCTCGAGCGCCAGGGCACCGACTACGCCGACATCTACCTGATGCATCGCGACAACCTCGAGGTTCCGGTGGGCGAGTTCGTCGACGTGATGGACGAGCACCAGCGCGCCGGGCGGATCCGCGCCTACGGCGTCTCGAACTGGACGCCCGCACGCTTCGACGAGGCGCAGGAGTACGCCCGGGCCAACGGCCGGGCCGGCTTCCAGGCGCTGAGCAACCACTTCGGCCTGGCCGAGGCGTACGACGTGCCGTGGGACGGCTGCGTGCACGTCACCGACCGGGCCTCGAAGGAGTGGCTGGTCGAGCGGCAGATCCCGCTGCTGCCGTGGTCCTCGCAGGCCCGCGGCTTCTTCACCGGCCGCGCCCGACCGGATGACACCAGCGACGCCGAGCTGGTGCGCTGCTACTACGGGCCGGACAACTTCGAGCGGCTCCGCCGGGCCGAGCAGCTGGCGGCCGAGCACGGCGTCGGAGCGACGGCGATCGCCCTGGCCTACGTGCTCGCGCAGCCGTTCCCGACCTTCCCGCTCTTCGGACCGCGCACGATCACCGAGCTGCGCTCGTCGATGCGCGGCCTGTCGATCGAGCTGACTCCGGAGCAGACGGCGTGGCTCGACCTCCGCGCCTGAGCGGTGCCGAGGCCGGCGGTCGCGCGACGATTCACGACGTCGCCGCGGCCGCCGGGGTCTCCCGCCAGACCGTCACCCGGGCGATGAACGGCATGCCGGGCATCAGCGAGGAGACGAAGCAGCGGGTCCTCGAGGCGGCGGAGCAGCTGTCCTACCGGCCGTCGCGCTTCGGCCGCGGCCTGGTGACGGGTGGCGAGCACCAGCTCGGGCTCGTCGTCGACGACCTGCGGAACCCGTGGTCGCCGGAGCTCGCCTCCGCCGTCGTCCGGGTCGCCGCGGCGCGGGGCTGGAACGTCTCGCTCGCGGACGTCGGCCTCGCCGCCGACTCCGACCGGATGATCCAGGCGCTCGGCGCGCAGACGGACGCGGTGATCGGCACCTTCGGCGATCGGGCTGCCGAGTGGATCGAGCGGCTCGGCTCCGTGCCGGTCGTCGAGCTCGATCCGACCGGGGACCCGCTGAGGGGCGCGGTGCTGCTCGACCATTCCGACGCGGTCGGGGCGCTGGCCGAGCACCTGGCCGAGGTGGGGGTGCGGCGTCCGGTGGTCGTCGACGTGTCGCGGGACGCGCGGCCGAGCCCGCGGGCGGAGCTCCTGCTGGGCGCCTTCGCCGCGCACGGGCTCGAGGCCTCGGTCGTCCGCGCGGACGTCCCGACCGCGCAGGCCGCGGCGGAGGCGACCGAGCGGATCGTCGCGCGGCCGCGGGTCGCGGATGCGATCGTCGCCTTCAACGACCTCTGCGCGCTCGGCGTGCTCTCCGCCTGCCGCCGCGCGGGCGTGGACGTGCCCGGTGACGTCCGGGTGGTCGGCATCGACGGCCTCTCGATCGGGCGGCTGCTCGCCCCGACGCTGACGACCCTCGCCGTCGACCTCGACGAGCTCGCCCGGCACGCCCTCGACCTCGCCGTCGCCATGATCGCCGGTGAGCTCCCGAAGGGGGGCCCGTCGGTGCACCGCACCGTCCGTCACCAGCTCGTCCTCCGCGAGTCCGCCTGACCCCCGCGGAGGTCTCGCGTGCCGCGAGCCGCGCCGTCATGCTGGTCGAGTAGCCCCGGAGGGGCGTATCGAGACCCGCCGTCATCAGCAGGGCGGGTCTGCAGACTCGTCTTCTGATGCTGGTGGATCTCGATACGCCCGCTGCGCGGCCTACTCGATCAGCATGAAAGGCGGGCGTTCCTCTGAGGTGGCGCCCTCCTGCTGGTCGAGTAGCCCCGGAGGGGCGTATCGAGACCCGCCGTCGTCAGCAGGGCGGGTGTGCAGACTCGTCTTCTGACGCTGGTGGATCTCGGTACGCCCGCTCCGCGGCCTACTCGATCAGCAGGGAGACGGAGTGGCGCTTCGCGCCACCTCTCCTGTCTCCGTCGACGGCTGACGACCGACGCTGGGCTCGCTCTGAGTGAACCCTCAGCGATCCCTGCGGAGGGAGGCATAGCGTTGCGCTGTGCGTGCGCATCCTGCCGCGCCGAGGAGGAGATCATGGGATTCCTGGACCGACTGCTGGGCCGCGAAGAGCGACCCGAGGAGCGCCGCGCCGCCGCCGGCTACCCGGCCCCTGCGGCCGCGGAGCGCCGCGCCGACGCCCCGTCCTACGGCACCCCGCCCGCGCAGTCCGCGCGCAGCAAGGACGAGATCGCGATCGAGCGCTACCGCTACCTCCTCCGCACCGCGCCGCCCGAGGCGATCGAGCAGGTGCACCGCGAGGCGTTCGAGCAGCTCACGCCCGAGCAGCGCCAGCAGGTCTTCCGCGAGCTCAGCGAGGGCGCGCCCGCGGGCGACGCCCCGCGCGCCGACGACGCGCAGTCGCTCGCCCAGTCCGCGACCCGCAGCGAGCTGCGCCAGCCCGGCTTCATGGAGCGGCGCTTCTCCGGCGGCGGCGGCGCCGGCGGCATGGGCTTCGGCGGCGTGCTCGCCTCATCGATGCTCGGCACCATCGCCGGCTTCGTGATCGGCTCGGCCATCGCCGACGCGTTCATCCCCGACGGGGTCGGCGAGTCGGTCCAGGCCGACGGCGGAGACGGCGGAGACGGCGGAGACGCGGGAGCGGACGGCGGCGACGCCGGTGCCGGCGACGCAGGAGGCGACTACGGCGGGGGAGACTACGGCGGAGGCGACTTCGGCGGCGGAGGCGACATCGGCGGAGGCGGCGACTTCGGGGGCGGCGACTTCGGCGGAGGCTTCGACTTCTGACCCCCGCGAGTCCTGAGGCCGGCGAAGGACCGCCCGGCCTCAGGACTCGTCGAGCAGCAGCGCCTTCACCTCGCGGCGCAGCACCTTCCCGATCATGCTCCGCGGCAGCTCGTCGACGACGACGATCCGCTTGGGCACCTTGTAGGGCGTGAGCGCCTCGCGCACGGTGCGGCGCGCCTCCTCCTGATCGAGGTGGGCACCCGGCTCGAGGACGACCGCGGCAGCGACCTGCTCGCCGCTGCGGGCGTCCGGCAGGCCGACGACGGCCACGTCGCGGACGGCGGGCAGTCGGCGCAGCACTTCCTCGACCTCCGACGGTGAGACGTTGAACCCGCCGGTGATGATCAGCTCCTTGATCCGATCGACGATGGTGACGAAGCCGTCCTCGTCGATCGTCGCGATGTCGCCGGTGCGGAACCAGCCCTCGGCGGTGAACACGGCCGCGGTCTCGTCGGGCTTGCGGTGGTAGCCGCGGAACACCTGCGGGCCGCGGACGACGAGCTCGCCCTGGCCGCCGGCCTCGACCTCGGTCTCCGGGTCCTCAGGATCGACGATCCGCACGTCCGTCCCCGGCAGCGGCAGCCCGACGGTCCCGGCCCGGCGCGCGGTGCTGACCGGGTTCGCCATCAGCACGGGCGAGGTCTCCGACAGCCCGTAGCCCTCGACGAGCGTGCCGCCGGTGAGCGCCTCGAACGACTCGACCAGGTCCGGGTCGAGCGGCATGGCGCCCGAGATCGCGATCTCGATGCCCTGCAGCGAGACGCCCTTCTCCTTCGCGCGGAGAGCGAGCCGCTCGGCGATCGGCGGGACCGCAGGCAGGAACGTCGCCGGGTGCTTGCGGACGACCTTGAGGACGAGGTCCGGATCGAACTTGGGGAACAGCACGAGCCGCGCACCCATGCTCATCGCGAAGGTGAGGCAGAGGGTCAGCCCGTAGGCGTGGAACATCGGCAGGACCGCGTAGACGACGCAGTCGCCGCGGCGCACCGTCGGCACCCACGCGCGGGACTGCGCGGCGTTGGCCGTGAGGTTGAGGTGCGTCAGCTCCGCGCCCTTCGGGGCGCCGGTCGTGCCGCTGGTGTACTGGATGACCGCGAGGTCCTCCGCCGTCGGCCGCGAGTGCGCCGGGTCGAGACGGCGGCGCAGCAGCGAGTCCCACTCGATCGCGCCGCGGACCTTCCCGGTCAGGGCGGCGCGCGACTCGCGGGCCTTGCGGATCGGCAGCCGGAGGGCCGCGCGCATCGGCGCGGGCATCGCCCGGGTCAGGTCGACGGAGACGATCGTCTCGACGCCGAGGTCCTCGGGGAGGTCCTGGACGAGCGGCACCACGCGGTCCCAGGCGATCGCGACCCGCGCGCCGTGGTCCTCGAACTGGTGCCGCAGCTCGCGCGGCGTGTAGAGCGGGTTGTGCTCGACGACGACCGCGCCGAGACGCAGGACCGCGTAGAAGGCGACCACGTGCTGCGGGCAGTTCGGCAGGATCAGAGCGACCGGGTCGCCGGACCGGACGCCGAGCCGGCGCAGGCCCTCCGCGGCCTTCTCCACGTCGTCCGCGAGCTGGGCATAGCTGGTCGAGCGGCCGAAGAACTCGAGCGCGACCTGGTGCGGATAGAGCCGCGCGGACTCGGTGACGATGTCGACGAGCGAGCCGGTCGGGAGCTCCAGCTCCTCCGGCACTCCCTCGGCGTAGCTGCGGATCCAGGGGCGGGGCGGGTGAGTGCTCACCCGCCCCACTCTAGGTGCAGGGCTCCCGGCGCCCGACGGGCCGGTGAGCGCTCAGGCGCCCTTCGCGACCGCGTCCTCGATGGCGACGTCGCCCGAGACGATCTCCCAGGTCTTTCCGATCGAGGACGGATCGGCGAGCACCGCGATCACGGTGGCGGCGACGTCCTCGCGCGGGATGCTGCCCCTCTCGACGCTCTCGCCGAGCTCGATCCGGCCGGTGCCCTCGTCGTTGGTCAGACCACCCGGGCGGAGGATCGTCCAGTCGAGGTCGGTGCCGCGCAGCGCCGTGTCGGCGTCGCGCTTGGCCTCGACGTAGGCGCGCCAGCCCTCCTCGGTGTCGTCGTCGAGCGGGGCGTCCACGCCGATCGCGCTGATCTGCACGAAGCGGCGGATGCCGGCGATCGCGGCCGCCTCCTGGCTGAGGACGGAGGCGCCCAGGTCGACGGTGCGCTTGCGCTCGGGACCCGAGTCGGGTCCGGCGCCGGCGGTGAAGACGAGGGCGTCCACGCCCTCCAGCCGCCCGGCGAAGTCCTCGGCGGTCGAGTGCTCGAGGTCGTGGACGAGCGGCTCGCCGCCGAGGCGGACGATGTCCTCCGAGTGGTCGGGGTTGCGGACGACTCCGACCGCTTCGTGTCCGGCGTCGTAGAGCAGATGGAGGATCTGCTGGCCGACCTTGCCGTGTGCTCCGATGACGGCGACGCGTGTCATGGGTGTCCCTTCCTCGTCGGGGCGCTGGGCCCCTGGTGCCGTCCGCGCGGTGGGCGCGGACCTCCCCATCCTGCCGTCGGCAGCCTGGGGTCGTTCTCAGGTGGTGCGGCTCGTGCGGCGCTGCTCAGGTGCCGCGGCTCACGCGGCGAGGCGGTCGTCGCGCCCGGTGACGGCCAGCAGCCGGCTCTGCAGCGGCGCGGAGGCGTCGATCGGCACGGGCGCCGCGAACAGCCCGCTCGCGCGCAGCGTCTCCTCCTGCGGGGCGAAGAGCTCCCAGACGGCGGCGACGAGGCCCTCCTCCATCGCCTCCTCGCTGCCGGTGGCTCGCGCGAGGTCCCAGGTGTGCACGGTGATGTCGGCGACCTGCTCCTGCAGCAGCTCCAGGGCGGTGACGGTGTCGCGGCCGAGGCGCATCTCCGCCTCGGGGTCGATCTCGCGGGACACCGCGCGCAGCAGGGTCGTGACCCGGGTCCACTCGCTCCGCAGATCGGCGGCGACGGGCTCGAGGCGGATCGGCGACTCGTCGCCGCCGGAGAGGAGCGTGTGCGCCCGCTGCTGCTCGCGGACGACGTGCAGAACGAGCGCGCGCGTGTCCCACTCGGTGTCGGGGGTCGGCGCCGTCCAGTCGACCACCGCGTCGAGGCGGATCTCGAACGCGGCGTGCGCGCGGGCCTGCAGGTCGAGCCAGAGGCTCAGGTCGGAGTCGGGGGAGGCGGGCTCGTGCTCGTGCGTCATGTCTTCTCCGATGGAGTGATCGTGGGTGCTCGGGTCAACCGCCTGAGCGGCGCCGCCATTCCCACCGGGGCGGGTCCGCGCGAGGGCGGCCCGGTGTCGGTGGTGCGTGCGACCATGATCCTCGGAAGCACTGCCGTCCGGGGAGCGGTGCGCCACTCGAGCAGGGCGGAACGTGAGCAAGCAGGACGGCAGCGGGCGGCAGGTCACCATCGAGCCCTTCGACGACCCGCGCGCGAGCATCCTGCACGTCGACATGGACGCGTTCTTCGCCTCCGTCGAGCTGCTCGAGCACCCGGATCTGCGCGGCAAGCCGGTCGTCGTCGGGCACATCGGCTCGCGCTCGGTGGTCACCGCCGCCACCTACGAGGCGCGCAAGTACGGCATCAACTCGGCCATGCCGATGGCCGTCGCCCTCCGCCGCTGCCCGCACGCGATCATCCTCGAGCCGCACATGGACCGCTACCGCGAGGCCTCGCGCCGGGTGATGGCCATCTTCGACTCCTTCACCCCGCTCGTCGAGCGGCTCAGCATCGACGAGGCGTTCCTCGACGTCGCCGGCGCGCGGCGGATCTCCGGTTCGCCCTGGGCCATCGGCACCGAGATCCGCCGGAGGGTGCACGACGAGCTCGGTCTCACCTGCTCCGTCGGCATCGCCAGCACCAAGTTCGTCGCCAAGCTCGCCTCCGGCCGCTCCAAGCCCGACGGCCTGCTCGTCGTGCCGTCCGACGGGGTGCAGGCCTTCCTCGATCCGCTGCCGGTGAGCGCGCTCTGGGGCGTCGGCGCCAGCACGGAGGAGGCGCTGGTGCGCCGGGGCCTGCGGACGGTCGCCGACGTGGCGACCACGCCGCTCGCCTCCCTCGTCTCGGCCCTCGGCGAGGCCACGGGGCGCCGCCTGCACGCGCTGTCCAACGGCGTCGATCCCCGCCCGGTCGACACCCGGCAGATCGAGAAGAGCGCCGGCCACGAGATCACCTTCGCGGACGACGTCGCCGACCCCGAGCTGGTCCGCCGCGAGCTGCTGCGCCTCTGCGACAAGGTCGCCGTGCGGATGCGCCGCTCCGGCGTGCGCTGCCGCACCGTCGCCGTCAAGGTCCGCTTCGGCGACTTCAGCACCCTGACCCGCTCGCGCACGCTGCCCGAGGCGACGGACGTGGCGCGCGTGCTCTACGACGCGTCGTCCGCGCTCCTCGAGGCGGCCAATCCGCTGCGCCGGCCCGTGCGCCTGATCGGCGTGCGCGGCGAGCAGCTCGTCGAGGGCGACGACGTCGCCTTCTCGCTCTGGAGCGACTCCGACGACTGGCGCGACGCCGAGCTCGCGGTCGACGGCGTCTCGGCGCGCTTCGGCACCGGTGCCGTCCGGCCGGCGTCGCTGCTCTCGCGCTCCGCTCCGGAGTCGGCGAAGGGCATCGACATCAGCGACACCCTCGCTACGCGGAACCGATCGTCAGACTGATCGGCCGGTGGTCCGAGCCGTTCGGCGGCAGGACTTCGAGGGTCGCGGCGGGCACTCCGTCCGCCAGAGCGTGATCGAGCGAGACCAGCGGCAGCAGAGCCGGCCAGGTCGCCGGGAAGCCGATGCCGGACGTGCGGACCAGCGCCGCCTGGTCGAGGACCGGCGCGAGCAGGTGGTCGTCCGTCGCGGTGTTGAAGTCGCCGACCACGAGCGTGCGGTCCGACGCGTCGTCCGCGAGCGTCGAGGCGAGGCCGCCCAGCATCGTGTCGCGCTCGGCGTGATCGCCGAGGCGGAACGAGGCGAGGTGCACCACGAAGAGCCGCGTCGCGCCGAGCGGGGTGTCGACGTCGACCGCGAGGGCGCGGTTCCAGTCCAGGCCGAGGTCGAGCGGCTCGCCGTTCGAGAGCTCCGTGCGGCTCCACAGCCCGACCGTGCCGACCACGTACGAGTGCGGGTACGTGTCCGAGAGCTCCGCGTCGACCGCCTCGCGATCCTCGCCGGCCAGCTCCTGGAAGGCGAGCACGTCCGGCTCCCTCGTCGCCAGCTCCGTCGCCAGCGCTCCGGCGTCGTCGCCGGTGCCGAGGTTCTGGCTGATCACGGTGAACGATCCGGAGCGGACCGCCGGTGCGGGGAGCGCCACCGGGAGCACGAGCACGCCGTAGACCATCACGAGCACGGTCACCGCTGCTCCGGCGCCGCGCGAGCGCAGAGCGACCGCGGCGGCCACGAGGACGAGCACCGCGAGTCCGGACCACGGGATCGCGGTCTCGACCACCGACAGCCAGCCGGCCGCGTCCCACAGCACGCGGTGGAAGGCGAGGAGCGCCGCCAGCAGCAGGCTCGCGACCGCGACGGTCGCGGCGCGACCTGGACGGCGGCGGCGCGGGCGGGACGGCATCCGACGATCATCGCAGCAGACCTCGGGGAGGAGGTGGGGGAGTCCTGTGCGCGCCGGTGCGCCGCTTGTCGCCCGTTCGGCCCGCGGAGTAGCGTCGGGCCATGCCCAACATCGCTGTCTCCCTGGCCGACAAAGTGACCTCCGCGGGTGCCGCGACGAGCTACGGAGACCCGATCGAGGTCGACGGCGTCTCGCTCGTCCCCGTCTCGCTCCGCTGGTTCGGCTTCGGCGGCGGCAGCGGCTCCGAGGACGGCCAGGAGGGCGGCGGAGGCGGCGGCGGCGGTGCCGTGGTGCCGATCGGCGCCTACATCAAGGACGACCTGGGACTGCGCTTCCAGCCGAACATCGTCTCGGTCCTCGCCGTCGGCGTCCCGCTGGTCTGGGTCTCCGGCAAGGCGCTCGCGCGGATCATCCGCGCGCTCAAGAAGTAGCGGCCCGGGCGCGGTCTCAGCGCTGGGGCCTTGCAGCGAACCAGGTCTTCTTCGTCCGGCCGAAGCCGACGATCAGCCGCTCGGCATCGTTCGGCCGGCGCGGGTCGTAGATGACCGCGACCGGCTCGCCCGCCATCCAGGCGTCGCCCCGGCGCTGCGGGGTCTTCACCAGGTGCCGCTCCTCGCCGTCGACGAGGCGGTAGGCGACGAGCAGTCGACCGAGATCGCGAGCCGCCGCATCGTCTCCGCGGGCCGGATCCTGCGCGACCACCCGACCGGACACCCGCGTGCCGTAGCTGAGCAGCTCGCGGCGGATCCGGAAGCGGCGCCGCCAGAGCAGCACCTGCAGGAGCACCACGAGGACCGCGGCGAGGACGAGCACCACCGACCACGACATGCTGTCTATGATTGCTGACGAACACGGGAGTCCGGTGCACCGGGCTGAGAGGAAGGCAGCAGCCTTCGACCGTCGAACCTGATCTGGGTCATGCCAGCGAAGGAACGTTTCGATCTCCTCTTCTTCGACCCGTGCCCCGTTTCGCTTCCACGAAAGGGCACGTCAGTGCAGAACACACCAGCGCAGAACAACGCAGCGCAGAACTCAGCAGCGCAGAACACCTCCGCGGAGAACTCAGCAGCGCAGACCACCTCCGGTCCAACGAAGGCCTCCTCAGCCGGCCGTCCCCGGGACCTCCGCTGGCGGGTCGTCGACATCGTCGTGGCCAGCGTCGTGGCCGTCGCCGCCGGCATCGTCTTCTGGGCGTGGGGTCTCGCGACCAACGTCCTCGGCGTGGCTTTCGAGTTCCTCCCCGGCCTGGGCGGCCTCCTCGGCGGCGGCTGGCTCTTCGCCGGCGTCCTCGGCGGCCTCATCATCCGCAAGCCGGGTGCGGCGCTCTACACCGAGCTGCTCGCCGCGGTCGTCTCGGCCCTGATCGGCACGCAGTGGGGCTTCCTCGTCCTGCTCTCCGGACTCGTCCAGGGTCTCGGCGCCGAGATCGTGCTCGCCCTCTTCCTCTACCGCAGCGGCCGTCCGCTCGTCGCGATGCTCGCCGGAGCGGGCGCGGGCCTCGCCCTCGCCGTCAACGACCTGCTGGTCTACTACCCCGCCGTCGACGACCTCTTCCGGACGGTCTACGTGGTCTCGTCTCTCGTCTCCGGCGCCGTGCTGGCCGGGCTCCTGCCCTGGTTCGCGGTGCGCGGCCTCGCCGCCTCCGGGGCGCTGGACCGCTTCGTCTCCGGCCGGGAGGGCCGCGTGGTCGAGGGGGCGGGCGCGGGCGCTCGATGAGCGGCGCGTCGATCCTGGCCCGCGGCTGGAGCTGGCGCCATGCGGGCCGGTCGACCGCGGCCGTGACCGGGCTCGACCTCGAGGTGCAGCCGGGCGAGCGCGTCCTGCTCCTCGGTCCGTCCGGCGCGGGCAAGAGCACGCTCCTGCACGCGCTGGCCGGGGTGCTCGGCGGCGAGGAGGACGGCGCCGACGAGGGCGAGCTGAGCATCGACGGTGCCTCTCCGGCGGAGCGCCGCGGAGTGGCCGGACTCGTCCTCCAGGACCCGGACACCCAGGCCGTGCTGGCCCGCGTCGGCGACGACGTCGGCTTCGCCTGCGAGAACCTCGGGGTGCCGCGCGCGGAGATCCCGGCGCGAGTCCGTCGCGCGCTCGACGACGTCGGTCTCGACGTCGCCCTCGACCGCTCGACGTCCGCGCTCTCGGGCGGGCAGAAGCAGCGGCTCGCTCTCGCCGGCGTCCTCGCGATGCAGCCCCGCCTCCTGCTGCTCGACGAGCCGACCGCGAACCTCGATCCGCGCGGGGTCGAGGAGGTGCGCTCCGCGGTCGAGCGGACCACGGCGCGCACCGGCGCCACCCTGATCGTCGTCGAGCACCGCGTCGACGTCTGGATCGACCTCGTCGACCGGATCGTCGTGCTAGGCGCCGACGGGACGGTCGTCGCCGACGGCGAGCCGCGTCCCGTGATCGAGCGCGCCCGCAGTGTCCTCGTGGCAGCGGGTGTCTGGCTCCCCGGCGAGCACCCGGAGCGGCGCGTCGAGTCGCCGGCGCCCGCATCGACCGCCCTCACCGCCGCCGCGCTCGATCTCGCCCGCCCCGTGTTCGGACGCCGCACGCCGCCCCTCATCGCGACGGGCCTCGACCTGACGATCGACGCCGGACGGGTGACCGCCGTCCTCGGCCCGAACGGCGCGGGCAAGTCCACGCTCGCCCTGACGCTCGCCGGTCTCCTCCCGCCGGCCGGGGGAGAGGTCGTGGCCTCGCCGGCGGTGCGCGACGGAGCGTCGCCGCACCCGCACCGCTGGAGCTCGCGGCAGCTCGCCGACCGGGTCGCGATGGTCTTCCAGGAGCCGGAGCACCAGTTCCTCACGGCGCGGGTCCGCCAGGAGCTGCACCTCGGCGCTCGCGACCAGGTGGAGCGGCGCCGCGCCGACGAGCTGCTCGAGCGCCTCGGTCTCGCGAACCTCGCCGAGGCGAACCCGTTCACCCTCTCCGGCGGCGAGAAGCGGCGGCTCACCGTCGCGTCGGCGCTGGTCCGGCGTCCCGCCGTCGTCGTGCTCGACGAGCCGACCTTCGGGCAGGACCGGCGGACCTGGGACGTGGTCGTCGACCTCCTGGCCGAGCTGCGCGGCGAGGGCCGTGCCGTCCTCGCGGTCACCCACGACGAGCACCTGGTGTCGGCCCTCGCCGATGCCGTGGTCCGCCTGGGCGAGCCCACGGTGGTGACCGGATGACGCTGCTCGACGCGGTGCCCGCCCGCGGACGCATCGCCGGTGCGAACCCGGTCGCGAAGCTCCTCGCGAGCCTCCTCATCGCCGTGGTCCTCGTCCTGACCGTCGACGTCGTCTCGGCGGCCACCGCTCTCGTCCTCGAGCTGCTCGTGCTGCCCTTCGTCGGTCTGCGTCCCGGCGACCTGGTGCGCCGCACCGCGCCGATCTGGATCGCGGCCCCGCTGGCCGGCGTGACGACCGTGCTCTACGGCCGCGACAGCGGCGCCGTGCTGGGGCAGTTCCTCTTCGTCTCCGTCACGGAGGGCTCCGTCGCCCTCGGCGCAGCGATCGCCCTGCGCGTGCTCGCCATCGGCCTGCCGAGCGTCGTGCTGATCGCGACGACCGATCCGACGGATCTCGCGGACGGGCTCGCGCAGATCCTCCGGCTCCCGGCGCGCTTCATCCTCGGCGGCCTCGCCGGGATGCGACTCGTCGGCCTGCTCACCGACGACTGGCGCACCCTCGCGATGGCGCGCCGGGCGCGGGGCGTGGCCGACGGGCGCGGACCTGTCGCCGCGGTGAAGAGCCTCGGTGCCCGCAGCTTCTCGCTGCTGGTGCTGGCGATCCGGCGCGGTAGCCGCCTCGCCACGGCGATGGAGGCGAAGGGCTTCGGCTCGGACATCCCGCGCACCTGGGCACGCGAGTCGCGCCTGGGCGCGTTCGACGTGCTGCTGGTGCTGGGCGGAGCGGCGATCGCGGCGGTCGCGGTCACCGCGGCCGTGCTGACCGGCGCCTGGAGCTTCGTGCTGAATGGCTGACCCGCGGCAGCTCACCGGGTCGACCGCGCGGACACTCGCCGTCGGCCTCGTCGCCCGCCGCGCGCGCACGGTGCTGCTCGACGGCCCGAGCGGCTCGGGGAAGTCGACGTTCGCGCTGGCGCTGCTGGCGGAGCTGCGGCGGTCCGCCCGTGCTCCCGCGGCCGCGCTCGTGCGGATGGACGACGTCTACCCCGGCTGGTCGGGGCTCGACCGCTCGGTCGCGATCGCGGCTGACCGGATCGTCCGGCCGCACGCGCTCGGGCTCGGCGCGCGCTGGCAGGCCTGGAACTGGGCCGCCGCCACGACCGCCGGCCCGCGCACCGCCGAGGCACCGCTCCTCCTGCTCGAGGGCTGCGGCGCCGCGGGGGAGCGGAGCCGGCGCTTCGCCGACCTCACCGTCTGGATCGAGGCAGACGAGGCGCAGCGGAAGCAGCGCGCGCTCGCCCGCGACGGCGCGCTCTTCGAACCGCACTGGGACTCCTGGGACGAGCAGTTCCGGCGCTACTGCGCGCGGGAGCGTCCCCGCGAGGGCGCCGATCTGGTGCTGGACTCGAGCGACCCGGAGGCCATCGCTCCAGGCTGAGGGGTCAGGCCCAGCCGAGCTCGTGCAGGCGGTCGTCGTCGATGCCGTAGAAGTGCGCGATCTCGTGCACGAGGGTGACGTGGATCTCGTCGCGCAGCTCGTCGAGGGTCTCGCAGGCGGCGAGGTGCGGCTCGCGGTAGAGGATGATCCGGTCGGGCATCTCGCCGAAGCCGTAGCGCTCGCGCTCGGTCAGGGCGACGCCGTCGTAGAGCCCGAGCAGGTCGAGCGAGCCGTCCTCGGGGCGGTCCTCGACGACGAAGACCACGTTCTCGAGCCCGTCGACCATGTCGTCCGGGAGGGCGTCGAGCTCGGCGACGACCAGCGTCTCGAACTCGGCCTCGTCGAGGGTGAGCATCGCCTGGCCTCTCGTCATCGATCGGGTAGGGGAGCGGTCGGATCTCCGGCGGCGGAAAGACGGAAGGCCCGGAGCCATCGACTCCGGGCCTTCCGAACTGGTTCTCATACAACTGGGGTGAGTAACGGGGCTCGAACCCGCGACCTCCTAGACCACAACCAGGCGCTCTGCCAACTGAGCTATACCCACCAGGACGGTGTTCCGCGGGGTGAACCCGCGAAGCAACTGTACGAGAGTACTACATCCGCGAGGCGAACTCGTCCACGACGGCGGCCGAGACGGCCTGCACCTCGGCGGAGGTGGGGCCCGGCTCGGGGACGAAGACGGCCCGGCGGTAGAAGCGGAGCTCGCGGATGCTCTCGAGGATGTCGGCGAGGGCGCGGTGGCCGCCGTGCTTGGCCGGGGCGTTGAAGTAGATGCGCGGGAACCAGCGGCGGGCCAGCTCCTTCACGGTCGAGACGTCGACGTTGCGGTAGTGCAGGTGCGCGTCGAGACGCGGCATGAACTTGACCAGGAACGCCCGGTCGGTGCCGATGGAGTTGCCGGCGAGCGGCGCCTGCTGCTCGGCGGGGACGTGCTTGAGCACGTACTCGAGCACCTCGTACTCGGCCTCGGCGACACTCACGCCGTCCGGGATCTCCTTCAGGAGGCCCGAGGTCTCGTGCATGTTCCGGACGAAGTCGCCCATGTTCTCCAGCGCCGACGCGTCGGGGCGGATGACGATCGACAGCCCCTCGTCGAGGGGTTCGAGATCGAAGTCGGTGACGATCACGGCGATCTCGACGAGCTCGTCGACGGCGAGGTCGAGTCCCGTCATCTCGCAGTCGATCCAGACAAGACGGTCGGGGGCGCTACTCATGCGCCGAAGTCTATCCGCGGCCACCGACACGGCCGGGGCGGCGGGGAGCGCCTCCTAGAATCGATCTCCGTGATGATCCTCGTCTGCGTGCTGCTGATCGCCAACGCCGTCTGGAACGCCGTCGTCTGGCCGCCGTTCCTCCGCCGGGTGCGGAAGGACCCGCGCGCCCGCGACGCCTCGGGCCGCGCAACGACCTTCCTCCGCGTGCACTCGATCCTGATCGGCGTCTCGCTGCTGCTCGCGGCGGTGTCTCTGGTCGTCGGCGTGCTGGGTCTCGTGCAGGGCGCCTGACCCGGCCCCGCTGCCGGCGCCGTGGCGACGCCGCCTCGTGAAGGCGCCGTAGTAGCCTGGCGAGACGCCCCCGTAGCTCAGCGGATAGAGCAGCAGCCTTCTAATCTGACGGTCGCAGGTTCGAGTCCTGCCGGGGGCACTTCCGCGTCACGACGACCGCGGCGATCGCTCCGCCCGCCCGTCGGATCCTCTCCGTCGAGCCCCGTCCGCTCCTGCCACCCGGACGCGGGTCGGCAGGTCCCCCGGACGCGGGCTCGCGGTCCGGGCGGCGCTAGCACAGTGCAGATATCTGAGCAATACCGGCGTGTTTCGCCGCATCGGCCGTTCCGCCCCTCCACCCGCCCCTAGGCTGATCGAGCACCGGAATTACAACGACGTAAGAAACGGAGGTACGACCATGTTGCTCCTCGCCATCCTCGGCGGAATCGCCGTCGCGTGGACGATCATCGCGGCGCCCCTCGCTGTGCTGGTCGGTCGAGTCGCTCGTGCTCGAGATGCGCACGTCTGAGGCGTACGAACTGCACCACGGAGAAGGCCCCGATCGCACTCGCGATCGGGGCCTTCTCTTCTTTCCTGGGACGGCTACTCGGCCGGACGGGTGGTCGCGGCGCTCTGATCGCGCTCGGCCGAGGGCTCGTCCTGCTCCTCCGCGGAGTCCGCCTCCGTGCTCGTGGCGCGCTGTTCGACGGGCGGCAGCTCCTCGACGGGCCGCTCGCGCGACGGGACGTCGAGGCGGTCGACGTCGGCCATGAGTCGGCGCGTTTCGTCGTTGTGCGGTCCGTCGGAGACGGGCGGCAGGACGATGGTCGGCGTCGACGGCCGCTCGAAGGCGGTCGTCGGCTCGCTCGAACCGGCGCCGACGACCACCGGGGTCGCCGCGGCGGGGGCTGTCGGACGGACGGGCTCCGGAGCGCGGTCGGCCGAGCCCTCCGTCGAGCCCGACGTCGACCCGGTGGTCTTCGCGGCCTCGGGGCGCGAGGTCTCCGAGAAGCGCCAGCGCTCGAGGTCAGCGAGGAACGCCTTCCGGGCGCGGTTCGGCTTGTCGCGCCAGAGCACGAGGCGGTCGCGGAACTCGCCGACGCTCGCCTGCGTCTGGTATCCGCCGGTCGACGAGGTGTGCTTGAGGTCGGCGAGCTCGTGCGCGGCCCAGTTGGCGGCGACTCCCGAGCCCTTGACGGGGAGCAGGCGGAGGTGCGTCTCGGCCTGCGCGGCGGCGCGGTCGCTCAGGATGCGCTCGGACTGGCTGAGCACGTTCCAGGCGGAGGCGTCGACCGCGGCATCGATCAGCGTCGCGATGACCGCGTTCTTGCGCTCGTGCTCCTGCTGCCGGATGAGGCGCCCGATCGCCGAGCGGAGGACGAGCGCGGCCACGATCACCCCGATGATCACGGCGAGGAGGACGAGTGCGCCGACGAACACCGACTGGCGCCCTTCGGCCGTCTGGACCCAGGTCACGAATTCGTTCCACCACTGCATGAGCCGAACGTTAGCCCGGGGCCCGGCGGCACACCGGTCAGGCGCGCCGACCCCCGGGGGATCGGCGCGCCGAGCCGGGGCTCAGGCGACCCGGAAGACCTCGACGGCGTCCTCGACGCTCCAGAACTCGCCGATCTCGGCGCCGGCCGGCATGCCCGCGCGCAGCAGCCGGGCGCGGTACTTCTCGCCCTGCGGGCCCTCGACGAGCTCGACGTGGCCGACGATCGAGCCGGCTCCGGTGCTCACGCGCCAGAGGCGGGCGTTCACGCGGGTGAGGGTGGGCGGGACGCGGGTGGCGTGAAGGGTGGTGAGGGACACTGCTTCCTCCTGCTGGTCGTCGAATGCGGGAGCACCCTCCGGCCGAGTGCTCTCGCAGACTACGAGCGACCACCGACATCGCCGCCGGCCCGCGGCGGCCGGTTCGGAGACGTCGGCCGGGAGCGTCAGTTCAGCGACGTCCCGTGCACCGCGAACTCCTCGATCGCGGCGGTCTCCGACTCGGTCAGCGGTCCGGCCTCGAGGGCCGCGACGTTCTGCTCCAGCTGGGCGACGCTCGAGGCGCCGATGATGGCGCTGGTGACCGTCGGCACGCGCAGGACCCAGCTCAGGGCGAGCTGCGCGAGGGTCTGGCCGCGGCCCTCGGCGATCGCGTTCAGACCGCGGGCGCGCTCGAGGTACTTCTCATCGATCCGATCGGAGGAGAGGAAGCGCGAGGTCGCCGCGCGGGAGCCCGCGGGCACCGTGCCGTCGAGGTAGCGGTCGGTCAGCAGGCCCTGCGCGAGCGGCGAGAAGACGATGCAGCCCGTGCCGATCTCGTCGAGGACCGGGAAGAGGCCGTCCTCGATGTGGCGGTCGAAGAGGGAGTAGCGCGGCTGGTGCAGCAGCAGGTGCACGCCGCTGCCGGCCAGGGCGGCCTCGGCGGCGCGGGTCTGCTCCGGGCTGTAGTTCGAGATGCCGACGTAGAGCGCCTTGCCCTGCTCGACGGCCGAGACCAGCGCGCCCATCGTCTCCTCGATCGGCGTCTCGGCGTCGGGGCGGTGCGAGTAGAAGACGTCGACGTAGTCGAGTCCGAGCCGGGTCAGGCTCTGATCGAGCGAGGAGAGCAGGTACTTCCGCGAGCCGCCGTCGCCGTAGGGACCCGGCCACATGTCGTAGCCGGCCTTGGAGGAGATGATCATCTCGTCGCGGTAGGGGCGGAAGTCCTCGGCGAACAGGCGGCCGAACGCGGTCTCGGCGGCGCCGTACGGCGGGCCGTAGTTGTTCGCGAGGTCGAAGTGGGTGATCCCCAGGTCGAACGCGCGGCGCAGGATCGCGCGCTGGATGTCGAGGGGACGGTCGGATCCGAAGTTGTGCCAGAGGCCGAGCGAGAGGGCGGGCAGCTTCAGCCCGCTCCGTCCTGCGCGTCGGTAGTCCATGGCGTCGTAGCGGGCGGGGGCGGCGTCGTAGCTCACGCGCCGACTCTATTCCAGCGCCCGAGCCGTGCGGAATGCGCACAGCCCCGGAGGTGTTGGATCGAGAGACGTGCCCGGCGCCCCGGACGCGTCGATGAGACAGGAAGTGAGTCACACGCAATGCGCACATTCGTACTCGCCGGAGGATGCTTCTGGTGTCTGGACGCCGTCTACCGCGTCCTCGACGGCGTGACCGACGTCGTCTCCGGGTACACCGGCGGATCGACCCCGAACCCCGACTACGAGTCCGTCTGCACGGGCCGCACCGGGCACGCGGAGGCTGTCGCCGTCACCTTCGACCCCGAGGTGATTCCGGAGCAGGTGATCCTCGACGTGTTCTTCACGCTGCACGACCCGCGGCAGCTCAACCGCCAGGGCAACGACGTCGGCACCCAGTACCGCTCGGCGATGTACTACTCCTCCGACGAGGAGAAGGAGCTGTTCGAGGCCGCCCGCGACCGCGCGTCCGAGTGGTGGGACGGCCCCATCGTCACCGAGATCGCGCCGCTGGGTGTGTACCACGAGGCCGAGGACTACCACCAGGACTTCTTCGCCAAGAACCCCGGCCAGGGCTACTGCCTCGCGGTGGCGCTGCCGAAGGTGAACAAGATCCGCAAGTCGTACTCGAAGTACATCCTCGCCTCCTAGCTCTCCTCCCCAGGCGACGATGTCGCCCGGTCTCCACCGAAGGGCCCGCCTCCACCACGGAGGCGGGCCCTTCGTCGCGACACTGTCCCTGCGTCGCCCGGGTGGTTCCGGCCCCCTCCGCCCGGGCGGCGTCCCCGTCGCAGTCGCGTCGGGAGCAGAGGAGCGCCGCCCGTGGCGGCGACCGAGGAGAGGACAGCAGCATGACCGACACCCTGACCGTCATCGGAGTCATCGGCACCGAGCCGCGCAGCGTCGACACGGCGAGCGGCACCGCGATGACGACCTTCCGCCTGGCGTCCGCCCAGCGGCGCTACGACCGCTCCACCCAGCGCTGGGTGGACGGCTCGACCAACTGGTACACCGTGAACGCCTTCAACGGGCTGGCCGGCAACGCCCTGGCCTCGCTCGCGCGCGGCGACCGCGTCCTCGTCACCGGGCGCCTCTCCGTCCGCTCCTGGGAGTCCGGCGGCAAGACGGGGACGGACGTCAGCGTGATCGCCGAGGGCCTCGGCCACGACCTGGCCTGGGGCACGACCCGCTGCACCCGGACGGTCGGGCGGGCGAAGGCGGCAGCGCCCGAGTCGGCCGCGCCGGAGGCGGCCACGAGCGGCGCGAGCGGCTGGAGCCCGGAGGCGCCGGCCGCCGTCGAGGGCGCGACCTCCGCGTCCTCCGGCGGCGACTGGGGCGCAGCGCGCGCCTCCGTGTCGGAGCCGTCCGAGGCCTCGTTAGACTCGGCCGACGCCCCGTTCTGACGCGGCGTTCGGCGCGCGTCCGGCCGCCGCGGGAGGGATTCGAGTGAGCACACGGACCGTCGTCCGCGCCGGCCTGCGAGCGGGAGCGGTGCTCGCGCTGCTGACCGGGATCGCCGGCTGCACGGCGCCCACCGCGCCGCCGGCCGCCGAGAGTCCGTCGGCGTCGGCCGCCCCGTCCACCGAGGAGCCCGCCGCCCCGGTCGCGCTGGTGCCCGGCGGCACCGCAGAGGAGAACCTCCCCTTCTTCCGGGAGACCGTCACCGCCGCCGCCGGCTCCGACCCGGAGACGCCCGGCCGGAGCGTCGTCGACGCCCTCGTGGCCGCCGGCTTCGCGAAGGAGTCGATGCAGCTCACCGCCGACGAGACCTCGGTCGGCCTCGAGGCCGACTCCGTGCAGGTCTCGGTGAAGGCGAGCGATGCCTGCCTCATCGGGCAGTACGGGCCGAAGGTGGACGGCGTCCGCGCGGTCGTCGCCGCGCCGATCGCGACCGGCGCCTGCCTCATCGGCAGCACCGTCCCGCTCGACGGCTGAGCCGACGGCCGGAGCCGGAGCAGCGAGCCGAACGCTCCGCGCGTCCAGCCGGTATCCTCGGTACCGGCCCGGCCTCCGACCTTCCCGCCCGCGCTCCCGCGTGCGGTGGTCGATCACCGGCGACATTCCGGCCGAGGGGCACCCGACGAACGGGACGCCCGCGGCGGAGAGCGGGGCTCCGAGAACGTACGAGCGGTTGAGGGACTGAAGTGGCTGAATACATTTACTCGATGGTGCGCGCCCGCAAGGCGGTCGGCGACAAGCTGATCCTGGACGACGTCACGATGTCGTTCCTGCCCGGGGCGAAGATCGGCGTGGTCGGCCCGAACGGCGCCGGCAAATCGACGATCCTGAAGATCATGGCGGGGCTCGACACCCCGAGCAACGGCGAGGCGCGGCTGAGCCCGGGCTACACCGTCGGCATCCTGATGCAGGAGCCGGAGCTCGACGAGACCAAGACGGTGCTCGAGAACGTCCAGGAGGGCGTCGGCGAGATCAAGGGCAAGATCGACCGCTTCAACGAGATCTCGCTGGCGATGGCCGACCCGGACGCCGACTTCGACACGCTCCTCGCCGAGATGGGCACCCTGCAGGAGGCCATCGACGCCGCCGACGCCTGGGACCTCGACTCCCAGCTCGAGCAGGCGA
Organism: Rathayibacter sp. VKM Ac-2929; assembly: GCF_022815495.1. Lineage (NCBI taxonomy): Bacteria > Bacillati > Actinomycetota > Actinomycetes > Micrococcales > Microbacteriaceae > Rathayibacter > Rathayibacter sp. VKM Ac-2929. Next base: position 796,409 of record NZ_JALGRV010000002.1, read on the forward strand.
TGGACGCGCTGCGCACCCCGCCGGGGGACTCGCCCGTCACCAGCCTCTCCGGTGGTGAGAAGCGCCGCGTCGCGCTGACCAAGCTCCTGCTGCAGAAGCCCGACCTGCTGCTGCTCGACGAGCCCACCAACCACCTGGACGCCGAGAGCGTGCTCTGGCTCGAGCAGTTCCTCTCCAAGTACCCCGGCGCCGTCCTCGCCGTGACCCACGACCGGTACTTCCTCGACAACGTCGCGGAGTGGATCGCCGAGGTCGACCGCGGTCACCTCTACCCCTACGAGGGTAACTACTCGACCTACCTCGAGAAGAAGAGCGCCCGCCTCGAGGTGCAGGGCAAGAAGGACGCGAAGCTCGCCAAGCGCCTGACCACCGAGCTCGAGTGGGTCCGCAGCAACGCGAAGGGCCGCCAGACCAAGTCGAAGTCGCGCCTCGCGCGCTACGAGGAGATGGCGGCGGAGGCGGAGAAGACGCGCGTCCTCGACTTCGAGGAGATCGTCATCCCGGTCGGCCCGCGACTGGGCTCGCAGGTCATCGACGCGAAGAAGCTGCACAAGTCGTTCGGCGACCGCGTCCTGATCGACGACCTCAGCTTCACCCTGCCGCGCAACGGCATCGTCGGCGTCATCGGCCCGAACGGCGTGGGCAAGACCACGCTCTTCAAGACGATCGTCGGCTTCGAGCCGCTCGACTCGGGCGACCTGAAGATCGGCGACACCGTCGACATCTCCTACGTCGACCAGACCCGCGGCGGCATCGACCCGAACAAGAACCTGTGGGAGGTCGTCTCCGACGGGCACGACTACATCCAGGTCGGCAAGACCGAGATCCCCTCGCGGGCCTACGTCTCGCAGTTCGGCTTCAAGGGCCCGGACCAGCAGAAGCGCGCCGGCATCCTCTCCGGTGGTGAGCGCAACCGCCTCAACCTGGCGCTGACGCTCAAGCAGGGCGGCAACCTGCTCCTGCTCGACGAGCCCACCAACGACCTGGACATCGAGACGCTCGGCAGCCTCGAGAACGCGCTGCTCGAGTTCCCCGGCTGTGCCGTGGTGATCACCCACGATCGCTGGTTCCTCGACCGGATCGCGACGCACATCCTCTCCTATGAGGGCACCGAGGAGGACCCGGCCAACTGGTACTGGTTCGAGGGCAACTTCGAGTCGTACGAGCAGAACAAGATCGAGCGCCTCGGTCCGGACGCGGCGAAGCCGCACCGCTCCGCCTACCGCAAGCTCACCCGCGACTGATGCGCCTGCACGTCGCCATCCCGCTGCGCTGGTCGGACTTCGACGCCTACGCGCACGTCAACAACGCCGAGATGCTGCGCCTGCTCGAGGAGGCGCGCATCCAGGCGTTCTGGCGCCCCGACTCCCCGGAGCCGGGCGGGAGGGCGACGGCGGTGCTCGACGCCCGGCCCGGCGCGCGCACGATCAGCCTGATCGCGCGGCAGGAGATCGAGTACCTCGCACCGATCCCGTACATGCGCGCCCCGCTCGACATCGAGCTGTGGATCGGGCGGATCGGCGGCGCGAGCCTCGAGGTCTGCTACGAGCTGTACTCGCCGATCGGAGTCGAGCCGCGCGTGCTCTACACGAAGGCCGCGACGACGCTCGTCATGGTGACCGCTGCCACGGGTCGCCCGGAGCGCATCCCGGAGGAGCTCCGGGAGGTCTGGGCGCCGTACGTCGAGGAGCCCGTCGCCTTCTCCAAGCGGAGCTGACGCCGTCCCCTCCGGCGGGCGGTCCCGGCGCGAGCCGGACCGCTCAGCCGAGCGGGACGCGGACCATGCCCTCCTGGGCGACGCTCGCCACCAGGCGGCCGTCCCGGGAGTAGATCCGGCCGAGCGAGAGCCCGCGGCCGCCGGAGGCGCTCGGCGACTCCTGCACGTAGAGCAGCCACTCGTCGACGCGCGCGGGGCGGTGCCACCACATCGCGTGGTCGAGGCTCGCGATGCGCAGCCCCGGGGTGATCCAGGCCGCGCCGTGCCGGCGCAGCGTCGACTCGAGGATCGTGTAGTCGCTCGCATAGGCGAGCGCGGCGCGGTGCAGCAGCGCGTCGTCCGGCAGCGGGCCGAGCGCGCGCATCCAGACGCACTGGTGCGCCGTGCGGCTCGGATCGGCGCGGAGATACACCGGCTGCTCGACGTGGCGGACGTCGAACGGCCGCTGAGTGGCCCAGAAGCTGCCGACCGGGTGGTCGACGCCCTTCAGCACCTCGGCGGTGCTCGGCAGCGACTCCGGATCGGGCACGCCCTCCGGCATCGGCGTCTGGTGGTCCAGGCCCTCGTCCTCGGTCTGGAACGACGCGATCATCGAGAGGATCGGCGCCCCGTTCTGATAGGCCTGCGTCCGCCGGGTGGCGAACGAGCGGCCGTCGTGGATCCGGTCGACCGAGAAGGTGATCGGCTGCGAGATGTCGCCCGGGCGGAGGAAGTAGCCGTGCATCGAGTGCACGCTGCGCTCCTCGACGGTGCGGCCGGCGGCGATCAGCGACTGCGCCAGCACCTGGCCGCCGAAGACGCGGCCCTCCGGCATCCACTGCGAGGGCCCGGTGGAGATGTCCTCGCTGGTGCGCGCGCCCGTGTCGACGAGATCGAGGGCGGTGAGGAACGAGGAGAGCGGATCGGACACGGGACCTCCGGGGTGTCTGCCGATCAGGAGAGCGGCCTCGGGTAAGTTTATCGACGCGATGATGTCGTCCTTCTCCCTGGCGGATCCGCCCAGCCTCTCCGATCTGCGCGTGTTCCTCGGCCGGTCCGCGCGTGTCGAGGACGGCGCCGTGCGCCTCCTCGCGCAGGATCGCATCCTGGCCGCGTACACCGCGATCCTCCAGCCGCGCGGCCTGCTCGACCGGTCCTCCACCGTGCTCGGCCTGCGGGTCTTCGCACTCGACGAGCCCACCGCCTTCGACCGCGTGGTGCCGATCCGCGCGCTCTCCGACCGGCTCGCCCGCCTGCAGTGGGAGCCCGGGGGAGCGGACGGCAAGCCGGTCGTGCTGCCCGACGGCGACGACGCCACGGCGGGCGCCTGGGCCGGCATCTCGCCGCCGCGCGGCGGCTGGCAGCGGCGCGAGCCGGTCGACCCGGCGTTCCTCGAGAAGGTCGCCCGCGACGGCATCGACGAGATCGCCGCAGCGGTCGGCTCCGAGACCGGCGAGCAGATCGTCGGCCGCGTGCGCTCCACCGTCTGGGGCCGTCCGCTCGACGGTCTCGAGGACGTGCCCGCCGGCGCCGCCTTCGCGCTGTTTGCGCTCGGCTTCCTCGGCGCCGACGACCCCGTCGCGCTGCTCGAGAGCGGCCAGTGGCGGCGGCTCACCTCGCGGCGCGGGCACGTGCTCGTCCGCACCCCCGCCTGACCCGACGCCGGCGGGAAGCGCCGATGGCTACTCCTCGAAGGTGTTGACCATCGCGTGCGCCGCGCGCTCCAGGTAGTCCCAGAGCATCGCGTCGTCGGCCGGAGCCAGCTTGAGCTCATCGACCGCGACCCGCATGTGCGCGAGCCAGTGGTCGCGCGCCTCCGGGTTCACCTTGAAGGGCTGGTGCCGCATCCGCAGGCGCGGGTGCCCGCGCTCCTCGCTGTAGGTGCCCGGTCCGCCCCAGTACTGCTCGAGGAAGCCGGTGAGCCGCTGGATCGCGCCCTCGAGGTCGTGCTCGGGGTACATCGGCCAGAGGACCTCGTCCTCGCGGACGCCCTCGTAGAAGCGGCGGACGAGGCGCTCGAAGGTCGGTCGCCCGCCGAGGTGCTCCCAGAAGGAGCGCATCGGGGGAGTGCCGCCGATCTGCAGCCCGCTCACGGGCGCGGTCCCGTCTGGGGCGGCACGGAGCCGCCGTCCTGGGGACGCTCGGTGGACTCGGTCGCCTTCGGACGCCGCAGAGCACGCGGCAGGCGCACCGGCTTCCCGTGCTCGGTCGTGACCGTGGCGGTCGGCGTCGTGCGCGGTCCCTTCACGCCGCCGACGCTCGTCGCGCCCTCGAAGCCGCTGAGCACCACCGCGCTGAGCGAGGGCAGCTTGACGTCGAGCGTGTCGAGGGCGCGCTTGAGACGGATGCGGAGCTCGCGCGCGACGTCGTCCTTCGCGGTGGTGCGGGTCTTCAGCACCACGCGGATGACCAGCGCGTCGTCGGCGATCGACTCGAGGCCCCACAGCTCGGGCTTGTCGATGATCCGGGCCCGCCAGCGGCTGCTCGAGGCGAGCTCGTTCGCGGTGCTGAGGATCGTGCTCTGCACCGACTCCAGGTCGGTCTCGTAGGGCACGGCGAGGTCGATGATGACCCGCGACCAGCCCTGCGACATGTTGCCGACGCGGACGATCTCGCCGTTGCGGACGAACCAGAGTGTGCCGTTGACGTCGCGGATCTGGGTGATCCGCACGCCGACGTTCTCGACCACTCCCGTGGCCTGGCCGGTGTCGACGACGTCCCCGACGCCGAGCTGGTCCTCCGCGACCATGAACAGGCCGTTGAGGACGTCCTTGACGATGTTCTGCGCGCCGAAGCCGAGGCCGGCGCCGAGCGCGGCGGTCAGCAGCGCGAAGGAGCCGATCAGAGTGTTGTCGATGGTGTTCACGATCATCACGACGGCGATGACCACGATGAGGATCGAGCTGATGTTGTTGAGGATCGAGCCGAGGGTCCTCGTGCGCTGCACGACCCGGACGGCCGCGAGCGGGGAGGCGGCGATCGCCTGCGTGTCCTCGACCCGCTGGCGCTTCTTCACCCCCGAGACGATCTGGTCGACGACCCGCCCGACGACGAAGTGCGCGATGACGCGGGCGAGCAGGGCGCCGAGCACGATCGCGAGGACGGCGACGCTCTTCCAGAAGAGCTCGGAGTCGAAGAAGGAGATGGTCGCGGCGACGGGGTCTGGGGTGGAGGTCTCGAAGAGCAGCATCCCGTCCAGGTTAGGGGACGCGTGCTGACGAGCTCCGGTGACGCCGGAACGACGCCGAGCGGCGTCCGGGGGATAGATTCGACGAGGGCCTGCCGGGCCCCCGAACTCCGCACCCGAACTCCGCCCCAGGGGAAGGACGCCCGATGCTCCACTCCACCCGGACTCCCGCCGAGAAGCGCCGCCTCTTCCGCGAGCGGCTCGCGACCGGCGAGCTGCTGCAGCTGCCCGGGGCGTTCACCCCGCTGTCGGCGCGGCTGATCGAGGAGAAGGGCTTCGACGGCGTCTACGTCTCGGGCGCGGTGCTGTCGGCCGAGCTCGGTCTGCCGGACATCGGCCTGACCACGCTGAGCGAGGTCGCGGGCCGCGGCCAGCAGATCGCGCGGATGACCGATCTGCCCGTCCTGATCGACGCCGACACCGGCTTCGGCGAGCCCCTCAACGTCGCGCGCACCGTGCAGATGCTCGAGGACGCCGGAGTGACGGCCCTGCACATCGAGGACCAGGTGAACCCCAAGCGCTGCGGACACCTCGACGGGAAGTCCGTCGTCGATGAGAGCACCTCCGTGCGGCGCATCGCCGCCGCGGTCGACGCCCGCCGCGATCCGGGTCTCGTGATCATGGCCCGCACCGACATCCGCGCCCTCGACGGGCTGCAGGCCGCGATCGACCGGGCGAAGCGCCTCGTCGACGCCGGCGCCGACGCGATCTTCCCCGAGGCGATGCGCGACCTCAGCGAGTTCGAGGCCGTCCGCGCCGCGATCGACGTCCCGGTGCTGGCGAACATGACCGAGTTCGGCAAGAGCGAGCTCTTCACGACGCAGCAGCTCGCCGACGTCGGGGTGAACATAGTGATCTACCCGGTGTCGCTGCTCCGCATCGCGATGGGCGCGGCGATGCGCGCGCTCGACGCGCTGAAGGCGGAGGGCTCGCTGCAGTCCGAGGTCGCGGGGATGCAGACCCGGGCCGAGCTCTACGAGCTGCTCGACTACTCGTCCTACAGCCGCTTCGACGAGGGCGTCTTCGACTTCAGCCTCGCCGGCCACCACGGCGCCTGAGCCACGACCCACCCCGGCGGCTCCGGCCGCCGATCCGATCGCGAAGGAGCGAGCGATGAGCACCACCGAGCAGGACATCCGCAAGGGACTCGTGGGGGTCGTCGTCGACACCACGGCGATCTCGAAGGTCGACCCGGAGTCGAACTCGCTGCTGTACCGCGGCTATCCGGTGCAGGAGCTGGCGGCGTCCTGCTCCTTCGAGGAGGTGTCCTGGCTGCTGTGGAAGGGCGAGCTGCCGACTCCGGCCGAGACCGAGGAGCTCCGCGCCTTCGAGCGCGCGCACCGGGAGCCGGCGCCGGAGGTGCGCGCGGTGGTCGAGCTGCTGCCGGTGACGGCGCATCCGATGGACGTCGTCCGCACCGCGGTCAGCGTGCTGGGCGCGCTCGAGACGGACCCCGAGGACGAGTCGCCGGAGGCGGTCCTGGAGCGCTCAATGCGGCTCTGGGCGGTGCTGCCCGCCGTCGTCGCCGCGATCCAGCGCCGCCGGCACGGGCAGGAGTCGATCGCCGCGCGCGACGATCTCGACTACTCGGAGAACTTCCTCTGGATGACCTTCGGCGAGCTGCCCGACCCGGTGGTCGTCGATGCCTTCCGGGTGTCGCTCGTGCTGTACGCCGAGCACTCGTTCAACGCCTCGACGTTCACGGCTCGCGTGGTCACATCGACGCTCTCGGACGTGCACTCCGCCGTGACGGCGGCGGTCGGCGCGCTGAAGGGGCCGCTGCACGGCGGCGCGAACGAGGCCGTTCTGCACGTCTTCGACGAGATCGGCCTCGGGCCGGAGGCGGGTCCCCGCGCGCGGGCCTGGCTGGCGGAGGCGCTCGGGGCGAAGCGCAAGGTGATGGGCTTCGGCCACCGCGTGTACAAGTCGGGCGACTCGCGCGTGCCGACGATGGAGGCGGCGCTCCGCCGGGTCGCCGACCAGGCCGGGGCGGACGACATGCTCGAGCTCTACGACGCGCTGGCCGCCGAGATGGCCGAGCGCACGGGCATCCTGCCGAACCTCGACTACCCGTCCGGTCCGGCCTACCGCCTGATGGGCTTCGACACCGAGCTCTTCACGCCGCTCTTCGTCGCGGCCCGCGTCGTCGGCTGGACCGCGCACGTCCTCGAGCAGCGCGCCTCGAACGCGCTCATCCGCCCGCTGTCCGCGTACGACGGCCCGGCCCGCCGCGCGGTTCCGGAGCGCTGACCCCCCCCGCATCTCGCTGTCCTGCGGAGCCGGCGCGGCCGACGCGGTTCCCAGTGCGCGCTGCGCGCGCCTCGCATGCTGGTCGAGTAGCCGCGCAGCGGCGTATCGAGACCCGCCCTCCTGGTGGCGGTGGATCTCGATACGCGCGCTGCGCGCGCTACTCGATCAGCAGGGCCGGCGCGCTCAGAGCGCCGCGTCGCGCTCCTGCGCGCGCAGGGCGCGCTCGACGCCGGCCAGGTTCTCGATCACGAGGCGGCGCAGCGCCGGCACGTCGGGGTTCGCGTCGAGCCACGCGCGGGTGGCGTCGACGATCGCCGGCGTCGGCGTCGCCGCCGGGTAGAAGCCGACGACGAGGTACTCCGCGATCTTGTAGCTCTTCGCGTCCCACAGCGAGCGGAGGGCGTCGAAGTACACCGGCACCATCGCCTCGAGGACGGCGGGGTCGCTGGTGTGCTGGAAGCCGAGACCCGTCGCACGCACGATGGTGTTCGGCGCCGAGTCGTCGAGCGTCACCGAGTCCCAGGCCGCGCGCTTCGCCTCCGCCGTCGGGATCGCCGCGCGGGCGTTCGCCGCGGACTGCGCTCCCGTCGCGGTGTTGTCGGCCGCGAGGGCCGCGTCGATGTCCGAGGCGTCCGCCCGTCCGCCGGCCACGAGCGCGATCAGCAGCTCCCAGGAGAGGTCGGTGTCGATCTCGAGCCCCGACAGCGTCGTGGTTCCGTCGCGCAGCGCCTGCACCGCGTCCAGGTGCGCGGGCGTCGTGGCGACGGCGGCGAGCACCTTCACGAACTGGAACTGCGCGTCGCTGCCGGCCTCGGCGCCCTGCGCCAGCGTCCACAGCCGGTCGCCCACCTCCGCGAGGACCTCGTCGCGGTGCTCCGGCGCGACGTACTGCGAGGCGGTGCTCACGAGCTGGCCGAGGACCGTGCGCAGCGTCGTCGACTCGGTCTCGGTCGCGATGTTGCCGAGCACGAGGCGGACGAAGTCGCGCGGCGCCGACTCGGCGTCGCGGGTCGCGTCCCAGACCGAGCCCCAGACCAGCGAGCGCGCGAGCGGGCTGCTGATGCTCGCGAGGTGCTCGATCGCGACGGCGAGCGAGGCGTCGTCCAGCCGGATCTTCGCGTAGGCGAGGTCGTCGTCGTTGAGCAGCACCAGCGCGGGGCGGGTGCGGCCGATCAGCTCGGGCACCTCGGTGCGCTCGCCGTCCACGTCGAGCTCGAGGCGGTCGATGCGCACGAGGCGGTCGCCCTCGAAGTCGTAGAGGCCGATCGCGAGGCGGTGCGGGCGGATCGTCGGGTAGTCGGCGACCGCGCTCTGCAGGATCGCGAACGAGGCGATGGCGCCCTCCTCGTCGACCACGATCTCGGGGCGGAGCGTGTTCACGCCGGCCGTCTCGAGCCACTGCGCCGACCACTCGGTCAGGTCGCGGCCGCTGGTCGCCTCGAGCTCGACCAGCAGGTCGCGCAGCTCGGTGTTCGAGAACGCGTGCTTCAGGAAGTACTCGTGCACGCCGGCGAGGAACTCCTTCTCGCCGACCCAGGCCACCAGCTGCTTGAGCACCGAGGCGCCCTTGGCGTAGGTGATGCCGTCGAAGTTGACCTGGACGTCCTCGAGGTCGTTGATCGTCGCGACGATCGGGTGCGTCGAGGGCAGCTGGTCCTGGCGGTAGGCCCAGCTCTTCTCCATCGCGGCGAAGGTGGTCCAGGCCTCGGTCCACTCGGTCGCCTCGGCCGTCGCGAGGGTGGAGGCGTACTCGGCGAACGACTCGTTCAGCCAGAGGTCGTTCCACCACTTCATGGTCACCAGGTCGCCGAACCACATGTGCGCGAGCTCGTGCAGGATCGTGACGACCCGGCGCTCCTTGACCGCGTCGGTCACCTTCGAGCGGAAGACGTAGGTCTCGGTGAAGGTGACCGCTCCCGCGTTCTCCATCGCGCCGGCGTTGAACTCCGGCACGAAGAGCTGGTCGTACTTCGCGAACGGGTACGGCACCCCGAACTTCTCCTCGTAGAAGGCGAAGCCCTGCTTGGTCTTCTCGAAGACGTAGTCCGCGTCGAGGAACGGCGCGAGCGAGGCGCGGGCGAAGACGCCGAGCGGCACGGTGCGGCCGTCGGAGGAGACCAGCGAGTCGGTCTCGACGACGTAGGGGCCCGCGATGAGCGCGGTGATGTAGGAGGAGATCCGCGGGGTGGGCTCGAAGCTCCAGGTCGCGACGCCGTCACCGGCCGGGACCGGCTCGGGGGTCGGCTGGTTCGAGACGACCTGCCAGGCGGCGGGCGCGGTCACCGTGAAGGAGAAGGCGGCCTTGAGGTCGGGCTGCTCGAACACCGCGAAGACGCGGCGCGAGTCCGGGACCTCGAACTGCGAGTAGAGGTAGACCTCGCCGTCGACCGGGTCGACGAAGCGGTGCAGGCCCTCGCCCGTGTTCGTGTAGAGCGCGTCGGCGTCCACGCGCAGTACGTTCTCGGCGGCCAGCGAGTCGAGGCGGATCCGCACGCCGTCGGCGACGTCGGCCGGGTCCAGCTCGACGCCGTTCAGCGTGACCGAGTGCACGGTCTTCGTGATCGCGTCGATGAAGGAGGAGGACCCCTCCGTCGCGGTGAAGCGCACGGTCGTGGTGCTGCGGAAGGTCTCGGCCCCCCGCGTCAGGTCGAGGGCGACGTCGTAGGCGTCGACCTGGATCAGCGAGGCGCGCTCCTGCGCTTCGCTCCGGGTGAGGTTGTCTCCAGGCACAGGGTGCTCCATCCGTTCGTCTCGGCGCTGCCGCTTCGGCGCCGGGGTGCGGGCGCCACCGATCCACCCTAGGGCCGCGCCGCACCCGCGCACCCGAGAGGCGCCGAGAGGCGTAGCGTTGCCTCATGACCGCCGTTGACTTCTGGTTCGATCCCTCCTGCCCCTGGGCCTGGATGACCTCCCGCTTCGTGGACGAGGTGACGGAGGGGCGCGACCTCGACGTCACCTGGCACATCATGAGCCTCGCCGTGCTCAACGAGGACCAGGACGTGAGCGACGACTACCGCGCGTTCTTCCCGCGCGCCCTGCGCTACACCCGCCTCGTCGCCGCCGTCGGCGAGCGCGAGGGCCAGGAGAAGGTCAAGCCGCTCTACGACGCACTGGGCACGCGGATCCACAACGGCGGCCGCACGGACGTCGACGCGATCATCGCCGAGTCGCTCGCCGAGGTCGGCCTCGACGCGAGCCTCGCCGCCTTCGCCGACACCGACGAGTACGACGAGCCGATGCGCGCCTCGCACTTCGACGGCATCGGCCGGGTCGGCCAGGACGTCGGCACGCCGGTCATCGCGATCGGCGACATCGCCTTCTTCGGACCGGTCATCTCGCCGATCCCGCGTGGCGAGCAGGCGCTCTCGCTCTGGGACGGCCTCGTCGCCGTGGCCTCGTACGACGGCTTCTTCGAGCTCAAGCGCTCGCGCACCCGCGACCCGATCTTCGACTGAGCCGCGATCCGCGTCGGCGACCCGGTCCTCGGCTGAGGACCGGGCCGCCGCGCGAGCGGTACCCTGACTCCCGGCCCCAGATCCACGGGCCACGAACGGCTTTCCGGAGGACGAGCGCGTGCGCATCCACATCGCAACGGACCACGCCGGGCTGGACTTCAGCCGGCACCTGATCGAGCACCTCGGTGCCGCCGGCCACGACGTGGTCGACCACGGCCCCACCTCGTACGACCCGCTCGACGACTACCCCTCGTTCTGCATCAACGCGGCCGCCGCGGTCGTGCGCGACCAGGAGGCCGGCGTCGAGGCGCTCGGCATCGTCTTCGGCGGCTCGGGCAACGGCGAGCAGATCGCGGCCAACAAGGTCGCGGGCGTCCGCGCCGCGCTGGTCTGGAGCCTCAGCACCGCGGTGCTCGCCCGGCAGCACAACGACGCCAACGTGATCTCGATCGGAGCGCGCCAGCACTCGGTCGAGGAGGCGACGGACTTCATCGACGCCTTCGTCGCCGAGCCGTTCTCCTTCGAGGAGCGCCATGTGCGCCGCATCGCGCAGCTCGCGGAGTACGAGGCCACGGGCGACATCGCCGGCCGCACGGTCGACTCCGCCGCGAGCGGTCGCTAGGTGCCCGAGGGCCACTCCGTCCACCGCATCGCGCTGCAGTTCGAGCGCGACATCGTCGGCCACTCCGTCGCGACGAGCAGCCCGCAGGGACGCTTCGTCGAGGGCGCCGCGCTGCTGGACGGCCGCACCGTGCTCGAGTCGACCGCGGTCGGCAAGCACCTGCTGCTGCGCTTCGAGGGCGACGCGACGCTGCACGTGCACCTCGGCCTCTACGGCGCCTGGGACTTCCTCGGCCACGTCTCGCCGCTGTTCGACGACGGCAAGGCGGGCAGCAGCATCGGCGCCCCGCGCCGCCGCCGGGCCGTCCGGCTCTCCGAGACCGAGCACGAGACCGACAGCGATCTCGAGGAGTTCCCGCCGCCGCCGATCGGCGCCGTGCGCGTGCGCATCCAGACGGAGGAGACGGTCGCCGACCTGCGCGGCCCGACCGCCTGCGAGGTGATGGACGACGCGCAGGTGGAGGCGCTGCTCGCCCGGCTCGGTCCGGACCCCGCGGCGGACGACTCCGACGAGGCCCGCGATCGCTTCGTGAACCGCCTGCGCAAGACGGCCACGCCGGTGGGGCTCGTGCTGATGGACCAGTCGGTCGTCAGCGGGATCGGCAACATCTACCGAGCCGAGCTGCTCTACCGCGCCGGACTCGACCCGCATACGCCGGGCAAGCTGGTGCCGCTCGAGCTCGCGCGCGAGCTCTGGGCCGACTGGGCGCTCCTGCTCGAGGACGGCATCCGGACCGGGATGATGATCACCCGCCGCGGCCTGACGAAGACGCAGCGCTCCGCCGCCGTGCGCAGCCGGGCCGAGCGCAACTACGTCTACAAGCGCGAGGGACTGCCCTGCCGGGTCTGCGGCACGAACGTCCTCCTCGAGGAGATCGGTGCACGCAAGCTCTACTGGTGCCCGGTGTGCCAGTCGTGACCGCCTGAACCGCTCGTGATGAGCGACGACCGAGAGGACCCCGTGACCCCGAGCCTGCTCCTGCGCACCGCGCGGCTCCTCGGCCGCGACGAGCCGGTGTCCGTGCTGCTCCGCGACGGCCGGATCGAGGCGATCGCTCCGGACGGCGCTCTCGACGGCACCAGGACGGGCGACGCCGAGGTGCGCGACCTCGACGGCCGCTGGCTGCTGCCCGGGCTCTGGGACGAGCACGTGCACTTCTCCCAGTGGTCGATGACCGCGCCCCGCCTGGACGTCTCGACGGCGCGGTCGGCGGCGGAGGCGGTGGAGGCGGTCCGTGCGCGGCTGGCCCAGGCGCCGGACTCGCCGGCGACCCTCGTCGGCTTCGGCTTCCGCGACGGGCTCTGGCCCGACCTGCCGACGACGGCGCTGCTCGACGCGGTGGCGCCGGAGCGACCGGTGGTCCTGGTCAGTGGCGATCTGCACTGCGCCTGGGTGAACTCCGCGGCGCTGCGCCGCTACGGCTTCCCCGCGCAGGACGACATCCTTCGGGAGGAGCCCTGCTTCCGCCTCGTCACGGCGCTCGGTGCGCTGAGCGACGACGAGCTCGACGAGCTGGCCGACGAGGCGGCGCGCCGCGCGGCAGCCCGCGGCGTGGTCGGCGTCGTCGACCTCGAGATGCGCTGGAACGCGGGGGACTGGACGCGGCGGATCGCCCGCGGCACCCGCTCCCTGCGCGTCGACATCGGCGTCTACCGCGACCACCTCGACCGGGCGATCGCGGAGGGCCTGCGCACCGGGGACGAGGTCGAGGGCGGTGAGGGCCTGCTCCGGATGGGTCCGCTCAAGGTGCTGATCGACGGCTCGCTGAACACCCGGACCGCGTACTGCGTGCACCCGTACGCCGGGCACGAGGGCAGCGGCGTCCTCACCGTGGACCCCGCGGAGCTCGACGAGCTGCTCGCGCGGGCGGCCGCGGCGGGTATCCGGCCGACGGTCCACGCGATCGGCGACGCGGCCGCGACGGTCGCGCTCGACGCCCTGGCCAAGGTCGGCGGCGGCCGCATCGAGCACGCGCAGCTGCTCTCCGACGCCGACCTCCCGCGCTTCGCCGGGCTCGGCGTCGTCGCGGGAGTGCAGCCGGCACATGCGCTGGACGACCGGGAGGTCGCCGACCGCTACTGGGAGGGCCGGACCGGCCGGGCCTTCGCGCTGCGCTCGCTGATCGACTCCGGAGCGACGGTCGTGCTCGGCTCGGACGCCCCGGTGGCGCCGCTCGACCCCTGGGTGGCGATCGCCGCCGCCGTCTCCCGCGCCCGGGACGGCGACGAGCCGTGGCACCCCGAGCAGCGGGTCACGGTCGCGGAGGCGCTCGTCGCGTCGACCCGCACCCGGCGGCTCGCTCCGCAGGGGGGAGACGTCGCCGACCTGGTCGTCGTCGAGCGCGACCCGCTCGCCTCCGACGGCGAGCAGCTGCGCTCGATGCCGGTCGCCGCGACACTGCTCGCCGGACGCGTCACGCACGAGGTCTGACCGGATCGTGAACGACGGACGGCCCGCCGGATCCGAGGATCCGACGGGCCGTCGCGGCGTGGGAGGCGCGTGCTCAGCTCTCGCTGACGTGCGCGAACAGGAACCAGCGGTCCTTCTCGAGGCCGCGGCCGATCTCGATCGCGACGTCCTGGCTGCTCGCGTCGATGTCGGCGAGCTCGGCGATCGCGGTGTTGACCGTGGTGATCGCGACGTCCATCAGGCCGATGACCTCGACGATGGCGTTCTCGGAGCGCTGGAAGCCCGGAGTGAGCGGCGCGGTCTGCGTGGCCGACGCGACGGTCTGGATGCGGGCGTCGACGGGGAGGCCGAGGGCGACGACGCGCTCGGCGGCCAGGTCGGCCCACTCGATCGCGTGGCCGACGACGACGTCGAGCAGCTCGTGCACGCCGATGAAGTTGGCGCCGCGCACGTGCCAGTGCGCCTGCTTGCTGTTGACGGCCAGGGCGGTCATCTCGACGACGACCGGGCTGAGGAACTGGGCGACTCCGGATGCGACATCCGGGTTCGACGAGGTGAGCGACGCGACGGATGCAGTGGACATCGTCTGTTCCTTTCGAGAGGGGGTGACTGATCGTCAACACTACGCCGCAGCCCAGTGTTCGCAAGGAAGTGCAGGCTCGGCTAAGGCGGGAGAAGGGGAGCCTGGCCTGTGCCGGCCAGGCACGTGCGGTGGGCTTCCGAGACGGAACCGGGGGTCAGCCCCCGCATCGCCGCGAAGGGTCGCCGGTACCCTCGAGAGGATGTCCGCGCGTTCGCGAGGACCGGTGGAGGAGGCTCGCGTGCCCGCAGCGCCGACCGCCCTCGGTGAGGCCTCCGCGGCGTACCTCCGGCTCTGGCGCGAGCTGCCCCGCGAGGCCCTGTCGCTCCTGCTCGCCGTCCCACTGGCGCTGGCGGGTGCGTTCGCGACCGGAGTCGCCCTCGCCCTGGGCCTCGGCCTGATCGGCGTGCTGATCGGCGCGGTCTTCCTCCCGCTGGCACTGCACACCGCCCGGGGCTTCGCTCGGGCGACCCGAGCGCTCGACCGGCTCGCCGGCCGCCCGCGGATCGAGGAACCACAGTGGCGGCGTCCGCCCGCCTCGGTCGCGCCCGCCACCTTCGCCCTCTACGGCCCGGTCGTCGACGGGCACTACTGGCTCGCGCTGCTGCACACGCTCGTCGTGGCGCCGCTGCTCGCGCTCGTCTTCGCCGCGGTCCTCGGGCTCTGGAGCTGGGCCGGCCTCGGCTCGCTGACGGCGCTGCTCGCCGGCGACTCCTCGGTGATCGTCCGGCTCGTCTCCGGGCAGTCGAGCGCAGTCCTCGGCGTTGCCGGGCCGCCCACGGCCTTCCTGGTGCTGGCCGATGTCGCGCTCGTCGTCCTGTTCCTCGCGACGCTGCCGTTCGTCACCCGCGGGCTCACCCTCGCGCGATTCCTGGTCGATCGGCTGCTGCTCGGGCCCTGGGGCTCGGAGGCGCTGCAGCGCGAGGTCGCGGAGCTCAGCGTCTCCCGCGGTGCGGCGGTCGCCGCCGAGGACCGGGCGCTGCGCCGGCTCGAGCGCGACATCCACGACGGTCCGCAGCAGCGGCTGATCCGGGTGCAGATGGACCTCGGATCGGCTCTCAACCGGGTGCGCTCCGATCCCGACTCGGCGGCGGCGCTGATCGACGAGGCGCGCGAGCACGTCCGCTCGGCGCTCGACGAGCTGCGCGCGCTCTCCCGGGGAGTCGCGCCGCCGATCTTGCAGGACCGGGGCTTCACCGCTGCGGTGCATTCGCTGGCGGTCATGAGCCCGGTGCCCGTCGAGGTGCTGGTCGAGCATCCGGTGACGGAGGTGCCGCCCGAGGTCGAGCGCAGCGTCTACTTCGTCGTCGCCGAGCTGCTCGCGAACGCGTCGAAGCACGCGTCGGCCCGCTCGATCCGCGTGCACCTCGACGTGCGGGGGACGGGCGGACCGGAGCGCTGGTTGGACGTCTGGGTCGTCGACGACGGCGTCGGCGGCGCCTCGCCCCTGCCCGGTCACGGTCTCGAGGGGGTCGCCGGGCGCGTCAGCGGGCTGCGCGGGCTGTTCACCGTCGATTCGCCCCCGGGCGGCCCGACCACGGTGGGCGTGCACGTGCCGTTCCTGCCCGCACCGCCGCCCGCCCTATCCTGAGGGCGTGCCGCCCGCCTCACCGATCCGTGTCGCCCTCGCCGAGGACTCCGTCCTCCTGCGCGAGGGCCTGGTCCGACTGTTCGAGGACGCCGGCTTCTCCGTCGTCGGAGCCCACGGCGACGCCGAGGGGCTGCTCGCGGCCGTCGCCGCGGAGCCGTCCTCGGTGGACGTGGCCGTGCTCGACGTCCGCATGCCGCCCACCTTCCGCGACGAGGGCGTCCGCGCGGCCCTCGACCTCCGGCGCCTGCACCCGCGGATCGCCGTGCTCCTGCTCAGCCAGTACGTCGAGGTGACCTACGCGCACGAGCTGCTCGGCTCGGGCGAGGGCGGCATGGGCTATCTGCTCAAGGACCGCGTCGCCTCGGTGGAGGAGCTGCGCGACGCCGTCGAGCGCGTCGCGGCGGGCGGGACTGTGCTCGATCCGCAGGTCGTCGCCTCGCTGCTCCAGCGCAACCGCGACCCGCTGGCGCTCCTGACCCCGCGCGAGCGCGAGGTGCTCGAGGCGATGGCCGAGGGGCGCACGAACGCCGGCATCGCCGCCGCGCTCTTCATCGGCGTCGGCGCGGTCGAGAAGAACGTCACCTCGATCTTCCAGAAGCTCGGACTCGAGGACTCCGGCTCGGACCACCGCCGCGTGCTCGCGGTGCTGGCCTGGCTCCGCGCCGCGCGCTGAGCCGGCCGAGTAGTCGCACCGCGTCTCGCCGGTGAGGCCCCTCCATGCTGGTCGAGTAGCCCCGCAGGGGCGTATCAAGACCCACCGCCGTCAGCTGGGCGGCTCTGCAGACCCTTGCTCTGACGCTGGTGGATCTCGATACGCCCGCTCCGCGGGTTACTCGATCAGCATGCCTGCCGTCACGGCGATGCGATCTGCCGAGATGCGCCCGCAATCATGCTGGTCGAGTAGCCCCGAAGGGGCGTATCGAGACCCACCGTCGTCAGCAGGTCGGGTCTGCAGACTCCGGTCCTGACGCTGGTGGATCTCGATACGCCCGCTGCGCGGGCTGCTCGATCAGCATCGGCCTCCGACGCGGAAGAGACAGTCCCGACGCCTACTTCAGCGCCGTCCGCTCCGTGTCGTAGAGCGCCTTGACCTGGTCGGCGGTGAGGGCCTTGTCCCAGACCCGGATCTTCGCGAAGGTGCCCTTCGCGTAGTTGCCGGGGCCCGAGGTGAGCTCGACCGCGCCGACCGTGAAGTCGCCGGCGTTCGGGTTCAGGCCCTCGGTGAAGAGGTACGGGTTCTTCGCGTAGGTCGCGCCCTTGTTGTCGACGAAGCGCGGGTAGGCGACCGAGGTGCCGTCCAGGTAGGAGACCGCGTAGGTGCCGTCGTAGGTGCCGACGTGCAGCTGCCAGGTGTTCCGAGTGAACGTGTTCCCCGAGGCCGAGTAGTCGCGGGAGTACGGATAGCCGGGGGTCGGGCCGCCGGTCCGCGAGACGTGGAAGGCCGATCGCTCGTCACCGCCGTAGAGGCCGAGGTCGTAGAAGAGGCCGTAGGAGCGGCCCGCGCGCTCACCGTGCTCGTTCCAGGCGCCGGCGACGTAGCCGGTGCTGTCGTCGGTCATGTAGACCCAGCTCGCGACGGTGACCGCGTTGCCCGTGGCGCCGATCGTCAGGCGACCCGCCGACTCCTGCGGCACCCGGAGGAAGCTCGACCCGGTCATCGAGATCCCGGAGCCCCAGGGCGTCGACGTGGCCGTGGCCTTGGTCTTGCCCGCCTGGAGCAGCGGCAGGTCGTTCGCCGTGGAGTAGTACGGCGCGGCCGACTGGGTGAAGTCCCACTGCGCGAGCGGCGCCGGAACGCCGGGCACGGTGGGGGGAGTGGTGGGCGTCGCCGTGGGGGTCGGCGTCGCGGTCGGGGTGGCCGTAGGGGTCGCGGTCGGTGTCGCGGTGGCGGTCGGCGTCGCCGTGGGCGTCGGAGTCCTCGTCGGGGTCGCGGTGGGCGTCGGAGTCGCGGTCGGCGGCGTCGTCGGTGCCGTGGCCGAGACGGTCAGCGCGATCGAGCCGCTGCTGCCGATGTTGCCGGCGGCGTCGCGGGCCTTGGCGATGATCACGTGCGAGGTCACGGCGAGGCTCGAGGTGGTGAGCGACCAGTCGCCGGAGGCCTGCTGCACGGCGTTCCCGACCCGGGTGGAGCCGGACCAGAAGGAGAGAGCGGTGACTCCGACGTCGTCCGACGCGGTGGCGACGAGCGTCACGGTCCGCGGGACGGTGCTCCCCGTGGCGGGCGAGGTGATGCGCGCGGTCGGCTTCGTCGTGTCGGGCTTCGGCGAGCCCGTGGCGGTCGGCGTGGCGCTGGGGCTCGGCGCGGTCGTCGGGCTCGCGGTCGGCGAGGGAGTGGTCGTCGCGGTGGGCGTCGCCGACGGGACCGGGGTCTGCGTGGGGGAGGGACTCGTCGTCGGAACGGGGGTCGAGCCGGTGTTCTGCACGGTGACGCGCGTGGCGGCACTGTTGCCGATGTTCCCCGCCGCGTCCTTGCCCTTGGCCACGAAGACGTGCGAGCCCTCGGTCAGCGTCCGGGTGTCGAGCGGCAGAGACCAGACGCCCGCCTGCACGGTGGCGTAGCCCAGACGGCGGGTGCCCTCCCAGAACGAGAGCTGAGTGGTCCCGACCGCGTCCGTCGCCGTCGCCTTCAGGGAGATCGTCCCCGAGACCGTCGATCCGCTCGTCGGAGCGGTGATGCTCACAACCGGCTTCACCGTGTCGGCGGCGGCGCTCGCCGAGCTGCCCGGCGCGGTGGCCACCATCGGCACCAGGAGGAGGGCTGCGAGCGCTCCCATGATCGTCGCCCGTGCGGTACGTCGTCGCATTGCCGTCCCCTTGTTCCGTCGGTCACGGAAATCCCCCCGGACCGGGGTCAGCCTAAGTCGTGCCGCCTCCTCCGCGCGTGCCCCGGACGGGGACAGATCGTGGTCAGGGTCCGACGACCGGCCAGGATCGCCGCCCGGGCGGTGCCCGACGCCCCTGCGACACTGGGATCCGGCGACCGCGAAGTCCGCCGAGGAGGAGGACCGATCGCATGGCACCAGGAGCGCACCCGGACGCCCGCTTGATCGCTCTGCCGAGCGGATCCCCGGTCGTCGCCGACTCGGCCTGGGTGGCCCCGGGCGCGACCCTCGTCGGGGCGGTGGAGCTGGAGGAGGAGTCGAGCGTCTGGTACGGCGCCGTCCTCCGCGCGGAGAAGGCGCGCATCCGGATCGGCCGCGGCAGCAACCTGCAGGACGGCGTGATCGTGCACGTGGACGAGGGCTTCGACGCGACACTCGGCTCGGGTGTCTCGGTCGGGCACAACGCCGTGCTGCACGGCTGCACCCTCGAGTCCGACGTGCTCGTCGGGATGAACGCGACCGTCCTGAACGGGGCGGTGATCGGCTCCGGGTCGCTCGTCGCCGCCGGCGCAGTGGTGCTCGAGGGCACCGTCGTGCCGCCGGGCTCCCTCGTCGCGGGCGTTCCGGCGAAGGTGCGCCGCGAGCTGTCCGAGCAGGAGCGGGACGGGATCCGCCGCAACGCCGCGTCGTACCTCGACCTGGCCGAGCTGCATCGGGGAGCGGCCGGCGCCGGGACCGACTGAGGCGGTCAGGGAGCGCCAGGAGCCCGATCGGCGCCAGAAGTTCCCGCCTCTGCGGTGAGCGTCTCTATCGTTCGGGAACAGGTTCCGCCGTGGCACTCCGGTGTGCGGTCGCCGCCCTCGGATCGACGGCTCGCCGATCGATCGGACACCTCTGTCTCCGTCCCACTCTTCCCGAGGAGAATCGTGTCCCCGCATCGTCCCCGCCGTTCCCCCCTGATCGTCCTCGGCCTCGCCGCGGCCGTGCTCGCGGGAGGGGCGATCGCCCCCGCGGCCGCCGCCGCGACACCGTCCGAGCTGTCCGTCGTCGCCTTCGGCGATTCGATCACCCGAGCCGCCGCGACCTGCGGCACGGAGGACGACTGCCCGGTCAACTCCTGGTCGACCGGTTCCGCCCCCGAGGTCCGCTCTATCGCGACCCGCCTCCAGGAGGTGGCTCCGCAGCGCACGGTCACGACCGACAACCGCGCGAAGTCCGGCAGCCGCATCGCCGAGGTCTCCGCGGCGGTCACGGCGGCACAGGCGGCCGGGGCCGCTCCGGACGTGGTCACGCTCCTCATCGGAGGCAACGACCTCTGCAGCCCCGACGTCCCGGCCGGGCCGGACGGCTACGCGATGACGCCCGCCGCGGACTTCTCCGCCTCGGCGTCGGGTCTGCTCCGGCAGATCAGCTCGGCCTGGCCCCGGGCGACCGTGCTGCTCGGGTCGGTGCCGGACATCGGGTCCGAGTGGGAGGTCGTCCAGGGCACACCGGGCGAGTTGATCTGGGGACTCTTCAGCATCTGCCGGACCACGCGCGGAGCCAAGGCCGACAACCACGTCCAGAGGGGGGCCGCCTTCGAGGCGACGGTCGCCGCAGCCGAGGAGCGCACGGATCGGTACAACGAGGCCCTGGCCGCGGCCTGCTCCGCAGCGGGCCCCCAGTGCGTCTGGGACGGCGGTGCTCTCACCAGGACGCCCGTCACGAAGGACGTCCTCTCGACGGTCGACTACTTCCACCCGAACGTCGCCGGCCAGGCGCTGGTCGCCAGCGTCCTGTGGGGCCCGGAGGCGGTTCCCGCGTGGGCGGTCCCGCACTCCGCAGGCGCTCCGGCTCCGGCTCCGGCGGACCTCCCGACGCTCGACGAGATCGGCATCGCCGATTCGACGAGCGGCGCCCCGGACGAGTCGAGGACGCGGGTCGGCATGCCCGAGAACGTGACCGAGCGCGTGACGCTCGGCCGTCCGGCCGGAGCGCAGCCGTCCGAGGGGAGCCCGTCTCCGGCGGACCTCCAGCAGACCGCCGCCGTCGGCCGCTAGCTCGAGGGAGGCGCACCGATCGTCAGAGTGCGCCACGTGGTCAAATGCCGACAACTGCTCGATGAACGCCAGTCGAGTCGACCCGTGCCACAAGTTGGCGGCCTGCGGAGGAGCGGAAATACCTTTCCCCACGAGGTTCCGCCGGCGTCGTCCGCGGACCTCACCGCGGTCGGTCGACCGCTGGAGCCGACGGTCGAACGACCGTGCTCCGCCCTCCTTGATCACCGTCCTTGAGAAGAGCCATGTCCCTCCGTTCCCGCCTGTCCACCGTCGCTCTCACGGCACTGCTCCTCGCCGGAGGAGCAGCCGCCCCGTCCGCCACCGCCGCCGAGGCCCCCGCGCTCTCGGTCGCCTCGTTCGGCGACTCGATCACCCGCGCCGCCACCACCTGCGGAGGCCGGGGCGACTGCCCCGTCAACTCCTGGGCCACCGGTTCCGCACCCGCGGTCCACTCCGTCGCCACCCGCCTCCAGGAGCTGAACCCGGGTCGCACCGTCACGTCGACGAACTACGCCAAGTCGGGCAGCCGGATCGCGGGAGTCGCCTCGGCGGTGTCCGCCGCGGCGGCCGCCGGGGCCCGACCCGACGTCGTGACGCTGCTCATCGGCGGCAACGACCTCTGCCACCCCGATCTCCGGGCCGCCGCCGACGGCTACGCGATGACGCCCGCCGACGCGTTCGCCGCGTCCGCGACGAGTGCGCTGCAGCGGATCAGGTCCGCCTGGCCGGAGGCGACCGTCCTCGTCGGGTCGGTCCCGGACGTGGCGTCCGAGTGGGCCGCGGTGCAGACCGGCGCGGGCGCGAGGACCTGGCCGTCGGCCAAGCTGTGCCGGACGACGCGCGGGGCCCTCGCCGACAACGTCGTCCAGACCGGTGACGCCTTCACCTCGACGGTGATGGCCGCGGCCGAGCGCACGCGGCAGTACGACGACGCGCTCGCCTCGGCGTGCGCGGCCGAGGGCCCGCACTGCGTCTGGGACGGCGGCGCCCTCAGCCGCACGGAGATCAGCCCCGAGATCGTCTCGAGCGTCGACTCCTTCCACCCGAACGTCCAGGGCCAGGCCCTGATCGCGCGGGTGCTCTGGGGTCCCGAGGCGGTCCCCGCCTGGGCCGCGCGCCTCACCCAGGGCGCTCCGGTCTCCCCGCCGGTGCCGGCGGTCACCGACGCACCGGTCCCGACGACGCCCACTCCGACGACGACTCCCGCCCCGACGACCACCCCGTCGTCGAAGACCACCCCCGCGCCGAAGGCCACTCCGACCCCGGCCGGCGCGCGCCGAGCGACGAAGACCGTGACTCCTGCTCGGCCCACGACCCCGGCACGCGCAGCGACCCGCGCTCCGGCGCCCGGCTCCACTCCGAGCACGACCCCGAGCCGAGGCCTCGCCGGCACGAAGGACACGACCGCGCCGACGGTGCGCATCACCGGCCCGCTCGCCGGCGACTCGGTCTCGGGGAACGTCGCCCTGGCCGCCGTCTCCGACGACGACACCGCCTCGCTCGTCTTCTCGAGCGAGGGTCGCCGCCTCGGTTCGGCGAAGCACGCGGCGAACGGCGGCTGGACGCTGACCGTGTCGACCAGGGGCTTCCCGAAGGGCGAGCACGATCTCGTCGCCACCGCGACCGACCGCTCGGGCAACACGGGGACGAGTGCCCCCGTCACCGTCACGGTCCGCTGACCAGCAGGGGCCGCCGTCAGGCGCCCCACGGGACCGCGGCGGTCCTCGTCGGAGCGGTGCAGGACGCACCGAAGGATTCGACCCGTGCCGCGCCTCACCTATGGGGGGAGCAGGCCGGTCCTGAGGCGGTGCCGTGCTGCCGCGCCGTCGGCCAGGCTCTGAGCAGCCGGCACCGCCGGAGTGGCCGGGCTCCCTGAGCGGCACTTCTCCGGGCGGATCCGGCGGTTCCCCTCCCCGTCCCCCGGTCGCCCGGTCGACGGAGCCCGCGCCCCCGCCTCGCTCCGCTGCCGCGGCACCACGTCGCCCCACGAGAGCAGAGTCATGCCCCCGCGCCCGGCCCGCCGTTCCCCCCTGTCCGTCCTCCTCCTCATCGCCCTCCTCCTCGTCGGCGCGGCCGCGGTGCCCGCCGCGGCCGCCGAACCGGCCCCGACCCTGTCGGTCGTCTCCTTCGGCGACTCGATCACCCGTGGCGCCTCGAGCTGCGGCACCCGCGCCGACTGCCCGGTCAACTCCTGGTCGACGGGAACCGCGAGTGCGGTCCGCTCGATCGCCACCCGCCTCCAGGAGGTGAAC
Source organism: Rathayibacter sp. VKM Ac-2929 (assembly GCF_022815495.1). Classification (NCBI taxonomy): domain Bacteria; kingdom Bacillati; phylum Actinomycetota; class Actinomycetes; order Micrococcales; family Microbacteriaceae; genus Rathayibacter; species Rathayibacter sp. VKM Ac-2929. The sequence goes on from NZ_JALGRV010000002.1 coordinate 819,312, forward strand.
CCGGGCAGCGTCGTCACCACGGCGAACTACGCCAAGTCGGGGAGCCGGATCAACGCCGTCGCCTCGACCGTGACCGCTGCCGCCTCGGCCGGCGCGGACCCCGACGTCGTCACCCTCCTGGTGGGCGGGAACGACCTCTGCCACCCCGACCTCACGGGCGCCGCCGACGGGTACGCGATGACTCCCGCCGCGTCCTTCAGCGCGTCGGCGTCGAGCCTGCTGCGTCAGATCGGCTCGACCTGGCCGGAGGCGACGGTCCTCGTCGGCTCGATGCCGGACATCGCGTCCGAGTGGGCGGGCCTGCGCGGGGGACCGGCCGAGGCGGGCTGGCCCGCGAACCGGCTCTGCCGCACGACCCGCGGGGCGACGGCCGACAACGTCGTCCAGACCGGTGACGCGTACACCGCGGCGGTCGCCGCAGCGGCGCAGCGCACCCGTCAGTTCAACGACGCCCTCGCCGCGGCCTGCTCCGCCGTCGGCTCCCGCTGCGTCTGGGACGACGGCGCCTTCACCGCCGCCGCCGTCTCGCCCGACATCGTGTCCACCGTCGACTACTTCCACCCCAACGCCCGCGGCCAGGCCCTGATCGCCGACATCCTCTGGGGACCCGAGGCCGTGCCCGACTGGGCGGCGTCCGAGCCGACGTCGACGCCCGTGCCGTCCGCTCCGCCGACCGCTGAGCCGACGAGCGTGCCGACGCCCAGCGCCTCCCCGGCACCGACAGCCGTCCCCGAGCCGACCGATCCTGCCGAGACCCCGACCGCGTCCCCCACCGCGACGGCCTCCCCGACCACCACCCCGACTCCGTCTCCGGCCGCGACTGCTACGCCGACCGCGACTGCCACGCCGACCGCGACTCCGACCGCTACGCCGACTGCGACTCCGATCGCCACCCCGAGTCCGACTGCAACGGCGACTCCGACTGCAACCGCGACTCCGACTGCAACCGCGACTCCGACTGCTACTGCGACTGCATCGCCGACTCCGACCGCGACCGCGACTCCGACTCCGACTCCGACTGCCTCTCCGACCCCGACGCGTACGCCGACGCCGACGCCGACTCCGGCCCGAGACACGGCCGCACCGTCCTCGCGCGTCACCAGCCCGACCGCGGGAAGCACCGTCGTCGGAACGGTCACCCTCGTCGCGGTCGCGGACGCCGACACCACGTCCCTGGTCTTCTGGACGGGCAGCACGCGGATCGGGACGGCGAAGAAGGCGGCCGACGGCACCTGGAAGCTGACCGTCTCCACCAAGGGCTTCCCCAAGGGCGAGCACCTAGTCGTGGCGAAGGCGTCGGACGCCGCGGGCAACACCGCGTCGAGTGCCCCGGTCGCCGTCACCGTCCGCTGAGCTCCGCCGCCATGCTGATCGAGTAGTTCTCGCAGGGGGCGTATCGAGATCCATCCCTGCTGAGCACGGTGGGTCTCGATACGCAGCTAAGCGGCTACTCGACCAGCATGCGGAAGCGCGCGGAAGCCCAGCTGATCGAGTAGCCCTCGCAGAGGGCGTGTCGAGATCCATCCCTTCTGAGGACGGTGGGTCTCGATACGCCGCTGCGCGGCTACTCGACCAGCAAGAAGGAAGAAAGAATCGGAGGGGCTGACGAGAATCGAACTCGCATCATCTGTTTGGAAGACAGAGGCTTTACCACTAAGCTACAGCCCCGGAATCGGCAGTCCGGAGAACCCGCCGCGGGCCGCCCTCTCGGGCGGGGCCCGTCGTCTCGACCGGGCACCAGGACACTGTAGTACACGAGGCGAAGCGGCGGCGACGCCGACCCGCGAAGCCGCCCCCGCGCGCCTGTTCCGGCCGCAGGAGTGCGGTGCAGTACACTTGCGAAGGCCATTTCGGCGTGTCGCGCCAGTGACCGTGCAGGAAGGGCTCGACGAGAGTCCTCATCGGCACGGTGCACCGGCCCGCGCAACCGGGGCGTAGCTCAGCTTGGCTAGAGCGCCCGCTTTGGGAGCGGGAGGTCGCAGGTTCGAATCCTGTCGCCCCGACCACGAGTACTCATCGTGACGACATCGACCCGTGACGACCGGTCACACGGCGCCGACACCAACCAGCACAGGAGATCCCCTCACGTGAAGACCACGGTAGAAAAGCTGAGCCCGACCCGCGTCAAGCTCGCGATTTCGGTCACCCCGGACGAGCTCGGCCCCAGCATCACCCACGCCTACGGCCACATCGCCGAGCAGATCAACGTCCCCGGCTTCCGCAAGGGCAAGGTCCCGCCGGCGATCGTCGACCAGCGGGTCGGCAAGGCCGCCGTCCTCGAGCACGCCGTCAACGAGGGGCTCGACGGCTTCTACCGCGAGGCCGTCCGCGAGACCGAGGTGCGCCCCCTGGGCCGCCCGCAGGCCGACATCGTCGCCTGGCCGAGCGACAAGGACTTCACCGGCGACCTCGAGCTCGCCATCGAGGTCGACGTCCGCCCCGAGATCACCGTCCCGGCCTACGACGGCCTCGAGCTCACGGTCGATGCGGCCGAGGTGACCGACGCCGACGTCGACGCCGAGCTCGACAAGCTCCGCAGCCGATTCGGCACGCTCGTCACCGTCGATCGCCCCGCGACGACCGGCGACTTCGCGCAGATCGACCTCATCGCGACCATCGACGGCGTCGAGGTCGACACGGCCAACGCCATCTCCTACGAGCTCGGCTCGGGCGAGCTGATCGAGGGCATCGACGAGGCGCTCGACTCGCTCACCGCGGGGGAGAGCACCACGTTCACCGCTCCGCTGCTCGGTGGCGACCACGCCGGCCAGCAGGCCGAGATCGCCGTCACGCTCACCGCCGTCAAGGAGCGCGAGCTCCCCGACGCCGACGACGACTTCGCGCAGATCGCCAGCGAGTTCGACACCATCGCCGAGCTGCGCGACTCGCTCAAGGAGCAGGCCGCCCAGCAGAAGACCTTCGGTCAGGGCGGCCAGGCGCGCGAGAAGCTCGTCGAGGCCCTCCTCGGCCTCGTCGAGGTCCCCGTCCCCGCCGCGCTCGTCGAGGACGAGGTGCACCGCCACCTCGAGGGCGAGAACCGCCTCGAGGACGCCGAGCACCGCGCCGAGGTGACCGAGGCGAGCGAGAAGACCTTCAAGACCCAGATCCTCCTCGACCACGTCGTCGAGCAGGAGAAGGTCCAGGTCAGCCAGGACGAGCTCACGCAGTACCTGATCCAGGGTGCGGCGCAGTACGGCATGGAGCCGAACGAGTTCATCAAGATCCTCTCCGAGAACAACCAGATCGGCCAGATGGTCGGCGAGGTCGCCCGCAACAAGGCGCTCGCGATCGTCCTGGGCAAGGCGAAGGTCACCGACACCGAGGGCAACGCCGTCGACCTGACCGCGTTCACCGCCGTCCCCGGGGACGACGCGGACGAGACGGACGCCGACGCCGCGACCGATGAGGTCGACGCGCCCGCCGCCGAGGTCGTCGAGGAGGCCGTCGTCGAGGAGGCCCCCGCCGCCGCCGAGGCGCCCGCCGAGGAGGAGGCCGCTCCGGCCCCCAAGAAGAAGCGCGCCCCCGCGAAGAAGAAGGCTCCGGCCGCCGAGGAGATCCCGGCCGCCGAGTAGTCCTCGACGCAGAACGACACGAGCCGCTCCCGGATCACCGGGGGCGGCTCTCGTCGTCTCGGCCCGAGTCCGGGGTCGAGCCCCGGCCCGGGTCCCGTCCGCAGTCCGCCCCGGGCGAACACCGGCCGCTCCGGCTCCGCCCCCGGCGAACACGGCCGGGTCGCCCGGGTGCCGTCCGATAGATTCGCCTCCGAAGCGACAACTGAAACGGAGCGACACATGGCCGATATGGCGATGCCCAACAGTGTTTTCGACCGCCTTCTCAAGGACCGGATCATCTGGCTCGGTTCTGAGGTGCGCGACGAGAATGCGAACGAGATCGCAGCGAAGCTCCTGCTCCTCGCGGCCGAGGACGCCGAGAAGGACATCTTCCTGTACATCAACTCGCCCGGCGGCTCGATCACCGCGGGAATGGCGATCTACGACACGATGCAGTTCGTGCCGAACGACATCGTGACGGTCGGCATCGGCATGGCGGCGTCCATGGGTCAGCTCCTGCTCACCGCGGGGACCCAGGGCAAGCGTTACATCACGCCGAACGCGCGCGTCCTGCTGCACCAGCCGCACGGCGGGTTCGGCGGCACCGCGTCCGACATCCAGACCCAGGCGCAGCTGATCCTCGACATGAAGAAGCGCCTCGCCGAGATCACCGCGAAGGCGACCGGCAAGACCGTCGAGCAGGTCAACGAGGACGGCGACCGCGACCGCTGGTTCAGCGCCGAGGAGGCCCTGGCCTACGGCTTCGTCGACCACATCCGCTCCTCGGCGACCGACGTCGCCGGCGGCGGCGGAACCGCCACCGACAGCTGAGCACCCCGACGCGCCGAGAGATCAGGAAGAGACAATGAACACACCCACCTTCGGCGGGACGGCCTTCGGCTCCGGAGCCGCGCCCTCCTCCCGCTACATCCTCCCCACGTTCGAGGAGCGCACGGCCTACGGCTACAAGCGCCAGGACCCCTACGCGAAGCTCTTCGAGGACCGCATCATCTTCCTCGGCGTGCAGGTCGACGACGCGTCCGCGGACGACATCATGGCCCAGCTCCTCGTGCTCGAGAGCCAGGACCCGGACCGCGACATCGTGATGTACATCAACTCGCCCGGTGGCTCCTTCACCGCGATGACGGCGATCTACGACACCATGCAGTACATCCGCCCGCACATCCAGACCGTCGTCCTCGGTCAGGCCGCGTCGGCCGCAGCGGTGCTCACCGCGGCGGGCACGCCCGGCAAGCGCCTGGCGCTGCCGAACGCGCGCATCCTGATCCACCAGCCGGCCGTGCAGCAGGGCGGTGGCCAGGCCTCGGACATCGAGATCCAGGCCGCGGAGATCATGCGCATGCGCGAGTGGCTCGAGAAGACGCTGTCCTTCCACTCCAACCGCTCCCCGGAGCAGGTCAAGAAGGACATCGACCGCGACAAGATCCTCGGCGCCGACGACGCGCTCGAGTACGGACTGATCGACCAGATCCTGACCAGCCGCAAGGGCGTTCCCGCCCTCACGGTCTGACCTCGGGAGAGCGACCGATCGTCGAGGGGCCGGGAGGCGGAGCGATCCGCCGCCCGGCCCTTCCGCGTGCCGGCGGACGGATGCGCGCCGCCGGACCGTAGCAAACCGACACGGACGGGGCAATGGTCCGCCGATCCGGCCCGCCTGCCGAGCCCTCTCGGCTCAGCGGCTAGGCTCGGTCCTGAGTTCGGCGGTTCCGCATGACCGCCCTCTGCGAGACGCTCGACGGCACCGCCGCCCGAGAGCACCGACGCACGACAAGGAAGTGGGGCATCCCCGTGGCACGTATTGGCGAAAGCGCCGACCTGCTGAAGTGCTCGTTCTGCGGCAAGAGCCAGAAGCAGGTCCAGCAGCTCATCGCCGGTCCCGGCGTCTACATCTGCGACGAGTGCGTCGAGCTGTGCAACGAGATCATCGAGGAGCGCCTCTCCGAGTCGAGCGAGGAGACGAGCCACGAGTTCGACCTCCCGAAGCCGAAGGAGATCTACGGCTTCCTCGAGGAGTACGTGATCGGCCAGGAGCAGGCCAAGCGCGCCCTCGCCGTCGCGGTCTACAACCACTACAAGCGCGTGCGGGTGCGCAACACCATCACCGCCGCGGACGCGATCCACGACGAGATCGAGATCGCCAAGAGCAACATCCTGCTGATCGGCCCCACCGGCTGCGGCAAGACCTACCTCGCGCAGACGCTGGCCAAGCGGTTGAACGTCCCGTTCGCCGTGGCCGACGCGACGGCGCTGACCGAGGCGGGCTACGTCGGCGAGGATGTCGAGAACATCCTGCTCAAGCTGATCCAGGCCGCGGACTACGACGTCAAGCGGGCCGAGACCGGCATCATCTACATCGACGAGGTCGACAAGATCGCCCGCAAGGCCGAGAACCCGTCGATCACGCGCGACGTCTCTGGCGAGGGCGTGCAGCAGGCGCTGCTGAAGATCCTCGAGGGCACCGTCGCCTCCGTGCCGCCGCAGGGCGGTCGGAAGCACCCGCACCAGGAGTTCATCCAGATCGACACGACGAACGTACTGTTCATCGTGGCCGGCGCCTTCGCCGGGCTGGAGGACATCATCTCCTCGCGCGCGGGCAAGCGCGGCATCGGCTTCGGCGCCCCGCTGCACAACAAGCAGGACGAGATCAACATCTTCAGCGAGGTGCTCCCAGAGGACCTGCACAAGTTCGGGCTCATCCCCGAGTTCATCGGCCGCCTCCCTGTGGTCACCACCGTCACGCAGCTCGACCAGGTCGCGCTGATGCAGATCCTGACCGAGCCGCGCAACGCGCTGGTCAAGCAATACCAGCGGATGTTCGAGATCGACGGGGTCGAGCTCGAGTTCGACCGCGGCGCCCTCGAGGCGATCGCCGATCTCGCCGTGCTGCGGCAGACCGGCGCCCGCGGTCTCCGCGCCATCCTCGAGGAGGTGCTCGGCCCGATCATGTTCGAGGTGCCGTCCTCCGACGAGGTCGCCCGCGTGGTCGTCACTCGCGCCGCGGTTCTCGACAATGCCGCGCCGACCATCGTGCCGCACGCTCCGCGCCGCCAGGAGAAGAGCGCCTGAGCCGCCTCCGCCGGGCCGTCGCGTGACCAGTTCGCGCTGATTGGCCCGGCGTTCGTGCGCCCGGGCGCGACGCGGTTCCCTACTCTGGCGGAGCGCATCGCCGATGCGTCCGCCGGCTCAGCGCTCGGCCGGGTCAGCGACCGGAGGCACCGTCATCGTCCAGCCGCTCCTCGCCGGGATCGTCGCCGCCCTCACCGGCTTCTCCAGCTCGTTCGCGATCGTCCTCGCGGGCGTCGTCGCCGTCGGCGCCACCGATGCTCAGGCCGCGTCGGGTCTGCTCGCGGTCTGCGTCCTGCAGGGCGTGCTCTGCATCGCGCTGAGCGTGCGCTACCGGGTGCCGATGACCTTCGCCTGGAGCACCCCGGGCGCCGCCCTGCTCGCCGCCACCGCGACCCTGCCCGGGGGCTTCGACCGCGCCGTCGGCGCCTTCCTCGTCGCGTCCGCGCTGATCGTCGTGACGGGGCTCTGGCCGGCGCTCGGGAGGCTCGTGGCGCGCATCCCGCGGCCGCTCGCCAACGCGATGCTCGCCGGCATCCTGTTCCCGCTCGTGCTGGCGCCCGTGCGGGCGGCGGTCGAGATCCCGCTGCTCGCGCTGCCGGTGATCGCGCTCTGGCTGATCCTGCTCCGCCTGCTGCCGCGCTGGGCGGTGCCGGCGGCGATCGCGCTCGCGATCGTGCTGCTGCTCGTCACGGACGGCGCCGCCCTCGCCGGGGCGCCGCTGCTGCCGGTCCCGGAGTTCGTCGCCCCGGTCTTCGAGATCGGCGCGATCGTCGGCATCGGGCTGCCGCTCTACGTCGTCACGATGGCGGGGCAGAACATCCCCGGCATCGCGGTGCTGTCGAGCTTCGGCTTCGAGGCGCACTCCCGTCCGGCGATCGTGTCGAGCGGCCTCGCCTCCGGCGTCTCGGCGGTGTTCGGGGGAGTGCCGGTCAACTACGCGGCGCTGAGTGCTGCTCTGACCGCGGGTCCGGAGGCCTCGCCGCAGCCGGAGCGGCGGTGGATCGCCTCGGTCTCGGCGGGAGCGTCCTATCTGGTGCTCGGCGCGGTCGCGGGAGCGGCCGCGGCACTCGTCTCCTCCGCCAGTCCGCTGCTGATCGAGGCGGTGGCCGGGCTGGCGCTGCTCGGCGTGTTCGTCTCGTCGGTGCAGGCCGCGGTCGAGGACGCGCGACTGCGTCTGCCCGCCGCGGCGACCCTGCTCGTCACCGCGTCCGGCATCGCGGTCGCGGGGATCGGCTCCGCGTTCTGGGGCCTGGTGGTGGGGCTGGTCGTGCTGGCCTGGCTGCACCCGCGTCGGGTGGCCCGCCACTCCTGACCCCTGGGACGCGCCCTTGGATCAGGCGAGTCCGCGGCGCCGCAGCAGGGGCTCGGTGCGCGCGTCGCGCCCGCGGAACTCCCGGTAGGCGACGAGCGGGTCGCGCGAGCCGCCGATCTCGAGGATCCGCCGCCGGAACCGCTCGCCGGCCGCGCGGTCGAGTCCGCCGTTGTCCTCGAACCACTCGACGGTGTCGGCGTCCAGGATCTCGCTCCAGATGTAGGAGTAGTAGCCCGCGGAGTAGCCGCCCGAGAAGACGTGCTTGAAGTAGGTGCTGCGGTACCGCGGCGGGATCGCGGCGTTCAGCAGCCCGGCGGCCTCCAGCGCGCGCGTCTCGAACTCCACGACGTCGGCGCGGTCGGCGGAGGCGGGCGTCTCGTGCCAGGCGAGGTCGAGCAGGGCGGCGGCCAGGTACTCCGTGGTCGCGAAGCCTTCGCCCCAGAGCGCCGCCGCCTCGAGCTGCTCGACGACGGCGGCCGGCAGCGGCTCACCGGTCTCGACGTGCCGGGCGTAGACGGGCAGCAGCTCCGGGTGGCGGATCCACATCTCGTTGACCTGGCTCGGGAACTCGACGAAGTCGCGGAAGACGCTCGTGCCGCCGAAGCGGGGGTAACGCGTGGTCGCGAAGAGGCCGTGCAGCGCGTGCCCGAACTCGTGGAAGAGGGTCTCGACCTCGTCGAGGCTGAGCAGCGCCGCCTCCCCGTCGCCGGGCGCCGAGATGTTCAGCGTGTTCACGACGACGGCGGAGTCGCCGAGCAGCGTCGTCCGGGTCCTGAGCGAGTTCATCCAGGCGCCGCCGCGCTTCGAGTCGCGCGTGAACGGGTCGAAGAGGAACAGACCGAGCGGGGTGCCGTCCTCCTCCGCGACCTCGAAGACGCGGACGTGCGCGCTGTGCCCGACCAGGTCGGGCCGCTCCGCGAACCGGACGCCGTAGAGCCCGGTGGCGGCGGCGAAGACGCCCTCGCGCAGGACGCGCTCGAGCTCGAAGTAGGGGCGGAGCGCGCTGGAGTCGACGGCGTAGCGGGCGGTGCGGACGCGCTCCTCGTAGAAGGCGCGGTCCCAGGCCTCGAGCATGAAGCGCGGCCGTCCTGCGGCGTCCTGCTCGGTGTCGGCCTGCTGCTGCATCTGCTCGAGCTCGGCGCGGGCGTTCCGGGCGGCGGGGATCGCGAGCTCCTCGAGGAGGGCGCGGACGCGCTCGGGTGTGCCGGCCGTCTGGCCCGAGATCACGAACGCGGCGTGCGAGGAGTGGCCCAGGAGTGCGGCGCGCTCGGCGCGCAGGGCGACGATGTCGAGCAGGACCTCCCGGTTGTCGTGCGCTCCGCTCTCCCCGGCGCGGCCGAGGGAGGCGCGCAGGATCCGCTCGCGGACGGAGCGATCGCGCAGGCGGGCGAGCCACGGGTGCCCGGAGTAGAGCGGCAGCGTCACGAGGTAGCCGTCGGCACCGCGATCCGCGGCGGCGCGGGCGGCGGCGGAGATCTCGGAGGCGTCGAGTCCGTCGAGCTTCTCGGCGCGCTCCAGCAGCACGGCCCGCTCGTTGGTGTCGGCGAGCAGGTTCTTGTCGAACCGGGTGGTCAGGCTCGACAGCCGCTCGTTCAGCGCGCTGAGCCGGGTCTTGCCGGCGTCGTCGAGGAGGGCGCCCGCGCGCTCGAAGCGCAGGAGGACGCGCTCGAGCAGGTAGGCGGTTTCCGCGTCCAGGTCGAGTGTCGCCTCGCGGTCGGCGAGCGAGCGGACCCGGGCGTAGAGGCGCGGGTCCAGGGTGATCGCGTCGTCGTGCGCGGAGAGCAGGGGAGCGAGTTCCTCCTCCACAGCGTCGGTCAGCGGCGTGCGATCGGAGGCGCCCACCGTGAAGAAGACCGCGCTGACCCGGCGCAGCTCCCGGCCGGAGCGCTCGAGCGCCACCAGCGTGTTCTCGACCGTCGGCTCGTCGGGGGAGGAAGCGATCGCCTCGATCTCCGCGCGGTGCCGCCGCAGCGCCTCGTCGAACGCCGGGCGGTACGCCTCCGGCTCGACCGCCGCGAAGTCGGGCAGCCCGTGCGGCAGCGCGCTCGGCTCGAGGAGGACGGCGACGGCGGCGGAAGTGCTCATCCAGCGAGCCTAGGGGCGCCGCGTCCGCGGGCGGGGTCCGCGGTCCCGCCCTGCTGGAGACGGTGGGTCTCGATACGCCGCTGCGCGGCTACTCGACCAGCATGGAACGTCATGCTGATCGAGCAGCCCGCGCAGCGGCCCACCCATGCTGATCGAGTAGCGCGCGCAGCGCGCGTATCGAGATCCACGCCGTCAGCCGCTCAGCCCCAGTCGTCGTCCTCGCCCTCGACGCGGCCCTGCGGCTGGGTGATGTAGGCGGCGTCCTCGTCCGGGCGGTAGGTGATGGTGGTGCCGTCGTCGAGTTCGAGCACGGGCTTGCCCTCGAGCCAGGTCAGCGTCCAGCGCCAGGCGGAGCTGTCCGTGCCGGCGGCGGCGAGCTCGCCCTCCACGTCGCGGACGGCGGTGACGACGATCTCGGGCAGGGTGGACGGCGTGTCTCCGCCGACCGGCCAGCGCGTTCCGAGCTGCATGGGGTGTTCCTCTCGAGAAGAGGGGGAGCGGGCCGGAGCCCGCTCCCCGGGTGATCAGGCGGTCGGCTCGGTCTCGAGCTCGATCTGCACGGCCAGCGCGTCACCCTCGGCGAAGTCGAGCTCCGCGATCCGGCCGACGGCCGCGAGGTCGCCCGCGGCGAGTCGCAGCGACGCCACCAGCTCGGCCGGAGCGGTGACGACGGCCGACCGGGCCGGCGTCTTCTGCGAGGCCTTCGCATCGGTCTTCGCCCGGCGGATCGCGGTCAGCACGGTGCTGGCGGCGGTCAGCACGGCCGGGTCGCCGCCGAGAGCGGCCTGCTCCGGCCACGGCTGCACGTGCACCGAGCCGTCGTGCGACCAGGACCAGGTCTCCTCGACCGCGAACGGGATGAACGGCGCGAACAGCCGCTGCAGCACGTCCAGCGCACGGTGCAGGGCGGCGGCCGCGGACGCGCCGTCCTCGCCGTACGCGCGCTCCTTCACCAGCTCCAGGTAGTCGTCGCAGAACGTCCAGAAGAACGCCTCGGTGGTCTCGAGCGCACGGGCGTGGTCGTAGTTCTCCAGCGCCGTCGTCGCGTCGGCGACCACGCCGTCGAGCGCGGCGAGCATGCTCAGGTCGAGCGGGTCGCTGACCGTCGCGCCCTCCGGCAGCGGGAAGCCGTGGATGAACTTCGCCGCGTTGAGCACCTTGATCGCCAGGCGGCGGCCGATCTTGATCTGCGTCGGGTTCTGCGGGTCGAAGGCCGCGTCCGTGCCCAGGCGCGAGGAGGCGGCCCAGTAGCGCACCGCGTCCGAGCCGTGCTGCTCGAGCATGCCGGCCGGCGTCACGACGTTGCCCTTCGACTTCGACATCTTCTTGCGGTCGGGGTCGACGATGAAGCCCGAGACCGTCGCGGTGCTCCACGGCGCGCGGCCGTCCTCGAGCTGCGAGCGCAGCAGGGTCGAGAAGAGCCAGGTGCGGATGATGTCCTGCCCCTGGGGGCGCAGGTCGTAGGGCGCGACCAGCTGCCAGAGCTCGTCGTCGCGCTCCCAGCCGCCGGCGAGCTGCGGGGTGAGCGAGGAGGTCGCCCAGGTGTCCATCACGTCGAGCTCGCCTTGGAAGCCGCCGGCCACGCCGCGCTGGTCCTCCGAGTAGCCGGGGGCGGCGTCCGAGGACGGGTCGACGGGCAGCGCCGACTCCTCGGGGACGATCGGCGCGTCGAACACCGGGTTGCCGTCGCCGTCGAGCGGGTACCAGACCGGGATCGGCACGCCGAAGAAGCGCTGGCGCGAGATCAGCCAGTCGCCGGCGAGGCCGTTCACCCAGTTCTCGTAGCGGACGCGCATGAACTCGGGCACGAACCGCACGTCGCGGCCGAGCTCGAGCAGGCGCTCCTTGAGCGCCGCGTCGCGGGCGCCGTTGACGATGTACCACTGGCGGGTCGAGACGATCTCGAGCGGCTTGTCGCCCTTCTCGAAGAACTTCACCGGGTGCACGATCGGGCGGGGCTCGCCGACCATCTCGCCCGACTCGGTGAGCAGCGCGACCACGGTCTGCTTCGCGGAGAACACGGTCTTGCCGGCGAGTTGCGCGTACGCGGCACGGCCGGCCTCGCTCTCGATCGCGGCGGGCGCCTCGGAGATCAGGCGGCCGTCGAAGCCGATGACCGCGCGGTTGGGCAGATCGAGCTCGCGCCACCAGACCACGTCGGTCAGGTCGCCGAAGGTGCAGATCATCGCGATGCCCGAGCCCTTGTCCTTCTGCGCGAGGTGGTGCGCGAGCACCGGCACCTCGACGTCGAAGAGCGGAGTGCGCACGGTCGTTCCGAAGAGCGCCTGGTAGCGCTCGTCGTCCGGGTGCGCCACGAGGGCGACGCACGCGGGCAGCAGCTCGGGGCGGGTCGTCTCGATGAAGACGTCCTCCGCACCGTCGCGGTGGAAGCCGATGCGGTGGTACGCGCCGGGCTGGTCCTTGTCCTCGAGCTCGGCCTGCGCGACCGCGGTCCGGAAGGTGATGTCCCAGAGGGTCGGCGCCTGCGCCTGGTAGGCCTCGCCGCGGGCGAGGTTCCGCAGGAAGGCGCGCTGCGACGCGGCCTGCGACTCCTCGCCGATGGTGCGGTAGCTCTGCGTCCAGTCGACCGAGAGGCCGAGGGTGCGCCAGAGGTCCTCGAACTGCTTCTCGTCCTCGACGGTGAGGCGCTCGCACAGCTCGATGAAGTTGCGGCGGGAGATCGGCTTCTGGTCGGCCGCCTTGCTGCTCTTGTTGTCGCCGCCCTCGAACGGCGGCACGAAGTCCGGCGTGTAGGGCAGGGTCGGGTCGCAGCGGACGCCGTAGTAGTTCTGCACCCGGCGCTCGGTGGGCAGGCCGTTGTCGTCCCAGCCCATCGGGTAGAAGACGCTCTTGCCGCGCATGCGCTGGAAGCGCGCGACGACGTCGGTGTGCGTGTAGGAGAAGACGTGCCCGATGTGCAGCGAGCCGGAGGCGGTCGGCGGCGGGGTGTCGATCGAGTAGACGTCCGCGCGGGAGAGCCCGGTGCGATCGAACCGGTAGGTGCCGTCCGTCTGCCAGACGAGGCCCCACTTGCTCTCGAGGCCCTCGAGGGCGGGCTTGGCGGGGAGGCGGTCGGCGACGGTCATGGTTCTCCGGTTCGATATGGGCGGCACCGCGTCGGTGGTGATGATGCCTGGGTGGGGGCTCTCGGAGCGTGTCGCTCACCGGCCGCGACGATCCTACCGCGGGGCCGGGAAGCCGCGACGGGCGGGCGCGGTCAGCCGACGACGGGCGCGAAACCGCGGCAGACCGGCGTCAGCGCCTCGTCGAGGTAGGGCACCAGCTCGCCGCGGGTCGGCCCCGCGGCCGCCCAGGCCTGCACCGCGGCGACCGCCGCCCCGACGCTCGCGTAGGCGACGGCGTGCGCCACGTGCGCGGGCAGCGGACGTCCGGCGCGTGCGCGCACGAACTCCGCGACGATCGCCGCCTGCCGAGCGAGCCGCGAGAGCGCCGACGCCTGCAGCTCGTGCACGCTGCCGATCAGCTCGGTCTGGGTCAGCGCCCACGGCACGCTCGACGGACCGAAGCCCGCGCCGACCGCGAGCAGCGCGCCGCGCAGAGCGTCCATCGTCGACACGTCCGGCGACGCGGCCTCGAGCGCCGCCGGCAGCTCGGCCAGCCGGTCGTCGACGAGCACCCAGAAGACGTCGCTCTTCGAGGCGAAGTAGTTGAAGAAGGTGTTGCGCGAGACGCCGGCGCGCTGGGCGATCTGCTCGACCGTCGTGCCCGCGTAGCTCTGCTCGACGAAGAGATCGAGAGCCGCGTCCTCGAGCATGGAGCGCGACGACGCCCGCGGCCGTCCGCGACCCGCTCCCGCTGTCCGCGCCATGACCGCCTCCGCCCCTGTCCGGCGACCGCCGACGCGCTAGGATAACGGCTGGACGACTTCGACCCGGCCATCACCGGTGAGTCTCCGGAAGAACAGCCCGGCCCCGGCCGCGGCCCAGTAGACCCGGACGGGTACGGCCCGTGACAGCCGATCGAGTGGGAGCGACCAGGGACAGCCCGTGAGGGCCGGTCCTGGGCGGTTCAAGCGAGGTGGTACCGCGACCCGGCCCGGGGTCTGAGATCCGGGCGGGCCGTCCTCGTGCAGACCAGCAGCACTGCCAGGAGACCGCACGTGACCTACCCCCTGACCCCGCCCACCCCCCGCGATGCCGAGAGCGCCGGAGACGACGCGAGCACCGGCGTCCCCGCGAGCACCGGCTCCGCCTTCGGCCGCGGCGTCCCCGCGTCGCCGCGGTTCCCGCAGATCGAGGAGAAGGTCCTCGCCTACTGGAAGGCCGACGACACCTTCCAGGAGTCGATCCGCTCCCGCGAGGGCGCCCAGGAGTGGGTGTTCTACGACGGCCCGCCCTTCGCCAACGGCCTGCCGCACTACGGGCACCTGCTGACCGGCTACGCCAAGGACGTCTTCCCCCGCTTCCAGACGATGCGCGGCAAGCAGGTGCACCGCCGCTTCGGCTGGGACACGCACGGCCTGCCCGCCGAGCTCGAGGCGGAGCGGCAGCTCGGCATCACCGACAAGTCGCAGATCGAGGAGATGGGCGTCGCCGCCTTCAACGCGGCCGCCAAGGAGTCGGTGCTGCGCTACACGGGGGAGTGGCAGGACTACGTCACCCGCCAGGCGCGCTGGGTCGACTTCGACGACGACTACAAGACCCTCGACCCCACCTTCATGGAGTCCGTGATCTGGGCCTTCAAGCGGCTCTACGACAAGGGCCTCGCCTACGAGGGCCACCGCGTGCTGCCCTACTGCTGGCGCGACCAGACCCCGCTCTCGAACCACGAGCTGCGGATGGACGACGACGTCTACAAGATGCGCCAGGACCAGACGGTCACGGTCACCTTCCCCCTCGTCGGCGAGACCGCCGAGGCGCTGAACCTCACCGCCGTCCGCGCCCTCGCCTGGACGACGACCCCGTGGACGCTGCCCACCAACGCCGCGCTCGCCGTCGGCCCCGACATCGAGTACGCCGTGCTGGCGGCCGGCCCGAACGGCGCCGCCGACGGCAAGGGCGAGCCGGAGGAGCGCGAGCTCTCGGCCGAGTACCTCCTCGCCATCGACCAGGTCGGCGCCTACGCCAAGGACCTCGGCTACGAGGACGCGGAGTCGGCGCTGGCCGCCGTCTCGCGCACGCACCGCGGCAGCGAGCTCGAGGGCATCAGCTACGACCGCCTCTGGGACCACTACGCCGACACCGAGCAGTGGGGCACGCAGAACGCGTGGCGCATCCTCGTCGCCGACTACGTGACCACCAGCGAGGGCACCGGCGTCGTGCATCAGGCGCCCGCCTACGGCGAGGACGACCAGAAGGTCTGCGAGGCGGCGGGGATCCCCGTCATCATCTCCGTCGACGACGGCGGCCGCTTCCTGCCGCAGATCAGCGAGGTCGCCGGCCTGCAGGTCTTCGAGGCCAACAAGCCGCTGACGCAGCTCCTCAAGGCGCAGCACCGCCTGCTCCGCCAGGCCAGCTACGAGCACAGCTACCCGCACTGCTGGCGCTGCCGCAACCCGCTGATCTACAAGGCCGTCTCCAGCTGGTTCGTCCGCGTCACCGCGATCCGCGACCGGATGGAGGAGCTGAACCAGGAGATCACCTGGGTCCCCGAGAACGTCAAGGACGGCCAGTTCGGCAAGTGGCTCTCCGGCGCGCGCGACTGGTCGATCAGCCGCAACCGCTACTTCGGCTCGCCGATCCCGGTGTGGAAGAGCGACGATCCGGACTACCCGCGCATCGACGTCTACGGCTCGCTCGACGAGCTCGAGCGCGACTTCGGCGTGCGCCCGGAGGACCTGCACCGCCCGTACATCGACGAGCTCACCCGTCCGAACCCCGACGACCCGACCGGCCGCTCGACGATGCGCCGCATCAGCGACGTGCTCGACGTCTGGTTCGACTCCGGCTCGATGCCGTTCGCGCAGGTGCACTACCCGTTCGAGAACTCCGACTGGTTCGACTCGCACAACCCGGCCGACTTCATCGTCGAGTACATCGGGCAGACCCGCGGCTGGTTCTACACGCTGCACGTGCTCTCGACCGCGCTCTTCGACCGGCCGGCCTTCCGCAACGTGGTCAGCCACGGCATCGTGCTCGGCAACGACGGGCAGAAGATGTCGAAGTCGCTGCGCAACTACCCGGACGTCGCCGAGGTCTTCGACCGCGACGGCTCCGACGCGATGCGCTGGTTCCTGATGTCGAGCCCGGTGCTGCGCGGCGGCAACCTCGTCGTCACCGAGGAGGGCATCCGCGAGGGCGTGCGCCAGGTGCTGCTGCCGCTCTGGAACACCTGGTACTTCTTCTCGCTCTACGCCAACGCCTCGGTCGACGCCGCGGGCGAGGGCTACCGCGCGAGCCGCCGCACCGACTCCGAGGACGTGCTCGACCGCTACCTGCTGGCCAAGACGCACGATCTCATCGAGACCGTCACCGGCCACCTCGAGGCGCTCGACTCGACCCTCGCGGCGGCCGCGCTGCGCGACTTCGCCGACGTGCTGACCAACTGGTACGTCCGCCGCTCACGCGACCGCTTCTGGCAGGGCGTCGACGCCGAGGGCCGCGGCACGGAGGCGTTCGACACGCTCTTCACCGTGCTCGAGACCGTCTGCCGGGTCGCCGCCCCGCTGCTCCCGCTGATGACCGAGGAGATCTGGCAGGGCCTGACCGGCGGGCGGAGCGTGCACCTGGCCGACTGGCCCGATGCCGCCGAGTTCCCGGTCGACGAGACGCTGGTGCACGCGATGGACGCGGTCCGCGGCATCTCGTCCACGGCGCTGTCGCTGCGCAAGCAGGCCGGCCTCCGGGTCCGCCTGCCGCTCGCGCGGCTCACGGTCGTCGTCGACGCCGCCGCCGAGCTGGCGCCGTTCGAGGCGATCCTGCGCGACGAGCTGAACGTCAAGGAGGTGTCGCTGGTCCCGCTGGTCGAGTCCAGCGCGGCCGACTACGGCGTCACCTCCCGCCTCTCCGTCAACGCGCGCGCCGCGGGCCCCCGCCTCGGCAGGGGCGTGCAGACCGTCATCAAGGCCGCGAAGGCCGGCGACTGGAGCGAGACCGACGGCGTCGTCACCGCCGGCGGCGTCGAGCTGGTCGAGGGCGAGTACGAGCTGACCCTGGAGGTCGGCGGCTCGGGTGCCGACGACCGCGCGATCGCGCTGCTGCCGCGCGGCGGCTTCGTGCTGCTCGACACGGCGACCACGCCGGAGCTGGAGGCCGAGGGCCTGGCCCGCGACCTGATCCGCGCCGTGCAGGACGCCCGCAAGGCCGCCGGCTTCGAGGTCAGCGACCGCATCGAGCTCGAGATCGTCCTCGACGAGATGAGCATGGCGGCCCTCGAGCCGCACGCGCTCTGGATCGCCGAGGAGACCCTCGCGACCGGCTTCGCCTTCGCCGCGCTCACCACCGCGCTGGAGGGCGGCGAGGGTGCGATCGCCTTCGGGCCCGCCGGGACCGCCATCATCCGCGTCGAGAAGGTGGAGGCCTCCGATGTCTGACAAGGACCGCTACTCCGAGGAGGACGCCCGGCTCGCGCGTGAGGCGGCCGACGCCGTCTACGCGAGCCTGCTGAAGCGGCTCGGCGAGGCGAGCCCCCGCCCGCGGCTCGCACCGACGCGCCGCGCCGTCGACTACATGGGCGACCCGCAGCAGGCCTACCCCGTCATCCAGGTCGCCGGCACCAACGGCAAGACCTCGACCAGCCGGATGATCGAGAGCCTGCTCCGCGCCCACGGGCTGCGGGTCGGCCTCTTCACCAGCCCGCACCTCGAGCGCTTCAACGAGCGCATCGTCATCGACGGCGCGCCGATCTCCGACCTCGGCCTCGCCACGAACTGGATCGACGTCGAGCCCTACCTCACCATGACCGACGCCGAGCTCGTCGGCCGGGGCGAGAGCACGCTCTCGTTCTTCGAGGCTCTCACCGTGCTGGCCTACGCGGCCTTCGCGGACGCTCCGGTCGACGTCGCGGTGATCGAGGTCGGCATGGGCGGCGAGTGGGACTCGACGAACGTCGCGGACGCGCAGGTCGCGGTCTTCACGCCGATCGCGCTCGACCACACCCGGCAGCTCGGAGCGACGATCGAGGAGATCGCCCGCACCAAGTCCGGCATCGTGAAGCCCGCGGCCGCCGTGGTGTCGGCGAAGCAGACCCCTGAGGCGGAGGCGGTACTGCGGCAGGCGGCCGAGCTGACCGAGTCGACGATCGTGTTCGAGGGCGCCGACTTCGACGTCGAGTCGACCACGGTCGCCGTGGGCGGCCAGCTCGTCTCCGTCCGCGGTCTCGTCACCCGCTACGAGCAGCTTCTGCTGCCGTTCTTCGGCGACCACCAGGCCGAGAACGCGGCGGTCGCGATCGCCGCGGTCGAGACGTTCCTCGGCGGCGGCACGCAGGAGCTGACCGGGAACGTCCTCGACGAGGGCTTCGCCGCGGCGACCTCGCCGGGCCGCCTCCAGATCGTCGGCCAGTCGCCGCGCACGGTCGTCGATGCGGCGCACAACCCGCACGGCGCGGCCTCCCTCGCCTCCGCGATCGAGCGCTACTTCGACTTCGACCGCGTCACCGCGGTCCTCGGCGTCCTCGCCGAGAAGGACGCGGAGGGCATCCTGCGCGCGCTCCTGCCGGTCGTCGACGAGCTCATCGTCACGACCGCCCCGAGCGAGCGCGGAGTCCCGGCCGAGGAGCTCGCCGAGCTGGCCCGCACCGTGTTCCCCGCGGAGTCGGTCCGCGTCGCCGAGGACCCGGACGGCGCGCTCACCGCCGGCCGCCTCCTCGCCGCCCGGACCGACAGGGGCGCCCTGCTCGTCACCGGGTCGATCACCCTCGTCGGACGGACGATGACCGTCGCCCGCGACGAGAACTGGCTCGGCGCGTGAGGGCCGGCCGGCCGCGCCGCACCCGGACCGTCCGCGAGAGCCTCGGCTCGATCGTCCTCGGCTTCGAGGCCGTCATCGTCTTCCTCGCGACACTCGTCGCCTTCGGGCTGAAGGCCGCCGACCCGGTGATCGTCCTCGTCGGGGGAGCGGTGGTCTGCCTCGCCCTCGTCGCGACGCTCGGCCTGCTCAACCGGCCGGCCGGCTTCCGGATCGGCTGGGTCCTCCAGTTCGTTATCGTGGCCACCGGTGCCCTGGTCCCGATCATGTTCGTCATCGGCGCGGCGTTCGTCGCCCTGTGGACGTACTGCATGGTCACCGGCACCAAGCTCGACACCCAGAGCCGCCGCGCGGCGGACGGGCCCACCGACCCCACCCCGACCTAAGGAGACCGCCGAATCATGGCCATCCAGGAGACCCTCGTCCTCGTCAAGCCCGACGGCGTCGCCCGCAACCTCACCGGCGAGATCCTCCGCCGCATCGAGGCGAAGGGCTACTCGCTCGTCGACATCAAGCTCGTCGAGGCCGACCGCGAGCTGCTCGCCGCCCACTACGCCGAGCACGAGGGCAAGCCGTTCTACGAGCCCCTCGTCGAGTTCATGGAGAGCGGCCCCATCGTCGCCCTCCGCATCGCCGGCGACCGCGTCATCGAGGGCTTCCGCTCCCTCGCCGGCACGACCGACCCCACCACCGCCGCCCCCGGCACCATCCGCGGCGACCTCGGCCGCGACTGGGGCCTCAAGGTCCAGCAGAACCTGGTGCACGGCTCCGACTCGGCTGAATCCGCGGAGCGCGAGCTCGCGCTCTGGTTCGCGTAGCGAACCGCCGCGGTGCCGTCTTGCGCCGCGGTAATCCGCGACGCCGCGGTCGGCTCTCGGAGGCGGGCGCGTTCCGCAGAGCGTCCTGCGTTCGGCGACGGGAAAGCGCTGACACGCGCTTTCCCGAATGCGCCTCCGAGGCGGTACTTGCTGATCGAGTAGCCCGCGGAGCGGGCGTATCGAGATCCACCGGGGTCGGCAGCCGAGTCTGCAAACTCCTGTCCTGACGACGGTGGGTCTCGATACGCCGCTGCGCGGCTACTCGACCAGCAAAGAACAGCGCGCCCCGCGGCCTGGGACCCCGTGCATGCGGTCGGCAGTGGGCTGGCCCCCGTGCATGCTGATCGAGCAGCCCGCGGAGAGGGCGTGTCGAGCACCTCCGCCTCCCGGGGGCGGCGTCGGGCGTCAGCCCGGCAGTGTCAGATGTAGGACAGCACGTCGAGTCGCACCTGGGCCATCACGGCGATCGCCAGGTAGCAGACGATGGTGATGAACGGCACCCAGCCGTACGCGGCCCCCGCGAAGCGGCGGACCGCGGCGGGGACCGGGAACACGCCCTCGCGGAGGTTGCGGAGGGTCACCAGCCAGAAGCCGGGGATGACGACGGCCCAGGTGAGCATGCACCAGGGGCAGAGCGTCCCGAGAGCGAAGATGCTCGTCGCGATCAGCCAGCCGACGAAGGCGAGCGCGAAGACGAAGCCGAGGTTGAACAGCGCCCAGAACCAGCGGTCGAAGCGCGCCCCCGCGAGCAGCCCGGCACCCACGACGATCGGCGCGATCCACGCGGCGACGCCGATCAGCGGATTCGGGAAGCCGAAGATCGCGCCCTGCGCCGACTTCAGGTTGGCACTGCACTGCACGAGCAGGCTGAAGTCGCAGCCGAGGGCCTCCGACGACCCGCTCAGCGAGGTGAACTTGTCGAGGGTCAGCGTGAACGCGGCGATCCAGCCCACCACGCCGAGCACGATCAGGAGCACCGCGAAGAGGACCGGACGCTGCTGGGTGGGGGCGCTCGGCACCTCGGGATCGCTGGACACCGGGGGATTATGGCACGCGGCGAATCGGCGGCTCTGGGAATGCGTGCGATAATCGGAGCCGTCGGCCCGGAAGATCCCGCACCGACGCGAAGAAG
Organism: Rathayibacter sp. VKM Ac-2929; assembly: GCF_022815495.1. Taxonomy (NCBI): domain Bacteria; kingdom Bacillati; phylum Actinomycetota; class Actinomycetes; order Micrococcales; family Microbacteriaceae; genus Rathayibacter; species Rathayibacter sp. VKM Ac-2929. The sequence goes on from NZ_JALGRV010000002.1 coordinate 840,164, forward strand.
GTTTACCGGGCGAGCACCGGGCCACAGGAGATCGACAGCGTTCCGCGAATGAGCGCGACGCATCTCCACGTGTCGGATAGTCAGTTCCGAGGAGAAGCTGCAACCGGAGTCCTGCGCCACGTGAGCGACGGGACCGGGGGAGCGGAAGGATTCGCGGCGGGCCGAGGCCCGTCGCTCGAGAACAGCATCCGGGTCGACGGCGCGGCGCACGACCCGGCCGAGGAGTGCACCAGGAATGGTGGAAGACAACAGCACGGGCGGATCCGAACCGGACCGCGACGAGCCCCGCAGCGGGGCCAGGAAGATCAGTCGCCTCTTCGGTGGCCGTCGGACGAACCGACGGGCCGGATCGAGCGCATCAGCGACAGGGGAAACGATCATCGACACGAACGACGCCGAGCAGAACGGGTCGGACACCGCCGCCCCGGACACGGCAGCCCAGGACACCGAGCAGACCACCGCGCCGGACGCGCGCGCCGAGCCCGGCGAGACGGAAGGGCCGGCCTCGACCGGCGCCGCCTTCTTCACCGCCGGCCCGGAGTCGGCGTCCGACGGCGAGCAGGCCGCGACGGAGGAGTCCGCTCCCCGCCGCCCGCCGCTGCCGAGCACGTCGCTGCTCTTCCAGGCGCCGATCCTGCCCGACTACGTCCAGCTGACCCCGCTCCCGCCCCGGGGCGCCCCGCTCGGCGTCCGCGAGGAGCGCGACGAGCCGGAGGAGGAGCAGGGCTCCGTCCGCCGCCGCTCGCGCCGCCGCAGCGGCGAGAGCGACCGCGGCGGCTCCGACGACCCCGAGAACACCGTCGTCCGGGTCCGCCAGCCGCGCGAGCAGCGCGAGCCCCGCGAGGCGCGCGAGCCGGAGCTCATCACCGAGCCGCAGCGCATCAAGGGCTCGACCCGCCTCGAGGCGAAGAAGCAGCGCCGCCGCGACGGCCGCGACGCCGGCCGCCGCCGCACGGTCGTCACCGAGTCCGAGTTCCTCGCCCGCCGGGAGGCCGTCGACCGCGTCATGGTCGTCCGCTCCAAGGAGGACAGCATCCGCATCGGCGTGCTCGAGGACGGCGTCCTCGCCGAGCACTACGTCGCCCGCTCGCAGGAGGCGTCGCTGATCGGCAACGTCTACCTCGGACGCGTGCAGAACGTCCTCCCCAGCATGGAGGCGGCCTTCGTCGACATCGGACGCGGCCGCAACGCCGTGCTCTACTCCGGCGAGGTCGACTGGGACGCCGCGAACAACGCCGGCGGCCCCCGCCGCATCGAGCTCGCGCTCAAGCCCGGCGACCGCGTACTCGTCCAGGTCACCAAGGACCCGGTCGGCCACAAGGGCGCCCGCCTCACCAGCCAGATCTCGCTCCCGGGCCGCTACCTCGTCTACGTGCCCAACGGCTCGATGAACGGCATCTCGCGCAAGCTCCCGGACACCGAGCGCGCGCGCCTCAAGAAGATCCTCAAGGAGGTCCTCCCCGAGAACGTGGGCGTCATCGTCCGCACGGCCGCCGAGGGCGCCACGGAGGAGCAGCTCACGGTCGACGTCGAGCGCCTCACCGCGCAGTGGACCGCGCTCAGCACCAAGGCCGCGACCGGCCAGGCGCCGGCGCTGCTGCACAGCGAGCCCGACCTGCTGATCAAGATCGTCCGCGACGTCTTCAACGAGGACTTCGAGAAGATGGTGATCGCCGGCGACGACGCCCGCGAGACCATCGAGCTCTACCTGAGCCAGGTCGCTCCCGACCTGCTCGAGCGGGTGCAGGTCTACTCCGGCGAGCAGGACGCGTTCGACGAGTTCCGCATCACCGAGCAGATCGAGAAGGCCCTCGAGCGCAAGGTCTGGCTGCCCAGCGGCGGCTCGCTCGTGATCGACCGCACCGAGGCCATGACGGTCGTCGACGTGAACACCGGCAAGTTCGTCGGCTCCGGCGGCAACCTCGAGGAGACGGTCACCAAGAACAACCTCGAGGCCGCGGAGGAGATCGTCCGCCAGCTCCGCCTTCGCGACATCGGCGGCATCATCGTCGTCGACTTCATCGACATGGTGCTCGAGTCCAACCGCGATCTCGTGCTCCGGCGCCTGGTCGAGTGCCTGAGCCGCGACCGGACGAAGCACCAGGTCGCCGAGGTCACCTCGCTCGGCCTCGTGCAGATGACCCGCAAGAAGCTCGGCCTCGGCCTCCTGGAGACCTTCAGCGAGAACTGCGAGGTCTGCGCGGGCCGCGGCGTCATCGTCCAGCACGACCCGGTGGTCAAGCACCGATCGACCGCCGCTCCGCAGCAGGAGCGCCGCCGCGGCGGCAAGCCCGCCGGCGAGCAGCCCTCGAACGGCCGCAGCGGCTCGGCCGGCCAGAACGGCTACAGCGCCCAGAGCGGCGCCGGCGCGCAGAACGGCTCCAAGCCGGTCAGCACCCACGCCATCACCGACGACGCCAAGAACGCGCTCGCGCAGATCGCGGCGAGCACGATCCACCCGGCCGCCGTCCGGCACGCCGCGGAGGAGGCCGTCGCCCTCGTCGACGAGGCCACGACCACCGCGGAGACGCAGCCGGCCGAGCAGCCCGCCGATCCTTCCGCCGAGCAGTCGGGCGAGCAGTCCGCGGAGCGTCAGGGCGAGTCGTCCGGCCGCCGCGAGCGTCCCGCCCGGGGCGAGCGCCGTCGCCGAGGCCGCGACCGCGAGCCGCGCCAGGAGACGCCGGAGTCCGGCGAGCAGCAGGAGTCCGCTCCCGCCGCCCGCGAGGCGGCCCAGGAGCCCGCAGCGCAGGAGCCCGCAGCTCAGCCCGTCGCGGCCGAGGCTCCTGCGGCCCAGGCCCCGGTGGTCCCGATCCTCGACATCCCGATCCCGCCCGCTCCGGTCGTGACCGAGCGCCGGGTGCCCAGCGCGGTCGCCGAGCATCTGCTCGACTCCGTCCTGGACGCGCTGCCCGCACCCAAGCAGCCCGGCCAGGGCCGCGCCAAGAGCCGTCGCGTCACCACGGCGGCGCTCACCGGGATCGCGGTCGTGCCCGAGCAGACGCCGCGCCGCGCGCAGTAGCGCGACCAGCGACGATCAGTGGGGCCCGGTGCCCGGCGAGAGCCGGCGCCGGGCCCTCTCCGCGTCCCGGTCCCGGCCCTTCACCCGCAGGCCGCTGTCGCGGAGCCGCTCGACCAGCTCCCGGCTGCCCACGGGCACGGCACCCGCCGCCAGCAGCTCCTCGCGACGCGCGGCGGGCACGTCGTAGTGGTCGAGGTCGAAGCCGCGCTCCGGCAGCCCGACGCGGCGCGCGAAGTCGTGCAGCTCCTCCAGGGAGGAGTCGCTGACGAGGTGGGCCCAGAGCGTGTCGTGGGCGGGCCAGCGCGCCGCATCGAGGAGGATCGCCATCCGTCGATCGTAGGCGGCGCGCCTGCCCGATCCGCGGCACGGCCTGCACTATCGTGACGGGGTCGTCGGTCGAGCGGTACCCCCTCCGGGGCGGTGCGCGTTTGACCGGGGAGCACGGATCCCGTACTCTTGACCGTTGGTGTGGCGCGATCCATGTGCTCACGCAGATTTCCGTTGCCGCTCGGTCCCTCACGGGATGCGAGCCGCGGTGCCGGTCCCCTCGTCCCGTACGAGAGACGGGTACGACCGGGAAGACCGGGGTCCGACCCCGTCCTTACAAGCCCCGGACAGCGCTCACGCGCCGTCCAGATGAGAAAACAGGTACGAGAAGTGGTTTACGCAGTTGTGCGCGCCGGTGGCCGGCAGGAGAAGGTCGAGGTCGGCACCATCGTGACGATGGACCGCATCAAGGCCGACGAGAACGGCACCGTGCAGCTGGCTGCCGTGCTCCTCGTCGACGGGGACTCCATCACCTCGGACGCCGCGGCGCTCGAGAAGGTGTCGGTCACGGCCGAGGTGCTCGAGGAGCTCCGCGGTCCGAAGATCATCATCCAGAAGTTCAAGAACAAGACCGGGTACAAGAAGCGCCAGGGGCACCGTCAGGACCTCACGCGCGTCAAGGTCACGGGCATCAAGTAACACCCACACTTCGCTGATCTGCGGCGGGAGCCATCGCTCCGCAGAGCATCAGCACGGGGCTGCGGCCCCCCGGTCTCGAGGAGATGAGAAATGGCACACAAGAAGGGCGCAAGCTCCACCCGCAACGGTCGCGACTCGAACGCGCAGCGTCTCGGCGTGAAGCGCTTCGGCGGTCAGGTCGTCAGCGCGGGCGAGATCATCGTCCGCCAGCGCGGCACCCACTTCCACCCCGGCGTCAACGTCGGTCGTGGCGGCGACGACACCCTGTTCGCCCTCTCGGCCGGTGCGGTCGAGTTCGGCCAGAAGGGCGGCCGCAAGGTCGTCAACATCGTGGTGGCCGCCGCTTAGGCAGCTCTCCTCGGCCGAGCAGGCACAGGACGCAAGGGGCGGGCTTCGGCTCGCCCCTTGCGCGTTGCTGCGGCACCCTCACTGCGAGCCCCGGGCTCGTGGGCGCCGCGCACCTCGGCACCCGGCGTCGGACACTCCGACGCCGCCACCTCCCCATCGGACGGAACACACCATGGTCACCTTCGTCGACAACGTCACGCTGCACCTGCGCGCCGGGCACGGCGGCAACGGCTGCGTCTCCGTCCGCCGCGAGAAGTTCAAGCCGCTGGCCGGCCCCGACGGCGGCAACGGCGGTCACGGCGGCGACATCGTCCTCGTCGCCGACGCGCAGACCACGACGCTGCTCGCCTTCCACCGCCACCCGCACCGCTCCTCGGCGAACGGCGGCCCCGGGATGGGCGACCACCGCGCCGGCGGCAACGGCGACCTCCTCGAGCTGATGGTCCCGGTCGGGACCGTCGTCAAGTCGCCCACGGGCGAGGAGCTGCTCGACATGGACGAGCCGGGGCTCCGCTTCGTCATCGCCCCCGGCGGCCAGGGCGGCCTCGGCAACGCCTCGCTCGCGACCACCAAGCGCAAGGCCCCCGGCTTCGCGCTGCTCGGCACTCCCGGCTGGGAGGGCGACGTCGTCCTCGAGCTGAAGACCGTCGCCGACGTCGCGCTCGTGGGCTTCCCCTCGGCCGGCAAGTCCAGCCTCGTCGCGGCCATCTCCGCGGCGAAGCCGAAGATCGCCGACTACCCGTTCACCACCCTCGCCCCCAACCTCGGCGTCGTCCAGGCGGGGGAGTCGCGCTACACCGTCGCCGACGTCCCCGGCCTGATCGAGGGCGCGAGCGAGGGCAAGGGCCTGGGCCTGGAGTTCCTCCGCCACGTCGAGCGCTGCACCGCTCTCGTGCACGTGCTCGACTGCGCCACGCTCGAGCCGGGCCGCGACCCGCTGACCGACCTCGACATCATCCTCGGCGAGCTGGCCGCGTACCCGGTCGGCGACGGCCAGGTGCCGCTCCTCGAGCGCCCGCAGCTGATCGCCCTGAACAAGGTCGACGTGCCGGAGGCCCAGGAGCTCGCCGACTTCGTCCGCGCCGACCTCGAGGCCCGCGGCTACCGCGTCTTCGAGATCTCGACCGTCTCCCACTCGGGACTGCGCCAGCTGACCTTCGCCCTCGGCGAGATCGTCGAGCAGCACCGTCTCGCCCTCGCGGCCGAGCCCAAGGTCGAGCGGATCACCATCCGCCCGCGCGCCGTCGACGAGAAGGACTACGAGATCCGCGTCGAGGGCGGCTCCTACGGCAACGTCTACCGCGTGCTCGGCACCAAGCCGCAGCGCTGGGTCGCGCAGACCGACTTCACGAACGACGAGGCCGTCGGCTTCCTCGCCGACCGGCTCGCGAAGCTCGGCGTCGAGAACGGCCTCTTCTCGGCCGGGGCCGTCGCCGGCTCGACCGTCGTCATCGGCCCGGGCGACGGCGTCGTCTTCGACTGGGAGCCCACGCTCACCTCGACGGCGGAGCTGATCACCGCCCCGCGCGGCACCGACCTCCGCCTCGAGGAGAACAACCGCAAGACCCGCGCCGAGCGTCGCGACAACTACCTCGAGCGGATGGACGCCAAGGCGGCCGCCCGCGCCGAGCTCGACCGCGAGCGCCAGGGCGGCGTCTGGCGCGTCTCCGACGAGGACGACCTGGTGGGCGACGCCGAGGAGGTCTGACTCCTCGGCACCGCCCTCGGCGAGGCGCCGTCGGCGAATACACTGGCCGGATGCCGCAGACGACCCTCGACAGCTCCGTCCTGACCGAGCGGTTCGCCGCCTCCCGCACGGCCTCGCGGTCCCTGCGCAGCGCGACGACCGACCTCAAGAACCGCGCCCTGCTCGCGATCGCCGACGCCGTCCGCGGATCCGTCGAGCGGGTCGTCCCGGCGAACGGGCTCGACCTCGCGAACGGCCGGGAGAACGGCATGAGCGCCGGGCTGCAGGACCGCCTCCGTCTCGACGAGGCGCGTCTCGGCTCGCTCGCCGACGCCGTGGTCGCGGTCGCCGGTCTCGTCGACCCGGTCGGCCAGACGGTCCGAGGCTCGAACCTGCCCAACGGCGCCTCGCTCACCCAGGTGCGCGTGCCCTTCGGCGTCGTCGGCGCCATCTACGAGGCGCGCCCCAACGTCACGATCGACATCGCCGCCCTCGCGCTCAAGAGCGGCAACGCCGTGATCCTCCGCGGCGGCAGCGCGGCCGAGAACACCAACCGCGTCCTCGTCGAGCTGCTGCAGGAGGCGGTCGCCTCCGTCGGCCTGCCCGCCGAGCTGATCCAGACGGTCGACGACTTCGGCCGCGAGGGCGCCAAGGCTCTGATGCGCGCCCGCGGCTACGTCGACGTGCTCGTGCCCCGCGGCAGCGCCGGCCTGATCGAGTCGGTCGTGACCGAGTCGACCGTGCCGGTGATCGAGACGGGCGCCGGAGTGGTGCACGTCTTCCTCGACGCGAGCGCGGACGAGCAGTGGGCCGTCGACATCGTGCACAACGCCAAGACCCAGCGCCCGAGCACCTGCAACGCGCTCGAGACGCTGCTCGTGCACCGCGACGCCGCCGAGCGCCTCCTGCCGCCCGTCCTCGGCCGCCTCGCCGCCGCCGGAGTGACCGTGCACGGCGACGAGCGGGTCCGCGCGATCGTCGCCGATGCGGTGCCCGCCACCGCGGAGGACTGGACGGCCGAGTACTACTCTCTCGACATCGCAGTCGCCGTCGTCGACGATCTCGACGCGGCGATGGACCACATCGCCCGCTACTCCACCCACCACACCGAGTCGATCGTCACCAACGACCTGCGCAGCGCCGAGCGCTTCCTCGCCGAGGTCGACTCCGCGGTGGTGATGGTGAACGCCTCCACCCGCTTCACCGACGGCGGCGAGTTCGGCTTCGGCGCCGAGGTCGGCATCTCGACGCAGAAGCTGCACGCCCGCGGCCCGATGGGACTGCCCGAGCTGACGAGCACGAAGTGGCTGCTGCGCGGGTCCGGTCAGGTCCGCTCCTAGCGCCGCACCCGGCTCGCGGCGGTGTCCGGGTAGACTCGACGACGCCCTGAGTGGGCGATCCCGATTCCAAGGAGCACCGCATGTCCCTCGTGACGACCGTCCTCGCTGAAGCAGCGCACACCGAGCTGCCGATGCCGACCATCGTCTACGGGCTGATCGCCGTCGTCGCCTTCACCGCGCTCGGCTTCGTCACGTGGAGCTACCGCGACGTAGCCAACCGCCACTCGCACAAGACCGGTGCCGGCTCCCACGACTCCCACGGCCACGGCCACTAGTCCGGCGGCCCTGCGATCGTGACGTCCGCCGCGAGCGGAGACCCGCGGCGTCCGCGCATCGGCGTGATGGGTGGCACCTTCGACCCGATCCACCACGGGCACCTCGTCGCCGCCTCCGAGGTGGCGCAGTCCTTCGACCTCGACGAGGTCGTCTTCGTGCCGACCGGCCGGCCGTGGCACAAGAAGACGGTCACGCCGCCGGAGCACCGCTATCTGATGACGGTCATCGCGACCGCGTCCAACCCGCGCTTCACCGTCAGCCGCGTCGACATCGACCGCATCGGCACGACGTACACGATCGACACGCTCCGCGACATCCACCTCGCCCACCCCGACGCCGAGCTGTTCTTCATCACGGGAGCCGACGCCGTCGAGCAGATCCTGAGCTGGAAGGACTACGACGAGCTCTGGGAGCTGGCGCACTTCGTCGCCGTCAGCCGGCCGGGTCACGCCCTGTCCGTTTCGGGATTGCCGGCTCAGGACGTATCGTTGTTGGAAATTCCGGCGCTAGCGATTTCCTCGACGGACTGTCGGAGCCGCGTGAACCGGGGTGATCCGGTCTGGTATCTGGTTCCCGACGGTGTCGTCCAGTACATCTCGAAGCACCACCTGTATCGGAGCACGACATGACAGTTCAGCACGAGGGCGCGCCGCTCACCCGGCGCGAGATCCGCGAGCGCGAGCGAGCCGCGGCCGGCGCAGCGCCCGCCGCCGCACCGACGACCTCCCGCCGCGCCGCGACCGCGTCCGTCACTGCCGCGGGCGAGATGCCCGTCCTCACCGCGACCCAGGCCCTGCGCGTCCCCGTCGTCGCGCCGACCCCCGCCCCCGAGCCCGAGCTCAGTACCTCCGCCATCGAGGTCGTGCTGCCCGAGGGCGTCGATCGCAGCACGCTCACCCGCCGCGAGCTCCGCGCGCTGCTCGCCCAGCAGCAGGCCGAGCAGGTCGCCGCGACCCCCGAGGCCGCGCCTGCCGACGCCGCGCAGGAGTCGGCGAAGACCGAGCCCGACGCCGCCGCCGAGGAGACCGCTGCCGAGGAGACCGCTCCCGAGGTGTCCGACGTCGAGCAGCCGGCCGACGAGTCCGAGCAGTCGGACGACGAGCCCGAGCAGCCCAAGCTCAACACCGCCCTCTTCGCCACCGTCGGCACGCTCGACATCGCGGACGAGAAGGCCACAGAGATCACCGGCAGCTTCCACCCGCCGATCGAGCACCTGGCCATCACCGACGAGCTCGACAGCAAGTCCAAGGAGGAGGTCGACGCCTCCTTCGACTCCCTCATCGCGAGCGGAGTCGCCGCGACGGGCGCCGTCACCACGACGAACGCCCTGATCCTGCCGACCGCGGGCGACGCGTCTCCGGTCCGCACGGACACGGGGGAGGTGCTCGTCACGGGCTCCTTCGACCTGCCGCGGAGCCTCGGCTCCACCGGTCAGCACCCCAACCTCTACGACTCGCCCGATGTCGACCGCTACGTCGACCGCATCGACCGCGAGCAGCCCGCCTCCGACTCGGAGCCCGTCCGGGCGTCGAGCGCCGTCTCCACGCACGCCGCGGGCACCGCGATGATCGCCCCGCAGAAGCGCCGCGCCGTCAGCGTCCCCGTCGTGCTGGCCATCACCGCCGCCGTGCTGCTGGTCGCCTCGATCGCGCTGTTCATCGGCGGCTTCGTCCTCAACATCTTCTGATCCACCACCGACACTGAAGGCTTCATGACTGCGACCGCTTCCGCCCGCGCCCTGCTCGACCTCGCGGCCACCGCCGCCGACTCCAAGGGCGGGGAGGACCTCGTCGCGCTGGACGTCTCGGGACCGCTGCCGCTCGTCGACATCTTCTTCCTGGTGACGGGGCGCTCCGAGCGCAACGTCGTCGCCATCGCCAACGAGGTGGAGGACCGCCTCAACGAGTCCGGCGCCAAGCTCCTGCGCCGCGAGGGCCGCGCCGAGGGACGCTGGATCCTGCTCGACTTCGGCGACCTCGTCGTCCACGTCTTCCACGAGGAGGACCGGATGTACTACTCGCTGGAGCGCCTCTGGAAGGACTGCCCCGTGGTCCCGATCACGCTGGCGAACGCCGTTCCCGCCGACTCCGCGGCCTCCTCGAACTGAGGAACACGCCCGGCGTCGCCGCTCGATTTCACTCCACGCGCTTCGTGTTGTAGTTTATTCGAGTTGCTTCCGCCGGGCGGAGGAGCGGGCCGCAAGGCCGGTACCTCGAGTCCGAGAAGCGCACCAAGGGTCCGTGGCGCAGCTGGTAGCGCACCTGCATGGCATGCAGGGGGTCAGGGGTTCGAATCCCCTCGGATCCACCGCAAGAAAGAAAGCCCCGCACTTCTCCGGAAGTGCGGGGCTTCTCTCGTCTCCGGACGGCGCGCGAGCGGTACCGGCTGGCGCTGGAGAGCTGAGCGCTCCGCCAGAATGGCGGGATGCCGACTCCGACCGCGCCGCGCGGCCTCATCACCCAGTTCTCGATCGTCGACGCGCTGCTGGCCGGTCTGTTCGACGGCGTCGTCACGCGCGCCGAGGCCGACGAGGCCGGCGACTTCGGGCTGGGCTGCGGCGACCACATGGAGGGCGAGCTCGTCGTGCTCGACGGCGTGCACCGGCTGTTCCGCGGCGACGGCTCGGTCGTCGTCCTCGAGCCGGAGGACACGATCGCGTTCGCCGAGCTGGCCCGGTTCGCTCCGGACAGCACGGAGTCGGTCGAGGCGGTGCCGTCGCTCGACGCCCTGCTGACGGCGGTGCGGCGGACCGTGCCGAGCCTGAACGTGTTCGTCGGCGTCCGTCTCCGAGGCCGCGTGGAGTACCTGACGCTGCGGCAGCCGATCGCCCAGGTGAAGCCGTACCTCCGCCTGGCGGACGCGATGCGCGACCAGCGCGAGGTGCACCTGAGCGACGTCGAGGGCACGATCGTCGGCTTCTACGGCCCGAAGCCGTTCCAGGGGATCAGCGTCGCCGGGCTGCACACCCACTTCGTCGACTCGAGCGGCTCCGTCGGCGGCCACGTCCTCGCAGCGTCCGGGCTGAGCGGCGAGCTGGCGGTCGAGCAGTACGCCGGGCTCACCGTGCGCCTTCCGGAGTCGGAGGACTTCCTCGCCGCGGACCTCGACGACGAGGTCGGCAGCTCCGACGCCGCCATCCGCGCCGTCGAGACCGACCACGCGCACTGAGGTGCACTCCGGCGGGGGAGCGGCGGCCCTACCCTGGACGCATGCCCACGCTGCGCGACGTCCACGCCGTCATCGACCGTCTCTGGCCCGAGGGGGCCGCTGAGGACTGGGACGCTCCCGGTCTGGTCACCGGTGACCCGGCTGCGCAGGTCGAGCGGATACTCCTCACGGTCGACGTCGTCGCCGACACCGTCTCCGAGGCCGTCGACGGCGGCTACCAGCTCCTCCTGGCCCACCACCCGCTCCTGCTCCGCGGGGTCACCTCGATCGCGGAGGACGGCTACAAGGGCCGCCTGCTCGCCGAGCTCATCCGGCACGGCTGTGCGCTCGTCTCCGCGCACACCAACGCGGACATCGTCGCGGACGGCGTCTCCGACGTCATTGCGACCCGGCTCGGGCTCACCGGCACGACGCCGCTGGTCCCCGGCGAGGATCCGTCGGTCGGCCTCGGCCGCGTCGGCGACCTCGCCGAGGAGGTCACGCTCGGCCGTCTCGCCCGCGCCGTGGCCGAGCTGCTGCCCGCGACCGCCGGAGGAGTCCGTGCCGCCGGCGACTACGAGGCGCCCGTCCGCCGGGTCTCGCTCTGCGGCGGAGCCGGGGACTCCCTCCTCGACAGCCCCGCCGTCCGCACGAGCGACGTTTACATCACAGCCGACCTCCGGCACCACCCGGCCTCCGAGGCGCGCGAGAAGGCCCGCCACGGCACCGGTCCGGCGCTCCTCGACGTCTCGCACTGGGCGAGCGAGTGGCTCTGGCTCGACGTCGCCGCGACCGCTCTGCGCACCGCGCTTCCCGGGGTCGTCGTCGACGTCAGCGAGACCCGCACCGACCCCTGGGATTTCGCGATCGTCCACTGACGCTCCGCGAGCGCGCGAGAATGGAGCCGGCACGCCCACCCTCCGTGCCGGGAACGAGGACCGCGACGTGATTGCCAGCCCCGCCGACCAGCGAGAGCTCCTGACTCTGCAGAGTCTCGACACGAGGGGCAACCAGCTCCGTCACGCCGTCGCCACCCTGCCGCAGATCGCGGCGATCAAGGCGATGCAGACCCGCGACAACGAGACCCGCCGCACCCTCGCGGAGCGCAACGGCCGGCTGGAGGACGCCCGCACCGAGCTCGGCCGCATCGAGTCCGACGTCGAGGTCGTCGACAAGCGCCTCGCCCGCGACCGCGACCGCCTGCAGACCGCCTCGTCCGCGAAGGACATCGCCGCACTCGAGGGAGAGATCACCTCGCTGGTCAAGCGCCGCGGCGACCTCGAGGACATCGAGCTGACGCTGATGGAGCGGATCGAGGGCATCGAGGCCGAGGTCGCCGCCGCCCAGGCCGAGCGCGACGAGGTCGTCGCGGGCATCGCGACCCTCGCCGAGGAGCGCGACGCCCAGGCGGAGAAGCTCGCCGGCAAGCAGGAGGCGCTCGCCCGCGACCGCGCCTCGCTCGTCGAGAAGATCCCGGCCGACCTGGTGGAGCTCTACGAGAAGCAGCGCGCCCGCTACGGCGTCGGCGCGGCGCTCCTGCGTGGCAAGGTGTCGGAGGGGAGCGGCGTCGCCCTCACCGAGTCCGACCTCGCCTGGATCCGCACCACCGCGCCCGACCAGGTCGTGCTCTGCCCCGACAGCGGCTGCATCCTCGTCCGCGGCGACGAGTCGACGCTCGCCTGACCCGGCCCGTACACTGGTTCCGCGAACGGGCCGGCAAGACGGTCGCGTCGCCGGGGTGAGAGCCCCGGCGCCGAGGAACGTCCGGGCTCCGCAGAGCAGGGCGGTGGGTAACACCCACCCGGGGTGACCCGCGAGACAGTGCCACAGAGAACAGACCGCCACGGGCCCCGGCCCGCGGTAAGGGTGAAACGGTGGTGTAAGAGACCACCAGGGGCCGGAGTGATCCGGTCCGCTCGGTAAACCTCGCCCGGAGCAAGGTCAGACAGAGGACGATGCGGCTGCTCGTCGGGTCCTCGGGTAGACCGCTGGAGGGTCACGGCGACGTGCCCCCGAGAGAGATGGCCGTCCAGCGCCCGCCGAGAGGCGCGGCGTGAACAGAACCCGGCGTAATAGCCGACCCCTTCGCCACGAAAGGCCCCGCACAGCGGGGCCTTTCGCGTCTCGTGGCCGGCTGCGCCCCTTTGCGCGGCGGTCCCTGCCCGCCGCGCCGCGGTCGGTCTGGGTGCGTGGTCGCGTTTCGCGGAGCGTCTCGCGTTCGGCTCCGGAGAGACGCTGGCACGCGTTTCTCCGGCTCGCCTCGGCCCTGCTTCCGCATGCTCCTGAAGAGCGCCGTCCTCGCGCGCATGCCGATCGAGTAGCCCTCGGAGAGTGCATATCGAGATCCCGCCCTGCTGCACGAGTGCCTGGGACCGCCGTTCGGTGACGTGGGTCTCGATACGCCGCTCTGCGGCTACTCGACCAGCATGGAGGGGCGGACGTCAGAGGCGCCGACCCTGCCGGCCGCTCTCGCGGAGCGAGGCTCACCGGCGAAACGCGTGCCAGCGTTTCGTCGTAGCCGAGGGCGAGACGCCCTGCGGAACGCGGCCACCTGTCGGGGCCGACGGCGCCGCGGCGGGCGGGGACCGCCGCGGAAGGAGGCGCCGCCTCAGCGGCGGACGCCGCCGCCTGCCAGGGCCGCTGCCCCGAGGATGCCCGCGTTGTTGCGCAGGGCGGCCGGCACGATCGGGGTGCGCAGGTCGAGCAGGGGCAGGAACTCCTCGTGGTGCTTCGAGATGCCGCCGCCGACGATGATCAGGTCCGGCCAGAGAAGCGCCTCGAGGTGGGAGTAGTAGCGCTGCAGGCGCTTGGCCCAGTGCTTGTAGTCGAGGTCGTCCCGCTCCTTCGCGGCGAAGGACGCCTTCTTCTCGTAGTCGCCGCCGTGGATCTCGAGGTGGCCGAGCTCGGCGTTGGGGATGAGGACGCCGTCGTAGATCTGCGCGGTGCCGATGCCGGTGCCGAGCGTGGTCATCAGGACCAGGCCCTTCTTGTCCTTCGCCGCGCCGAAGCGCGACTCGGCGTACCCGGCGGCGTCGGCGTCGTTCACGAAGAAGATGTCGCGGCCGATGGCGTCCTCGAACAGCTTCTCGGCCTCGAGGCCGATCCACTCATCCGAGACGTTCGCGGCGGACATGGTGCGCCCGTGCACCACGGCGGCCGGGAAGCAGATCCCGACGGGGGTGTCGGCCGGTGCGTCCGGGAGCATGCCCAGGATCTGCTGCACCGTGGCGACGATGTCCTTCGGGCGTCCGCCCTCGGGGGTGGCGACCTTCATCCGGTCGCTGAGGAGGGCGCCCTCGCCGAGGTCGACGTACGCCCCCTTGATGCCGGTCCCTCCGATGTCGATTCCGATCGCGGTCGCAGCAGCAGTCATACCGGCCATGCTAGCGAGGCGCGAGGGGGAGCGACCGGCGACCGGCCCCGGCGTAGGATCGCGACATGTCTGACGGTGATGCGAACTCCTGGTGGTACAACCTCAAGTCCGGCGCGGTGGAGCAGGGCTTCCAGTCCCCGTCCGTCGACCGCGCGGGCCCCTACTCGTCCCGCGAGGAGGCGTCGCACGCCCTCGAGAAGATGCGCGAGAACACCCGCCGCTGGGACGAGGAGGACGCGGAGGATCGCTGATCCCACGCTGAGCCGGGTCGCGCCCCGCTACTCGTAGCTGTGCTCGGCTCCGGGGTACGCGCCGGCCTCGACGTCCTCGCGGAACGCGGTCACCGCGCCGGTGAGGACACCGCGCAGGTCGGCGTACTGCTTGACGAAGCGCGGCACGCGGCCGGTGGTCAGCCCGGCGAAGTCCGTCCACACGAGCAGCTGACCGTCCACGTGCGGGCCGGCACCGACGCCGATCGTCGGGATGCTGAGCTCCTCGGTGACCCGGCGGGCGGCCTCGCTCGGCACCATCTCGAGCACGACGGCGAACGCGCCGGCGTCCTGGACGGCACGGGCGTCGGCGAGCAGCTGCTCGATCCCCTCGCCGCGGCCCTGGATCATGTGCCCGCCGAGGCCGTGCTCGCTCTGCGGGGTGAAGCCGATGTGCGCCATCACCGGGATGCCGGCCTCGACGATCCGCCGGATCTGCTCCGCGGAGCGGACGCCGCCCTCGAGCTTCACGGCGTGCGCGTGCGTCTCCTTCATGAAGCGGAAGGCGGTGTGCAGCGCGTCGTCCGGGCCCGACTCGTAGGAGCCGAAGGGCAGGTCGGCGACGACGAACGCGCGCTCGACGGCACCCGCGACGGCGCGGGCCAGCGGGATCAGCTCGTCCACCGTGACCGGCAGGGTCGTGTCGTAGCCGAGCACGGTGTTGCCGGCGGAGTCGCCCACGAGCAGGAAGTCGATGCCCGCCTGGTCGAAGATGCGGGCCGTGAGCACGTCGTAGCTGGTGAGCCCGGTGATCCGCACCCCCGAGTCCTTCGCGGTCTGGAAGTGGCGGGTTCTCACGCGTTTCACGGGCTGCGCTGACATGCGGTCGAGTCTATCCGCGCCCCGTCAGGGCTCCGCGGGGAACGGCCGGGCGCCCAGCAGGGGAGGGGCGGAGCCACTAGCCTGGGAGCGAAACAGGAAGGGCCTTGATGGACAAGCAACGGGACTTCGTTCTTCGCACCATTGAAGAGCGAGGGATCAAATTCGTTCGCCTCTGGTTCACGGACGTCGTCGGCACGCTCAAGTCGGTCGCGATCGCGCCGGCCGAGGTCGAGGGGGCGTTCGCCGAGGGTCTCGGCTTCGACGGCTCCGCGATCGAGGGACTGACCCGCTCCTACGAGGCCGACGTGCTGGCGCACCCGGATCCGTCGACCTTCCAGATCCTGCCGTGGCGCGGCGAGATCGATCCGACGGCGCGGATGTTCTGCGACATCACCACGCCGGACGGCCAGCCCGCCGTCGCCGACCCGCGGAACGTGCTCAAGCGCACGCTCGCGAAGGCGGCCGAGCGCGGCTTCACGTTCTACACGCACCCCGAGATCGAGTTCTACCTGCTGAAGTCGTCGACCTTCGGCGCGGAGGGGCCCGAGCCCGTCGACTCCGCCGGCTACTTCGACAACGTCCCCGGCGGCACGGCGCACGACTTCCGCCGCCGCTCGGTCCGGATGCTCGAGGACCTCGGCATCTCGGTCGAGTTCAGCCACCACGAGGCGGGCCCCGGCCAGAACGAGATCGACCTCCGCTACGCGGACGCGCTGACCACGGCCGACAACATCATGACCTTCCGCACGGTCATCAAGGAGGTGGCGATCGAGCAGGGCGTCTACGCGACCTTCATGCCCAAGCCGCTCTCCGGCCACCCCGGCTCGGGCATGCACACGCACCTCTCGCTCTTCGAGGGCGACATGAACGTGTTCTACGAGCAGGGCGCGCAGTACCAGCTGTCCAAGCTCGGCCGCCAGTTCATCGCCGGGCTGCTCAAGCACGCCCCCGAGATCACCGCGGTGACGAACCAGTTCGTCAACTCCTACAAGCGCCTCTGGGGCGGCGACGAGGCGCCGAGCTACGTGTCCTGGGGCCACAACAACCGCTCCGCGCTCGTCCGCGTGCCGCTGTACAAGCCCAACAAGGGCCAGTCCTCGCGCATCGAGTACCGCGCGCTCGACTCGGCCGCGAACCCCTACCTCGCGTACTCGCTGCTGCTGGCCGCGGGACTCAAGGGCATCGAGGAGGGCTACGAGCTCCCCGCCGAGGCCGAGGACAACGTCTGGACGCTGTCGGACGCCGAGCGCCGCGCCCTGGGCTACAGCCCGCTGCCGGCGAGCCTCGACCGCGCGATCTCGCTGATGGAGGAGTCGGAGCTCGTCGCCGAGACGCTCGGCGAGCAGGTGTTCAACTTCGTGCTGCTCAACAAGCGGAAGGACTGGGCCGAGTACCGCGCCCAGGTCACCCCGTACGAGCTGCGCAGCAACCTCGAGATGCTCTGACCCCTCCCGCCATGCCCCGCGAACGCACGCTGAGCGAGGTCGCACGCCTCGGTTTCGCCGCACTCGGCGAGACCGGGGCTCGGCTCGCCGAGGCGGAGGAGCTCGCGGGCCGCTCGCTCGAGTCGGTGGTGCCGGCCTTCGCGACGGTGGCCGATCCCGACGCGGCGCTCGGCGCGCTGCTCGATCTGCTGCGCAGTCACCGCGACCGGATGGACGCGGTGCTCGCGGACGACGCCGCGATCACGCGGCTACTGCTCGTCCTGGGGGCGTCCTCCGGTCTCGCGGACTTCCTGCAGCGCCGGCCGGACGAGCTCATCGGCTTCCTCGACCCCGTCCGGGTCCTTCCGGGTCGCGGTGAGCTCAAGCAGGAGCTGCTCGACTCGGTCGGCGCCGTCGACGGTGTCGCGGCGCTGCACGAGGAGGACGGCTGGACGGCCCTGCGGGTCCGCTACCGCCGACTGCTCACTCGCGTCGTCGTGCACGATCTCGGCCAGGCGGATCCCGTCGCGGCGATCGACAGGGTCGCCCGGACCCTCGCCGATCTGGCGGGGGCGGCCCTGGAGGCGTCGCTCGCCGTGGCGCGCGCCGACCTGATCGCGGGCTCCGGACCCGGTCGCTTCTCTCGCGAGGAGGTCGTGGCGACCCGCTTCGCCGTCATCGGGATGGGCAAGGCCGGCGCCTCCGAGCTCAACTACGTCAGCGACGTCGACGTCATCTTCGTAGCCGAGGGCGACCCCGAGCGCGGCCTCTCGAACGCCCGCGCGATCGACATCGCGACTCGGCTCGCCGTCCTGTTGATGCGCGGCACCTCCGCGCTCGCGCTCGAGCCGGAGCTCTGGGAGGTCGACCCCAACCTGCGGCCGGAGGGGAAGCAGGGCGCGCTCGTGCGGACCCTGGAGTCGCACATCACCTACTACGACCGCTGGGCGAAGAGCTGGGAGTTCCAGGCCCTGCTGAAGGCCCGCCCGCTCGCGGGCGACCTCGAGCTCGGCCGCGCCTACGTCGCCGCCGTTGCGCCGAAGGTCTGGTCGAGCGCGTCGCGGGAGAACTTCGTCGAGTCGGTGCAGCGGATGCGCGAGCGCGTCACCGAGAACATCCCGCAGAACGACGTCCACTACCAGATCAAGCTCGGCCCGGGCGGGCTGCGCGACATCGAGTTCACGGTCCAGCTGCTCCAGCTCGTGCACGGCCAGACCGACGACGAGATCCACATGCCGGGCACCCTGCTGGCCCTCGGTGCTCTCGCCGACCGCGGCTACATCGGCCGCGCGGCGGCGGAGGAGTTCGCGCAGGACTACCGCGCACTGCGCCTGCTCGAGCACCGGCTCCAGCTGCGCAGGCTCCGGCGCACCCACCTGATGCCGCGGGACGAGCACGAGCTGCGCACCCTGGCACGGGCGAGCGGACTCGCCCGCAGCGCCGAGGAGCTCCTCGTCGTCTGGAACTCCATCAAGCACCGGGTGCGCGGGCTGCACGAGCGGCTGTTCTACCGCCCGTTGCTCTCCGCGGTGGCGGCGCTGCCCGACGGCGGGATCGAGCTGTCGACCGGTCAGGCGGAGGCGCGACTGGCGGCGATCGGCTTCGCGGACGCCCGCGGCGCCCTCGGCCACATCGCCGCGATGACCTCGGGCGTCTCTCGGCGCGCGAGCATCCAGCGCCACCTCGTCCCCGTCATGCTGCAGTGGTTCGCCGACGGGGCGGACCCCGACTACGGGCTCCTCGCCTTCCGGCGCCTCAGCGACACCCTCGGCGGCACGCCCTGGTTCCTCCGGATGCTGCGCGACTCCTCCGGGGCCGCGAAGCGCCTGACGACGGTCCTGTCCGGCTCGCGCTTCGTCGGCGAACTGCTCGACCGCATTCCGGAGTCGGCGGCCTGGCTCGAGGACGACGACGCGCTGCGGCCGCGCAGCGCCGAGGGGCTGGCCGAGGAGGTGCGCGCCGTGCTGGCGCGGCACGAGACTCCGGAGGCCGTCGCCACGGCGCTGCGGGGGATGCGCCGCCGGGAGGTGCTCCGCACCGCGATGGGCGGCGTCCTCGGCCTCAGCACCATCGAGGAGATCGCGACGAGCCTCTCCGACATCATCTCCGCGCTCCTGGGCGGCGTGCTCGCGGCCGTCCGCCGCTCGAGCACCGGTCGCCGCGGATCCGCCGCTGAGTTCGCCGTGATCGGCATGGGGCGCTACGGGGGAGCGGAGCTGGGCTTCGGCTCGGACGCCGACGTGATGTACGTGCAGCGACCGGGCGAGGCGGATCCGCACGAGGCGCAGCTCTACGCGCAGTTCCTGGTCGCCGAGCTCGTGCGCCTCACCGAGGACTCGCGCCTCCCGCTCGACCTCGACGCCGATCTGCGCCCCGAGGGCAAGAACGGCCCGCTGGTGCGCTCCCTCGACTCCTACCGCGCCTACTACGCCCGCTGGTCGCTGACGTGGGAGGCTCAGGCACTGCTGCGCGCTCGAGGGGTGGCCGGCGATGCGGCGCTGATCGCCGCCTTCGAGGAGCTGGCCGACGGCGTCCGCTACCCGGCCGCGATCTCGGACCGCGACATCCGCGAGGTGAAGCGGATCAAGGCCCGCGTCGAGAGCGAGCGGCTGCCGCAGGGCGCCGACCCGAAGCGCCACCTCAAGCTCGGCCGCGGCTCGCTCAGCGACGTCGAGTGGCTGGTGCAGCTGCTGCAGCTCCAGCACGCGCGCACGATCCCCGCGCTGCGGACCACCTCGACGCTGACCGCGCTGAGCGTGGCGGAGGAGGCGGACCTGATCTCGCCGCCCGACGCCGAGCGCCTGCGCGCGGCCTGGCTCCTCGCGTCGCGGGTGCGCTCGGCGATGACCCTGTTCACCGACCGCACGGCCGACGTGCTGCCGGCCGACCGCCGCCAGCTGGACGGCGTGGCACGCCTCCTGGAGTACCCCGCCGATTCGGCGACGCAGCTCGAGGACGACTACCTCGGCGTCACCCGCCGGGCCCGCGCCGTCTTCGAGCGCCGCTTCTACGGCCCTGTCGAGGTCGACGCGCCGACCTACCGCTGACGCCCGCGGGTCCGTCCGGGAACGCGGAAGGGCCGCTCCTCCGGGGAGGAACGGCCCTTCGTGCAGTGCGCGAGCCCTGCGGTGCGTCGGATCAGACGCCGTAGTACAGCTCGAACTCGAAGGGGTGCGGGCGCTGCGCGAGGGGCTTGATCTCCTTCTCGCGCTTGTAGTCGATCCAGGTCTCGATGAGCTCCTGGGTGAACACGCCGCCCTGGAGCAGGAAGTCGTGGTCGGCCTCGAGGGCGGCCAGGGCCTCCTCGAGCGAGGCGGGGACCTGCGGGATGAGCTTGGCCTCCTCCGGGGGCAGCTCGTACAGGTCCTTGTCGACCGGCTCGTGCGGCTCGATGCGGTTCTTGATGCCGTCGAGGCCCGCCATCAGCTGCGCGGCGAACGCGAGGTACGGGTTGCCCGAGGCGTCCGGCGCGCGGAACTCGATGCGCTTGGCCTTCGGGTTCGTGCCCGTGATCGGGATGCGGATCGACGCGGAGCGGTTGCCGGCCGAGTAGACCAGGTTGACCGGCGCCTCGAAGCCCGGGATCAGGCGGTGGTACGAGTTGACCGTCGGGTTCGTGAACGCGAGGACAGCGGGGGCGTGCTTGAGCAGGCCGCCGATGTACCAGCGTGCGACGTCCGAGAGTCCGCCGTAGCCGTTCTCGTCGTAGAACAGGGGCTTGCCGTCGTTCCAGAGCGACTGGTGGGTGTGCATGCCCGAGCCGTTGTCGCCGAAGAGGGGCTTCGGCATGAACGTGGCGGTCTTGCCCCACTGCTCGGCCGTGTTCTTGACGATGTACTTGAACTTCAGGATGTCGTCCGCGGAGTGGACCATCGTGTCGAATCGGTAGTTGATCTCCGCCTGGCCGCCGGTGCCCACCTCGTGGTGCGAGCGCTCGAGGATGAGGCCGGCGTCGATCAGCTTGAGGCAGATGTCGTCGCGGAGGTCGGCCTGCTTGTCGACCGGGCTGACCGGGAAGTAGCCGCCCTTGTAGGGGGTCTTGTTGCCGAGGTTGCCGCCCTCTTCGACGCGGCCCGAGTTCCAGGCGCCCTCGACGGAGTCGACGGAGTGGAACGCGGAGTTCTGGGTGACCTCGTAGCGCACGTCGTCGAAGATGTAGAACTCGGCCTCGGGGGCGAAGAACGCGGTGTCGGCGATGCCGGTCGACGCGAGGTACTTCTCGGCCTTCTTGGCGACCTGGCGCGGGTCCTTCGAGTAGATCTCGCCGTTGCGCGGGTTGTAGATGTCGAAGACGATGATCAGCGTGCGCTCGACGCGGAACGGGTCCACGTAGGCGGTGGTCACGTCAGGGATCAGCTGCATGTCCGATTCGTGGATGTTCGCGAATCCGCGGATCGAGGACCCGTCGAAGAGCTGGCCGACGGAGAAGAACTCCTCGTCGACCGTCGAGGCGGGGATGTTGAAGTGCTGCTGGACACCGGGGAGATCGGTGAACCGGATGTCGAGGAACTTGACGTCCGTGTCCTTGATGAACTTGAGCACCTCGGAAGAATCTTTAAACATGCAAAGGTCTCCAATGGCGTAACGGGTGGCTGCAGACGCAGCCGTTCCACAGTAGTCACCGGCGGTTACCCCGCCGTGTCCCTCGTGTTTCGGGCGTGTTACACGGGGTCCCGCCGAGCGTGTCGCGGCCGGCCTCCGCTCCCGGCGGGCGCGCGGCCTGCGCGGGTAGCATCGGAGGATGCCAGCACCCGAGCGCAGGACCTTCGCCGACGTCGCCCCGAGCACGCGACCGGGGGAGCGGCTCGGGCTCCCCGAGACCGGCCGGATGTCGATCGCCCGGCCCGGTCGCCGCTTCGCCGCCCTCGCCGTCGACTTCGCGATCGTCGCGCTGCTGTCCTTCGTCTTCTTCGGCTACGACCGCTGGGCGAGCATCGTCCTCTTCGTGGTGCTGCAGGCGGTGTTCATCCCGACCATCGGCGGGAGCATCGGCCACCGGCTGCTCGGTCTGCGCGTCGTCCGCCTCGGCGGCGGCTGGGTCGGCGTCTGGCGTCCGCTGGTGCGCTCGGTGCTCCTCGCCGTGCTCGTCCCGGCCCTCGTCTGGGACTCGGACCAGCGCGGCTTCCACGACAAGGTCGCCGGCACGGTGCTCGTCCGCTACTGATCGGGCAGTCGTCCGGGAACGACGAACGGGCCGGCGGGAGTGATCCCGACCGGCCCGTTCGTGTGCTCGTCCCGTGCGTCAGCGGGAGCGCTGCGGCCGCACCTTGAAGGGGTCGACGCCCTTGGGGATCGGCAGCGAGGTGTTCAGCGAGGCGAGGCGGTTCTTGACGGCCAGCACCTCCGCCTTGGTCAGCACCTTCTTCGTCTTCGCGAGGGCGCGCGGCACCTTGTGCAGCGGGACGGCGCCCTCGTCGGGGCCGACGTTCACGAAGGTGACGGGGACGTTGGGGAGGATGCGGGTCACCTTGCGGCGCTCATCCTCGAGCATGCGCTTGGTGCGGCCGGTCGGGCCCTCCGCGATCAGCACGACACCGCCGCGGCCGACGGCGCGGTAGACCGCGTCCTGCGTCTTGCCGTTGACGGCGACCGGCATCTCGCCGCCGGTCCAGGTGCCGCGGAGTCCGCTGCGCAGGACGGCGCCCACGGCGCCCGGCTGCCCGGCGATCTGCCCGTAGGCGGCGCGCTCGGCGCGGCGGGAGAGGACCGCGAGGCCGGCGACGAGTCCGGCCATCACGCCGACGACGATCCAGAGCGCGATGACGAAGCCGTTGCCGTCGCCGAGGAGGACGCCGAGGAGGATCCCGATCAGGATCGGGACCAGCAGCGCCAGCAGGATGATCCAGACCGCGCTGCTGTCGTAGCGGCGGGTCATCTGGAACACCTGCCACATCTGCTTGAGACGTCCTGGTTCCTTGACCGCCTTCGTCGACGGTTCCGTGCTGCGTGCCATTCCTCCAGGATACCGAGCGGACCCGGTGGGGGAGACCGATCCGAGCGGATCCGCCGGACCTCCCCTCCTCCCCAGCGACGGCACACCGGATCCGTCCACCGACCGGGCCTCCGCCGCCCCGGCGAGCCGGCTCGCGCGGCACCCTCGGAGCATGGCAGCGAGCGGTGAGAGCGAACGGAGCGGCGGACAGCCGCTCGAGTGGGTCGCCGGTCACGCCGTGGTGGGCTCCGGAGCGCTCGGGCCGGTCGTCCGCGACGGCGACGGCCGGCTCCTGAACGCTCTCCTGCTCTCGCAGGAGCGGGCGGAGGGCGCGCTGGGGTCGGGGATCGAGCGGCTCGCGCCGCACGAGCATCGGCAGCGCCTCGTCGACGTCGGGGTGCACGCCGATGGAGCCGTCCTCCTCACCACCCCGGCCGTCGTCTCGACCCTCGAGCAGGTGCTCGAGTCCGGTGCGGTGCTGCCGCCGGGGGTCGTCGTCACCCTCCTCGCGCCGGTCGTCGGCGCCCTGCGTGACGCGGCGGCGTCGGGAGTCCACCCGCTCCCCGGTGCCGAGGCGATCGGAGTGACGGAGGAGGGACGTCCGGTGCTGCTGCTCACCGAGGCGCCGACGGGATCGACCGAGGCCGACGTCGTGGCCGCGGTGATCGGGCTCCTCGGACGCTGCCGTCGGAGCTGCCCTGCCTGGCGGGGGAGCCCGCGGGACGACGACGACCTCGCGGCGCTGGAGGCGCTCCTCTACCGCTCCGCGGCGCCGTTGCCCCTCCGCGTGGTTCACCGGCCCGGGACGGCGGCCGACCGGGAGCGGTCGAGCGGGGTCGTCGAGAGCCCGCCTGCGCGACACCGCCGCACGCATCCGCTGGACGGCTGGCGCGATCGGGTGCGCGCGCTGGTGGTCCGCCGCCGCGGCCCCCTCGTGACCGCGGCCGTCGTCCTCGTCGGCGCGCTGGTGATGACGGGCCTCGGCCCCGACCGGAGCACGGGAGCGGAGACGGCCGCGTCGACGCGGACGCCGGCGCCGGTGCCGTCGACGTGGACGCCGGCACCGAGTCCTGGCGCTCCGACGGGGCCGGTACCGGCGACGGCGACCGCGACCGCGCCAGCGACCGCGGGAGCGACACCGACACCTCCGGTGAGAGCCGTGGCGACGCCGACACGGGCACCGGCTCCGGCGACGCCGAGCGCCGAGCCGACGGTCCGGCCGCCGCGCGCTGAGCTCGGGGCGGAGGAGGCGGCGACGGCCCTTCTCGCGGCGGCCCGCCACTGCGGCGGCTCGGAGAGCGCCTGCGCGGAGGCGCTGACCACCCCCGACTCGCCGATCCGCGTCGACGGGGGCTCCGCCTTCGCGACGCTCCGCGCACCGGCCTCCGCCGTCATCGCTGTGCGTGTGGACGTGAACGGCGCCTCCGCCGTGGTCGCCGTCGGTCCGGATCCGGGAACGACGACGGCCTCCGTCCTGATGATCAGGACGGAGGCCGCAT
Source organism: Rathayibacter sp. VKM Ac-2929 (assembly GCF_022815495.1). NCBI lineage: Bacteria > Bacillati > Actinomycetota > Actinomycetes > Micrococcales > Microbacteriaceae > Rathayibacter > Rathayibacter sp. VKM Ac-2929. Next base: position 864,266 of record NZ_JALGRV010000002.1, read on the forward strand.
GGCTTCTCCGCGACGTCTTCACCGACGGGGGCCGCTAGTGCGGCGCGTCAGCGTGGCGGCGTCAGATGCCGAGGTCGTTCTCGAACGAGCCCTCCTCGAGGCGCTCCTTGATGGCCACCAGGAAGCGGGCCGCGTCGGCGCCGTCGACCGTGCGGTGGTCGTAGGAGAGGGCGAGGAACACGGTCGAGCGGATCGCGATCGCGTCGCTGCCGTCGACCTGCACGACGGCCGGCTTCTTCGTGACGATGCCGGTGCCGAGGATCGCGGTCTGCGGCAGGAACACGACGGGCGTGTCGAACAGCGCACCGCGCGAGCCGGTGTTCGTCAGGGTGAAGGTGCCGCCGGCCAGCTCGTCGGGCTTGAGCTTGTTGTTTCGGGTGCGCTCCGCGAGGTCGCCGATGGTGCTGGCGATCTGCGCGAGCGTGAGCTCCGACGCGTTCTTCAGGACCGGGGTGAGCAGTCCGCGCTCGGTGTCGACCGCGATGCTGATGTTCTCGTGGTCCGGGTAGACGATCGAGTCGCCGTCGAGCGTCGAGTTGATCACCGGGTAGGCCTTGAGGGCCTCGGCGGCCGCGAGGGCGAAGAACGGCAGGAAGGACAGCTTGGCGCCGGTCTTCTCGTTGAAGGTCTTCTTGACCGAGTCGCGGAAGCGCGCGACGGCGGTGACGTCGACCTCGACGACCGAGGTGAGCTGGGCGGTCGACTGCATCGACTCGACGGCACGCTGCGCGAGCACCTTGCGCAGGCGGGTCATCGGCTGCGTCGTGCCGCGCAGGGGCGAGGTCTCGAGCGGCGTGCGAGCGGCCTTCGCGGCGGCGGCGGCCGGAGCCGAGACCGGGGCGGGAGCCGACTTGGCGGCCTCGACGGCGTCGAGCACGTCCTGCTTGCGGATGCGCCCGCCGACACCGGTGCCGGTGAGGGTGGAGAGGTCGATGCCGTTCTCGCCGGCGAGCTTGCGCACCAGAGGGGTGACGTAGCCGGGGTTCGAGTCGGTGGGCTCGGGGGTCGCGGCCGGCGCGGGGGCGGAGGCGGCGGGGGCCGGAGCGGCGGCGGCGGGAGCCGGGACCGACGGAGCGGGGGCGGACGCCTCCGGAGCGGCGGGCTTCTCGGCCGCGGGGGCCGGCTCGGGCTCGGCGGGGGCCGGAGCCTCCTCCTCGGTCTCCGCGTCGACGGACGGGGTGGCCTCGTCGGTCGGCTCGGTCTCGGCGGCCTCGGCCTCGGGCGACTCCTCGGCGGCCGGCTCCTCGGCGGGGGCCTCGGGCGCGGACGCGGCTCCGGAGCCGTCGCCGATGCGCACCAGCTCGGCGCCGACCTCGACGGTCTCGTCCTCCTGGACGAGGATCTCCTCGATGACACCGGCGACGGGCGAAGGGATCTCGGTGTCGACCTTGTCGGTCGAGACCTCGAGCAGCGGCTCGTCGACCTCGACGCGGTCGCCGACGTTCTTCAGCCAGCGGGTGACCGTTCCTTCCGTGACACTCTCTCCGAGTGCCGGGAGGCTGACGGATTCGCTCATGAGCCTGTCTCCTTAAGACGCTTGTGTACGTGGTTTCAGTTTAGTGAGGCGGGAACGGCCGGTCGCCGTCCCGCGATGGTCCTAGAGGGCGTGCAGCGGCTTCCCCGCCAGCGCGAGGTGCGCCTCGCCGAGCGCCTCGTTCTGGGTCGGGTGCGCGTGCACGAAGGGGGCGACGTCCTCGGGGTGCGCCTCCCAGTTCACGATGAGCTGCGCCTCGCCGATCAGCTCGCCGACGCGGGCGCCGATCATGTGCACGCCGACGACGGGCCCGTCGACGACGCGCACGACCTTGACGGAGCCCGCGGTGCCGATGATCGTGCTCTTCGCGTTGCCGCCGAGACCGTAGTCGTAGCTCGCGACGCGCTCGGCACCGTACTCGGCGACGGCGCGCGCCTCGGTCAGGCCGACGGACGCCACCTCGGGGTCGCTGTAGGTGACCTTCGGGATGTTGAGGTCGGCCACCGTCTGCGGCTTCAGGCCGGCGAGCTCCTCGGCGACGAAGATCCCCTGCTGGAAGCTGCGGTGCGCGAGCTGCAGGCCGGGCACGATGTCGCCGACGGCGTAGACGCCGGGAACCGAGGTCTGCAGGCGCTCGTCGGTGATCACGTAGCCGCGGTCGAGCGTGACGCCGATCTCCTCGAGGCCGAGCCCCGCGGTGACCGGGCCGCGGCCGACCGCGACGAGGAGGAGGTCGCCCTCGACGCTCGCCCCGCTCTCGAGCGAGACCGAGACGCCGTCGTCGGTCTGGACGACGCCGGTGACGCGCGAGCCGAGGGTGAAGGAGATCCCGCGCTTGCGGAAGGCGCGCTCGAACTGCTTGCTGACGCTCTCGTCCTCGTTCGGCACGAGGTGGGGGAGCGCCTCGACGATCGACACCTCGGCACCGAAGGAGCGCCAGACGCTGGCGAACTCCACGCCGATGACACCGCCGCCGAGCACGACGACCCGCTCGGGGACGTGGTCGAGCTCGAGGGCCTGGTCGCTGGTGATCACTCGGCCGCCGATCTCGATGCCCGGGAGGGTGCGCGAGGCGGAGCCGGTCGCGACGACGATCGAGCCGCCGTGCAGCACGTGCTCGCCGACCGTGACGGTCCTCGGCCCGGTCAGCCGGCCCTCGCCGGAGACGACGGTGATGCCGCGGGCGGAGACGAGGCTCTGCAGGCCCTTGTACTTGCCGGCGACGACGCCCTCGCGGTAGCGCGTGACGCCGGGGACGTCGATGCCCTGGAAGCCGGCGAGGACGCCGTACTTCTGCGCGTCCCGGGCGCCGTCGGCGAGCTCGGCGGCGTGCAGGAGGGCTTTGGTCGGGACGCAGCCGCGGTGCAGGCAGGTGCCGCCGAGCTTGTCGCGCTCGACGATCGCCACGCTCATCCCGAGCTGGGTCGCGCGCAGAGCCGCCGCGTACCCGCCGCTGCCACCTCCGAGCACGACCAGGTCGTAGCGCTCTTCCGACACCCAGTGACTCCCTTGCGACGTGCGGTTCCCCTCGCCTCCGCGGATCTCCGCGCCTGTGCGCGGGCCGGTCGGAGGGGGGGACGAGGCGGGAGATCCCGCCCCGTCGACCCTACTACGCGCTCGCCAGGCCCTCGGCCAGGGCGAGGAGGGCGCGGACCGAGACCCCGGTGGGGCCGGTGCCGGTGAAGCCGTACCCGCCGCCGCCGTTGTTCGCCGGGCCGGCGATGTCGAGGTGCACCCAGGGGATGCGCGCCGCGTCCGGGCCCTCGCCACGGGTGCCGACGAACTCCTGGAGGAAGTGCGCGGCGATCAGCATGCCGCCGGCGGTGTTGCCCGGCTTGATGTTGGCGATGTCGGCGATCTCGGAGTTGAGCAGCGGGCGCAGCTCCGCGGGGAGCGGCATGTGCCAGAAGAGCTCGCCCGTGCTGCGCGCCGACTCCAGCACGGAGGCGACCAGCTCGTCGTCGCCGAACACGCCGGTGTAGCGGTTGCCGAGCGCGACGACGGCGGCGCCGGTCAGCGTCGCGACGTCGACGATCGCGTCGGGCTGCTCCTCGCTCGCGGCGACGAGGCCGTCGGCGAGCACGAGGCGGCCCTCGGCGTCCGTGTTGAGGACCTCGACGGTCTTCCCGCCGCGGATCGTGAGCACGTCGTTCGGGCGGATGGCCGTGCCGGAGGGCATGTTCTCGGCGATGCAGAGCCAGGCGGTGACCCGCACCGGCAGGCGGAGCTCGGCGACCGCGCGCACGACCGCGTAGACCGTCGCCGCGCCGGTCATGTCGTCCTTCATGCCGATCATCGAGGCCGGCGGCTTGAGGGAGAGTCCGCCGCTGTCGAAGGTGATGCCCTTGCCGACCAGCGCGAGGTGCTTGGGCGCCGTCCGCTCGGCCGTCCCCCCGGGGGAGGAGGCGCCGTCGGGCGTGTAGGCGATCTTGACGAGGCGCGGCGGGCGGGACGAGCCGCTGCCGACACCGAGGATGCCGCCGAAGCCGTCGCGCTCGAGCGCCGACTCGTCCCAGACCGTGACCTCGAGGGGGAGCCCTTCGACGCCCTCCTGCACGGCCTCGGCCAGGGTCTGCGGGTAGAGGTGCGACGGCGGGGCGTTGACCAGGTCCTTCACGGCGGACACGGCGCGACCGACGACCTGCGCGCGCTCGAGGACGGCCGCGTCGGCGGACTCGTCGGAGGTCACGAGGAGCACGCGCTCGACGGGAGCCTTCGCGGCGTCGAGGGTGCTGTGCCGGAAGGCGGTGTAGCTGTAGGAGCCGAGCGCGGCTCCCTCGGCGACGGCCGCGAGCGCGTCGTCGTCTCCGGTGGGCAGGGCGAGGGCGACCGAGGCGGTGCCGGCGAGGCTGCGGACCGCGAGTCCGGCGGCGGTGCGCAGCACGGTGGCGCTCGGCTCCGCGGAGCCCAGGCCGACGAGGACGACCACGCCGGCGCGGACGGAGGAGGGGACCCGCGTCAGCGACTCGACGGAGCCGGTCACCCCGAGCGCGGGGAGCGCGGCGACGAGGTCGTCGAAGCCGTCGACGCCGACGAGACGGGGGCCGTCCGGTCCGGGCGCGACGCCGAGGACGAGAGCGCCGGTGTCGAGATCGGAGGCGGGGACGGTCGTGTACTCGAGAGAGGAGAGGGGCATGAGCGCAATGCTAGGCGCGGCCGGGACGGCGCTCGGCCGCCCCGTCGCGGCTGTTCGCTCAGGGCTCAGCGCCGCCGGGGAGCCGCCCCGGCGGGCCGTCTAGGCTGGATCGCATGCCGGATCCTGCAGACCTCTTCGCGATCGAGGGCGACCTCGCCGACGTCCCGCGGGGCCTCCACCTCGTGGCCGGCCTCACCGGGTTCGCCGATGCCGGAGGTGCGGTCGGCCAGCTCGCCGAGCACCTGCACGGGACGCTCGAGCACCGGACCGTCGTCGAGTTCGACCCCGACCAGCTGCTCGACTACCGCGCACGCCGGCCGATCATCACCTTCGATCAGGACCACCTCACCGACTACACCCCGGCGAGCCTCCGCCTCTCGCTCGCGCACGACGAGCTGCACCAGCCGTTCCTCCTGCTCACCGGGTTCGAGCCGGACTACCAGTGGGAGCGCTTCACCCGGGCGGTGCTCGAGCTCATCGATCGGCTCGAGGTCGCGAGCACCACCTGGGTGCACGCGATCCCGATGCCCGTCCCGCACACCCGGCCGGTCGGCGTGACGGTCAGCGGCAACCGCGAGGACCTGATCGAGGCCATGTCGGTCTGGAAGCCGGTCACCCAGGTGCCCGCGAACGTCCTGCACCTGCTCGAGCTCCGCCTCTACGACCGGGCTCTCCCGGCCGTCGGCTTCGCCCTGCTGATCCCGCACTACCTCTCCGACACCGCCTACCCCCAGGCGGCCGTCGCCGCGCTCGAGAGCATCTCGGCGTCGACCGGGCTGATCTTCCCGACCGACAGCCTCCGCGAGAGCGGCCGCGAGTTCCTCTCGAAGGTCGACGAGCAGGTCGGCTCGAACGAGGAGCTGCAGAAGCTCGTCGCGGCGCTCGAGTCCCGGCACGACACCTACATGGAGGGGACGAGCCTGCGCTCGCCGCTCACCGACGAGGACGGCTTCGTCCCGACCGCCGACGCGCTCGCGGCCGAGCTGGAGAAGTTCCTGGCGATCAAGCGGCCCGGCGAGGAGCCCACGGCCCAGTAGCAGGCGAGCCGCGCTTGGTAGTCTCTGCCGAGTGCGATCTCGTCGAGCCTGGTTCGTCTTCGGTGCCGGTGCCTTCGCGTACCTGGTCGCCGTCCTCGACCGCACGACGCTCGGAGTGGCGGGCGTCGACGCGGCGGAGCGGTTCGGCATCTCCGCCGCGATGCTCTCCTCGCTCGCCGTCGTCCAGCTGATCGTCTACGCCGGGATGCAGATCCCGGTCGGCATCCTCATCGACCGCTTCGGCCCGAAGACGCTGATCCTCAGCGGGACCGCGCTGATGATGGTCGGCCAGATCGTCCTGGCCTTCGCGCCGTCCCTCGGCGTCGCGATCGTCGGACGGATCCTGGTGGGTGCGGGCGACGCCGCGATCTTCACCTCGGTGATCCGACTGACCGTGACCTGGTTCAGCGGACCGATCGTCCCCCAGCTCTCGCAATGGATCGGCAACATCGGCCAGGTCGGCCAGATCCTCTCCGCCCTGCCGTTCGCCGCGATCCTGCACGCGGCGGGCTGGACTCCCGCCTTCCTCTCCGTCGCCGGGATCGGCGCCGTCGCCTTCCTCGGCGTGCTCCTGCTGATCACCGACGTCCCGCCGCGGACCGAGCCGATTGTCCTGGTGCCGCCGACGCTCCGCGCCACGATCGCCCAGCTGGGTGTCAGCCTGCGCCGCCCGGGCACGCAGCTCGGCTTCTGGTCGCACTTCGTGACGCAGTCCTCCGGCACCGTGTTCACGCTGCTCTGGGGGTACCCCTTCCTCGTCTACGCGATCGGACTGGAGCCGGGCGTCGCCGCTCCGACGCTGACGATCGTCGTGGTCGCCGGCATCGTCGTCGGCCCGATCCTCGGCGTCCTCACCGCCCGGCACCCGATGCGGCGGAGCAACCTCGTGCTCGGCATCGTCTCGGCGATGGCGGTGGCCTGGACGGTCGTGCTGCTCTGGCCGGGGGTCCCGCCGTACTGGCTGATCGTCCTGCTGCTGATCGTGATCGGCGCGGGCGGGCCGGGATCGATGATCGGCTTCGACTTCGCCCGCACCTTCAACCCGTCCCGGAGCCTCGGCGCCGCGAACGGCGTGGTGAACGTCGGCGGCTTCCTCGCGAGCTTCACGATGATGTTCCTGATGGGGCTGCTGCTCGACTCGCTGGCAGGGCCGGGCGCGGACTCCGCCCGGCTCTACTCGATGGACCACTTCCGGCTCGCCTGGTGCATCCAGTACGTCGTCGTCGGCCTCGGAGTGATCGGACTGGTCACCGCTCGCCGCAGGACGCGGCGGCGGCTCGCCGAGGACGAGGGAATAACGGTGGCCCCTCTGTGGGTTGCATTGAACGACCGTCTCCGTCGTGGCCGCGCAGGACGCTGACCGTCGGACCCGCCCTTCCCCGTCCTTCCGCGAGGCCCCGCATGGTCTCGCGTCGGACTCCTCCCGGAGTGCCGAAGCCCTGAGCGCACGGCCGCACTACTCAGGCGTGCAATAATTGTCAATAGGACCCGTTCGGGTCGAGGAGCACGGCGCCCACGTCGGGCGTGCGATCCCCTCGACTTGACATGGGTCCTCGTAATGCCCACCGACGGACGACGCCTCCCGGCCTCGCCCGCAGCCGGGACGCAACGGATGGAGAGGTGCCGCCATGGCCACCAGAGCTACCAAGACCGCAACGCTCGACGCCGTCGACGACGACGTGACGACGACCAAGAAGCCCGCCGCGCGCAAGCCGGCGGCCAAGACCACGCGCGCCCGCGCCACCGCCAAGGCCGCGGCCCCCGCCGCGACGGAGGAGGAGCCCACCGAGCCCGAGGACGTCGACGGCGACGCCGACGCCGAGGAGGAGACCGCGGTCGTGGTCGAGGAGACCGAGACCGAGACCAAGGACGACACCGAGACGCCAGTCGTCGCGGCCGCCGCTCCGGCCGAGCCGCTGCCCAGCGGCGCGCTCGTTCTTTCCTTCGGCGGCGACGACGACGAGGTCCCCGTCTACTCGACGGCGATCACCGGCGCCACGGCCGACCCGGTCAAGGACTACCTGAAGCAGATCGGCAAGGTCGCGCTCCTGAACGCGGCCGAGGAGGTCGAGCTCGCGATGCGCATCGAGGCGGGCCTCTTCGCCGAGGACAAGCTCGCCAACTCGAGCGACCTCAGCCCGGAGCTCGTCCGCGAGCTGCGTTGGGTCGCGAAGGACGGGCAGCGGGCCAAGAGCCACCTGCTCGGCGCGAACCTCCGCCTCGTGGTCAGCCTCGCCAAGCGCTACACCGGCCGCGGCATGCAGTTCCTGGACCTGATCCAGGAGGGCAACCTCGGTCTGATCCGCGCGGTGGAGAAGTTCGACTACACCAAGGGCTTCAAGTTCTCGACCTACGCGACGTGGTGGATCCGCCAGGCGATCACCCGCGCGATGGCCGACCAGGCCCGCACCATCCGCATCCCCGTGCACATGGTCGAGGTCATCAACAAGCTCGCCCGCGTCCAGCGCCAGATGCTGCAGGACCTGGGCCGCGAGCCCACGCCCGAGGAGCTGTCCCGAGAGCTCGACATGACCCCCGAGAAGGTCATCGAGGTGCAGAAGTACGGTCGCGAGCCGATCTCGCTGCACACCCCCCTGGGTGAGGACGGCGACAGCGAGTTCGGCGACCTCATCGAGGACACCGAGGCGGTCGTGCCGGCCGACGCGGTGGGCTTCACGATGCTGCAGAAGCAGCTCGAGTCGCTGCTGGACTCCCTCTCCGAGCGCGAGGCCGGCGTGATCCGCATGCGCTTCGGCCTGGGCGACGGCATGCCCAAGACGCTCGACCAGATCGGCGACACCTTCGGCGTGACGCGCGAGCGCATCCGCCAGATCGAGTCCAAGACGATGGCCAAGCTCCGCCACCCGTCCCGCTCGCAGTCGCTCCGCGACTACCTCGAGTAAGCCGGTGATCCGCTACGCGCCGGCGGTCCTCCTCGGAAGGGCCGCCCGGTTCGCAGCGCGCGTCCGCAAGCCCGGCGGAGGCTCCGCCGTGCCCGGACTCGTCTTGAACCGCCTCGCGCCGGGCTTCCTCCCGGCCGTGCTCGACGGCTTCACCGACGGCCTCGTCGTCGTCACCGGCTCGGCCGGGAAGTCGACGACGACCAAGATGCTCGTGGCGGTGCTCCGTGCCCACGGGCTGCGGGTCTTCACCAACCCCTCGACCGCGAACATCGCGCAGGGGCTGACCTCGGCGCTGCTCGAGCGCACCGACCTCCGCGGGCGGATCGATGCAGACATCGCCGTCCTGGAGATGGACGAGGGCCACGGCGCCCGGCTCGCGCCGCGGATGAGCCCGCGCGTCGTGCTGCTCACCAACGTGGTCGTCGACCAGATCGACCGCTTCTTCGACCCGGCCATGGTCGCCCGGATGCTCGCGACCATCGCGACCCGGGCCACGGGACCCGTCGTCCTCAACGCGGACGACCGCCACGTCGCCGACATCGCGACGAGCCTGCCCAGCGATCGCCTGCGCTGGTACGGCACCTCGTCCGCCGTCCGCGATGCGGCTGTCGGGGGGCTCGGCTACGCGGCCGACGCCGAGGGCCAGGAGGGTCGTGCGACGACCGTCGTCGAGACCACGGGCGGTGCCGCCGCGACGATTCGGAGCGACGGCGACGTCCTCGACGTCCGCCTGCCCGCTCGCGGCGTGCACTACGCGGTCGACGCCGCCTCGGCGGTCTCCGCGGCCCGCGCGATCCTCGGCACCCGCTTCCTCCCGGCGACGACCGCCTCCGCGCTCTCGTCGATCGACCCCGTGTTCGGGCGCGGCGAGATCGTGACGGTGCGCGGCCAGGAGGTCGAGTTCGTCCTGGTGCAGAACCCGGCGAGCTACCGCCTGAACATCGCGGAGATCCCCGAGGGCACCGAGCAGATCATGCTCGCCCTCGGCTCGGACGTCCGCGACCCCTCCTACTTCTGGCCGGTCGACACCGCCCGCCTGGGGCGAGTCCGGGTCGTCTCCGGCTCGAAGGCCCACGAGGCCGCGCTGCAGCTGCGCTACGACGGGGTCGCGATCGACGCGGTCGACGACGACCTCGGCCGTGCGCTCGACGCCTTCCTCGCGCTGCCCGCGCCGAGCCACGGGCGGAAGACGATCGTCTTCTCCGCCGACTCGATGCGGCGCACCCGCGCCCACCTCCAGCTCGCCTCCAACCGCGAGGAGACCGCGTGACCACCCTGCTGATCGGCGTGCTCGCCCCCGACGTCCTGGACAGCAACGGCGACGCGGCGAACGCCCGCGTCCTCGCGGCACGCGCCGGCTGGGCCGGTCTCGACGCCCGCCTCCTGCCGCTGCGCGAGAAGGCCGACTTCGCCGAGCGCCCCGATGTGCTCGTGGCCGGCACGGGAGCGGACGAGGACCTGCCCGCCGTGCTCGACCTTCTCCGCGCCGTCGGCGACACGGTCCACGGCTGGGTGCGCGACGAGACCGAGGTCGTCGCCGTCGGCGCGGGCTGGGAGCTCCTCGCCGAGTCGTTCGCGACGCCCGAGGCCGTCGTCGCGGGCATCGGGGTCCTCCCCGGTCGTGCCGTGACCTCCGAGCGCACGACCGACGACCTCGTCGTCGAGTCCGCGGCGGGCGTCCTCGTCGGCTTCGAGAACCACGCCCGCCGTTTCGAGGGCATCGATCCCGCGCACGTCCTCGGCCGGGTGCTGCACGGCACCGGTGACGGCGGGGGAGCGGAGGGCTACGCCGCAGGTCGGCTCCTCGGCACGCACCTCCACGGCCCCGTGCTCGCGAAGAACCCCGCCCTCGCGGACGCGATCCTTACCCGGGTTGTCGGGCGGCACGGTCTGGCCTACTCGACGCAGGACGAGCGGATCCGTGCGGCGGATGAGACAGCTCGAGCCGCCCGCGAAGTGATCGCGAAGCGGCTCGGAGTCGGCCGGTAGGGAGTCCCGCTCCCCACCGGCGAAGAGCGGGCTGACTAGGGGCGCTGCTCCTCGAAGAGGCGCGCCGACTCGTCGTGCCAGCTCTGGGCGATGCTGGAGAGCTTCTCCTGGTACTTCTTGCCGTGGTGCGCGCAGAACAGCAGCTCGCCGCTGTTCACCACGACACGGATGTAGGCCTGGGCTCCGCAGCTGTCGCAGCGGTCTGCCGCGGAGAGCTGCTGCGATCCAGCGAGCTCGTCCACGCCGTTCTGGGTTGCTGTGGTCGACATGACGTGGCCTCCTGCGCTCGGGTCTTCGACTTCGGTGGACTCGGCCTCTCGGCTCCGTCCTTCCCTTGGTCCAACCATCAAAGCACGCGGATGTTTCCCGGCAGAGTCGATCCCGTGGCATTTCGCTCTGCGCGTAGGTCCCCCGCCGCACTTCCCAGCCCGCGAGCACCGTGATCGCGCTCCGCCGCGCCGCGGCCGGGGTGTCGTCCCTCGAACCTAGACTGATCGGATGGCCTCCACCGACTACTCCGCACGGCACCTCTCCGTCCTCGAGGGCCTCGAGGCGGTGCGCAAGCGTCCCGGCATGTACATCGGCTCGACGGACTCCCGCGGGCTGATGCACTGCCTCTGGGAGGTCATCGACAACTCCGTCGACGAGGCCCTCGCCGGCCACGGCACCGAGATCAGCGTGGTGCTGCACGAGGACGGCAGCGTCGAGGTCCGCGACCGCGCCCGCGGCATCCCGGTCGACATCGAGCCCAAGACCGGGCTCACCGGCGTCGAGGTCGTCTTCACCAAGCTGCACGCGGGCGGCAAGTTCGGCTCCGGCTCGTACGCCGCCTCGGGCGGCCTGCACGGCGTGGGCGCCTCGGTCGTGAACGCGCTGTCGGAGCGGCTGGATGTCGAGGTCGACCGCGACGGCCGCACCTACCGGATGTCCTTCCACCGCGGCGAGCCCGGCCGCTTCGCCGACTCGGGCGAGCCGACTCCGGACGCCCCGTTCTCGCCGTTCGAGAACGGCTCCGAGCTGGAGATCGTCGCCAAGGTGAAGAGGGGCGTCACCGGGACGCGGGTCCGCTACTGGGCGGACCGGCAGATCTTCACCAAGGGCGCCGCCTTCCAGACCGACGACCTGGTCACCCGGGCCCGGCAGACCGCCTTCCTGGTGCCGGGGCTCACGATCGACATCGTCGACGACCGCGAGGAGGAGCGCCGCGCCGAGATGTTCCGCTACGACGGCGGCATCTCGGAGTTCGTCGAGTTCCTCGCTCCGGACGCGGCCGTCACCGACGTGCTGCGGCTCACCGGCAGCGGCACCTTCACCGAGACCGTCCCGGTGCTCACCCCCGGCGGCGCGATGGTGCCGACCGAGGTCGAGCGCATCTGCGAGGTCGACATCGCGTTGCGCTGGGGCACCGGCTACGAGACGGTGCTGCGCAGCTTCGTCAACATCATCTCGACGCCCAAGGGCGGCACCCACCAGACCGGCTTCGAGCAGGGGCTGCTGAAGCTGCTCCGCGCGCAGGTCGAGGCGAACGCCCGCAAGCTCAAGGCCGGCTCGGACAAGCTGGAGAAGGACGACGCCCTCGCGGGGCTCACCGCGGTGCTGACCGTGCGCCTGCCCGAGCCGCAGTTCGAGGGCCAGACGAAGGAGGTCCTCGGCACGCCGGCGGTGCGCGCGATCGTCGCGCAGACGATCACCTCGACCCTCGGCGCCGTGTTCGCCTCGACGAAGCGCGAGGACAAGGCGCAGATGTCGCAGCTGCTCGAGAAGCTCGTCGCCGAGATGAAGTCGCGGATCTCGGCCCGCGCGCACAAGGAGACGCAGCGCCGCAAGAACGCGCTCGAGTCCTCCTCGCTGCCGGCCAAGCTCGTCGACTGCCGCAGCAACGACGTGGAGAACAGCGAGCTGTTCATCGTCGAGGGCGACTCGGCGCTGGGCACCGCGAAGCTCGCCCGCAACAGCGAGTACCAGGCGCTGCTGCCGATCCGCGGCAAGATCCTCAACGTGCAGAAGGCGAGCATCGCCGACATGCTCTCGAACACCGAGTGCGCCTCGATGATCCAGGTGATCGGGGCCGGGTCCGGTCGCTCCTTCGAGCTGCCGGCCGCGCGCTACGGGAAGATCATCCTGATGAGCGACGCCGACGTCGACGGCGCGCACATCCGCACGCTCCTGCTCACGCTGTTCTTCCGCTACATGCGGCCGCTGGTCGAGGCCGGCCGGGTCTTCGCCGCGGTGCCGCCGCTGCACCGCGTCGTGGTGATGAACTCCGGCAAGAAGCCGAACGAGACGATCTACACCTACTCCGAGAAGGAGCTGCAGGGCGTCCTCGCCGGGTTGTCGAAGGCGAACCGGCGCTACCAGGACCCGATCCAGCGCTACAAGGGCCTGGGCGAGATGGACGCCGACCAGCTCGCGCTGACCACGATGGACCGCTCGCGGCGGACGCTGCGCCGGGTCAAGGTGTCGGACGCCGAGAACGCCGGCCGGGTCTTCGAGCTGCTGATGGGCAACGAGGTGGCGCCGCGCAAGGACTTCATCGTCCGCGGCTCCGAGACGCTCTCGCGCGACCGCATCGACGTCTGAGGGTCGTCCCGCGCCGTGGTGGCGCGGGACGACGGCCTAGAACTGCTCGGGAGCCGCGCCGATGCTGGCGACCGGGGCCGCGAGGGCGACGCCGGAGCCGTCGCGCTTCATCCCGGAGTCCGGGAGCGCTGCGACGCTGCCGTCGGCCTCGAGCGCGTGCGCCGGGCCGGGGCCGACCCAGGCGACGCCGAGGGCGGTCTCGCCCTTGAGGAAGCGCTGGGCGCGGACGCCGCCGGTCGCGCGGCCCTTGGGCGGGAACTCCGAGAACGCCGACACCTTGGCGCTGCCGGTGTCGGTGCCGGTGAGGGCCCAGCTGTCGACGGCGACGGTCGCGACGACCGTCTCGTCGCGCTCGGACTCGGGGACGACCGCGAAGGAGACGACCTCGTCGGTCTCGCTGATCTTGACGCCCGCCATGCCCGCCGCGGTCCGGCCCTGCGGTCGGACGGCCGACGCGGAGAAGCGCAGCAGCTGGGCCTCGCCGGTGACGAAGACGAGCTCGTCCTCGTCGGCCGACGGCGCGGCGCCGACGACCGCGTCCTTCGGCCGCAGCGCGATCAGCTCGATGTCCGGCCGGTTCGGCAGGTCGCCGGGGGCGACGCGCTTGACCGTGCCCTGCAGGGTGCCCAGGGCGATCGGGCGGGGGTCGTCGAGGGCGACCAGGGCGAGGACGCGCTCGTCCTTCGCGAGGTGGCTGAGGTAGTCGCTCATCCGGACACCCGCGCCGAGCTGCACGGAGGAGGACGGGACGGCGGGTACGTCGACGGGGGAGAAGCGCAGCAGGCGGCCGGCGGTCGTCACCGCGCCGATCTCGGCGCGCGTGGTGGTGTCGATGGCGCTGAGGACCGCGTCGTGCTTGCTGCGCCGGGTCGCGCGCTCGGGGTGCGGCGCCGCGTCCGGGTCGCGGTCGATGCGGACCATCCGACCGGTGGTGCTCAGCAGCACCCGGCAGGGCAGGTCGGCGATCTCGAGCACGGCGGCGGCCTTCCGGCCGGTCGTGGCGACGGAGGGGCGCGCCTCGGTGAGCAGGGTGCGCCGGGGCGTGCCGAGGCGCTGCGCGACCTCGTCGAGCTCGTCGGAGACCAGCGCCTCCAGGCGGCTGCGACTGGCCAGCAGCTCCTCGAGCTCGGCGATCTCGGCGAGCAGCGTGTCGCGCTCGGTCTCGAGCTCGATGCGGGAGAACCTCGTCAGGCGGCGCAGCTGCAGCTCGAGGATGTACTCGGCCTGGATCGTGCTGAGGTCGAAGACCTCGATCAGCCGGGCCCGGGCGGCGGCGGTGTCGTCGCTCGCGCGGATCAGCTGGATGACCTCGTCGATGTCGAGGATCGCGATCAGCAGTCCCTCGACCAGGTGCAGCCGCTCCTGGCGCTTGCGCAGCCGGTAGCGGGAGCGCCGGGTCACCACGGTCAGGCGGTGGCCGACGTAGACCTGCAGCAGCTCCTTGAGGCCGAGCGTGCGGGGCTGGCCGTCGACGAGGGCGACGTTGTTGATCGAGAAGGCGTCCTCGAGCGGGGTGTAGCGGTACAGCTGCTCGAGCACCGCCTCCGGGCTGAAGCCGGTCTTGATCCCGATCACGAGGCGGAGGCCGTTGTCGCGGTCGGTGAGATCGGTGACATCGGCGATCCCGCTCAGCTTCTTGTTCTGGACGCCGTCCTTGATCTTGTCGATGACCTTCTCGGCGCCGACGAGGTAGGGCAGCTCGGTGACGACGAGGCCGGACTTCCGGGCGGTGATGCTCTCGACCGAGACGCGGGCGCGAGTCTTGAAGCTGCCGCGGCCGGTCGCGTAGGCGTCGCGGACGCCGGCGAGCCCGACGATCGTGCCGCCGCTGGGGAAGTCGGGGCCGGGGACGAACGACATCAGGTCGTCCAGCGAGGCGTCGGGGTGCGCGATCAGGTGCCGCGCCGCTCCGATGACCTCGATCAGGTTGTGCGGGGCCATGTTGGTGGCCATGCCGACCGCGATGCCGCTCGCACCGTTGACGAGGAGGTTCGGGAACGCCGCGGGGAGCACCTCGGGCTGGTCGTGCGAGTTGTCGTAGTTGGGGACGAAGTCGACGACGTCCTCGTCGAGGTGCTCGGTCATCGCCGTCGCCGCGGCAGCGAGGCGGGCCTCGGTGTAGCGGGCGGCGGCGGGGCCGTCGTCGAGCGAGCCGAAGTTGCCGTGACCGTCGACGAGCGGGACCCGGAGCGTGAACGGCTGCGCGAGGCGCACGAGCGAGTCGTAGATCGAGGCGTCGCCGTGCGGATGCAGCTTGCCCATCACCTCGCCGACGACACGGGCAGACTTCACGTGGCCGCGATCGGGGCGCAGGCCCATCTCGCTCATCATGTAGAGGATGCGGCGCTGCACGGGCTTCAGGCCGTCGCGGGCGTCGGGCAGGGCGCGCGAGTAGATCACCGAGTAGGCGTACTCGAGGAACGACCCCTCCATCTCGGCCGAGACGTCGACGTCCTCGATGCGCTCGGTCAGGGAGGATCCGGAGGGAGGGGGTGCAGCGTTCATGTCTCACTTCGGTAGCGGGCGCGGGCACGGCGGGGCACGCTCCGCGGAGGGGCGCAGCGTGCGAAACTGGGCGCGATGACCCCCATGCTACCGGCCGTCCCCGCCGGGCGGCGGAGCCTCGCCGACGTCCTCCCCGGCGCTCTCGACGCCCTCCTCGGCCGATCGGGGACCTTCGGCTCGCCGCGCGTCGAGCGGATCGTCGTCGTCCTCGTCGACGGGCTCGGAGCGGCCAACCTGCGCCAGCGCGCCGGGCACGCCCGGACGCTCACGCCCGCGCTCACCAAGGCCACGACCCTCGCCTCCGGCTTCCCGACGACGACCGCGGCGGCCCTCGCCAGCCTCACCACGGGCCGGCGCCCGGGGGAGCACGGCATGGTCGGCTACCGCGTGCTCGACCGGGCTCACGACCGCCTGGTGAACCAGCTCTCCGGCTGGGACGAGCGGATGGTCCCGGAGCAGTGGCAGCCGCACCCCACCGTCTTCGAGCGCGCCGTCGAGGCGGGTGTCGCGGCGAGCGTCATCGGCGCCGCCCGCTACGCGCACTCGGGGCTCACCCGCGCGATCCTGCGCGGCGCCGAGTACCGGGTCGCCGGGGGAGTCGCCGAGCGCTTCGCCGCCGCGCGCGACCTGCTCGATCGCGGCGGCCGGCAGCTGGTCTACCTCTACGTCCCCGAGCTCGACATGACCGCGCACGCCCGCGGCTGGGAGTCGCCGGAGTGGACGACGGCCCTGGAGCAGCTCGACGGCGAGGTCGCGGGCTTCGTCCGCGGACTCTCCGGCCGCGAGGGCGTGCTCGTCACCGCCGACCACGGCGTGCTCGACGTCCCCGCCTCGTCGCACGTCCTCGTGCGCGATCCCGCGCTCCTCGAGGGCGTCCGCCACCTGGCCGGCGAGCCGCGCTGCCTGCAGCTGCACCTCGAGGCCGGGATCGATCCCGCGGCGGTCGCGGCGCGCTGGAGCGACGCGGAGGGCTCCCGCGCCTGGATCGCGACCCGCGACGAGGTCGCGGCGAGCGGCTGGTTCGGCGAGATCGGCGCCCCGGCGGCGGAGCGGATGGGCGACGTCTTCGTCGCCGCGCGGAAGGCGATCGCCTACTACTCGGCGGAGGACGCCTCCGGCCGGTCGATGATCGGCCAGCACGGCTCGCTCACCCCCGAGGAGACCCAGGTGCCGCTGCTCGGCTTCGGCGCGCTCTCCGGGATCTGAGTCCCGGGAGCGCGCTCGCCCTCTCAGGCGTCGACCGGTCAGGCGTCGACCGGTCAGTCGTCGCTGCGGGCCCCGAAGACGATCTCGTCCCAGCTCGGGATGGCGGCCCGGCCTCGGCGCATCGAGGTGCGTCCGCTCGCGGCGGGGTGCTCGGCGGCGGGTGCTGCGGGGCGCTCGGGCTCGGGGGCCTTCGGGGCGACGACCGCGGGGGCCTCCGGCTGCGGCTCCTCGCGCACCCGCGCCGAGGAGGCGTGGTCGCGCTCCCCGCGACGGCGCCGGAGCGCGTCGAGGAGATCAGCCGTGTCGTTGAGGTTGCGCTCGCGCTGCTCGGTCGTGCTGGTCACCGGGCGGGGGAGCGTGGAGACCGGACGCGGCGTGTCCGACAGGGCCGGCTGCGGCTCGGTGTCGGAGGGCCGGGAGGCGGCGGGACGGGAGTGCGGGAGGCGCGAGGGCCCCTGGCGCTCGGAGCCCGCACGCTCGGAGCCCGTGCGCTCGGGGCGCGACGGCTCCGCGGGCTTCGCGAACGCGTCGGTGTCGAAGCGGGTCGCCAGCTCGTCGACCGCGGCGGGGATGACGGCGCGCAGGCGCGGGATGAGCGTCGGCCGGATCTCGCCCTGCTGGGAGAGCGTGGTCGCCTCGGCGGTGAGGGGGGAGAGGAGCGCCTTCTTGGGGTCGAAGCGCCAGCGGGCGTCGTGGTCGATCTCGTCGGAGCGGAAGAGCAGCTTGACGACCCAGCCCTCCTCCTCCTTCCAGCTCGACCACTGCTCGCCGTCGGCGCCGAGGGCGCCCAGGCGCTCGCGGATGACGTCGCCGAAGGGCGTGCCCTCCTCGAGCGGGTCGGGGTCGGCGCTGGTGTAGACGCGGACCGCCAGGGCGGAGGCGACGATGTGCTCGCGCTCGGCCGTGACCGGGCCCTCGAAGCGGGCGACGTAGTCGAGGTCGGCGCCGGTGAGCTCGGCGACCTCCTCGGCGGAGAGGCCCGAGCGGATGTGCGACTGGATCTCGCGGGGCGACACGCGCTTCTCCCGCGGGGGCAGCGAGTGCACGCGCGGGCGCAGCTGGCTCTGCAGCGTCTCGTCGATGCGGACGGAGAACCGCTCACCGCCGTCCGAGACGAGGACGAGCGATCCGCTCTCGACGCCGATCACCTTCAGTTCCATCATCGTGCTGGACCTCCTTCTGGCCGCGGACGAGCCCGTGCCTGCCGCGAACCGGCTCAGGATCGCACGCCGACGGGCCGTTCCCCGGGAATACCGCGGGCGGGTCGAAAGTTGGTGCGGAGGAGGGCGCGGCAGCGGCTGTCAAGACGCGTTCGAAGCGGTTTGCGCATCGATACTTCTTGATGCACACTGTCCCCGCCGATTTGTTGAACGACTGAATTTAAGAAGTGGATGGGAATGGCTACGGACTACGACGCCCCCCGCAAGACCGATGACGACTCCGAGTCGATCGAGGCCCTGAAGGAGCGAGTCCCCGACAAGATGTCCGGTGTCGTCGACGTCGATGACGCCGACAACCCGGGCGGATTCGAACTGCCCGGTGCCGATCTGTCCGACCTCGATCTGGACGTCGTGGTCCTTCCGCCGCAGGCGGACGAGTTCACGTGCGTCAGCTGCTTCCTGGTGAAGCACCGCTCGCAGATCGACCACGAGGAGAAGCTCGGCCCGATCTGCCTGGAGTGCGCCGCCTAGGCCTCTCCCGGCTCCGAAAGACCAGCGCCCCGTCGCCGTGATCCCTCCCGGATCGCGGCGACGACGTCGTTGGGGCGCCTGCTCGACAGCAGCCAGTACGGCGTCGGGTCGGCGGGGTCCTCGATCGGGACCCGGACGACGTCGCGCACCCAGCCGCGGATGACGAGGAACGCCCTGGCGTCCAATCGCGGTCCGCGCTGAGCGAACGCCCGCTCGCCGGTGAAGGCGACCGCGTCGCCCACCAGCTCGAGCGGGATGTGCGCCCGGCCCGCCCGCAGCTCGCCGTCGACGACCTCGATGGTCGGCGACGTGGCCAGCAGCGTGCCGACGGTGCCGCCGTAGAGCACCAGCGCGACGAGGAAGCCGACGGACAGGTTGATCGGCGCGAAGACCAGGATGCTGGCGGGGATCACGAGGGCGGTGGAGACGAAGAGCCAGGGCGCGGGCCACAGCCTCTCTCGGTAGGACGGCATGTCCCTATTGCATCAGACGATTGGTCTACCCTCGTCACGTGAACGAAACCGTCGACGTCCCGATCCGCGCGGACGAGGTCCCGTTCTACGCCCACCCCGGTGACGCCGGAGCCGATCTGCGCTCCACGGAGGAGCTCGTGCTCGCTCCCGGCGAGCGGGCGAGCGTCGGCACCGGGGTCTCGATCGCCCTGCCCGACGGTCACGTCGGCTTCGTCGTGCCGCGCAGCGGGCTGGCCTTCAAGCACGGCCTCACGATCGTGAACGCGCCCGGCACCATCGACGCCGGCTACCGCGGCGAGATCCGCGTGGCGCTCCTGAACACCGACGCCCGCGAGCCTTACCGCATCGCCGCGGGCGACCGGATCGCGCAGCTCGTCATCCTGCCCGTCGTCCGGGCCCGCTTCACCGCCGTCGAGGAGCTGCCGGACTCCGTCCGCGGCACCGGCGGCTTCGGCTCGACCGGCTACGCGACCGCAGCACCAGCAGACGCCCGCACCAACGAGGAGAACGCATGAGCGACATCCAGCCCGCCGGCACCGAGGACGCGGCCGTCGAGACCGCCGCGCAGGACTTCGAGAAGTCCGCGCCCGCCGACCGCGCGGAGGCCGGCCCGCTCGACGAGCGCGAGGCCAACCCGGTCCGCCCCTACATCGACCTCGGTGGGGTGAAGGTGCTGCCCCGCGAGGGCATGCACATCCGCCTCGAGGTCGAGGAGGCGACCAAGCGCGTCATCGCCGTCGGCCTCGACTACGCCGGGTCCACTCTCCAGGTGCAGCCGTTCGCGGCACCGCGGTCCTCGGGCCTCTGGCACGAGATCCGCGGGCAGATCGCCGAGCAGATCGGTCGCCAGGGCGGCAGCACCGAGGAGCGCGAGGGCGTCTTCGGCCCGGAGATCGTCGCGCAGCTCCCGCTGGCCGGCGGCGGCGTGCGCGTCGCGCGCTTCGTCGGCGTCGACGGTCCGCGCTGGTTCCTCCGCGGCGTGATCGCCGGCGCGGGGGCCACCGACGAGCAGGCCGCGGCCGCCGTCGAGGACCTCTTCCGCAGTGTCGTCGTGGTGCGCGGCTCCGGTCCGATGCCCCCGCGCGACCTCATCCCGCTCAAGATGCCGGACAGCGGCCAGACCCAGCAGAGCGCGAGCTGAGCGGGATGGGCGCCGAGGGCGACCCGCAGCCCGAGCGCGCCGATCAGCCCGAGCGGCCCGAGCGTGCTGTCCAGCCGGAGGTCGGCGAGGCGATCGCGAAGGCCGCCCGCCGCTCCGGACTCGGCGTCGTCGCCGACGGCGAGCCGTTCGACGGCCGTGCACTGCTCGGCTCGATGGGCGGTGTCCGCGGCATCCTCGAGGCCGTCGTGCCCGGGGTCGCCTTCGTCCTCCTCTTCACGATCACGGGCGAGCTCGTGCTCTCGCTGGTCGCCTCGGTCGGGATGGCCGTGCTGTTCACCGTCGCGCGGATCCTCGGGCGCACCCCGGTCATCCAGGCGGTCGGCGGTCTGCTCGGCGTCGTGATCTCGGCCGCCCTCGCGCTGATCACCGGCCGCGCGGTCGACAACTTCGTGCCCGGTCTGATCACCAACCTCATCTACGGCCTCGTCTTCCTGGTCTCGGTGCTCGCGCGCTGGCCCCTGATCGGCGTCGCGGCCGGCTACCTGATGGGCGACGGCACGGCCTGGCGGGACGACCGCCGGAAGCGCCGGCTCTTCTCGCTGCTGACGCTCGCCTGGGCGGCCCTGTTCTTCGTCCGGCTCGCGGTGCAGTACCCGCTCTTCCTCGCCGGCGACGCCACGGCCCTGGGCACCTGGAAGCTCGTGCTCGGCCTGCCCCTCTACGCGCCGCTGCTGGTGCTCACCGTCCTGGCCGTGCGCGCGGAGTACCGCGGCGCGGCGGAGCGGGACGAGGCGGCTCCGCCCGCCGAACGCGCGTAGAGTTGTCTCGACGTCAAGATAAATAGTTAGGTCCTCCTTGGTGGCGGGGCGCTGTGCGCGGTCGCCAAGATGGAGATGGATATGTGGGTGCGCCCGTCGGCGGAGCCCACGTCAGCGAAGGAGAGGGCGACGTGTCCGCGGTAGACAGCTTTGGATCGAAAGACAACCTGAAGGTCGGCTCGACCGACTACGAGGTGTTCCGCATCGACCGGGTCCCCGGTCACGAGAAGCTCCCGTTCAGCCTGAAGGTGCTGCTCGAGAACCTGCTCCGCACGGAGGACGGCGCCAACATCACGGCCGATCACATCCGCGCCCTGGGCGAGTGGGTCCCGGAGTCGGAGCCCGACACCGAGATCCAGTTCACGCCCGCGCGCGTCGTGATGCAGGACTTCACCGGTGTGCCCTGCATCGTCGACCTCGCCACCATGCGCGAGGCCGTCGCGGCCCTCGGTGGAGACGCGAACAGGATCAACCCGCTCGCGCCCGCCGAGATGGTCATCGACCACTCGGTCATCGCTGACCTCTTCGGCACCCCCGACGCCCTCGAGCGCAACGTCGAGCTCGAGTACGAGCGGAACGGCGAGCGCTACCAGTTCCTCCGCTGGGGCCAGACCGCGTTCGACGACTTCAAGGTCGTCCCGCCCGGAACCGGCATCGTCCACCAGGTCAACATCGAGTACCTGGCCCGCGTCACGATGACCCGCGAGGTCGGCGGCGTCCTCCGCGCCTACCCCGACACCTGCGTCGGCACCGACTCGCACACCACCATGGTGAACGGCCTCGGCGTGCTCGGCTGGGGCGTCGGCGGCATCGAGGCCGAGGCGGCCATGCTCGGCCAGCCCGTCTCGATGCTCATCCCCAAGGTCGTCGGCTTCAAGCTCTCCGGTGCCATCCCGGCCGGCGTGACCGCCACCGACGTCGTCCTGACGATCACCGAGATGCTGCGCAAGCACGGCGTCGTCGGCAAGTTCGTCGAGTTCTACGGCGCCGGCGTCGCCCAGGTGCCCCTCGCCAACCGCGCCACCATCGGCAACATGAGCCCCGAGTTCGGCTCCACCGCCGCGATGTTCCCCATCGACGACGTGACCCTCGACTACCTGCGCCTCACCGGCCGCAGCGACGAGCAGATCGCCCTGGTCGAGCAGTACTCCAAGCTGCAGAAGCTCTGGCACGACCCCGCGGTCGAGCCGGTCTTCAGCGAGTACCTCGAGCTGGACCTCAGCACGGTCGTCCCCTCGATCGCCGGGCCGAAGCGCCCGCAGGACCGCATCGAGCTCACCTCGGCGAAGACGCAGTTCGAGTCGGACCTCAACAACTACACCGACGTCACCCACGACATCGTCGACCTCACCCTCGCCGAGTCGTTCCCCGCGTCGGACCCGGGCGAGCTCCAGCCGCAGGACGAGTACAGCTCGCACTCGCACACCCACCGCTCGCACGCGCCGACCACCGCGTCGAAGCCGACGACCGTCGAGCTGGGCGAGGGCCACGAGAGCTTCACGATCGACCACGGCGCCGTCGCGATCGCGGCGATCACCTCCTGCACCAACACGTCGAACCCCTCGGTGATGCTCGCGGCCGGCCTGCTGGCCCGCAACGCCGCGCAGAAGGGCCTCAAGGCCAAGCCGTGGGTCAAGACCACGCTGGCGCCTGGCTCGAAGGTCGTCACCGACTACTACGAGAAGGCCGGGCTCACCGAGTCGCTCGAGGCCCTCGGCTTCTTCACCGTCGGCTACGGCTGCACCACCTGCATCGGCAACTCCGGCCCGCTGCTCGAGGAGATCTCGACCGCGGTGCAGGAGAACGACCTCGCCGTCACGGCCGTCCTCTCGGGCAACCGCAACTTCGAGGGCCGCATCAACCCCGACGTGAAGATGAACTACCTGGCGAGCCCGCCGCTCGTCATCGCCTACGCCCTCGCCGGCTCGATGAACTTCGACTTCGAGGTCGACGCCCTGGGCACCGACACCGACGGCAACGACGTCTTCCTCAAGGACATCTGGCCCGACGCGGCCGAGGTCCAGGCGACGATCGACTCCTCGATCGACAAGTCGATGTTCGACACGCAGTACGCCGGCGTGTTCGACGGCGACGAGCGCTGGCGCTCGCTGCAGACCCCCGAGGGCTCGATCTTCGAGTGGGACGAGGACTCCACCTACGTGCGGAAGCCCCCGTACTTCGACGGCATGACGATGGAGACGACTCCGGTCACCGACATCGCCGACGCCCGCGTGCTCGCCAAGCTGGGCGACTCGGTCACCACCGACCACATCAGCCCCGCCGGCTCGATCAAGGCCGACAGCCCGGCCGGTCAGTACCTCGCCGAGCACAGCGTGGACCGCAAGGACTACAACTCCTACGGCTCGCGCCGCGGCAACCACGAGGTGATGATCCGCGGCACGTTCGCGAACATCCGCCTGCGCAACCAGCTCCTGGACAACGTGGAGGGCGGCTACACCCGCGACTTCACGCAGGAGGGCGGCCCGCAGTCGTTCATCTACGACGCGTCGCAGAACTACCAGGCGCAGGGCACCCCGCTGGTGATCCTCGGCGGCAAGGAGTACGGCTCCGGCTCGTCGCGCGACTGGGCGGCGAAGGGCACCAGCCTCCTGGGCGTCAAGGCGGTCATCGTCGAGAGCTTCGAGCGGATCCACCGCTCGAACCTGATCGGCATGGGCGTCGTCCCGCTGCAGTTCCCGCAGGGCGAGACCTGGGCCTCGCTCGGGCTCGACGGCACCGAGTCGATCAGCATCTCGGGCATCGAGGCGCTGAACGAGGGCGTGACCCCGAAGACGGTCCACGTCGTCGCCTCGCCGACGTCCGACTCGCCCGAGGGCAAGCAGCCGATCGAGTTCGACGCGGTCGTCCGCATCGACACCCCCGGTGAGGCGGACTACTACCGCAACGGCGGGATCCTGCAGTACGTGCTGCGCTCCCTGGTCTGATTCCGAGCAGATCTGCGCGCCTCCCTGCAAGCCGGGGAGGCGCGCACCTGTTCCACCGGACCCCGTGCGTAGACTCGGGAGACGTCCACACCCCTCAGACATCCCCCGGAAAGGCGGCGCGAATGGCTGTTCTCGAGACCATCTCCGGACCGCGCGACCTCGACCGCCTGACCCGGACCGAGCTCGAGACGCTGGCGCTGGAGATCCGCGACTTCCTCGTGCGCGAGGTGTCCAAGACCGGCGGCCACCTCGGCCCGAACCTCGGCGTCGTCGAGACGACCATCGCGATCCACCGGGTCTTCGACTCGCCGCACGACGCGATCATCTTCGACACGGGGCACCAGTCCTACGTGCACAAGCTGCTGACCGGCCGCCAGGACTTCTCCGGCCTCCGCCAGCGCGGCGGTCTCGCCGGCTACCCGCAGCGCTCCGAGTCGCCGCACGACATCGTCGAGAGCTCGCACGCGTCCAGCTCGCTGTCCTGGGCGGACGGCATCTCCCGCGCCTTCACGATGACCGGTCAGACCGACCGCCACGTGGTCGCCGTCGTCGGCGACGGCGCGCTCACCGGCGGGATGACATGGGAGGCGCTGAACAACATCAGCGACGACAACTCCCGCGGGCTCGTCATCGTCGTCAACGACAACGGCCGCTCCTACGCCCCGACCATCGGCGGCATGGCGCGCTTCCTCAACGGCGTCCGCACCCGGCGCACCTACCGCACGCTGCACCGCGGCTCCCGCGCCGTCTCCGAGCGCCTGGGCGGCCCCGCAGCGGCGGTCTACCGCGGTGTGCGCGGTGGCCTGCACGGCTTCCTCAGCCGCTTCATCAACAACGAGGCGCTGTACTCCAACCTCGACATCAAGTACCTCGGCCCGATCGACGGACACGACCTCACCGCGATGGAGGAGGCGCTCCAGCAGGCGAAGGACTACGGCACGCCCGTGATCGTGCACGCGATCACGCAGAAGGGCAAGGGCTTCGAGCCCGCCGTCCAGGACCTCGCCGACCAGTTCCACGCGGTCGGCCAGATCGATCCCGAGACCGGCGAGCCGCTGAGCGCGAGCGGCGCCCGCTCCTGGACCTCGGTCTTCGCGGAGGAGATCGTCACCCTCGCGGACGAGGACCCGACGATCGTCGGCATCACCGCCGCCATGCTCCGCCCGGTCGGCCTCGACCGCCTCGCCGAGAAGTACCCGGACCGCGTGTTCGACGTCGGCATCGCCGAGCAGCACGCCGTGACCTCGGCCGCCGGCCTCGCATTCGGCGGTCTGCACCCGGTCGTCGCGCTCTACGCGACCTTCGTCAACCGCGCCTTCGACCAGGTGCTGATGGACGTGGCGCTGCACCGCGCCGGTGTCACCTTCGTGCTCGACCGCGCCGGGGTCACCGGCCCCGACGGTCCGAGCCACCACGGCATGTGGGACCTCGCGATCCTCCAGGTCGTCCCGAACATCCGCCTCGCCGCGCCCCGCGACTCCGTCAGGCTGCGCGAGGAGTTGCGCGAGGCCGTCGGCGTGAAGGACGCCCCCACGGTCGTGCGCTTCTCCAAGGGCAACGTCGGCGACGAGATCGACGCGCTCGAGCGCCTCGACGACGGCGTCGACGTGCTGCTGCGCTCCGAGCGCCAGGACGTGCTGATCGTGACCGTCGGCCCGATGGCCGCGATGGGCCTCGACGTCGCGCAGCGGCTCGCCGCGCAGGGCATCGGCGCCACCGTCGTCGACCCGCGCTGGGTCGTGCCGGTGCCGCGCAGCGTCATCGACCTCGCCGCCGAGCACCGCCTCGTGATCTCGATCGAGGACGGCGTCCGCGTCGGCGGCATCGGCACCCGGATCCGCCAGGACCTCCGCGAGGCCGGCGTCGACACGGCCGTCACCGAGCTGGGGCTGCCGGACCAGTTCCTCGACCACGCCAAGCGCGAGGAGATCCTCGAGGACGTCGGACTGACTCCGCAGCACATCGCCCGCGACGTCGTCGCCCAGGTGCTCGGCAGCAAGATCCCGGTCGCGCGCCCGCTGCCCGAAGAGGTCGCGGCGCACGACGACGCGCGCAAGGACTGAGTGCTCGAGGACTGAGCACGCTCCACGCACGAGAGAGGGCGCCCCCCCGACCCGGGGGCGCCCCCCACCCGTCCTGCGGTTACTCGACCCCGCGGATGGCCGGGTCGTGGAACGTGCCGCCGAAGGCGCGCTCGCTCGCGCCGACGCGGTCGAGGTAGGGCGTCAGGCCGCCCATCTGGAACGGGTAGCCGGCGCCGAGGATGAGGCAGAGGTCGATGTCCTCCGCGGCGTGCACGACGTCGTCGTCCAGCATCCGCTTCACCTCGTCGGCGAGGCCGGTCTCGACGCGCAGCCGCAGCTCCTCGGCGGTCATCGGGTCGGAGCCGCCCTGGACGATGGCGACGGCGCGCTTGTCCACGCCCTTCACCCGGCCCTTGGCGTCGCGCTCGAAGACGTGGCCGAGCTCCGCCAGGCGGTGCAGGTTCGCGCTGTCGTAGAAGCGGTCCGGGAAGGCGGCGTGGTGGGTGTCGAGCACGTGCGCGCCGACCTTGAGTCCGACGAGCTCGAGCAGCTCGAACGGCGTCATCGGCAGGCCGAACGGCTCGAGCGAGGCCTCGACGACCTCGAACGGGGTGCCGGTGTCGACGGCGTGCATCGCCTCGCCGAGCACCTTCGCCAGGACGCGGTTGACCACGAAGCCCGGGGTGTCGCGGGTGATGACGGCGTTCTTCTTCAGCTTCGCCGCCGTGACCATCGCGGTCGACAGCGTCTCGTCGTCGGTCTGCGGCGTGTTCACGACCTCGATCAGCGGCATCACCGCGACCGGGTTGAAGAAGTGGAAGCCGACGAGGCGCTCCGGGTGCTGCAGCCGCTCGCCGATCCGCTCGACCGAGAGCGACGAGGTGTTCGTCGCGAGGACGGCGGTGGGGGACACGTAGCGCTCGATGTCGGCGAAGACCTCCTGCTTGACGGAGAGCTCCTCGAAGACGGCCTCGATGACCCAGTCGGCGTCGGCGAAGTCGGCGCGGTCGGTGGTGCCGGTGACGAGACCACGGAGGCGGTTCGCGTCGTCCGGCGAGAGGCGGCCCTTGGCGAGCAGGGTGTCGATCTCGCCGACGATGCTCGCGACGCCGCGGTCCACCCGCTCCTGGTCGAGGTCGGTGATGACCACCGGCACCTGGAGGCGGCGGACGAAGAGCAGCGCGAACTGCGTGGCCATGAGACCCGCGCCGATGACGCCGACCTTGGTGACCGGCTTGGCGAGGCTCTTGTCCGGCGCGCCGGCGGGGCGCTTGGCCCGCTTCTGCACCAGGTCGAAGGCGTAGATGCTCGCGCGGAACTGATCCCCGGAGACGAGGTCGGCCAGGGCCTCGTCCTCGGCGGCGAAGCCCTCCTCGCGGGTGCTGCTCTTGGCGGCCTTCAGCAGGTCGAGCGCGCGGTAGGGCGACGCGGCGACGGTGCCGATCTTCGACTCGAGCTGCTTGCGGGCGATCGCGATCGCGGCGTCCCACTTGACCAGCCGCTCGATCTTCCCGGGCACGTTCGGCCGCTTGACCTCGACGGTCCCGCCGAGGACGCCGTCGGCCCAGACCAGCGAGTTCTCGAGGAAGCTCGCGGAGGGGAAGATCGCGTCGGCGATGCCGAGGTCGAAGACGTCCTGGCCCTTGAGGGTCCGGTTGTTCTTCAGCGGGTTCTCGACGATCACCTTGAGCGCGTTCTCGATGCCGATCAGGTTCGGCAGCAGCCAGGCGCCGCCCCAGCCGGGGATGATGCCGAGGAAGACCTCGGGCAGCCCGAGCGCGGGGATCGAGGCGTCGACGGTCCGGTAGTCGGCGTTCAGCGCGATCTCGGTGCCGCCGCCGAGCGCGAGCCCGTTGATGAAGACGAACGAGGGAACGCCGAGCTCGGACAGCAGGCCGAGGGTCGTGTGGCCCAGGCGCGCCAGCTGGCGGCCGATCTCGTGGCTCGGGATGCTGCCGACCTTGCTGAGGTCGGCGCCGGCGGCGAGGATGAACGGCTTGCCCGTCACTCCGACCGCCTGGATCTCACCGGCCTTCGCGCGCGCCTGCTGGGCGAGCAGCACGTCGGCCAGCTCGAACAGCCCGGCGGGGCCGAAGGTGCTCGGCCGGGTGTGGTCGCGGTCGTTGTCGAGCGTGATCAGCGCCAGGACGCGGCCGCTGGGGAGCGGGACGTCGCGGACGTAGGAGTGGGTGACGACCTCGCCCTCGGCGAGTTCGACCAGGTCCTCGAATCCTTCGAGCATGGGTCAGCGTCCCTTCCGTCGTGCGCGCTTGCCGTCGAAGTGCGGGTTCTCCCAGATGACCGAGCCGCCCTGGCCGAGACCGACGCACATCGCGGTCAGGCCGTAGCGGACCTCGGGGTGCGCCTCGAACTGGTGGGCGAGCTGGATCATCAGCCGGACGCCCGACGAGGCGAGCGGGTGGCCGATCGCGATCGCGCCGCCGTACTCGTTGACCCGCGGGTCGTCGTCGTCGATGCCGAAGTGGTCGAGGAAGGAGAGCACCTGCACGGCGAACGCCTCGTTGAGCTCGAAGAGGCCGATGTCCTCGATGCCGAGCCCGGCCTTCTTCAGCGCCTTCTCGGTCGAGGGCACCGGACCGATGCCCATGATCTCGGGCTCGACGCCGGCGAAGGCGAAGCTGACCAGGCGCATCTTCTCGGGCAGGCCCAGCTCCTTCGCGGCGTCGGCGCTGGCGAGCAGCGAGACGGCGGCGCCGTCGTTGAGACCGGAGGAGTTGCCGGCGGTGACCCGGCCGTGCGGGCGGAACGGGGTGCGCAGATTCGCCAGCCCCTCGAGCGTGGTCTCGGGGCGGGGCGCCTCGTCGGCGGTGGCGAGGCCCCAGCCGGCAGCGCTGCGGGTGGCGACCGGGACGAGATCGGGCTGGATGTCGCCGTTGCGGTAGGCCTCGGCCAGCTTCTGCTGGCTGCGCAGGGCGTAGTGGTCGGAGCGGCTCTTGGTGAGCTGCGGGAAGCGGTCGTGGATCTTCTCCGCGGTCTTGCCCATGTTGAGGGCCTCCTCGCCGACCAGGCGCTCGGAGAGGAAGCGCGGGTTGGGGTCGGCGTTGAAGCCCATCGGGTGGCGGCCCATGTGCTCGACGCCGCCGGCGATCACGACGTCGTAGGCGCCGAAGGCGATGCCGCCGGCGGTCGTGGTGACCGAGGTCATCGCTCCCGCGCACATCCGGTCGATCGCGTAGCCGGGGACCGAGCGCGGCAGGCCCGCGAGGAGCGCGGCGGTGCGGCCGAGGGTCAGGCCCTGGTCGCCCTGCTGGGTGGTCGCGGCGATGGCGACCTCGTCCACGCGCTCCTTGGGCAGGGCGGTGTTGCGCTCCAGCAGACCGATCATGGCCTTGACGACGAGGTCGTCGGCCCGGGTCTGCCAGTACATGCCCTTCTCACCGGCTCGCCCGAACGGAGTACGGACTCCGTCGACGAACACGACTTCGGATCTCTCGGCCACAGTGCCTCCTGAAAACGGGACGCCCTCTCGGAAACCGGACGTCGTTCCGATCGTAGGAAGGCGGCGACGGGCGCCGGAATCCTTTGCTTCTTCCTACGAAGCGGGTTCCGTGCCCTCGACGGGTGCTTGCCCGGCTTCCACAAACGCGGTGGCGAGCGAGCCGGCGGTCGCGTCGATCTGCCAGGAGCGGGCACCGGCGCGCTCCAGCTCGGCGGCGACGGAGTCCCGGTCGAGCGGCTCCGGCGGGTTCCAGGCGAGGCGGCGGACCAGCTCGGGCGTGAGCAGGTTCTCGACCGGGAGCGAGAGCAGCTCGGCGATCTCGCCGACGACGGCGCGGGCGGCCTTCAGCCTGGCGTCGGCGGCCGGGTTGCGGTCGCCCCAGGCGCGCGGCGGCGGCAGGGTGTCGGCGGCGGGACGGACGGGGCCGGGCAGGTCCTCGGTGCTCTGACCGCGCTCGATCGCGGCCCACCAGCGCTCGACCTCGCCGCGGCTGGCGCGGCCGGTGAAGTCGCGGCGGCCGGAGAGCTGGCCGAGGCTCGTGGGGACGTTGCGCGACACGGCGATGATCGAGGAGTCGGGGATCAGCCGGCCGGGCGCGATGTCGCGCTCGCGGGCGAAGGCGTCGCGGGTCAGCCAGAGCTCGCGGGCGATGGCGAGGGCGCGGGGCCCGCGCAGGGCGTGCATGCCGGAGAGGCGGCGCCACGGCTCGGCCGGGACCGGCTTGGGCTGCCGTGCCAGGGTCGCCTCGAACTCCTCGCGGGCGATCCGGGTCTTGCGGGCCTCGACGAGCATCTCGGCCATCCGGTCGCGCAGGTCGGGCAGCAGCTCGACGTCCTTCGCGGCGTAGACCAGCCAGCTCTGGGGGAGGGGGCGGGTCGACCAGTCGGCGGCCGAGTGCTCCTTGGCGAGGTGGATGCCGAGCAGGTCCTCGACGACGGCGCCGAGACCGACCTTGGGCAGGCCGAGCAGGCGGGCGGCGAGCTCGGTGTCGAAGATGCGCACCGGGTCGAGGCCGACCTCGCGCAGGCAGGCGAGGTCCTGGCTGGCGGCGTGCAGGATCCACTCCTCCTCGCCGATCACGGCCTGGAGGGCGTCCATCCGGCCGATCGCGGGCGGGTCGAAGAGGAACGCTCCGGCGCCGCGGCGGTAGACCTGGATCAGGTACGCGCGCTGCGAGTAGGTGAAGCCGGAGGCGCGCTCGGCGTCGACGGCGACGGGACCCTCGCCGGCGGCGAGGGCGTCGACCGCGGCGAGGAACTCGTCGGGGGTGGAGAGGACACGGTAATCAGTCACGGTTGTTCCGTCGGAAGGCGAGCGAGGTCACACCGTCGCCCGATACGGGCGGGAGGCCCGCGAGCATGCACAACAGCTCCCCCCAGCCTTCCACGTGGGGAGCGAGCTGCGCATCCTCGGGGCTCCAGGAGGCCCGGATCTCGATCTGCGCGCCGTCGCCCTGGGCGGCCAGCTCGCCGAATCCGGTGGAGAGGACCTTGGTCGCGGTGCCGGAGGCGGCGGTGTAGAAGGCGCCGCGGACCTCGAGCGCGTCCATCAGCCAGGACCACGCGACCTCGGCGAGGAAGGGATCGGTGCCGATCTCGATCTCGAGCGGGGCCTGGGCGAAGCAGACGACGCGGAACGGGCCGCCCCACTGCTCCGGCTCCTCGGGGTCGTAGAGCAGGATGAAGCGCCCGGTGCCCAGCTCGGAGTCGCGGCCGTGGGCGCGCGGCGAGACGTCGCCGGAGAGGGCGACGGCGTAGGGCGCGAGCCCGGCCGGCGAGGCGATCTCGGAGACGGTGAGCTCGGAGCGGGTCGTCGCCCGGCGCAGGGAGTCGACCGCGGCGCGGAACTCCTCCGGGAGCTGGGACGGCGCTGGGAATTCGGGCACGCTCGCAGACTAGAGTTCCCGCATGCTCGAAGCCCGCAGGCACGCCGCGGAGAGCGCGCACACCGGTGTCGTCCTCGCCGCGGTCCTCGCGGCCCCCGCCCTCGCCGCTCTGACGGCCCTCGGCGGCGCCGCGCTCGGGACGGCCTTCCTCCGCGGAGTGGTCACTCCGCCCTCCCGGCGCGCTCAGGACGTGCGGGTCCTCGCCGTGCGACCGGAGGTGCACGAGATCGAGCTGTCGGAGTCGGTCGACACCGCGGTCCGCGGCGGCTTCAGCCTCTGGTTCGACCACGGGCGCGGGCACGCGCGGATCGGGCGGCTGCTCGCGACCGGGCGCGGCCGGGTCGTGCGGGAGCTCGGGCAGGTCGATCGCGGGACGCTGCGGCCCGGTGCCCGCGGGCGGCTGAACGGCTGGCTGCTGCTCTCGCCGCGCGAGACCGGGCTGCCCTTCACGGCGGAGGAGGTGCCGACGCAGTTCGGCGCGGCTCCGGCCTGGCTCTTCCCGGCCGAGGAGGACGGCGGCGTCTGGGCGATCCACGTGCACGGCCGCGCGACGACCCGCGAGGAGACGCTGCGCGGGATGGCCGCGTTCCACCGGGCGGGGCTCACCTCGCTGGTCGTCTCGTACCGCAACGACGGCGACGCTCCGGAGAGCCCGGACCGGCGCTACGCGCTGGGGGAGACGGAGTGGCGCGACGTCGACGCCGCGATCCGGTTCGCCGAGCGGCGCGGCGCGCGCCGGGTCGTGCTCGTCGGCTGGTCGATGGGCGGTGCGATCGTGCTGCAGACCGCGCTGCGCTCGAGCCGCCGCGAGCTGATCGCGGGGCTGGTGCTCGACTCGCCGGTGATCGACTGGCGGGTGACCCTGCGGAAGCAGGCGCGGCTGAACCGGATCCCGGCGCCGATCGCGGCGCTCGCGCTCACGGCGATGCAGCGGCCGTGGTCGGCCGCGCTGACCGGGCAGAGCAGTCACGTCCCGCTGGCCGCGATGGATCTGGTCGAGCGGGCCGCCGAGCTGACCGTGCCGGTCCTCCTGCTGCACAGCGTCGACGACGACTTCGTGCCGAGCGGCCCGTCCGAGGCCCTCGCGGCGGCGCGCCCCGATCTGGTGGACCTCGTGCTCTTCCACGGGGCGGGGCACACCCGGCTCTGGAACGACGACCCGGAGCTCTGGGAGTCGTCGGTCGAGCGCTGGGTGGCGGAGCGGGCGCTCAGCCGATCCGGGTCCAGCGCGCGTAGGTGAAGCCGGCGTCGTCCGCGGCGAGCGACGTCAAGGAGTAGGCGTCGTCGATCCGCTGGCCGGTCGCCGCGACGGGGAGGCCCGGCAGCACGACGCGGGGCGCGGTCGTCAGGCAGAGCTCGTCGACGCGGCCGGAGGCGAGGAACTGGCCCGACAGCGAGGCGCCGCCCTCGCAGACCACGCGCTCCAGCCCGAGGGCGCGCAGGGCCGCGAGGATCGCGTCGACGCTCATCCGCCCGCCGGTCGCGGCCACCGGGACCACCTCGACGCCGCGGGGGAGGTCGCCCGGAGCCTCCAGCCCCTCCGGCAGCAGCAAGAGCACGCGGGCGCCCTCCTGCACCTCGAGGCGGTGGCCGGCCAGGTCGCCGGAGGAGGAGACGACGGCGAGCGGCGCGCGCTTGGGCACGCGGTAGCCCTCCGCGCGGACGCTCGCGGCGCCGACGAGGACGACGTCGGCCTGCGCGCGGATGACACCGAGGATCGTCCGGTCGACGCGGTTGGTCAGCGTCTCGCTCGTACCGTCGGAGCCGATGCTCGAGCCGTTGACGCTCGCGATCATGTTGAGGCGCACGCGGACACCGGCGCCGGGGAGGTAGGCCGCCTCGATCGCCGCTCGCGCGCCGTCGTCACCGAGGCGGATCGGCTCGCCGGCGGGGACGAGCGGCTGCAGGATCACGGTGCCGGGCTCTCGCGCGGGACTCAGGCGGCCAGGTGGGCGCGGATCTGGCGCTTGGTGCGGCCGAGCAGCGCGCTCATCCCGCGCAGCCGCAGCGGCGAGACGGCCTCGGACAGGCCGATGGTCTGCGGGAAGTCGTCGGGAACCGCGAGCACCTGCTCCGGCGTCAGACCGTCCAGGCCCTGGGCGAGGATCGAGGCGAAGCCGCGGGTGGTCGGCGCCTCGCGCGGCGCGGTGGCGTGCAGGTGGATCACGTCGCCGTCGAACTCGACCACGATGAAGACCGGCGACTGGCACTCCTCGACCCGCTCGAACAGGTCGGGGTGGTCGCGGTAGCGCTCGGGCAGCTCGGGGAGGTCGTTGGAGAACTCGAGGAGGAGCTGGAGGCGCTCCGGCTTCTCGAGGGCGAGGAACTCGTCGCGGATCTCGCGGAGCGCGGGGCCGAGCAGGTCGGTGGCGGGGGTGTCGGTGGTCATCGCTTCCATTCTTCCCTACGCGGGGACGACGGGGCAGGACGCCGAGGGCCCCGGCACAGGTGTGCACGGGGCCCTCGGGTCACGGTCGGAGCGGGCCGGTCAGCGGGGCGCGGGGGCCTCGCCGGGCTCGGCGCCCTGGACGATCGGGACGCGGACGGCGCTGCCCCACTCGGTCCAGGAGCCGTCGTAGTTCTTGACGCCCTCGAAGCCGAGGAGGTGGGTGAGCACGAACCAGGTGTGCGAGGAGCGCTCGCCGATGCGGCAGTAGGCGATGACGGTGTCGCCGTCGGCGAGGCCGGCGCCGTCGCGGTAGATGCCGTTCAGCTCGTCGAGGGAGCGGAAGGTGCCGTCCTCCGCCGCGGCCTTGCCCCACGGCACATTCTGCGCGCTGGGGATGTGGCCGGCGCGCAGGGCGCCCTCCTCCGGGTAGGCCGGCGCGGTGGTGCGGGCGCCGGAGAACTCCTCGGGGGAGCGGACGTCGATCAGCGGGTTGCCGAAGTGGGCGAGCACGTCCTCCTTGAAGGCGCGGATGTCGCCGTCGCGGCGCTCGACCGCCGGGTACTCGACCGAGGCCGGGCTCGAGGCGTCGGTCGTGGTCGGCCGGCCGTCGGCGATCCACTTGTCGCGGCCGCCGTCGAGCAGGCGGACGTCCTCGTGGCCGAAGAGCGTGAAGACCCAGAGGGCGTAGGCGGCCCACCAGTTGTTCTTGTCGCCGTAGATGACGACGGTGCTGTCACGGGCGATGCCCTTGGCGCCGACGAGCGCGGCGAAAGCGGCGCCGTCGATGTAGTCGCGCTGCACCGGGTCGTTGAGGTCGGTGTGCCAGTCGATCTTGACCGAGCCGGGGATGTGGCCGGTCTCGTAGAGCAGGACGTCCTCGTCGGACTCCACGACCACGAGGCCGGGGGTGCCGAGGCGCTGCTCGAGCCACTCGCCGCTGACGAGCCGTTCGGGGTGCGCGTAGGCGGCGAACTTCGGCGACGGATCGAGTTCAACGGGCAAGGGGGACCTCCAGGATGGTGCGCGGGGCGCAGACGTGGTTCTCGGATGGGCGGCGGTGCGGGCGGGCTACGCTGGAGACCGCCCTCAGCGACAGTACGCGCCCTCGTGCGCGGGTGCACGGACGGCCCCGTAAGAGTTCGACACAGTGCCGCCGGCGTCCGCCGCCGTGCGGCTCGACACAGTACTGCGACCCTGGATGCGAGACCGCGTGACCCCCGACGACGTCCGTTCGACGAGCAGCCTGACCGCGCGCTCGCCGCAGATCAGCGGCCACGAGATCGCCTCGACCCTGGTGCCGCCGCGGCAGTTCGAGGGCGCGACCTTCGAGAGCTACCGGCCGGACCCGGAGTACCCCTCGCAGGCGGAGGCCGTCGAGGCGCTGCGGGCGTTCGCGGCCGGCGGCGGCTCCAAGGGCGGCGGCGGCGGGTTCCTCGGCTTCGGCCGGAGGAAGGCGCCGGCCGTGAAGCCCGGCGTCTACCTCGACGGCGGCTTCGGCGTCGGCAAGACCCACCTGCTCGCGGCGATCTGGCACGCGGTGCCCGGCCGCACCTACTTCGGCACCTTCATCGAGTACACCGCCCTGGTGGGCGCCCTCGGCTACGCGGCGACCGTGTCCCTGCTCAAGGGCTCGGCGCTGCTCTGCATCGACGAGTTCGAGCTGGACGATCCGGGCGACACGATGCTGATGACCCGGCTGCTGGGCGAGCTGGTCGCCTCCGGCACCCGCATCGCGGCGACCTCGAACACCCCGCCGAACGCACTGGGCGAGGGGCGCTTCGCCGCCGCGGACTTCCTCCGCGAGATCCACGCGATGGCCGAGCACTTCCAGACGATGCGGATCGACGGCACCGACTACCGCCGCCGCGACATCGAGGGGCACGCAGTCACCCGCTCGGACAGCGCGATCGACGAGCTCGTCGCCACGGCCCCCTCCGGCGCCGTCGTCACCGACGACTCCTTCCGCGCCGCGGTCGACCACCTCGGCTCGGTGCACCCCTCGCGCTACATCAAGGTGATCGACGGGGTCGACGCCATCGTTCTGCGCGACGTCGCCACCCTCACCGACCAGACGGACGCCCTGCGCCTCGTCGCCTTCATCGACCGCGTGTACGACGCGCAGATCCCGGTGCTGGCCTCCGGCGTCGCGCTCGACGAGGTCTTCGGCGGCGACATGCTCAGCGGCGGCTACCGCAAGAAGTACCTCCGCTCGATGTCGCGCCTGATCGCGCTGACCTCGATGCGCCCGTTCGCCTGACGACGGACCGGCGCCTGACGACGGACCGGCGCCTGACGACGGACCGGCGCCTGACGACGGACCGGCGCGCGGCGTCGGTCCTCCGCGGCATCTCCCCGGCTCGTGCGCGGGGGATCCGCGGCGCGCTGTAACGCACTGTTCACACGGGAGCCGTGCTCGTAACATCCGCGAAACCTCGTGCCGCACGGGTCGTAACGTCGCGCGGCCAGACTGTCGGCTACCCGAGGTGACCCGACACCCCGCGTCCTCCGAGACGCCGTGTCTTCGGGGTCGTGCAGCGACTGCCGGCCCGCATCGGGCTCTGCACTGCCCTCACTCACGACTCCTGCACGACTCTGCTTACTCACGAGAGGTTCAACAATGGATCAAGGCAATACCGCGTTCCTGCTCCTGGCGGCGGCGCTGGTCCTGCTCATGACCCCCGGGCTCGCCTTCTTCTACGGCGGTCTGGTCCGAGCGAAGAGCGTCATCAGCATGATGATGCTGAGCTTCGGCGCGATGGGCCTGATCGGCGTGCTGTGGGTGCTCTACGGCTACGCGATCACCTTCTCCAACGCCGGTGTGGGCGACTTCGTCGGCATCGACGGCGTCCTCGGCATCGACCTCAGCCAGCTCGGCCTCGCCGGTGCCTACGCCGAGGCCCGCGGTGACGTCGAGTCCGCGTACCCGACGCTCGCCTTCGCGGCCTTCCAGGCCACCTTCGCGATCATCACCGTCGCGCTCATCTCCGGTGCGATCGCCGACCGCGCCAAGTTCGGCGCGTGGATGGTCTTCGCCGGCGTCTGGGCGACCATCGTCTACTTCCCGGTCGCCTCGTGGGTGTTCAACTTCGCCCTCGACCCCGAGACCGGCGCCACCTCGGACGGCGGCTGGATCGCCTACAACGTCGGTGCGATCGACTTCGCCGGCGGCACCGCGGTGCACATCAACGCCGGTGCGGCGGCCCTCGCCCTCGCCCTGGTCCTCGGCAAGCGCGTCAACTTCACCAAGGGCGCGCACCAGCCGCACAACCCGCCGTTCGTCCTCCTCGGCGCCGGCCTGCTCTGGTTCGGCTGGTTCGGCTTCAACGCCGGCTCCGAGCTCGCCGCCGACGGCATCGCCGCGATCGCCTTCCTCAACACCATCGCCGCTCCGGCCGCCGCCATCATCGGCTGGCTGATCATCGAGAAGATCAAGGACGGCAAGCCCACCTCGATCGGCGCCGCCTCCGGTGCCGTCGCGGGCCTCGTCGCGATCACCCCGGCCTGCGCCGTGCTCTCGCCCTTCTGGGCGATCGTGCTCGGCCTGATCACCGGTGCCGTCTGCGCCCTGGCGATCGACCTCAAGTACAAGCTCGGCTACGACGACTCGCTCGACGTGGTCGGCGTGCACCTCGTCGGCGGTCTGATCGGAACGCTCTACATCGGCTTCTTCGGCACCGATGTCGGCCTCTTCCTCACCGGCGACGCCAGCCAGCTCGGCAAGCAGGCCCTCGCGGCCTTCACCGTCCTGATCTACTCCTTCGTCCTCACCTACGCGATCGGCTGGGTCATCCAGAAGACGATCGGCTTCCGGGTGAAGAACGAGGACGAGATCGCCGGCATCGACACCGCCATCCACGGCGAGGCGGGCTACGTCCTCGCGGACTAGTCCTCCCGCTGCCTCGTCGCGCTCGCCGCGACACCCCGGTGGAGCCGGCTCTTCGGAGCCGGCTCCTTCCGTTTCCGGGCTAGGGTTTTCAGGTGCCCTCCTCACGCTCCGTCGTGTCCCTGCTCCTCCGCCTGCTCGGCCGCGCGAGCGCCCCGCGCGCCGACGCCGGCGCCCCCGCGCAGCGGCCGTACCTGAGCACCACGGCGCCCACGCCGGGCGCGAACGGCATCGGCCGGACCTCCGAGGTCGACCCGACCCGGCTGCGCGGCGTCCACCTCGGCTACGCGCCGACGCCGGACGGCGATCCCGACCCGGGCGAGGTCGTCTGGACCTGGGTGCCCTACGAGGAGGACGACGGCCGCGGCAAGGACCGCCCTGTCCTCGTCCTCGCGGTCGAGAAGGCCGGCACGGCGCTGGCGATCCGGCTGAGCTCGAAGGAGCACGACGGCTACCTCGCGGTCGGCGCGGGGCCCTGGGATCCGGAGGGGCGGCCGAGCTTCGCGGATCCGGAGCGGGTCTTCCGCGTGCACCCCGCGGGGATGCGGCGCGAGGGCGCGGCGCTCGAGCGCGCGCGGTTCGACGCGGTCGCGCGGGTCGTCTCGGCGCGGTACGGCTGGCGCTGAGCCGGCTCCGACCTCCGGCTGCTCCGCCTAGGCGCTCGGGGCGATGCGCACGAGCTCCGGGTACTTGGCCGTGCGGCCGTCTCCGGAGGACGTGCCGGTGAGCCGGCGGCGCAGCCACGGCGCGACGTGGGTGCGGTAGTACTGCGCGGAGCCTCCGCTCGCGGCGGTCGGCCGCTCGGGCGCCTCCTGGGCGGCGGGCGGGACGGGGAGGCCGAGGGAGGAGAGCACGCGGGCGCTGACGCGGTGATGACCGCGCGGGCCGAGGTGCAGGCGGTCCTCGGACCAGAGCGACGGGTCGGCGAAGGCCGGATCGGTCCAGTTGTCGGCGACGACGATGTCCGGGCGCTGCCGCGTGCGGCGGAGCACGGCCGAGGTGAGGGCGTCGCCTCGGCGCTTGATCAGCCGGCCGAGCGGAAGCCGCGCGGACGGGTCCGGGGCGGAGAGGGCGATCAGGACGACGCCCTCGGCGTCGCAGCGGGCGAGGACCTCGAGGTAGCGGTCCGCGATGCGCTCGATGTCGGCGCGTGGTCTGAGCATGTCGTTGCCGCCGCCGTTGAAGGAGAGGTGGGTCGGCCGCAGGTCGAGCGCGGGCTCGAGCTGCTCGTCGACGATCGGGTCGATGAGACGGCCGCGGATGGCGAGGTTGGCGTACTCGATCGGCTCGCCGAGCGCATCCGCCCAGCTCTGCGCGGTGAGGTCGGCCCAGCCGCGAGCGGTTCCGTCGGGGAGCTCGTCGCCGACGCCCTCCGAGAAGGAGTCGCCGATCGAGACGAAGCGGACGGCGGTCATCGGCGCGGCGATCGGGGCGGGGTTCCGGTGCGGGGCATCGTCGCACTGTAGCCCGGGAAAGCGTGTACCGTCGGCCGCATGGATCAGGACTCGCCGACCTCCGTCGAACTGCCGGACCGGGTCGGGCGCCTCGTCCTCCTCGATCCGGCCACGCCGCCGCGGGACGCGCCGCGGCCGTATCTGCATCCGCTGCGGACGCCGGCGGGCCGGGTGGTCAGCGATGTGCGGCCCGCCGACCACGACTGGCATCTCGGGCTGTCGCTCGCGGTGTCGAACATCACGATCGGGGACGCCGAGCTCGACACGAACCTCTGGGGCGGGCCGACCTGGCTGACGGGGACCGGCTACCGGCAGGTGGACAACAACGGGTCGCAGCGGCCGGAGGGCGCGGACCCGGGGGACCTCGCGCTCGGGTGGTTCGATGCGCGCGGGCGGCGCTTCCTCGACGAGCGGCGGCGGCTGAGCGTCCGGCGGCTCGGCGACGCGACGGTGCTGCGGATCGAGAGCCGCTGGCGCGCGCTCGGGGAGCGGCTGGTCTTCGGGTCGCCGACCACGGCGGGGCGACCGGACGCGGGCTACGGCGGGCTGTTCCTGCGGCTGGACCCGTCGTTCGAGGGAAGCATGGTGAGCGGGCCGGACGGGGCTGTCGCGGAGCCGATGGGGGTCGCGTCGCGCTGGCTCGCGGTGGCGGACGGGAGCGCGACGGTCGCGCTGCGGGCGGACGAGGGCAGTCCCGTCGATCCGTCGACGTGGTTCGTGCGGACGAGCGGGACGCCGATGCTGTGCGCGGCGCCGTTCTTCGGCGCGACGTGGACGCTGGACGCGGGGGCGGAGGCGAGCTGGAGCTGGCAGCTGCTGCTCGCGGACCGGGTGCTGGGTGCGGAGGAGATCGAGGCGAGCTGGGGGCGGGGGGCCTGAGTGCTCGCGGGGCGGGTCTCGATACGCCGCTGCGCGGCTACTCGACCAGCATGAGGCGGCTGCTCGGTCATCATGAGGCGGCTGCTCGATCATCATGAGGCGGCTGCTCGATCAGCATGAGGGGGCTGCTCGCTCAGCAGGAAGTGAGGGGGTGGTGCCCCCCGGGACGAGGAGGAGGCGGACATGGAGCGGACCGGGAGGCTGGTGCTGCACGGCGCGCGGAAGGTCGACGCGGGCGGGACGGTCGAGGGCTTCTGGCTGGTCGCGGTCGACGGGGTGATCGTCGAGGTCGGGGCCGGGCGGGGCTGGCAGCGGGCGGCGGAGGGTGCTCGGGTGCACGACGCGGGCGGGCTGACCGCGACTCCGGGGTTCGTCGATCTGCACGTGCACGGCGGGGCGGGCCGCAGCTTCGACGAGGGTGCGGACGGGATGCGGGCGGGGCTCGCGCTGCACCGCGCGCAGGGGACGACGCGCTCGCTGGTGAGCCTGGTGTCGGCTCCGCTCGCGCAGCTGGAGGCCTCGCTCGACACGGTCGCCTCGCTGGCGGCGGAGGATCCGCTGGTCCTCGGGGCGCACCTTGAGGGGCCGTTCCTCGCGCCGTCGCGCTGCGGGGCGCACGACCCGGACGCCCTGACGGCGCCGACGGCCGAGGCGGTCGAGCGGCTGCTCGACGCGGCCCGCGGGAGTCTCCGGCAGATCACGATCGCTCCCGAGCTGCCGGGGGGCCTCGCGGCGATCGAGCGGCTCACCGACGCGGGGGTCGTCGTCGCGGTGGGGCACACCGAGGCGGACGCGGCGACGACCCGGGCGGCGATCGAGCGCGGGGCGCGGCTGGTCACCCACGCCTTCAACGCGATGCCGGGCATCGGGCACCGCGCGCCGGGGCCGATCCCGGTGGCGCTGGCCGACCATCGGGTGGTGCTGGAGCTGATCCTGGACGGCGAGCACGTGGACGCTGACGTCGCCCGGATCGCCTTCGCGTCGGCGCCCGGACGGATCGCGCTGGTCACCGACGCGATGGCGGCGGCGGGAGCGGGCGACGGGGCGCACCGGATCGGCCGGCTGCGCGTCGACGTGCGGGGCGGCGTCGCCCGGCTGGAGGGCACGGAGACACTCGCCGGCTCGACACTGACGCTCGACGCGGCGCTCCGGCGCGCGGCCGGGGCGGTCGGCCTGGGGCTCGAGGCAGCGGTCGGCGCGGTCACCGCGACTCCGGCGCGCGTGCTGGGAGCCGAGGGCACGCTCGGCGCGCTCGCGGTGGGCCGGGCGGCGGACGTGGTGCTTCTGGACGACGCGCTGCAGGTGCGGGCCGTCTGGGGCGCGGGCGGGCCGATCGCGACGGCCTAGAGCCTCCGCAGGGCGAGGTGCAGGGGCGCGCCGTCCCGCAGGTCGACCGAGAGGGTGCGCGGGTCGATCTGGAGCGCTCCGGCCGTGCCCTCCTCGAGCTCGACGTCGACCGGCAGCCGCACGAGCACGCGCTCGCCGAGGCGTGCCGCCGCCGCGTCGAGGGGACTGCGGAGCAGGCACTCGACGGACTCCCGATTCCAGGAGAGCGACTCGACCCGGAGGGCGCCGCGCAGGTGCAGGCCGGTGATCCGTCCCTCCGCCCAGCGGTCGGGCAGGGCCGGCAGGAGGTGCAGCGTCGTGCCGTCCGAGCGGGCGAGCATCTGCGCGACGAGGGCGGGCAGTCCGCCCGCGGCGTCGACGTTGATGATCGCGTCGGCGTCGTGGGTCGGCATCATGTTCGGGCGCCAGTGCAGGCGGGCGAGCCAGTCGACGCACTGCAGCGCCGCCTCCGCGTCGCCGAGCGTGGCGGCGGCGACGCCGGCCTGCACGAGTCCGAACGCCATCTCCATCCGGCCGGGCGGGGCGGTCGGCTCCTCGGCGCGCCAGCGCAGCCGGGCTCGGACGGCCTCGAGGGCCGCGGCACCGAGGGCGGGATCGGCGGTCGCCGGGTCGCCCTCGTACCACCACGGGTAGAAGTGGGAGGCGTGCCGGTGCTCCGGCCGGTCGGTGAGTGCCGGGTCCTGCCACTCGGCGAGCTGCCCGTCGGCGCTGATGCGGTAGCCGGGGAGCCGCGAGGCGAGCGCCTCCCACTCGGGGGCGGTGTCCTCCTCGGCGCCGAGCAGTCGCTCGATGCGCGCGGCGATCAGCAGCGCGTCCCGGACCATCGCGACCTCGGAGGTGGCGTCCCGGGTGATCGGCGTCTCCTGGTCGCCCGGGTGGTTCTCGGGGGAGTAGCCGGGGGAGACGTGCGCCGTCCCGTCCAGGTCGATCACCAGGGCGTGCCGGTAGCAGGCGACGACCTCGCGGGCGAAGGGCCGGGCCCAGTCGCGCAGGAACTCCTCGTCGCCGGTGCTCGACCAGTGGTCCCAGGCGAGGCGGAGGATCCAGCCGCCGCCGCCGAGCCAGTACTGCAGCGGGTACTCGGCGGTGAAGTGGTTGGCGCGGCCGTGCCCGGAGATGCGGGTGGGCAGCAGGAAGCCGGGCGCTCCGAGGATCCGCTCGGCGTTCAGCCGGTAGTCGTCCTCGAACTCGGCGACGGCGGTGAAGAACGAGCTCAGCAGCTCGGGCGTGCCGGTCGTGCCGAGCGAGGCGACGCCGCCGTTCTGCACGTTGCCGTTGAGCGTGTAGTCGGAGGACCAGGCCGGCGCCC
The DNA here is from genome assembly GCF_022815495.1 of Rathayibacter sp. VKM Ac-2929. Lineage (NCBI taxonomy): Bacteria > Bacillati > Actinomycetota > Actinomycetes > Micrococcales > Microbacteriaceae > Rathayibacter > Rathayibacter sp. VKM Ac-2929. Next base: position 906,755 of record NZ_JALGRV010000002.1, read on the forward strand.
AGGAGCCGGCCCAGACGCCCTGCAGGCTGGCGGGCAGCTCGCCGGTGGCGGCGATGATCGCGTACCGGCCGGCGGCGAAGGCGCGCTCGACGAGCTCGTCTGTCGCCGCGGGATCGGCCCGCACGTCCTCGATGCTGCGCGGAGTCGCGGCGCCGAGGGAGAAGGAGCAGGCGCCGACGAGCCGCTCGTGCGGGGTGGTCGCGGCGGGGTAGCGGGCGAGGACCGGCGGAGTGACGGGCGCGGGCGCGGTCGAGGTCACCGAGACGCGCAGCTCCAGCTCCAGCTCGCGGGCGCCGGAGACGCGCCAGGCGGGCCAGGTCGCGTCGCGGTCGATCGCGACGGACCCGTGGCCGTGGAGCAGGCGCGCGCTGACGAGGGCGGAGCGGAAGCCGGTCGCGCGGGGGTGCCGGGGCACGGTCTCGAGGGCGAGGGTCTCGCCGCCGTCGACCGCGCGGACGAGGGCGTGCTCGCGGTGGTCCCGCGGCGCGTCGGGGCCGAGGTCAGGCCCGGCCGGCTCGTCGGCCGGGGCGAGCCGGAGCAGGCCGGAGAAGGGCGAGTCCGCGCGCACCGAGACGAGGAGCCGGTCCGCCGCGCGGTCGGCCCGGACGCTGACCGTGAGTCCCGTCGGGAGGGTCAGGGCGGCAGAGCCCGCCGGGTAGTCGACGGAGCGCTCTCGGGTGCCGCCGGACGACCCGGTCGCCAGCTCGAGCCGGAGGACTCCCGCGGGCACCAGCGGGTCGGCGTCGAGGAGCGCGCCGTCGTGCCCCTCCTCGGCCCAGGCACGGGTGTGCCACTCCTCGACCCGCTCCGCGTCCGCGTCGCTCACGGGCGCCCGGTCGAGCAGCGCGCGGATCGCCGGCAGCAGGGGAGCGAGCAGCGGCGGCCCGACCAGCGGATCGACCGGCAGGCGGAGCCGCTCGTGCGAGAGCGAGACGACCGCGCCTCCGCCGCCGCCGTCTCCCTCGCCGCCGCCGCCCTCGCCGTCGGGGCCCTCGTACAGCGCCGCGCCGGTCGTCCCGGTGCCGACCATCAGCCCGGTCTCCCAGGTCCTGGCCTCGGTGCTGCCGTGGAAGCCTCCGGACCCGTCGTCGGTGTCGACCTGGGTGCTCATCGGGGCGCGATCGCGAGTCGCAGGCGGCGCGGCTCGGTCGTCGAGCCGCCGAGCAGGATCCGGGTGCCGGCGACGCGGTCGGCGCCGCCGACGTACGTGAACATCTCGCCGTCGTCGAAGACCGGCGGCACGCCGTCCCCGGGCTCGGTGTCGATCGACAGCACCGCGGCGTCGGTGGCGACGGTCGCGGAGGCTCCGTCGAGCCACCAGCCGTCCTCGAGCGCCTCGGCGCCCGACACGAGTGCGTCGCCGTCGACGACGAGCTCCAGCGCGTAGCGCGTCTCGAGGCCGGTGAAGGAGACCGTGACGTCGATGCCCGTCTCGTCGACCTCGACCGCCACCTCCGTCCGCAGCTCGACGTCGAAGCGCTCGCGCCGGGCGAAGTCCATCACCGAGAAGAAGCGGCCCTCGCTGTCCGGGACGGCGGTGACCGCGGGCGCGTCGGCGCCCAGGGTGTCGTAGTAGCCCGAGACCCGCCGCTCGACGAGCACCGCGCCGCGCTCGGTCGGCTCGAGGGTCTGCGGTCGGGCGCAGCCGAGCGAGAAGAACGCGGGCGAGACGCGCAGCGAGCGGAGGACGAGCCCGTGCGCGCGCGCCCGGAGCAGGGTCGCGGAGTTGGCGAGGCCCGAGCCGATCCGGCCGGTGCTCGCGAAGTCGCTGCCGGCCGAGACGGACACGGAGAGCGCGCCCTCCCGACGGCGGAGCAGCCGGCTGACCGGGTAGCCGCGGGTGACGGACACCGGCGTCGCGGCCGGCTCGGGCAGGAGTCCGCCGATCTCCGGGCGGCGCAGCAGCTCGGCGAGGTGCCGCTCCGGCTCGCGCAGCGTCCGGCCGAGGATCTGCGCGACGATCCGCGCGGCGTCGCGGTCGCCGTCCTCGAGGGCGAGCAGGCGGTAGGGCGAGAGCAGGTTCTCGACGTCGTACGGGATGGTCTGGTCCTGGCGGCGGGAGTGCACGCACTCGATCTCGCCGTCGTCCTCGACCAGGCCGGCGATCGCGCGGAGGTTCCGCCGCACCGGCTCCAGCAGGGACGGCCGGTCGAGGTCGTGCGCGAGCGTCAGCAGGCTCGGGTTGGTGACCTCGGTGGCGTAGACGGCGCTGCGCTCGCTGTACTGCCCGTCGGCGTCGATGTCGACGCCCTCGGCCAGCCAGGCGTCGGCGCGGTCGAGCAGCGCGGCGGCGAGTGCGCCGGACGCGCCGCCCGCCGAGCGCCCGCCGTGCACGTGGACCGCGAGGGCGGCGAGGGCGCTCGCCAGCTCCCAGCGGTGGTTCGGCGTGTGCACGCCGCCCGCCAGCATCGCGGGCGAGGCGGCGACGGCGATGGCGGCGAGTCCTGGTCGGAGCGCCGCGAAGCCCGCGGGCCGGCAGCGGTCGAGCAGCTCGACGCAGCCGCAGAGGTCGTTGATCGTGAACGCCGTGTCGGGCGGGGAGGCGAGGTTGCCGCTGCTCGAGAACAGGCCGCTGTCGAGCTGCTGGGCGGCGAGGTGCCGCAGGTACGCCTCGGCCGCCTTCCGCGCCTCCGGCCCCTCGTCGTCCTCCGCGATCGCCAGGGCGACCAGGGAGGTGATGGCGCGCATGGTCGGGCGCGGGCCGAGCCCGGTCAGCGGCTGCCGGGCGCGCGCGATGAACTCGTCGCGCCGCACGCGGGCGTCCGCGAGCAGCCGGGCGGCGTAGGGGGCGTCGTCGACGGTGATCACGGGGTCTCCACGGGGCAAGGATCGGAAGCGGGGGAAGGAACGGAAGCGGGGGACAGGCGCAGGCTCACGACCTCGAACGGCCGCAGCTCGAGCGCGATCCGGCCGGGGTCGACGCCCAGCAGCGCCGTCCCCTCGGCGTCGCGGTCGAGCAGGTCGACCTCGCGGACGCCGCTGAGCGGATGCGCGACGACCAGCGCCGTGCGGACGCGGCCGCCGAGCGCCTCGTGCAGCCGCACGATCACGTCGCCGCTGCGGTCGGCGGCGAGCGTGACGGTGTCGACGACCACGGCCGGATCCTCGACGACGACGAGCGCCTCCGGGATCGACCCGCCGAGGACGACGCGCGGCGCGGTGCTCGCGGCGAAGCCGGCCCGGACGGCGTCGGCGATGCCGGGCGCGACGGTGATCGTGCTGAGGAACGCGTGCTCGCCCTGGTCCGCCTCCGGATCGGGGAAGGTCGGCGCGCGCAGCAGGGACTGGCGGACCACGGTGCTGACGCGGCCGTCGTCGATCGTGCGCTGCACGTCGTAGCCGTAGACCGCGTCGGAGGCCACGGCGACGCCGAAGCCCGGCTCGCCGACGTGCAGCCAGCGGTGCGCGCAGATCTCGTACCTCGCCGCCTCCCAGCTGGTGTTGGTGTGCACGGGGCGGCGGACGTGGCCGAACTGCGTCTCGGCCGAGGAGTGCTCGGCGTGCACGTCGAGCGGGAAGGCGAGCTTGAGCAGCTTCCGCCGCTCGTGCCAGTCGACGACCGTGCGGATCCGGACCTCGGGCTCGCGCGGATCGAGGGCGATCGTCTGGGTCGCCGTGCTGCCGGTGCGACCGAAGCCCCGGCGGACGACGACGCTCGCGCCGTCCTCGCCGAGCTCGACCCTGCCGTCGACGAGGTCGACGACGGTGTCGCGGTAGGCGGCGTCGAGGTCCCAGGCGTCCCACTGGTTCGGCTCGTCGCGGTGCAGCTGCAGCAGGTTCCCGACCCGCCCTGCGGGCAGCAGCTCGCGCCCGGAGTCGCGGTCGACGATGCTCGACAGCTGCCCGGTGGCGGTGACCACGACGACGAGGCGCGGCGACTCGAGGACGAAGCCCTCGCCCTCGGCGCGCACGGAGAGTCCCTCGGCGGCCGACACCACAGCCTGCGCCGCGGCCCCGCCCCGCGCCGGCACCCCGCCGACGACGACGGGCGCCGCGTTCAGCGCGATCCGCCGCTCGCCCGGCCCGACGAGCACCGCGAGCCGCTCGTCGATCATCCGCTCCAGGGCCGCCGTCACCTCGGCGTGCGTGCGCTCGGCCTCGCGGTGCACCCAGGCGATCGCGGTGCCGGGGAGGATGTCGTGGAACTGCAGGAGCAGCACCCGCCGCCAGAGCGCGTCGAGCTCGTCGAACGGGAACGGCACGCCGTGGCGCAGGAACGCGACGCTCGCCCAGTGCTCCGCCTCGGCCAGCAGCCGCTCGTTGCGGCGGTTGCCCTGCTTGGTGCGGGCCTGCGAGGTGAGGATGCCGCGGTGGAACTCGAGGTACATCTCGCCGGACCAGACCGGCGGGTCGGCGTACTCGGCCTCCGCGGCCTCGAAGAAGTCGTGCGCGGAGGAGAACTCGATCCGCGGCGAGCCCTCGAGGTCGGACTGCAGCCGGGCGAGCGCCATCATCTCGCGGGTGGGTCCGCCGCCGCCGTCGCCGTAGCCGAACGGCATCAGCGAACGAGTCGCCCGCCCGTGCTCCTGGAAGTTGCGGACGATGCGGGCCAGCTCGGTCGGCCGGAGGTCGCCGCTGTAGGTGTTCGAGGGCGGGAAGTGCGTGAAGATCCGCGAGCCGTCGAGCCCCTCCCAGACGAAGGAGTGGTGCGGCATCGCGTTGGTCTCGTTCCAGCACATCTTCTGCGTGAAGAACCACCGCAGCCCCGCCTTCCGCAGCAGCTGCGGCAGCGCGGCCGGGTAGCCGAAGGAGTCCGGGAGCCAGCCGACCTCGCTGATCGCGCCGAACTCCTCCTGGAAGAACCGCGCGCCCTGCTGCAGCTGGCGCACCAGCGACTCGCCGGAGGGCATGGTGACGTCGGACTCGACCCACATGTTGCCGACCGGGACGAAGCGGCCCTCGCGGACCCGCTCGACGATGCGGGCGAAGATCCCGGGGTGGTGCTCCTTCATCCAGGCGAACTGCTGGGCGGAGGAGCAGGTGAAGACGGCGTCCGGGTCGCGGTCCATCAGGTCGAGCACGTTGGAGAAGGTGCGCGCGCACTTGCGGACGGTCTCGCGGGTGGGCCAGAGCCAGGCGGAGTCGATGTGCGCGTGGCCGGTGGCCGAGATCCGGTGCGCGGAGTGCGCGGCCGGGGCGGCGAGCAGCGGCGCGATCACCGCGCACGCGTCGGCGACGGTGCCGGCGAGGTCGTCGGGGTCGAGGACGTTGAGAGCCCCGGTCAGCCCGGCGAGGATCTCGTACCGGCGCGGTTCGGTGGACGGCAGCTCGTCGTGCAGCCCGCGGAGGACGCTCAGCTCGAGGCCGAGGCGCTCGGCGACGGTGTCGACGAGCACGAGCGAGAAGCGGCCCAGCCGGTAGAGCGGCTCGACGGGCGCGGTGGCGCGGTCGCCGAACGGGGTGGGCGAGAAGCCGCCCGGGCCGGCGAAGTCGTTCCCGCCGGTGAGGTCGGGGTTGGACGCGCCCTCCACCCAGACGAGGAACTCCTCGCCGGGGGCCGCGGCGAGCGGCACGTGATGGTTGCGCGGCTCGAGGCCCTTGAGCACCCGGCCGTCCGCGGCGCGCGCCAGGCCCTCGCACTGGAAGCCGGGCTTGGCCCGGTCGAAGCCGAGGTCCAGCGAGAGCTCGATCCGGAACCGGTCGCCCGCGTCGCTCCACAGGGCGGGCACCGTCCCGGTCACCCGGAACCAGGTGGTGTCCCAGGCGGCGCCCCACGGCGCTCCGGGCTCGATCGTCTCGTACGCGTTCCGCGGGGCGGTCGCGGTCTCGAAGCCGACCGGCTCGCCGACCGCCGTCCACGCGGCGACGGCGAGCGGGATCCGCTCGGCCGTCACCGCGTGGGGGAGTCGCTCGGCGAGGAAGCGGTCGACGCGGGCGGCGGCCTTGGTCTCGTCGTGGTGCATCTCTAGTCGCGCAGCCCCGCGTTGATGTCGGACCCGGTGATGTACTTCTGGAACACCAGGTAGATCGCCACCAGCGGCAGCATCGAGAGCACCGAGGCCGAGAGCAGGATCGCCCAGTCGATGTTCTGGGCGCCGATCAGCTGGCGCAGCGCGATCTGCAGGGTGAAGTTCTTCGGGTCGCTGAGGATGATCAGCGGGAAGATGTAGTCGTTCCAGCGCCACTGGAACGAGATGATCGACAGCGTCAGGATGATCGGCTTCGACAGCGGCAGCATGATCCGGAAGAAGATCGACAGCTCGCGCGCCCCGTCGATCCGGGCGGCGTCGAGCAGCTCGTCCGGCACGGTGATGAAGAACTGCCGGAACATGAAGACGCCGGTCGGGGTGAGGATCGACGGCATGATGATGCCCATCAGCGTGTTGTACATCCCGAGGTCGCGGACCACGGTGAAGACCGGGTTGAGGATGACCTCGCCGGGCAGCATCGTCGTCGCGAGGATGCAGAGCGCCAGCACGCTCAGCCACGGCGACTTGTACTTGGCCAGCGCGTAGCCGGTCGTCGCGCTGAAGAAGACGGTGAGCAGCGTGGTCAGCGTCGCGACCACGAAGGTGTTCGAGAAGTAGCGGACGAAGTCGACCCGCTCCAGCGCGCGCTGGTAGCCGTCCAGGGTCCACTCGCGCGGCAGCAGCGAGAGCGGGTAGGTGAAGAGGTCGCCGCCGCCCTTGAAGGAGCTGAGCAGGAACCAGAGCAGCGGGAAGAGCGTGAGGATCGCGATCGCCCAGAGCATCGCGGTCGGGCCGATCGAGCGGCGGAACTCGCCGGTCTTCTTCCGGGTCATCGGCGCGGGTGCCGCCGGCGTGCGCTTCGCGCGGGTGGTGCGGGCGGGGGCGGGGGTCGTGGTCACCATGCCTGGCTCCTCTTGCTGATGGCGAGCTGGACGGCGGCGATGATCAGCAGGATCACCAGCAGCACCATCGAGGCGGCGCTGGCGTAGCCGACGTTCGACTGGGCGAATCCGGTCTGGAAGATGTACTGGACGATGAGCTGGTTCTCGGTCCCCGGGCCGCCGTTGTTGAGGGCCTGGATCATCGCGAACTCCTTCATGTGCCCGAGCGTCGAGAGCAGGACCACGAGCAGCGTGGTCGGCGCGATGCCGGGGAGGGTGATCGAGACGAAGCGCTGCCAGGGGTTCGCGCCGTCGAGCTCGGCCGCCTCGTAGTGCGAGGTCGGCACGTTGTTCAGCGCCGCGATGAACAGCAGCATGTTGAACGCCGCTCCGCCCCACGCGGAGGCGAGGATCACGACGAAGAGCGAGAGGTCGGCGTTCGAGGACCACGGCACGGCGCCGCCGCCGAGCGAGGTGATGGCGAAGTTGACGAAGCCGAAGCTCTCGCCGAACATCCAGCGCCAGATGACGCCCGCGACGATGGGGGAGACCAGCCAGGGCAGGAAGAAGATGATGCGGGCGCCGATCTTGCCCTTGGCCCGCGCGTTGTTCAGCGCCACGGCCATCAGCAGCGAGAGGCCGCAGGCGAACGGCACCGAGAACAGCGCGTAGACGAGCGTGCGGCCGACCGCGGCGTAGAAGACCGGGTCCTGCGCGAGCGCCGTGTAGTTGTCGAGCCCGACGAACTCGATGTCGCCGAAGCCCCGGTAGGAGGTGAAGGAGTACATCACGCCGAGCGCGCCCGGCCAGACGAAGAAGAGGGCGAAGAGGATCGCGACGCCGACCGTCAGCAGCACGGTGCTGACGACGTAGCGGGGGCGGCGCACGGGGCGCTGGCGCGAGCCCTTCGATCCGCGACCCGCGCCGGGGACCGTGAGGACCGCCTCCGGTGGCGAGGACGGCGTGACGAGCGGCTGGACGGTCATGGTGCTCTCCTGATCGGGTGGTCCTGCGAGGGGGAGGGCGGTGCGGGGAGGACCCCGCACCGCCCGGTGGGGGGACCTACTCGCCGAGGGCGGCCTGGGTCGTCGACAGGATGTTGTCGATGGTCTCGTCGACGCTCTGCTGGTCGTTGAGGTACTTGATCGTCTCGTCCTTGAGCGGCTCCGACTGGAGGAACTTGCCCTCGTAGCCGCCGATCAGCTGGTCGACGGTCTGCAGCGAGGAGACGGCGGGCGAGGCCGCGATCTCGGCGTTGTAGAGCGCGAACGCGTCCTGGTTGGCCGGGTAGTTCATCTCGAGACCGGTGACGGCGGGCAGGCAGCCGGCGATCTCGCAGTACGCGGAGTACTGCTCGGGCTGGTAGAGCCAGTCGATGAACTTCTGGGCCTCCTCCTCCTGGCCGGTGCCGTCGAAGGCGACGATCCACGAGGCGGCGCCGTAGTTGGTCGCCTTGACGGGCTGCTGCGGGGTCGGCACCGAGGCCCACTCGAACTGGGTGATGTTGGACTGGAAGTCCGCGATCTGCCAGACGCCGGAGTAGTAGGAGACGACCTGGCCGCTCTTGAAGGTCGCGCTGGCGTCCTCGCCCGCGGTCCAGACCGACTTGGGCATGAAGCCGTCGTCGTTGAGCTTCTTGAAGTACTCCAGCGCCGTCTTGGTCTCGTCGTTGGCGGTGAAGGTGCCGCCGTCGTCGACGATGCCCTCGCTGCCGAACTCGTAGAGGAAGGAGCGGAGGCGGTGCGCGGAGTTGTCCATCACCATGCCGTACTGCGCGCCGGTGGCCGCCTGGACCTCCTCGGACTTGGCGACGAACTCGTCCCAGGTCCAGCTCTGCGTCGCGTCGGTGGGGTACGAGACGCCCGCCTCGTCGAAGAGCGACTTGTTGATGAACATGCCGACCGAGGTGAGGCTGGTGGGCAGCGCCTTGACCTTGCCGTCCTCGGGGTCCGGCACGGCGAGCAGCGGCAGGATGTCCTGGTCCTCGGCGATCTGCGAGAGGTCGAGGATCTGGTCCTTCCACAGCGGGTCGACGTTGGCGGCCGCAGCGAGGGCCGGCAGGTCGTTCGCCTGGGCGCTGTTGCGCAGGCGGGTCGTCAGGTCGTCGCCCGGGACGTCCACGATCTCGACCTCGACACCGGTCTGCTCCTGGTAGAGATCGGCCATCTTCTGGTAGCCGCCGCCCTGGGTGCCGTCGCCGGAGAGGACGAACTGGAGGGGCTCGGAGGCGCCGGCTCCGGAGGAGCCGTTCGCGCACCCGGCGAGAGAAGCGATCAGCACTCCCGTGCCGAGGAGCGCCAGGGTGGCGCGTGCTGTCTTCTTCAACGGAACACCTTTCATGTGTCTGTCAGTCGACGAGGCGCAGGCGCTTCGTCGTCGAGGCGGTAGTGCTTTCTTATCAATACGAGACATATAGGTCAACAGATATCTCCGAGGCGCTTCAAAGCGTGATCGGGCCGTAACTCGCGGAAACAGCGCCGTAACGCGGAGGTGTGCGAGGGGCCGCATCCCGCGCCAGCCGCCTTGTCCCCCGGGCCGAGAGGTGCTTTCATGCCACTGTGACGAATAATCCTCCCCGAGCCGCAGCCCACCTCGTCGGTGTCGACGTGGGCGGGACCAAGACGCACGTCCGCCTGCTCGACACGGCCGGCGCGGAGGAGGACCTGGTCCTCCCCTCGAGCGCCTGGCGCTCGGGCGAGCTCTTCGCCGACCCCGAGAACCTGCCGCGTCTGGCCGGCGTGCTGCTGCGCCTGCGCCCGCTCGCCGGGGACGCCGTGGTGGTCCTCGGCGTGCACGGCTGCGACACCCCCGGGCAGATGCGCGAGGCGACGGCGACTCTGTCGCTCCACCTCGGCCGCACGGTGACGGTCGTCAACGACGCCGAGCTGCTCGGCTTCGCGGAGCAGGAGGAGCCGAGCATCCAGATGATCGTCGGCACCGGCGCCGTGATCTGCGGAACGACCATCGACGGCACGCGGATCACGGTCGACGGCCACGGCTGGCCGCTCGGCGACCGCGGCAGCGCGCACGACCTGGTGTCGACGGCGCTGCGCGAGACGCTGGTGGCCTGCGACCGGGGCATCGCCTCCGACGGCGGGGCGCCGGACCCGCTGATCGGCGCGGTCCTCGCCGCCTTCGGCGCGAGCGACGCGGCCACCCTCGCCGCCGAGGCGACGCGCATCGCGGGCGGCGCGGCCTGGGGGGCGTTCGCCCCGCTCGTCTTCGAGCAGGCGGCCTCCGGCTCGTCGCTCGCCGAGCGGATTCTGGAGGACGCCGCCCGTGCGCTCGCGGCGGGCGTCGCCTCGCTCGTGCGCCGCGGCGCGATCGGCTCGCTCGTCGTCGCGGGCGGCGGCGTGATCGTGAACCAGCCCGCCTACGAGCGGCGGGTCCGCGAACGGCTGGCCGAGGAGGCCCCGCAGCTCGGCTTCGTCGTCGTGCGGCGCCCGCCGGTGGTCGGCGCGATGGCGCACGCCCACGCCCTGGCGGCCGCCGAGCGCACGCTCTCGGAGGTGGCCTCGTGAGCATCATCGGTCCGACGACGGGCAGGACGGGCTTCGCCCCGGGGACCTCGGTCCATGTCGTCGACTCCTTCGCCGAGGCCTCGCGCGCCGCGGCCGACCTGGTCGCCGCGCGGGTCCTCGCCGACCCGCGCGCGGTGCTCGGCGTCGCGACCGGCTCGACGCCCTCGCTGCTCTACCGCGAGCTCGCCGAGCGCGTCGTGGCGGGCAGGCTCGACTTCACCGGGGCGAGCGCCTTCGCGCTCGACGAGTACGTGGGGATCGACCCAGGGCATCCCGAGAGCTACCGCGCGGTCCTCGACCGCGAGGTGCGCGTGCCGCTCGGCGTGGGCGCCGTGCACGTCCCGGACGGCACCCGCGCGGACGGCGAGCAGGCGGGCCGGGACTACGACGCCGCGATCCGGGCGGCCGGTGGCGTCGAGCTGCAGATCCTCGGCATCGGCGGCAACGGCCACATCGGCTTCAACGAGCCCGGCACCCCGCACGACGTCGGCACGCACGTCGTGCGGCTCGAGCGCAGCACCCGGGAGGCGAACGCGCGGTTCTTCGACGGGCGGATCGATCTGGTCCCGGAGTCGGCGATCACGCAGGGGATCGCGACGATCCTCGCCGCGCGCTCGCTGGTGCTGCTCGCTTCGGGCGCGGCCAAGGCGGACGCCGTCGCGCGCGCGCTGCTCGGCCCGGTCGACGTCGACTGCCCGGCCTCGGCGCTGCAGGGCCATCCGGACGTCACGGTGCTGCTCGACCGCGAGGCGGCCGCGGTGCTGGAGCGGGAGCTCGGCTGAACCGGGCCCTCAGCTGAGGTAGGTCGCCGTGCGCGAGCGGGCGATGATCAGCTGCGCGACGCCGACCAGCGCCGCATCGGCGCCCAGCTCGGCGGTGACGATGCGCGGCGGGATGGTGATCCGGCCGACGAGGCGACGGGTCACCTCCTGCACCGCGTACTCGGGCTGGCGCGAGAGGTGGCCGGCCAGCACGATCAGCTCGGGATCGAGCACCGTGCAGAGCGCGATGCAGGACAGGCCGATGTAGTCGAAGATCTCGCCCGCCGGCACGAGGGCCGCCTCGTCGCCCGCCGCGGCCGCGTCGAGCAGGGCCTCGAGCGGGTTCGTCGCGTCCGCGGCGTGCTCGCGCGCGTAGCTCCGGGAGATCCCGGCGATCCGCGACTCCAGGTCGCCCTGGGTCGTGTACGGCCGCTCCAGGTGCGAGCGCTCGGTGACCAGGTAGCCGATCTCTCCCGCGGCCGAGCGCGAGCCGCGCAGCAGCGCGCCGTCGTGCACGATGCCGGCGCCGACTCCGACGCCGAGGACGTAGGTGGCCAGGCTCTGCGCGCCGCGGCCGGCGCCGCGGGACCACTCGCCGAAGCCGATGGCGTTCGCGTCGTTCTCGACCAGCACCGGCACGCCGACGCGGGCCTTGAGGATGCTGCCGAGCATGACGTCGCTCCAGCCGAGCTCGATCGTGTTGGTGACCCGGCCCTCCGGACCGTGCACGATGCCCGGGATGGTGACGCCGACGCCGGCGCAGGGCTTGCGGATCCGCTTCGACGCGGCCATCAGCAGGTCGACCGTCTCGATGGTGCCGGCGAGGCGGCGGTCCGCGTCGGAGCCGTCGCCGGAGAGGTCGAAGGCGAGGACCTCGTCGCGCACGGTCTTACCGTCGAAGTCGACGAGGCGGCCGTGCGCCTGCGCCTCGGACACCTCGATCGCGGCGACCACCCGGGCGTCGCCGGCGTAGCGGTAGAGCGAGGACGGCCGGCCGCCGGAGGAGCGCTCGCGGCCGTCGAGGACGATGACGCCCTCGCCGAGCAGCGCTGAGCAGAGCCGCTCGACGGTCGCGGGGCTGAGGCCGGTGTGGCGCGCGATGGCGCTGCGGGAGGAGGGGCCGTGCAGGCGGAGGGCGTCGACGATCGCCGTCCGGTTGATCTCGGTGACGACGCGGGTCGTCGCGGTGCGCGGAACCTTCATCCGACCCTCCCTCGCGGAGTTTCCCAGCATAGTGATGCGGATCGGCGCGCTCGTGCGCGGTGCGGTCAGCGCCGGTGCCACCACCGGCGGCGCGGCGGCACGGGATCCTGCGCCTCGGCGGCTGCGAACCGCGCGCTCCGGCGCTCGGTCCAGGCGGAGACCTCCGCGTCGATGTCGCGGAGCGGCGTGACCACCGGCGGGCCGCCCAAGAGCTGCCGGCGCGCCTCGACGACCCGCTTGTTGAAGTCGGCGAGCACCGCCCGCACCTCGGACTCGCGGATCAGCCGGTCGAGCTGCTCGTCGAGCCGCCGGTCCTCGGCGCGGAGCAGGAAGGCGGCGGGACCGATGCCGGTGAGGTTCTCGCGCTCGATCTTGCGGCGGATCCACCAGTCCGGGTCGTGGTGCTCGCCGAGTCCCTCGAGCGGCTTGCCCGCGCCCGGCAGGCCGTCGAACTCGCCCCGGCGGATCGCCTGCTGGATCGACGTCTCGATGAACGCGGCGCGGTCCTCGGCGTTCTCGGGAAGGGAGCCGGTGCGCTCGTCGCCGGTCTCCGGGCGGCCGCCGGTCGCGCGCTCCGCGGCGTAGCGAGCGGCGCGATCCCTGGCTTCGGACATGGGGACCTCCTCTCCCTCCAGGCTAGAAGACCCCCGCCGAGGAGGGGTACCGTGCGGTGGCATGCGCGACCTCGTCTACTACATCGCCACCTCGCTCGACGGCTTCCTCGCGGATCCTGAGGGGGACGTCTCCGCGTTGCCGACCGCGCCGGAGACCCTCGCCGACCTCTTCGAGCGCTACCCGGAGACCTGCCCGGCGCACCTGCGGGCGGCGCTCGGCGTCACGGCGTCGCCTCGCCGGTTCGACACCGTGCTGCTCGGCCGCCGCAGCCACGCCCCCGCGGTCGACGCCGGGCTCGTCGACGGTGCGTACCCGCACCTGCGCCAGATCGTGGTGACCCACGGCGAACTGCCCGCCTCCGACCGGGTGGAGACGATGGCGGGCGACGTGCGCGCGCAGGTCGCGGCGCTCAAGCGGGAGCCCGGGCGCGATGTCTGGCTCTGCGGCGGCGGCGACCTCGCCGCGCAGCTGATCGAGGAGATCGACGAGATCCAGGTGAAGATCTCGCCGGTGCTGCTGGGCGCGGGGATCCCGCTGCTCGGCGGGCTCGCGCAGCCGGTGGCGCTCGAGGCCGTCGACCTGCGCGCGCTGCCCGGCGGAGTGGCTCTGGCGACCTACCGCAGGCGCGACAGCGGTCAGTTGTAGGACCGCACCGACACGTTCTGGCCGAGGGCCGTCCAGTCGAGACCGGGAACGTCTTCCGGCTCGACGCCGTCGGGATGCACCTGCACCACCACCGAGGTGCGCTGCGACACCTCCAGGTCGCCCCCTCCGCCGCAGCCGCTCACGGGCCCGTCGTCACCGTCGATGATCACGCAGTGGTCGTCGCCGCGGATCGACGAGCCGAGATAGACGTCGACGCCCTCGGCCGTGCCGACGAAGCGCACGGAGTCCGGTTCGATCTGCTCGCTCACGTCGCCGAGATCCGGCAGCACGTCGCGGTCGTCCCGCGTCCGGTCGAAGTCCGAGTAGGGCGTCGGTCCCGCGCACCCCGCGAGCAGCGGCAGGGCGAGCAGCGCGATCGCGGCGGCGGTGGCGCCTCTGTGCTGGTTCCGTGGCATCGCGTCCCCCTCGTGCTCCGGTGTGCTCACCCTAGGCGCGCCGCACGGTGAACAGCCAGCCGGAGAGCTCCTCGTCACCCTCGCTCCGCCGCGCGAAGCCCATCGCGTAGGCGTGCCCGTCGGCGTCGGGCTCCGAGTGCGGACCCCAGTCGATCTCGGGGACCGGCCTGCGCGTGTCCGCGGTGGAGCGCAACGGCTCGAGCACCGCGGAGCCGGGCAGGACCGTCCAAACGCCGTCGTCGCGCCGGGTCATGCGGGTCCGGATCGCCGCGACGGATGTCACGAGGCCCTCGATCCACACCGTGTCGGCGGCTCCTGTCGCGTCGCCGTAGCGGTCGAGCATCCACGGCGTCTCGTCGAGGTCGCCGCCGATGTAGCCGCCGCGGTGGGGGACGGCGAGCCGCCGGATCCGGTCGCCGACGGCGACGACCTCCCCGTCCTCGTCCAGCTCGGAGGTCGTGCAGAGCGCCTGCAGCAGGGCGTCGCCGTCTCCAGCGTTCTCGGATGCGGCTGGGGAGGTGGAGTCCATCCGACCACCGGACCACACGGCCCGGTTCCCGCGCAAGAGCCGCCGCTCAGCCCTCGACCAGGGGGTCGCAGTCGCCGGTGCCGAGCAGGTCGGACGGATCGTCGCAGGCGTGGCCGGTCCAGCTCTCGCCGGGACTGAGCGGCTCCTCGAGTCCGCTGTGCCGGTCGAAGGCGTGCGTCGTGAAGACGAGCAGACGAGTGGCGGTGCCGCCGACGAAGGCGAAGGAGACGATCGGATCGCCCTCGGAGGTCGGGGTGCTCCAGGCGAGCTCGGCGGCCTCCCCGCGGGCGGACAGGTCCACGAGGCAGGCGCCTGCCTCGCGGGGGAGCTCCTCGCCCTGATCCAGGACGTACTCGCCGCACGTGCCCGTCGCGTCGCCGATCCTCACGATGCCGCCCGCATCGGGGAGTGCGCGGGCCGCGGTGATCGGATCGCCCTCGGGCGCCCTCGACGCCGGTGTGGACGCGCACCCGGACAGGAGCAGTGCGGTGGCGACCGCCGCGGCGAGAAGCTGATATCGCCGGTTCACGGGCCGCCGAGCCAGTGGTCGATGCGGTGGTGGTCGGGGGTGAAGCCGTGCTCGACGCCCCAGAGGACGGCCTGGGTGCGGCTGGAGGCGCCGATCTTGCCGTAGACGCTGCGGATGTAGGACTTGACCGTGTTGGGGCTGAGGTAGGTGAGGGCGGCGACGTCGGCGTTGCTCTTGCCCTGGGTGATCAGGGCGAGGATCTCGGACTCGCGGTCGGTGATGCCCTCATGGCGGCCGGGCCAGTCGAGGCCGGGGGCGGTGCCGGCGCGGCGGGGCGGCTCGCTGACGACGAGCTCGCCGGAGCGCACGGCCTCGAGGGCGGCGACGAGCTCGCGGGCGGGCAGGGTCTTGGAGAGGTAGCCGCGCACGCCCTGGTCGAGGGCGTCGGCGACGAGGTCGGGGTGGAAGTTCCAGGTGTAGACGACGACGTGCTCGGCGCGCGGGTTGCGGACGAGGTCGGCGAGCTCCTGCAGGTCCGACTCCGGCTGGGCGAACGAGTCGTACAGCACGATGTCGATGCGGTCGGAGAGCGCGGCGTTCGCGTCGATCTCAGCGACGACGACGCGGTCGCGGTAGTGGTCGAACATGTGCGCGAGGCCCTTGAGGACGACGTCGTAGTCGTCGACCAGGGCGACGGTCAGGGGCGCGGGCATGCTCTGTCCATCCACGGACCGTACCGCGCGACCGGGCACCGTGACTACACCCCCAGGGGTGTACCGGCCACCCCTCCGCGACTGCTTGGGTTGCTCATCGGCTCAGCGACCGCAGAGCCCCACCGCACGGTCCGCCGTGCTCGACAGGAAGGTGACGCCCGTGCTCGGACTCATCATCAGCCTCATCGTCGTCGGCCTCATCGCCGGCGCTCTCGCCCGCCTCATCGTCCCGGGACGCCAGAACATCAGCATCCTGATGACCATCGTGCTGGGGATCGTCGGATCCTTCGTCGGCGGCTTCCTCGGCTTCCTGATCTTCCAGCACGACCCGATGGAGGGCTTCCTCCAGCCGGCCGGGATCATCGGCTCCATCATCGGCGCGATCATCGTGCTGTTCCTCTACACCCGCTTCGGCGGACGCGCCCGCAGCCGCGCCTGATCGATGCGGAACGACACGACGCCGGCCCGGGAACACTCCCGGGCCGGCGTCGTCGTGCGTGCGGAGCGCGCGCGGTGCCGCTACTCGAGCAGCTTGCCCGCGGTGGCGACCTCGCGGATCAGCGCCTGGATCTCCTCCGGGACCGCGGGGATCTCCTCGCGGGCGATGCCGGTGGAGGGCGACCACACCAGGTTCACCTGCAGCGCCGGGTCGATGTCCGGGTAGTCGCTGCGGTTGTGGCAGCCGCGGCTCTCGCGGCGCTCCAGCGCGGCCTCGAGGGTGGCCCGCGCGGCCATCGCCGCCGACTTCAGGTCGAAGGCGTGCGCCAGGTCCTGGAAGCCCGCGATGTCCGGGTGGATGCCGATGCCGGCGATGCGCGCCTCGATGGCGTCCAGCTCGGCGAGTCCGGCCAGCAGGCCCGCCTCGTCGCGGACGACGCCGGCGTGCTCGGTCATGGTGTTGCGGATCGCGCGCTGCAGGGCACGCACGTTCTCCTCGCCGTCGGCGGCGAGCAGGTCCGCGATCTCGTCGCGGGCGACCTGCACCGACTCGGCGGAGCGGGTCTGCGCGGTCAGTGACGCGGAGTACTCCGCGGCCGCCTGCCCGACGATGCGGCCGAAGACGAGCAGCTCGATCAGCGAGTTGCCGCCGAGGCGGTTCGCGCCGTGCAGTCCGCTGGACGCCTCGCCGATGGCGTAGAGGCCGGGGACGTCGGTGCTGTGGTCGTCCGAGCGGACCCAGACGCCGCCCATCGAGTAGTGCGCCGTCGGCGCGATCTCGATCGGGTCCTTCGTGATGTCGAGCATCTGCAGCTCGAGCATCGTCTGGTAGACGCGGGGGAGGCGGGTCATGATCGTCTCGCGCGGGAGATGCGAGACGTCGAGCCAGACGCCGCCGTTCGGCGTGCCGCGGCCCTCCTTGATCTCGGTGTAGCAGGCGAGCGCGACGCGGTCGCGGGTCGAGAGCTCCATCCGCTCGGGGTCGTACTTGCCCATGAAGCGCTCGCCGAGGCCGTTGCGGAGGATGCCGCCCTCGCCGCGCGCCGCCTCGGAGATCAGCGTGCCGGCCGCGTTCTCGGGCTCGATGATGCCCGAGGGGTGGAACTGCACCAGCTCGGGGTCGCGCAGGCGCCCGCCGGCCTCGACGGCCAGGCGGAACGAGTCGCCGGTGTTCTCGTCGCGGCGCGAGGAGGTCCGGCGCCAGATGCGGTTGTGACCGCCGGCGGCGAGGATGACCGCATCGGCGTGGATGAGGTAGCGGGTGCCGTCGACGAGGTCGAAGCCGTACGCGCCGAAGACGGCGCCGTCCTCATTGACCAGGATCCGCGTCACGTAGACGGTGTCCAGGATCGGGATGTCGAGCTGCGCGGCCCGGTTGACCAGCGTGCGCTGGATCTCGAGGCCGGTGTAGTCCCCGGCGAACGCGGTGCGGCGGTAGGTGTGCGCGCCGAAGAAGCGCTGCGAGATGCGGCCGTCGTCCTCGCGGGCGAACGGCATGCCGTAGCGCTCGAGGTCCTGGATGCCGCGGGCGGCGTTCGAGGTGACGATCTCGACCGTGTGCGGGTTGGCGAGCTGGTAGGACTCGGTGATGGTGTCGGCCGCGTGCTGCTGCCAGCTGTCGTCGGGGTCCATCGTCGCGAGGGCGGCGTTGATGCCGCCGGCGGCGAGCGAGGTGTGGGCGTCCGACTTCGAGCGCTTGCCCAGCGCGAGGACGTCGACGCCGGCCTCGGCCAGCTCGATCGCGGCGCGGAGTCCCGAGCCGCCGGTGCCGATGACGAGGACGGAGGTGGAGATCCGGCGCTCCGCCGTGGCAGTGGGTGCTGAAGTGGTCATGACTCCACGCTAGGCAGGGCGCTTCGATTACTCCAATGCATAATGCTGGGGCCGGGCATGCGCTTACGCTATGGCGATGAACTTCGAGCAGCTGTCCGGATTCGTCGAGGTCGCGCGCCTCGGCAGCTTCACCCGTGCCGCGGAGGAGCTGCACCTCGCGCAGCCGTCGCTGAGCCGCCAGATCTCCGCGCTCGAGCAGGACCTCGGCTCCGAGCTGTTCCAGCGGGCGCGCTCCGGCAGCACGCTCACCCCGGCCGGTGAGCTGCTGCTGCCGCTCGCGCGGCGCATGCTCGCCGACGCCGAGTCGGTGCGCCGCGAGCTGGCCGAGCTCGCCGGGCTCGAGCGCGGGCGGGTCCGCTTCGGCGCGACGCCCACGCTCTGCATCAGCCTCGTGGCGGAGGTGCTGCACGCCTTCCACGCGGCGCACCCGGCGATCGAGCTGCACCTGGCCGAGGACGGCTCGCGCAGCCTGCTCGACCGGCTCGCGCGCGGCGAGCTCGACCTCGCGCTGGTGACGACCTCGACGGCGGCGGCCGTCGGCGCGTTCACGGTGACGCCGCTGCTCGTCGAGGAGCTGGTGGTGGTCTCCTCCGCGGCCGAGCCCGCGCTCGCCGACGGCGACGCCCTCGGCCTGGCGGCCGTGGCGGGACTCCCGCAGATCGTCTTCAACTCCAGCTACGACCTGCGCCGGACGACCGACGCGGCCTTCTCGTCCGCCGGTCTCGTGCCCGACGTGGTGCTCGAGGGCGCCGAGATGGACGCGGTGCTGCGCTTCGCCGAGCGCGGTCTCGGCGTCGCGATCGTGCCGGCGATGGTGCTGCAGGGTCGCCCGGGCCTGCGCTCGATCCGGCTCGAGGAGCCCACGCTCAGCCGCACCATCAGCCTCGCCCGCCCGGCGGACCTCGCGCCGACGGCGGCGGTCAGGGTGATGCAGCGCACGATCGCGGCGACGGCGCGCGCGTTCGCCGCCCGGGCGGGCGGCACGATGCGGCTGGCCGAGGGTCAGTCCGAGACGACCGGCTCCTCCGCCGCGATCTCGTTGAGGTAGTTGTAGATCGTGAACCGGGTCACCGCGAGCGACTCGGAGATCATGTCGACCGCGTCGCGGAGCATGAAGAAGCCGCGGTGCTTCAGCTCGAGCACGACGCCGACCTTGTGCTTCTTCTTCATCGCGGAGACCGGCACGCCGGCCGCCGCGATCGCCTGGCTGACCAGCAGCGCGGCCAGCTCGTCCACGTCCTTCACGAAGGTCTCGCCGCGGTCGGGCGCCGCGGCGGGCGCTCCTGATCCGGCCACCATCTGCGTCACGAGCGACTGGATCGACAGCCAGGCCGAGATGTCGGTGTGCACGCACAGCGCGGCGACCGGGTGGCCGGCGATGTCGCGGATGATCAGCGTCGAGGAGCGCATGCGATTGCCGTTGGGCAGCGTCGACTCGTAGTTCAGGTTGTAGTCGTCGAAGCCGCGGGCGGCCTGCTCGAGCAGCACGTCGGTCGGCGGATCGCCGATGCGACGGCCGGTGACGTCGCCGTGGATCGCGACGATCGAGTTCGGCACCAGGCTGAGGTCGTGCAGCACCACCTCGGTCGAGGTAGGCAGCGCTCGCGCGAGCGGCTCGACCAGCGAGGTGAAGAGCGCGACCAGGCGCTCGCCGTCTACCGTCCTCGGCACGGAGAACCCTGCTCCGAGCGTCGGGGGCTCGGTGCTCGCGGGCCGTTCGACGGCGGTCATCGTGCTGCTGCTGTCATCGGGATGTCCTTCGTCGACGTCGTCGTCCTCGCCGGGCGGCCGGAGGCGGTCGCCCGGGCGGGGATCAGAGTATCCGGGCCGCCTAGGACAGCTCGGCGCGCACGACGACCGCGATGTCGCTGTCGCCGTCGCCGTCGCGCTGCACCCGGGTCAGCGTCTCCAGCATCGCGGTCACCGCGGGCAGCGGGTCGGGCGACGAGTGCAGCATCAGCCGCGAGTCCTTGGCGAGCAGGTCCGCCGAGAACTGGGTGTCGGCGAAGCCGTCGGCGAGGATCATCGGCCCTTTCATCCCGGCCATGAAGCCGAGACCGGTCTTGTCCAGCATCGCCAGCACCTCCTCGGCGTCGACCCCGTTCGCGCGCCCGAGCCGGAACGACTCGACGAGCCCCTGCAGGCTGACGGCGATGGCGAGATTGGCGATCAGCTTGCCGACCGCGGCCTTCGCCGCTGAGCCGGTCACGCGGATCCGCTCGGGATCGCTCCAGAGCCGAACGAGCGGCAGCACCCGCTCGACGTCCGCCTCTGCACCGCCGACCAGCACGCCGAGCGTGCCCGCGCGAGCGGGGGCGAGGGTGCCGACCACCGGGCTGTGCACGTAGCGGGTGCCTCGGGCGTCGGCCCAGGCCTGGAACTCGTCGGCGTCGGCCGGGGCGACGGTCGTGACGTCGAGCCAGACGGCCTCGGCGGGGATCGGCAGATCCGCCGCGGTCACGACCTCGCGCACGGTGTCGGGTCCGAAGAGCACCGTCATCACGACGTCCGCGCCCTCGACGGCGCCGACGAGGTCGTCGGCCCGCGCTGCGCCGGCGGCGACGATCCGATCGGCACCCCCGGGTGTGCGGTTCCAGACGGTGAGCTCGTGACCGTCGGTCAGGAGGTGGACGGCGAGCTCGCGGCCCATGCGGCCGACGCCGAGCAGGGAGATCTTCATGACGGGGTCCTCAGGATCGGGGTGGAACGGATGGTGCGGCGGGTCACTGCTGGCCGGGCAGGCGCGGCACCGGGGCGGTGAACTGCGCGGCAGGGTCGAGCAGCCGGGACGGCCGGAAGGTGCGGAGGGCGTCCTGCTCCTCGCCGTCGATCTCCCGCGCCACCCAGTCTCCCAGCGCGAGCGAGAGCGTCACTCCGCTGTGGGTGGCGACGACGTAGAGCGGAGACTCGGGTGCGAGGCGGCCGACAGCGGGCCAGCCGTCCGCGGGCATCGCCCGCTGCCCGACCACGAAGGACTCGATCTCGGCGCCGCCGGCGTGCCGGAACAGCGCGCGGAAGCGGTCGCGGAGGGTGGTCGCGACCACGGAGTCGAGCCCGTAGGCGCGGGCGGAGTCGGCGTCGGCGTCCAGCACGGTCGACTGCAGCAGGAACCGGCCGCCGCCGGCCGGGCGGACGTTGAGCCCGGTGTGGCTGAGCAGCGGGGCGAAGTCGACGGGGACCGGGGTGGTGACGGCGAGATAGCCGACCCCCGCGCCGCCGACCTCGGCGGTCGAGACCATCGGCAGGGGAGTGCCGAGCATTCCGGTGAGCTGCTCGGTCCAGCGGCCGACGCAGCTGATCACGGTGTCCACCTCGAGGGACGCACCGTCCGCCGTCCGCACCGTCGCGCCGTCGCCGCGGGGCTCGAGAGCGGTGACCGCTGTGCGCTCGCGCACCTCCACTCCGGCCCGCTCGCAGCGGCGGAACAGCTCGACCAGCAGCAGGGCCGGATGCACGTACCCCTCGCTCGGGAAGAACGCGACGCGCTGGTCGTCAGGCATCCGCAGTCCGGGTGCCCGACGGCGGGCCTCGGCGGAGTCGAGCCACTCGACCGGGTAGCCGTAGCCCTCCAGCCGCGCCACACGTGTCTCGAGGTCGCGGGCGTGCGCGGCGTCGACAGGCCACTCCAGGTGCCCCGAGCCGACGAACCAGTCGGAGCCGTGGCCCTGCTCGTGCATCAGCGCGAGGCCGCGCAGGTTCAGGTCGTAGTACTCGCGCGGCGACTTGCCGTTCGAGTTGATCCAGGCGTAGGAGGTGCTCGACGTCCCCGAGCCGACGGTGCCGGCCTCGAGCACGACCACCTCGTGGCCGCGGCGGCCGAGCTCGGCGGCGACGGACAGGCCGACCACTCCGGCTCCGATGACGGCGATCCTGCTGCGGGTGCTGCTCATGCGCGTGCTCCTTCGTCGATCTCGTTCTCCTCCAGCAGGACGCCGCGCAGGAAGGCCCGGGTGCGGGCCTGCTTCGGCCGCACCAGGACCTGCTCCGGCGGGCCCTGCTCGACCACGACGCCGCCGTCCATGAAGACGACGTGGTCGGCGACCTCGCGGGCGAAGGCGATCTCGTGGGTGACCACGATCATCGTCATGCCGCTGTCGGCCAGGTCGCGCATCACCTCGAGCACCTCGCCGACCAGCTCGGGGTCGAGCGCGGAGGTCGGCTCGTCGAAGAGCATCACCTTCGGCTGCATGGCCAGCGCCCGGGCGATCGCCACCCGCTGCTTCTGGCCGCCGGAGAGCTGGTTCGGGTACGCCGTCGCCTTCTCGCGCAGGCCCACCCGCTCCAGCAGCGCGTGCGCCTCGGCTCGGGCCTGTGCGGGGGCGACGCGCTGGATGCCGACCCGCCCCTCCATGATGTTCTGCTCCACCGTCAGGTGCGGGAAGAGGTTGAAGCCCTGGAAGACCATGCCGATCTCCTGGCGCTGCCGAGTGACCAGGCGCTCCTTCATCTCGAAGAAGCGGCCGTCGCGCTCGGTGTAGCCGATCAGCTGGTCGTCGACGAAGACGCGACCGCTGTCGATCCGCTCGATGTGGTTGATGCAGCGCAGCAGCGTGGACTTGCCCGAACCCGACGGGCCGAGCAGGCAGGTGACCTTCTCGC
Organism: Rathayibacter sp. VKM Ac-2929; assembly: GCF_022815495.1. Lineage (NCBI taxonomy): Bacteria > Bacillati > Actinomycetota > Actinomycetes > Micrococcales > Microbacteriaceae > Rathayibacter > Rathayibacter sp. VKM Ac-2929. Next base: position 929,287 of record NZ_JALGRV010000002.1, read on the forward strand.
GCTCCATCGTCAGGTCGATGCCCTTGAGCACCTCGAGCGAGCCGAACGACTTGTGCACGCCCTCGAGGCGCACCATCGGAAGCGACTGGGTGCTCACGGCTGTCCTCCTGTGATCGTGGGTCCTGCGACGGCGGGGGTGGAGGCTCCGGTGCTCCGTCGCTGCAGGCGCAGCGCGGTGCTCCAGAATCCGGTCCGGCCGGTGCCGGTGGGCCCGTGGCCCTGGCCGAAGTGGCGCTCGAGCACGTGCTGACCGGCGGTGAGCACCGTGGTGACGAGCAGGTACCAGATCGACGCCACGATCAGCAGCGGCACGGTGAGGTAGTTGACCGCGTAGATCAGCTGCGCGGAGTAGAGCAGTTCTGGGAAGGCGACGACGCTCACGATCGAGGTCGTCTTCAGCATGGAGATCACGTTGTTGCCCGTCGGCGGCAGGATCACCCGCATCGCCTGCGGCAGGATGATCCGGCGCAGGATCCTCGCGCGGCTCATGCCCATCGCCTGGCCGGCCTCGCGCTGACCCTGATCGATGGAGGCGAGTCCGCCCCGCACGATCTCGGCCATGTAGGCGCCCTCGTTCAGGCTGAGACCGAGCACGGCCGCGAGCCACGGCGTCATCAGCTCGCGCATCTCGGCCTCGACGAGCGGGCCGTCGGCGAAGGGCAGTCCGATCGAGACGGTCGGGTACAGCGCCGCGATGTAGCCCCAGAACAGCAGCTGCACGAAGAGCGGCGTGCCGCGGAAGAACCAGATGTAGAGCCAGGCGATCTTCGAGAAGACCGGGTTGGTCGACTCCCGCATGATCGCGACGAGCACACCCAGCGCGATGCCGACGATCATCGAGATCGCGGTGAGCTCGAGCGTGTGCCAGAGCCCGGTCAGGATGCGGGACGAGAAGAGGTACTGCCCGACGACGTCCCAGTGGTAGTTCTCGTTCGTGACGACCGTCGAGGCGAAGCCGGCCAGCAGCAGCAGGAGGATCCCCGCGACGATCCGCCGGCCCCAGTGGCGCACGGGCACCACGGTCATCGTCGGCGGTGCCGTCCGCTCCTCGGTGCGAGCGAGCACGTCGGTCATCAGCTGTTCGCCCCGTTGATGACGGACTCCTCGATGGCGATGTCCTCGAGGCCGTACTTCGCGATCAGCTCGTCGTAGGTGCCGTTCGCCATCAGCTCCGTCATCGCGGCGTGCACGGCCTCGGTGAAGGCGCCGTCCTTGGGCAGCGCGACGCCGCCGGGGTTCGGGTTCTTCGTCGCGGGGCCGGCGATCTCGAAGGCGTCGTTCGCCTGCTGCGCGAGCACGAGCGGCGGCACGTCGGCGAGGACGGCGTCGACCTGGCCGGCGGTGAGGGCGAGCAGGGCCTCCGGGGTGCCGGCGAAGACCGCCTCGGTCGGAGCCTCCTCGCCCTCCGCGGCGCAGGTCTCGGCCTGCGGCGGGAGCATCGTCGACTGCTGGAGGGAGCCGCGATTCACGGCGACGGTGGCGCCGCAGAGCGCGGTCGCGGTGAGGTCCATCGGGTTCCCCGCCTCCACGAGTGCGACCGTGCCGTTGTGGTAGTAGGTGACGAAGTCGACGACCTCCTCGCGCTCCTTGGTGTCGCCGATCGAGTTCATCGCCATGTCGTTCGTGCCGGACTGCAGCGAGGGGATGAGACCGTCGAAGGAGGTGATCGAGAACTCGACCTCGAGGCCCATCAGCGCCGCCATCTCGCGGGCGAGGTCGGCGTCGAGCCCGACGAGGGTCTCACCGTCCTCCTCGGAGATCGAGCCGAACGGGGGATACGCGCCGTCGAGGCCCATGCGGATGACGCCGGCCTCGGCGATGACGTCGGGGACCAGCGCCTGCACGGCAGGGTCCGCCTCCGAGGCGACGCCGGACGCGGAGTCGGCGGAGGACGTGTCGTCACCCGCGCTGCACGCCGTCAGCGTCAGCAGGAGGGCGGCCGTTCCAGCGGCGGCGGACAGGCGGAGCAGGGAGCGAGAGGACATGGTGACCTTCCAGGGCGCACGGGGGAGGAATTGGTGCTGCTGTTGAGAGTGCAGCAATTCTTACCCGCGACGTTGAAGGAATGCGCGCCGATCCCGGTCGAAAGAGCGGTCTTTTACACAGCAGTAACAAAAAGAGTCTCCACGAAACATAAAGACGCTTCTGCTGTCTCGGGCCCGGCGGTCTGCGGGAGGGTCGGGATCAGCGCAGGCGCGCGTAGCGCCGGCTCCGCGCCGACAGCACCGACGCTCCGAGCACCGCCGCGATCACCGAGCCGGCCAGCACGCCGACCTTCACGTGCTCGTCGGCCTCGCTCCCGACGCCGAAGGACAGCTCGCCGACGAGCAGCGAGACGGTGAAGCCGATGCCGGCGAGCATCGACATGCCGACCAGGTCCGGCCAGCGCAGCGCGGGGTCCAGGCGGAGGCCGGGCAGGCGGGTGATCAGGAAGGTGGTCGCGAGGATGCCGAGCGGCTTGCCGACCACCAGGCCGACGACGATGCCGAGGGCGATGCTGTCCTGGAACGACTCGACGAGGCCGGTGAGGCCGCCGATCGTCACTCCGGCCGAGAAGAAGGCGAAGACCGGGACGGCGACGCCGGCCGAGACGCCGCTCCAGCGGTCGGCGAAGTGAGCGGCGAGTCCGTCGTACTCGGGCTCGCCGTCGCTGCCGGTTCCGGTGCGGACCCGGGCGCGGGCGGTCGCGACGACCGGGACCGCGAAGCCGAGCAGCACGCCGGCGACGGTCGCGTGGATGCCGGAGGCGTGCACGAGCGCCCAGGTGGCGACGCCGAGCGGGATCAGGATCCACCAGGTGCGGACGCCGCGCTGGACGAGGACGGCGAAGATCCCGAGCGGGACGAGCGCGAGCAGCAGCGGCAGGAAGGCGATGGCCGAGGTGTAGAAGACGGCGATGATCGTGATGGCGAGCAGGTCGTCGACGACGGCGAGGGTGAGCAGGAAGGTGCGCAGGGCGACCGGGAGGCTCTTGCCGACGACCGCGATCACGGCGACCGCGAAGGCGATGTCGGTGGCGACCGGGATCGCCCAGCCCTGCAGGGCGTCGGGGCCGGCGGTCGCGTTGATCGCGACGTAGATCAGGGCGGGGACGGCGACACCGCCGAACGCCGCCGCGACCGGGAGGGCGGCGGTGCGCGGGTCGCGGAGCTTGCCGACGACGAACTCCTCCTTGAGCTCGAGGCCCACGACGAAGAAGAAGATCGCGAGCAGTCCGTCGGCCGCCCAGGCGCCGACGCTGAGGTTCAGGTGGAGCGCCTCGGGGCCGAACTCGAAGTCGCGGACGGTCTCGTAGAAGCCCGCCGCGGGCGAGTTGGCGAGGACCAGTGCGAGGACGGTCGCGCCGAGCAGCAGGGCGCCGCCGACGGCGTCGGAGCGCAGCGTCTGGCGCAGGCCCCGCCAGATCGCGTGCGGCGCCTGGTGGGTGGGCTCGGAGGCAGGAGTGTGGGGCACGGAGGGGCTTCCTTCGGGAGGTCGTCGGATCGCGTGGGAACGCGGCAGAGGGCCGCGTCCGCCGACCAGACTTCCCGGCACACCGCCGACCATCGTACCGGTGCGGTTCCTCCCTGCACTCGGACCCTCCCTACACTCGGACGATGCGACACGGCATCGTCATCCTCCCGCAGGAGCCCTGGTCCACCGCCCGCCGCAAGTGGCAGTCCGCGGAGGGGCTCGGCTTCGACCACGCCTGGACCTACGACCACCTCTCCTGGCGCTCGCTCGCCGACCAGGTCTGGCACGCGACGATTCCGACGTTGACGGCCGCCGCTATCGTCACCGAGACGCTGCGGCTGGGCACCTTCGTCGCCTCGCCGAACTTCCGCCACCCGGTGCCGTTCGCGAAGGAGATCGCGACGGTCGACGAGATCTCGGGCGGCCGCTTCGTCCTCGGGGTCGGCTCGGGCGGGACGGGCTTCGACGCGACGGTGCTGGGGCAGGAGCTGCACTCGCCGCGGGAGCGGCACGAGCGCTACGTCGAGTTCGTCGCGGCGCTCGACGTGCTGCTCCGGCACGAGGCTCCGGGCTCGGGCGGCATCGATCTCGACGGCGCGTGGTTCACCGCGCGCGGCGCCCGGATGGTGGGGGAGCCGGCGCAGTCGCCGCGCGTGCCGTTCGTGCTCGCGGCGAACGGGCCGAAGGGCCTCGCGCTCGTGGCCGAGCGGGCGCAGGGCTGGGTGACGACGGGTCCGGAGGGCCGCAGCACCGACGAGTGGTGGGCGGCGGTCGCCGAGCTCTCGCAGCGCCTCGACGACGCGCTCGAGGCCGCCGGGCGCGATCCGCGCTCGATCGAGCGGCACCTCTCGCTCGACTCCGGGCCGGACTACTCCCTCGAGAGCGTCGACCGCTACGCCGACTCGTCGGGCCGCGCCGAGGCGCTGGGCTTCACCGACGTGATCGCGCACTGGCCGCGCGCCGACGGGCTGTACGCCGGCGACGAGGACGTGCTCTACGAGGTCGCGGCGCGGTTCTGAGGCGCGGGCGGGCGTCGCAGTCCACGGGCCGCGAGCGCGACGCAGGCGAGGATCGCGAGCGCGGTCGCCGCGAGCAGCAGCGGCATCGGCAGGGCGACGGCCAGCGCCGCGAGGATCGCCGGCACGAGGAAGCCGGCGTAGGTGACGGAGTAGTAGACGGCGGTGACACTCGCCAGGTCGCGCGTCTCGACGAGGGCCTGCGAGGCGGTCAGTCCGGAGACCATCGCGAGGCCGTAGCCGCAGCCGAAGACCGGTGCGGCGACGAGGACCGGCCAGAGCTGCTGGCCGACGGCGGCGGGGATCAGCAGCAGAGCGCCGAGGGCGGTGAGCGCACCGCCGACGAGGGCTCCGCGGCCGCGCAGCAGCGCGAGAAGCGGGCCGGAGAAGAGCTGGGTGACCCAGCCGCAGCCGAGGGTGATCACGGTGACGAGGGTCGCGAAGCCGACGGTGAGACCCGGCAGCCGATCGGCGACCAGGCTCGGTCCGACCGCGAAGGACAGGGCGGGTGCCGCGAAGACCCAGGGGGCGAGCGGCAGGACGACGGTGGCGAAGCGGGCGCGGGCGGGTCGCGGAATGCTGAGCTCGCCGGTCAGGCGTCCGGCGGAGGGGTCGTAGGCCCGGGTCTCCGGTGCGCGGAGGAGCACGAGGACGGCCGCGACGCAGGCGGCGGACTGGACGATGTAGGGGAGCACGGTCGGCCAGGGGCCGAACTGCGCGAGCGCGCCGCCGACTCCCGCGCCGCCGCCGAAGCCGATGGTGAGCATCGCGGAGGCGCGGCGGGCACCGGCCGAGGACGCTCCGGTCGCGATCGAGAGCTCCTTGATCCAGGCCGTGCCGACGACCATCCCCGCCGCGACGCTCAGCCCGCTGATGAAGCGGCCGACGCCGAGCCCGAGCACCGAGGCGGGGGAGCAGGCGAGCACGACGCTGCCGAGGATCCCCAGCACGAGGCCCGCGAGCAGCACCGGCCGCCGGCCGAAGCGGTCGGACCAGCCGCCCGCGAGCGCGAAGCCGGGCACGATGCCGAGGACGTAGGCGGCGAGCAGGATCGTGACCTGCGTCTGCGTGTAGCCCTCGAGCTGGCGGTAGAGCTGCATCAGCGGCAGGAACTGGTTGCCGCCCCAGCCGAGGACGACGAGCGACGGCGCGACGAGGAGCCAGGAGCGCGCGGAGGGAGCGGACGGTCCGGCGGGGGAGGGGAGCGGCACGGTCCATAGTGGCGCACCCGAGCGGCTCGCGGTCAGAGCCGCACGACGAGCTTCCGCGCGGACACGCCCCCGTGCAGCCGGTCGAGCGCGCCCTGCACGGCGCCGAGACCGGTGCCGACGACGTCGGGCTCGGGCGCGCAGCGGTGGCGGCCGTCGGCGAGCGCGCTCGGCAGGTGGTCGCGCCAGAGCATCGGCCCGACCTCGTTGCTCATCAGCGTCGCGCCCCAGACGTAGCGGGCGCGGATGCCGCGACGGCGGGCGGCGAGCTGGAGGCGGAGGTTCGCGCCGACCAGCCGCGACATCGTCCGCACGAACGGGAGCGAGAGCCCCGCCCTGCGCGGCAGGGAGCCGAAGGAGACCGAGGGGCTGGCGAGGGCGACCCGGCGGGCTCCGGTGGCGGCCGCGACGGCGACGCAGGGCTCGGCGGAGCCGGTGCCGACCGCGAGGATGCCGGCCACCTCCGCGCCGCCGATCGCGGCGACGACATCGGCGACCGCGCTCGGGCCGCGGTAGTCGACGACCACGTCGGCGCCGAGCTCGCGCAGGCGGGCGTGGTTGCCGGGCGAGGCGGTGGCGACGACGCGGTGGCCGGAGGCGACGGCGAGCTGGATCGCATTGCTGCCGACGCTGGTGGCGCCGCCCCAGACCACGACCGTCCGGCCGGTGGGGACCGGCTCGGTCGAGGGGTGGGGCAGCGCCAGGTGGTCCTTCTGGAAGAGCGCGGTCGCGGCGGTGGAGACCGCGAGCGGCAGCACCACGGCCTGCTCGTGCGCCAGCTGCGGTGGGATCGGCGCGGCGAGGTCCGCGCGGACGACGGTGTACTCCTGGAAGCCGCCCTCGGCGTCGTGCCGGCGGCCGCGCTCCATGCCGACCGCGTAGGCGACGACGCGGTCGCCGACGGCGAAGCGGTCGACGCCGGGCCCGACGGCCGCGACCTCGCCGGCGACGTCCTCGCCGAGGATCGAGGGGTAGGGGAGCCAGCGGTACATCAGGTCGCCGGTCCACTGCTTCAGCTCGTCGAGCGGGTTCACGGCGACGGCGCGGTTGCGCACCAGCAGCTCGCCGGGCCCGGGCTCGTGCAGCGCGGCGGGACCGACGACCAGGTCGGCGCGGGGCGAGGGGAGTCGCGCGGCGGTGTTCGTGAGTGCGGCGGTGTTCGAGGGCAAGGGTTCTCCAGTGCTCGACGGCATGACGTGTCATCACTGTAGCCCTGATGGCACGACGTGTCATCGGCTAGCCTGGCTGCATGTCACGCTGGGCCCCCGACGCCGCACTGCGCCTCGAGCGCGCCGCGATGGAGCTGTTCACCGAGCACGGCTACTCCGCGACGACGGTGCCGTCGATCGCCGAGCGGGCCGGGCTCACGACCCGCACCTTCTTCCGGCACTTCGCCGACAAGCGCGACGTGCTGTTCCTCCGCGAGCGGGAGTTCCCGGAGGTGGTGGCCCGGCTTCTCGCCGGGGCACCCGCGGGCCTGGATCCGCTCGGGCTGCTGATGCACGGGCTCGAGACGGTCGCGGCGGGGGACCTCGAGGGCTGGCGCGGCGAGATCGCGGCACGGCGGGCGGTCGTGCTGTCCGAGCCGGCGCTGCGCGAGCGCGAGCTGCTGAAGTCGGCGGTGCTCACCGACGCGATGCGCGACGCGCTGGTCGAGCGGAGTGTCCCGGCGGAGGACGCGGCGCTCGCGGCCCGTACGGCGGCCGTGCTCTTCGACGCGTCGCTGGAGCAGTGGCTCGGGGAGCGAGACAGCACGCTGGTCGTGGTGCTCCACGAGCAGTGCCTGCGGCTCCGGAGACTGGTGAGCGCGGCGGAGCAGGCGGGCTCGCCCGAGTAGGCGAGCCCGCGCGCGCCCTACGCCTTCGAGGTGGCCGTCGCGTTGCCGACGACGCCCTGCGGGTTCGAGGTGGTGTCGGTCAGCACGAAGCGGATCTCCTGCGGGAAGGCGGTCGGCTTGACCCGCACCCAGGTCGTCTCCGCCGCGCGGGTCAGGGTCCAGGAGTAGGTGTAGAGGCCGTCGGTCAGGACGCCCTGCACGCCCGGGGCGAGGCTGGTGGTGTCGTAGGTGATCGTCGATACCGGCTTCGCGGAGCTGATGACGTACGTCCAACCGGTCTTGTACGAGGCGTAGTCGCCGTCGTCGGGGACGGCGGTGAAGTCGGTGCGCGCGTAGCCGGTGTTGTTGGTCGCCTTGAGGCTCGGGTCGCCGACCGACTGGCGCGTCGCCGAGAAGGTCGGGTTCGGGTAGGTGTCCGGCTGGCCGGGGACGACCTCCACGGTGGAGGCGCTCGCGAGCGGCGCCGCGGCGGCGACGGCGATCACGGGCAGCGACCAGGCCGCGGCGACGGCGACGGAGCGGCGAGAGGGGGAGAGCGGGGAGATCGGGGAGGAGGTGGGCACGGGGTCCTTTCGGGGCCGGGAGGGGGGAGTTCCGTCCAGAAAGTAGCGACAGCCGCCCCGTCCTTCCGCGCCAGCGCCCGCCCGGCCACGGCCCCTCTCAGGGGGAGGAGGCACGCCGTTCCTGGGCTCGGGCTGACACGACCACGTAGAACCACCTAGTCCGGAAGAGGTCCTCGTTAGCCTGGTCCGCATGGCCAGAACCGTCTCCACCACCACCGCCGTCGACCGCGACGGCATGCTCGACTTCGTGCGACCGCGGCACCGGATGCTCGTCGCCACCACCCGCGCGGACGGCCGGCCGCAGATGTCGCCGGTGTCCGGCGGCGTCGACGCCGAGGGCCGCCTGGTGATCTCGACCTACCCCGGCCGGGCGAAGACGCGCAACGCCGAGCGCCGTTCCGCGGCCTCGGTCCTCGTGCTGTCCGACGACTGGAACGACGCGTGGATCCAAGTCGACGGCGACGCCGAGGTGCTGCACATGCCCGAGGCGGAGGACGCGCTCGTCGACTACTACCGCAGCATCTCGGGGGAGCACCCGGACTGGGACGAGTACCGCGCGGCGATGCGGCTGCAGGACAAGTCGCTGCTGCGCATCACGCCGACGCGCTGGAGCCCGATCGCGACCGGCGGCTTCCCGGCCGACGTCGCGGCGCGGCTCGACGCCCCGCGCCCCGACGTCCTGAACCCCGACGACCGGGCGTGATCCGCCCCCGCCTCACCCGGGCCGGCCGGGCCTGGCGCGACGCGGTGGCCGGCCCGCGGCTGCTGCTCGCGCTGAAGACCGCGGTGGCGGTGGGCATCGCCTGGGCCGTCGCGCCGCACGTGCCCGGAGTCGCCGAGCAGTACCCGTACTACGCGCCGCTCGGCGCGCTGGTCAGCATGTACCCGACGCTGATGGGCTCGGCGAAGACCGGGCTGCAGACGCTCCTCGGGCTCGCGGCCGGCATCGGGCTGGCGGTGCTGGTCGTGGTGACGGTCGGCCCGACCTGGTGGACGATCCCGTTGATCGTGGGCATCGGCGTGGTGCTCTCGGGCACCGGCTGGTTCGGCGCGGGCCGCGAGTACGTGCCGATGGCGGCGCTCTTCGTCCTGATCATCGGCGGCGCGAAGGCGGAGGACTACTCGCTCGGCTACCTCGTGCAGATGGCGGTCGGCGTGGTCGTCGGGCTGCTGGTCAACCTCCTCGTCGCTCCGGGGCTGACCTCCGAGGCGGCGACCGCCCGGGTCGACGAGTTCGAGCGCCAGCTCGGGCGCCACCTGCACGACATGGCGACGGCCCTCGAGGAGACCTGGCCGCCCGAGCACGAGGCCTGGTCGACCAACGGCGAGCAGCTCGCGGCGACCGCGACCGAGGTGCGGCGGGCGCTGGTCGACGGCGACGAGAGCCGCAAGGGCAATCCGCGCGCGCTGCTGCACCGGCACAGCTCGCAGACCGACCACCTCCGGCTGGCGACCCTGGACGGGACGCTCTTCCACGTCCGCGACATGACGGCCGCGCTGGCGGACACGATCTGGAACCGCCCGGGCGCGCTGCCCTTCGACGCCGAGCTCGCGGCGCCGCTGAGCGCGGCCTGCCACGCGGTCGGCGACGCGGTGGTGACGGGCGGCTCGCCCGAGGACCGCTCCCTGGAGCCGGCGGAGAGGGCGGTCGACGACCTCGCGCGCGCCGTCGACGCCCGCGCTGCGGCGACCGGAACGAGCATGGGCCCGGGTGTGCTGGTCGCGATCCATCTGCGCCGCATCCTCGTGGAGCTGCACCGGGACGACCCGCTGCGTACTCCAGCGGCGAGTGCGGAGGGATCGCGTGCGGAAGGATGAGCGGATGACTCCGGAGCTCCTCGACCGATTCGCGCACTGGTTCGACGAGGGGGCGCCGGTCGCGCCGACGCTGAGCTGGGCGCTGTTCGACCGCGACGGGCTGATCGCCCGGCACGGTCGCGGGGAGCACCGGCTCGACGGCGCCGCGCCGGACGCCGGCACCGTGCACCGCATCGCCTCGATGTCGAAGAGCTTCGAGGCGGCGGCGGTGCTGATCCTCCGCGACCGCGGGCTGCTCGACCTCGACGACCGGGTGAGCGCGCACGTGCCCGAGTTCGCGGATCCGGTCGACGCCGCTGGCCGGGAGCTGCCGGTGACGCTCCGGATGCTGCTCAGCAACTGCTCGGGGCTGCCCGAGGACAACGGCTGGGCCGACCACGTGATGGCGATGCCGCAAGCCGAGTTCCTCGCGCTGATCGCGCGCGGGCTGACCTTCACCGAGCGGCCGGGCGAGGTCTACCAGTACTCGAACATCGGCTTCTGGCTGCTCGGGGTGATCGTCGAGAACGTCTCCGGCGAGGACTTCGTCGCCTTCGCGAGCCGGACGATCCTGGAGCCGCTCGGCCTCGCGAGCACGCGCTACGACGTGGGCGCCTACCCCGAGGGCACCGACCTCGCGCAGGGCTTCAGCAGCTTCGACGAGGGCGCCACTTGGACCGCCCGCCCGTACACCGGCACCGGCGTGGGCGCCTGCGCTGCGAGCATGTACAGCACCGTCGGCGACATCGCGCGCTGGAGCGGCTGGCTGTCATCGGCGTTCGAGGGCGCCGACGGCGGCATCGAGGACGGGGACGCCGACGAGGCCGTGCTCAGCCGCGCCTCCCGCCGCGAGATGCAGCGCGGCTGGACCCCGGTCCCTGCGCTCAGCCCCCGCGCTGGCGAGAGCACCCTCGACGGCTCCGCCTACGGGCTCGGCCTCGTGATCGAGCAGGACGTCCGCTTCGGCGCGATCGCGCACCACTCCGGCGGGCTGCCCGGCTGGTCCTCGAACATGCGCTGGCACCTCGAGTCGGGCCTGGGCGTCGTGGTCTTCGCGACCACGAACGGCGCCAAGCTCGCCGCGGCGGCCACGGGCCTGCTGCGCGCGGCGCTCGAGGACGCGGAGCCGCCGGCCCGCACCATCGCGGTGCACCCGTCGACGCTGGCGGCCGCCGTGGCCGTCGAGGCGGCGATCGTCGGCTCCGGCGATCCCGCGCGGGCCGAGGAGCTCTCGGGCGGCGTGCTGTTCAGCCCGAACCTCCTGAGCGACGTGCCCGCCGAGGTGCGCGCCCGCCGCCTCGCCGCGGTGCTGGCGGAGGTCGGCGGGCTCGCGGAGGAGCCGACCGCCCGGCCCCTGCGCGAGCGGCTGCTCTGGAGCGCCTCCGCGGCGCAGGTCGCCTTCACGCTGCCCGGCCGGGACGGCGAACTCGAGGTCCGGCTGGAGATGACGCCGACCCTCCCCGCGCTGCTGCAGCGCTTGGATGTCGTGAAGCGGGAGGCGCTCGAGTCGCCGCCGGTGGTCCGCTCCTACCGCCCCACCCTGGACTAGGCGCACATCGGGACAGCGCACATCGGAACAGGGCAGGCTGGTCGGATGACTGCGCGCACTCCCGACGACCACCGCCTCGACCGGGTCCGCGTCCGCGGCGCCCGCGAGAACAATCTGCGCGACGTGGACGTGGACATCCCGCGCGACGCGCTGGTCGCCTTCACCGGCGTCTCCGGCTCCGGCAAGAGCTCGCTCGCGTTCGGCACGCTCTACGCGGAGGCGCAGCGCCGCTACTTCGAGTCGGTCGCGCCGTACGCGCGGCGGCTGATCGATCAGGTCGGGGTGCCGGACGTCGACGCGATCGACGGACTCCCGCCCGCCGTCGCGCTGCCGCAGCGCCGGTCCGGTGGCTCGGCGCGCTCGACCCTGGGCAGCGCGACCACGCTCTCGTCCGTGGTGCGGATGGTCTTCTCCCGGGTCGGCACCTACCCCGAGGGCGCGCCGATGCTCCTCGCGGAGGACTTCTCCGCGAACACCGTCCAGGGCGCCTGCCCCGCCTGCCACGGGATCGGCCGCGTCTACGACGTGCCCGAGGAGCTGATGGTGCCGGACGACTCGCTCTCGATCCGCGACGGCGCGCTCGCGGCCTGGCCGACCGCCTGGCACGGCAAGCAGCTGCGCGACAGCCTGATCTCGCTCGGCTACGACATCGACGTGCCCTGGCGGACCCTTCCGGCGGAGGAGCGCGAGTGGATCCTTCACACCCAGGAGTCGCCGCAGGTGCCGGTCTGGACGGATCGCGGACCGGCGGAGGTGCGGGCGGCCGTGGCGGCGGGGGCCGAGCCGCGGTACATGAGCACGTTCCTCGGGGTGAAGCGCTACGTGATGGACACCTTCGCGGGGTCCAAGAGCGCCCGGATGCGCGAGCGCGCGGCCACGTTCCTGGTCAGCGTCGCCTGCCCGGACTGCCACGGCAAGCGGGTGAAGCCCGAGGCGCTGGCGGTGAGCTTCGAGGGGTTCGACATCACGGAGCTCTCGGCGCTGCCGCTCGAGGAGCTCGCGGCGCTGCTGGCCCGCGTGCTCGAGCGGGACTGGGTGCCGGTGGGCGGTGGCCCGCTCGCCCCGGAGATCCGGCTCGCCGCCCAGCGCCTCGTCTCGGATCTGCTCGGCCGGATGGCGCCGATCGTCGACCTCGGCCTGGGCTACCTGTCGCTGGACCGCTCGACGCCGACGCTGTCCTCGGGCGAGCTGCAGCGGATGCGCCTCGCGACCCAGGTGCTCTCGCGGCTGTTCGGCGTGGTCTTCGTGCTCGACGAGCCGTCGACGGGGCTGCACCCGGCCGACACGGAGGCGCTGCTCGGCATCCTGCGCTCGCTGAAGGACAGCGGCAACACGGTCTTCTTCGTCGAGCACTCGCTCGACGTGATCCGCGAGGCCGACTGGATCGTCGACATCGGCCCGGCGGCCGGCTCGGGCGGCGGCACCGTCGTCTACTCGGGCGAGCTCGACGGGCTGCGCGAGGTGGACCACTCGATCACCCGGCGCTACCTCTTCCCCGAGACCGCGGAGCCGACGCCGCCGCTGCCCGCCCGGCGGACGCCCGACGCGCAGGTCCGGCTGGTCGACGTGGCGCGCAACAACCTCCGCGGGCTCGACGTGTCGTTCCCGCTCGGCGCGCTGACCGCGGTGACGGGGGTGTCCGGGTCGGGGAAGTCCACGCTGGTCAATCGGGCACTGCCCGATCTGCTGCGCGCGAGTCTGCAGGCGGATCTGGCGGGGGAGAGCCCGGAGCCGGACGAGTCCTCCTCCGACGACCCGCTGCTCGACGCGGACACCGCCGTCACCACCGGCAGCGCGACCGGTCCGGCGGAGCGGCTGCGCCGGGTCGTGCAGGTCGGCCAGACGCCGATCGGGCGCACCTCCCGCTCCAACGTCGCGACCTACACCGGGCTCTTCGACCGCGTCCGCGCGCTGTTCGCGGCGACTCCGGAGGCGAAGCGGCGCCGCTACGGGGCCGGCCGCTTCTCCTTCAACATGCCCAGCGGCCGCTGCCCGGTCTGCAAGGGCGAGGGGACCATGGAGGTCGAGCTGCTCTTCCTGCCGACGGTGCAGGCGCCGTGCACGGAGTGCGGCGGGACGCGCTACAACGCCGAGACGCTCGAGGTGACCTGGGGCGGGCGCTCGATCGCCGAGGTGCTCGCGCTGAGCGTGACCGAGGCCCGCGAGGTCTTCGCCGAGGAGACGGAGATCGGCCGGCACCTCGACGCGCTGCTCGACGTGGGCCTCGGCTACGTCGCGCTCGGGCAGCCCGCGCCGGAGCTGTCCGGCGGCGAGGCGCAGCGGGTGAAGCTCGCGTCGGAGCTGCGGCGGGCGCAGCGCGGCGACACGCTCTACCTGCTCGACGAGCCGACGTCGGGACTGCACCCGGCCGACGCGGACCGGCTGCTCGGCCACCTGCAGCACCTCGTCGACGCGGGCAACACGGTGATCGTCGTCGAGCACGACATGCGGATCGTCGCCGACGCGGACTGGGTGATCGACCTCGGGCCCGGCGCCGGAGACGCCGGCGGCGCGATCGTCGCGACCGGCACGCCGGAGCAGGTCGCGCGGGCGGAGGGCAGCCGGACGGCGCCGTACCTGCTGGCCGCGCTGGAGCGGCGCTCGTAGGGCATCGGCGTCGCGCGGAGGGGGAGTGCCCGGCGGGTGGCCGAGGGGCTAGCGTGTGCCGCATGCCCGCCTCCTCCCGCCGTGTCGTCCCGGCGCTCCTCGCCTCCGCCCTCGTCGCAGGGGCTCTCGCCCTCCCGGCGCCCGCCCTCGCCGACACCGCTGTGAAAGCGGGGACGAGCGGAGGCACCAGCTCCGGCGACCCGTACTTCCCCGGCCTCGGCAGCTCGGGCTTCGACGCGCTCAGCTACAGCCTGTTCCTCACCTACGACCCGGCGCCGCGGGCGCTCACCGGCCGGGCCGTCGTGACTCTCGCGCCGACGCAGGAGCTGAGCTCGTTCTCCTTCGACCTGCGCGGACTGACGGTCTCGAAGGTGTCGGTGAACACCCGGGGCGCCGCCTTCACGCAGGTCGGCGACGAGCTGACGATCACGCCATCCCGCTCGCTGAAGAAGGGCGCGCCGACCCTGGTCGACATCCGCTACGCCGGCACGACCGGCAACCCGGTCGACGGCACCGGCGCCCCGTACGGCTGGTGGTCGACCGACGACGGCGCGCTGGTCGCGAGCGAGCCCGACGGCGCCTCGACCTGGTACCCGGTGAACGACTCGCCGGCCGACAAGGCCCGCTACTCCTTCACCCTCACGGTCCCGGAGGGGCGCACCGCCGTCGCCAACGGGGTGCCGGTGGGCTCGCCGGTCACCCGCAACGGCTGGACCACGTCGAGCTGGGTCGAGACCAGTCCGATGGCGAGCTACCTCGCGATGGTGAACATCGGCGATTACGACCTCGTCCGCTCCCGGGCGGGCGGCGTCGTCAGCATCGACGCGGTCGATCGCGACATCTCCGGCGAGGCGCGGGCGAGCACCGAGGCCGCCCTCGCGCGCCAGGGCGAGATCATCGACTACTTCACGGGCGTCTTCGGCGCCTACCCGTTCCGCTCGGGCGGGGCCGTCGTCGACGACGAGGAGATCGGCTACGCGCTCGAGACGCAGGGACGCTCGTTCTACTCGGGCAGCGCCGACACCTCGACCGTCGCGCACGAGATCTCGCACCAGTGGTTCGGCGACAGCGTCACCCCGCGGCTCTGGTCGGACATCTGGCTGAACGAGGGCTTCGCCACCTACGCCGAGTGGCTGTGGGCGGAGCACGACGGCGGCCCGACCGTCGAGGAGTCGGCCGCGGAGGTCGCGTCGATCCCCGCCGACGACCCGTTCTGGGCGACGAAGGTCGCGGATCCCGGCGCGCTCGGCCTCTTCGACAGCCCGATCTATGCACGCGGCGGACTCACCCTGGTCGAGCTGCGCTCCACCATCGGCGACGAGGCCTTTGGCACGCTGCTGCAGCGCTGGGCCGCCGAGAACCGCTACGGCACCGTCACGACGGCCGACCTCCAGGACCTCGCCGAGTCGGTCTCCGGCCAGGACCTGACCGCCTTCTTCGACACCTGGCTCCGGACCCCGTCGAAGCCCGCGGGCCTGTAGGCGTCTGCTGGTCGAGCAGGGCGGCGCACGTCTCAAGACCCACCCATCGGGTGACGGTGGATCTCGATACGCCCTCTGCGAGGGCTACTCGATCGGCATGAATCGGTACCGGCGTGCTGGGCAGGCGTGACGGACCCATGTTGGTCGAGTAGCGCGCAGTGCGTATCGAGACCCACCCGCGGGGTGACGGTGGATCTACTTGGAAAGGGATGGTGACCTTTCACGCGGTTCTGGGGGTGAGGGTGATGTCGTAGCCGAGGGTCGCGAGGGTTCGGAGGGCGTTGTCTCGGGTGCGTTCAGGGTGGCGGGGGCGGTAGTAGTCGGATCCGAGTTCGTCGTAGGGAACGCCGTTGCGGAGCATGTTCCAGATGATGGTGAGGAGTGTGTGTTCGATGGCGACCACGGCTTTGAGTCCGCCGGTTCGGTAGCTCACTCGCCGGTATTTCGCGTAGAGGCGTCCGTTCTTGGAGCGGATGATGGTGAAGACGACGATTCCGAGAGCGGCTTTGAGGTAGGCGTCGCCGGGATTGATGTGCGCTGATTTGGTGCGGCCTGCTGATTGATGGAGACCTGGTGCGACTCCTGCCCAGGAGGCGAGGTGTCCTGCGGTGGGGAAGACGCTCATATCCGCGCCGATCTCGGCGATGATCGTGTCTGCTGCGTTTTCTTTGATGCCCGGGATCGTCATCAGGAGTTCCCGGGTTCCTCGAAAGGGTTCGATCACCTTCTCGATTTGATCGGTGATCGCTGCGATATCTTCGGTGATCGCGTCGATGCGGCGCAGGTGTAATCGCACCATGAAAGCGTGATGATCCCGGAATCTGCCTCGCAGGGATTCGATCAACGCCGGCGTCTTCTTCGCTAAGGAAGCGTGCGCGAGCGCGGCCAAGGCTTCCGGGTCGCGTTCCCCGGCGACCAGGGCGTCGAGGATCCGCCGGCCTGTTTGGCTGCCCAGCGTGGAGAGGACGGAGCTGATCTTGATGCCGGAGTCCTCGAGGTTCTTCTCCAGTCGAGCCCACTCGCGGTGCTGCTCCTGCCCGAGGTGGCGGCGGGTGCGGGTCAGATCACAGAGCTCCCGGATCCGTTCCGGGGGCACGAACGAGCTGCGAAGCATGTTGTGAGCGGCGAGTTCCGCGAGCCATTGCGCATCCAGGACATCCGTTTTCCGGCCCGGCATGTTCTTCACCTGCCGGGCGTTCACGAGTTCCACGTTCAATGTCTCCGCGAGCGTGAAGAAGAACGGCTTCCAGTAATCACCCGTCGCTTCCATCACGACGACCTCGACCTCGGCCGCTTCCAAGTCCTGCCGCAGTCGCTCTATCTCGGAGACCGTGGACCCATACGTCGTCACCGTCTTCGTGAACTGATTCCGCCGCCCTGCCGGGAGCCGCAGACAGACCTTCGCATCTCTCTTAGAGATATCCAAGCCCGCGGCACGTTCGTAAACGACATCCATGACACCCTCCGATCGACTTCATCGGCGCCGGCCGGCATCGACGAGCGTCGCGGGGAGAGCAGGGATCAGAGTGATGAATCTACTTGTCGGGCTCCACCGGCACGAGAACCGGATAGGCACCAATCCGCGGTTCCCGCGGACGCCCTCCAGGCCACGCTCGATAACAAGCTCGAAGCATCAAGATACATCGGCCTCGACCGCAACCCCTCCATCGTCCAACCACAACGAGCCAGCCACAAGATCCTTTCCCCGCCCTGCGCTGGCGCCGAAGGCGCCCCCTCCGCTCGATACTCCCTCTCCGAGGGCTACTCGGTCAGCATGGATCGGCATCGGCGTGCTGAGCAGGCGTGAGCGGGCCGGCGGACCATGAAGCGGCGCATGGGCGAGCGCGAGCGCGCTCATTTCATGCTGGTCGAGTAGCGCGCAGCGCGTATCGAGACCCACCCGTCGGGTGAGGGTGGATCTCGATACGCCCTCTCGGAGGGCTACTCGATCAGCATGAGGCGGCGCGTATCGAGACCGGCGTTCGTCAGAACGGTGGTGGTGCGTCGTCGAAGCGGGGGCCCGGTGGGGCGCCGGCGAGGGCGGGTGGGCGGATCGTGATGCGGCGGCCGGTGGGGGTGGTCCAGACGATGCTGCCGTCCTTGCGGGGGACGTAGGTCCAGCGGTCGCCGTGGCGGATGTGGTGGTGGGACGTGCAGAGGGAGACGAGGTTCTCCAGCGATGTCTCTCCGCCGTTCCTCCATTCGAGGGTGTGGTCGGCCTCCGCCCGGGACGCGGTGCGGGTGCAGCCGGGGAAGCGGCAGGTCTGGTCGCGCAGCTGGAGGTGCAGGCGCATCTGCGGGGGCGGGACTCGGTAGGTGCGGCCGACGGACCTCACGGCGCGGGTGTCCGGATCGGTGAGCACGCGGGTGAACGACGCGCCGGTGGCGACCAGTTCGCGGGCGAGGTCGGCGGGGATGAGGCCGTAGCCGTCGAGGTCCGCAGGCGCGTCGTCGAGACCGACGGCCGTCGACGCGGCGAGCGTGAGCCGCACCTCGGCATGGATGCCGGGCACGTACGACGAAGGCATCTGAGGGCCGTTGCCTGCGGGGGTGGTGCCGGCGATGTCGCCGTCGCGCAGCAGATCTGTCAGCACGTCGGCCTTCAGCTGCGCCAGCGTGCGCTCATCGCCCCCCTCGCGGAGGGACCGGGCGATGCGGTCGACGCGCTCGGCGATGCCCATCGCGTCCGGCGCGGGCAGCAGTGCACACAGTGTCGCCATGCCGTCGACCTCCGGCGAGACCCAGACGGCGCGGTCCTGCCGGGCGCGGACGTGCCGCTGGGCGAGCGGTTCCTCGTGCAGCTCGTCGCGGAGCCGGGCGACGATTCTTCTCAGCTGCGTCGGGGTCACCTCCGGTGCGACCTCGGCGGCGCGCTCGTCGAAGCGGGCGCGGGAGGCGGCGGGCAGGGTGGCGGCGGTCGCGCAGACGATCTCGCTCGAGTCCCACAGCAGCCGGCCCTCGGCCAGCAGGGCGCGGATGCAGGGGAGGTCCTCGACGAGCAGCCGGGCGTGCTCGAGGACCGTCTCCGTGGCCCGCTCGGACAGGCGCAGCTTGACCGCGAACTCGGCCCGGATGGACCGCTCGACAAGGGAGTGCGCCTCGCTGCGGGAGAGTGACTTGCCGCGGGCGAACGCGTCGGGGACGGTGACGGCCGCGCGGTAGGCGAGGTGCAGGGTCTGCGCGCGGGAGAGGAGAAGCTGTGCGGAGGTGCGTCCGATCTCCGCGGCGATGTCGGTCAGCGCGTCGACGGCGGCGAGCGCGCTCGGCTGTCCTGCCGCTCCGGGGTCGCTGTGCTCATCCATACGCGTATTGAACCAGGGACCACCGACACCCGAGCGGTCGCCGGGTGGAACCCTCGGACAACTCCGCAAGATCGGGTCTGTGGAGGAGCGATTCGTCCGCGTCAACCGCCGCACCGGCGGCCCGCCCGCGCAGGGTGACGATCGGCGCCACCTCCGTCCAGCCGAGGCTCGAGTAGAGCGCGCGCCCGCCGACGCTCGCCATCAGGAGTCCCGTGGTCGCGCCGTTCTCCGCCGCCCAGGCGCTGAGGCCGGTCATCACCAGGCCGCCGAGGCCGCGGCGGCGGAACCGCGGAGTCGTCTCGATCCGGTCGAAGACGACGTCGCCGCCGCCGCTCAGCGCCGCCTGACCGCGGGCCGCGACCTCGCCCTCCGCCTCGATGCGGGCGTGCGCGACGCGACCACTCGTCTCGATCCGCACCTGCGGCGGCCTCGCGGCCCTCCGGAGCCGGGTGGTCATCATCCGCTCGTCGCTGGTCACGGGGTCGAGGCCGGCCACCGCGTCGCGCTCGCGCTCGTCGAGGTCCCCGACGATCGTCAGCCAGACGTCGGGCGCGGTGACGGCGGCGGTGAGTCGGCGCAGCTCGGGCAGCGAAGGCTCCGCGATCACGTACTCCCGGGAGCGGGTCTCCGCCGCGACCTCGACGAGCCGGCCGTCCCCGTCGCGCCGCACGAGCATCCCGCGCGACGCGCACCACCCCGCCACCCAGCGGTCCACCAGCTCTCGCGACACGACCATGACGGCACCGTACCCGGACACCCGAGCCGGTCCGATCAGGGCACGAGGTGCTGGGTGATCGATCCGCGGAGCGACCACACCGGCAGAGGGCGGGGGCGGGGCGGGGCCTCTTCAGTCCCGACGTCGTGGGGGTGGGTGGATCTCGATACGCCCTCTGCGAGGGCTACTCGATCAGCATGCCTGTGCGCGACCTCGGGCGCGACGCCAGCAGGAACGCGCGGGCGGTCCGCCCCTTGCTGGTCGAGTAGCGCGCAGCGCGTATCGAGACCCGGTCGTCGGGTGACGGTGGATCTCGATGCGCCCTCTGCGAGGGCTACTCGATCAGCATGATGCGCGCGAGTGACACCTGCGTCTCCACACGCTGGTCGAGCAGCCCCGCAGGGGCCCATCGAGAGCCCAGCTGCCCCGAGGACGGCGGTCTGCTCCGCGCCGCATCACTTCTCCGGGGTGACGACGAGGCCGACGCCGCCGCCGCGGCGGACGGGCTCGGCGACGGCGGTCATCAGGCCGGAGGGGTCGACCTCGATGGCGGCCACCGCGCCGATCTGCGCGGCCGAGGTGAAGGTGTCGCCCGAGGGCGTCAGCTGCTGGCCGAAGGGCGCGAGGTCGTCGGCGTAGGCCTCGATGAAGCCGGGCTCGGCGGAGGTGGACGCGGTGTTGCGCTGCGATGCCCGGGGCGCGGCCACCGCCTCCGGCAGCGTCATGCCGAGGTCGATGCGGTTCACGAGCGTCTGCAGCACGGTCGTGATGATCGTCGCTCCGCCCGGCGAGCCGACGACGAACTTCACCGCCCCGTCCTCGAGCACGATCGTCGGCGACATCGAGGAGCGCGGGCGCTTGCCGGGCTCGATCCGGTTCGGGTCGCCCTCCACGGGCGTCGCGGAGAAGTCGGTCAGCTCGTTGTTGAGGAGGAAGCCGCGGCCGGGGACGGTCATCGCCGAGCCGCCGGTCTGCTCGATCGTCAGCGTGTAGGACGCCGCGTTGCCCCACTTGTCGACGACGGAGAGGTGCGTGGTCGAGACGTTCTCGGTGTCCGGCTGCTCAGCGGTGAGCGCGGTCGCGCAGCCGACGCCGTCGAGCGCGCCCGGGGAGACCGGCCGTGTGGAGGCGGCCGCCGGGTCGATGGTGCAGTCGCGGGAGTCCGCGAACTCCTGGCTGAGCAGCGTCTCGGTCGGCACGTCGACGAAGGCCGGATCGCCGACGTACGCGCCGCGGTCGGCGAAGGCGCGGGCCGACGCCTCGAGGTAGAGGTGCAGGGCGCTGCCGGTGTCCGCGGCGGCGAGGTCGTGGTTCTCGAGGATGTTCAGCGCCTCGCCGATCGCGATCCCGCCCGAGGAGGAGGGCGCCATGCCGTAGACGTCGAGCCCGCGGTAGGAGGTGTGGGTCGGCGCCTGCTCGGCCACCGAGTAGCCGGCGAGGTCGTCCTCGGTCATCGAGCCGGCCGGGGCGGGGAGGGTCGAGCCCTCCGCGAGGCGCGGGTTCTGCACCGTGTCGGCGATCTCGGCCGCGAGCGGTCCGTCGTAGAACGCGCTCGGCCCGCGGGCGGCGATCCGGGCGAGGGTCTTCGCGAGGTCCGGGTTGCGGAAGGTGCTGCCGACCGCCGGGGCGTCGCCACCGGGGAGGAACAGCTCCGCGGTGTCGGGGAACTGCTGGAAGCGCTCGAGGTTGTCGAGCGTCTGGCTGCGGAAGGTCTCGTCCACCGGGAAGCCCTTGGCCGCGAGCACGATCGACGGGGCCAGCACGACCGGGAGCGGGAGGGTGCCGAAGCGATCAACCGCGGCGTCCCAGGTCGCGACCGTGCCGGGGACGCCGACCGCGACTCCGGACGAGACGAGCTGCGGGGTGAACGGGTACGGCGCACCGGTCGCCGGGTCGAGGAAGGCGTCCGGAGTGATGCCGGCCGGCGCCGTCTCGCGGCCGTCGATGGTGCTCACCTCGCCGGTCTTCGCATCGAAGTAGACGAAGTAGCCGCCGCCGCCGATCCCGGCGCTGTAGGGCTCGGTGACGCCGAGGGCCGAGGCCGTCGCGACGGCGGCGTCGGCCGCGTTGCCGCCGCGCTTGAGCACCTCGAGGCCGACCCGGCTCGCGAGCGCGTCGACCGAGGAGACCGCGCCGCCGGAGCCGACCGACGTCGACGGCGAGACGACCGGACCGCCGAGCGCGTCGCGGAGCTCCTGCGCCGTGGGGAGACCGCGGCTCGGGACGCCGGGGAAGGGCCAGTCGAGCGCGGCGGCCGGTGCGGCGCCCGCCACTCCGAGGGAGGCGACGGCGACCAGCGCGAGCGCCGCCCGTCGGAGACTGCGGATCGTGGCCATGGGGTTCCTCCATCGGAACTCGGTGCGGGCGGAGCAGGTGCCTCCAACCTAGGCCGGTGGCGGGTCGAGGGGCCAGCACTCCGCGCCTCCGAGACAGGGGAGGGCGGGCCGGGGACGGCGGAAGGGCCGCCCCGGCGGGGACGGCCCTTCTGCGATCAGTGCCCGGGGATCAGTGCCCGAGGATCAGCGCTTCACGGTGAAGGCGAGGGTGATCGCCTTGCCCGACTGCGCGCCGGTGACCGTGACGCTGTAGTCCCCGGGGGTGGTGGGGGCCTTCGCGGTGGCGGTCAGCGCGCCGTCGTTGAGGTCGCGCGTCGCCGTGCGCTCGGTGAAGAGCGGCGCGGAGCCGATGAGCTGCGTGTCGCCCTGGAAGCCCTCCGCCGTCAGGGTGATCCGGGCTCCGGGGGCGAAGGTGCTGCCCGAGAGCTCGGCGGTGGCGCCGAAGCTCAGGTTCCGGATGTCGCGGTCGAGGCCGAGCGCGTTCGAGATGGTGAAGAACGTGTCGGTCTGGTCGGTGAGGCCGGCGACGTTGGCCGCGCCGGGTCCGTAGGCCGCGATGCGCAGCTGCGTGCCGGTGTGCTGCTGCGAGCCGCCCTCGGCGGCCGTGCCGTAGGACACCTTCATCGTGCTGCCGTCGACCGTCTTCAGCGCGGTGCTGAGCGAGGTCGGCGGGGTGGAGTCGACGATCTGGCTGGAGTGCGCGTGGTCGGCGGTGACGATGACGAGGGTGTTCCCGTCCGCCTCGGCGAACGCGAGCGCGGCCTGGACGGCCTCGTCGAGGTCGACGGTCTCGCCGATCTGACCGCAGGCGTTCGCGGCGTGGTCCTGCTTGTCGATGCTCGCGCCCTCGACCTGGAGGAAGAATCCCTCGTCGCCGGTGTCGAGCAGGTCGATCGCCTTCTCGGTCATCGCGCGCAGGGTGGGCTGGTCGGCGGGACGCGCGGGGTTCGCGACGCAGGTCTGCGGCGCGGCGTCGGCGCCGCCGACGGTCGCGGGGGTCGGCGCGTAGCGCACGGGCAGGTTGCCGGAGTTGAACAGGCCGAGCACCGGCGCGTCCTGGTCGGCGACGGTCAGCGCGTCGAGCTGGTCCGCGGTGGCGGCCGTCGTCGCGTCGCCGAGCACCTGGTAGCCGCGCTCGTCGGCCTGCTGGAACAGGGTCTGCCCGGCCCAGTCGCCCGCCTTCGCGGTCTGCGCGAACGTGGCGGAGCCGCCGCCGAGGGTGAGGTCGGCGCGGGTGTCGAGGATCTGCTCGCTGATCGAGCCGAGTCCGCCGTTCTCGAGCGCGTCGTTCCCGCAGCTGGCGCTATCGGGTCCGTAGCAGCTGCGCGCGTCGACGTGCGCGGCCTGCACGGCCGGAGTCGCGTCCTGGATCTCGGCTGTGGTGACGTTGCCGGTCTTCAGGCCGTTCGCCTTCGCGATCTCGAGGAGGGTGTCCTTGCGCTCCTGGTCGATGTCGACCGAGATCGCGTTGTCGTAGGTCTTGGTGCCGGTCGCCCAGGCGCTGCCGGTCGCGGCGGAGTCGGGCACGTAGTCCGGGGCGCCCTTGACGGCACCGGTCGCGGGGTCGTCGGCGCGGTAGAGCGAGTACGTCGTGTACTGGCCGGTGATCGGCAGGGCGTCGATACCGGGGAAGCGGCCGGCGGCGCCGTAGGCGTAGTTGCGGGCGACCGTGATCTCGGAGTCGCCCATGCCGTCGCCGATCAGGAGGATGACGTTCTTCGCGCCCTGCTCCTTCACCGCCGCGCGCAGCGAGTCGGAGAGGTCGGCGTCGACGGGGGAGATGCGGGCGGCGCCACCGGTGGCGGCGAGGTCGGCGGCGCCGATGGCGGTGGCCGCGCCGGGGGCGGCCAGGGCGGCGGCGCCGACCAGGGCGACGGCCGTGAGGGCCAGTGCGGTGCGTCCGCGGTGCGCGGAGCGGGGCAGTCGTGTCACGTCGGGGACTCCTTGGGGTGAGGGCCCCTGAGAAGGGGCTCACCCAGCACACTCCTGATTCCCGCTCCCGTGGGTGAACGGCGATGCATAGCCAAGTGAACTCTCCGCCTGCCGGTCCCGGTGGCGAGCGCGTGCGGTGACCCCGTGCGGGGGACAACTCGGGCGGATCCGGCACCGGACTCGAAGCCGAGCATTAGCGTGACCCTCGGTGGTCGCCGCCGCCGTCGAACGCCCCGAGAGGACCCCATGACCAGCCCCCGCCCCGTCTCGCGCCGCACCGCGACGACCGCCGCCCTGTGGAGCGCCCCCGTCCTCCTCGCCGCCTCCGCTGCTCCGCTCGCCGCCGCCTCGACGGCGGTCTCGGCCTCGCTCGGCATCGTCTCCGGCGGGCTCTCGAACGGCGGCGGGGACCTCTACGCGGGCCAGTTCACCCCGGTCGTCTACGCCGCTCGGGACAGCGAGCCCGTGCGCGACATCGTCGCCCGGATCACGTTCGACACGGGCGACAGCGACGTCGTGCTGTCCGACTTCGTCCTCGAGGAGGGCGCCTGGGTCGTCGTGGAGCCGCTCGGCTCCCGCACGCCGGGCGTCGTCGTCCTCGCCTGGTCGGACGCGACCGGCCTCCGAGACGGCGAGTCTCCGGTCCCGCCGCAGTTCAGCGTCCACGCGTCGGGCTACATCGTCAGCTGCCTCGTCTCACTGACGAGCACCTCGGCCGCTCCGATCGAGGACTACCTCAACATCGCGGTGGTCTGACGCGCAATCAAAGCACCCGCGGCCGGTAGGTCTCGATCAGCGCGTCGAAGAGCCGATCCATCCGCTCGTCCACCGTCCGCCGCGCCGGGTCCGCGTCGTACCACTCGACGATCTCGCGAGCGCCGTCGCTGAAGCGGGTCGAGGGCGCGAACGCCGGCACCAGGCTCCGGATCTTCGCGTTGTCGAAGACCATCGAGTGGGCCTTGTCGCCGACGATGCCCGCGCCCAGCTCCGGGTCGGCCGCGGCGATCGCGTCGGAGGTCACGTGCACGATCCGCGCCTCGGCGCCCGCGGCGGCCGCGAGGTCGTGGTGGATGCGGTCCCAGGTGGGCGTCTCGTCGCCGGTGATGTGGAACGCCTCGCCGATCGCCGCCGGCGCGCCGAGCAGCCCGACCAGGCCGACCGCGACGTCGCGGCTGTGGGTGATCGTCCAGAGCGAGGTGCCGTCGCCGGGCACGACCACCTCGAGTCCGCGCCGCATCCGGTCGATGACGGTCCAGCCGCCGTCGACCGGCAGCGCGGTGCGGTCGTAGGTGTGCGAGGGGCGGACGATCGTCACCGGGAAGCCGGTGCGCCGGTACTCGCCGACCAGCAGGTCCTCGCAGGCGATCTTGTCCTGCGAGTAGCTCCAGTACGGGTTCCGCAGCGGCGTCGACTCCGTCACCGGCACGCGCGCCGGCGGCTTCTGGTAGGCCGAGGCCGAGCTGATGAAGACGTACTGGCCGGTGCGGCCGGCGAACAGGTCGATGTCCTGCTGCACGTGCTCCGGAGTGAAGGCGGCGAACTCGATCACCGCGTCGAAGCGCTCGGCGCCGAGGGCCTCGCGCACGGAGGCCGGGTCCCGGACGTCGGCGGTCAGCGTCCGGACGCCCTCGGGCAGCGGGCGGATGGAGGTCCGGCCGCGGTTCAGCACGGTCACCTCGTGCCCGACGGCGAGGGCGCGGCGGACGCCCTCGGAGCTGATGATGCCCGTTCCTCCGATGAACAGAACGCTGAGGGGCACGGCGGACCCGACCTTTCCGGATGAGGGCTGCGCGCTCCGCTCCGGAAGCGGAGGGACGTCGTCGAGCACCGCCTCCATCAGCGCACACTCCGGCGCTCCCGTCGAGGGGGTGGCGGGACCCTCCCTCCGGCGGCGATCGCGTCCTAGCGTGGAGTCATGACCCTGCAGCTCACCCTCAACAACGGCGTCACCCTTCCCGCTCTCGGGCTCGGCGTCTTCCAGAGCGCGCCCGAGGACACGACCGCCGCCGTGCAGTCGGCCCTCGAGGCCGGCTACCGCCACATCGACACCGCCGCCGCGTACGGCAACGAGCGCGAGGTCGGCGAGGGCCTCCGCCGCTCGGGCCTGGACCGCTCGGAGGTGTTCGTCGAGACGAAGGTCTGGGTCACCGACTACGGCTACGACGAGACCCTGCACGCGTTCGAGAAGGCGACCGGCAAGCTCGGCGTCGAGCAGCTCGACCTGCTGATCCTGCACCAGCCCGTCCCGTCCCGCTTCGACACCACCGTCGCCGCCTACCGGGCGCTGGAGAAGCTCCTCGCCGACGGCGGCGTGCGCGCGATCGGCGTCAGCAACTTCACGCCCGCGCACCTGGCGCGCCTCCTCGCCGAGGTCGACGTCATCCCCGCCGTCAACCAGGTCGAGCTGCACCCGTACTTCGCGCAGCCCGACCTCCGCCGCGAGCACGCCGAGCGCGGGATCCTCACCCAGGCCTGGTCGCCGATCGGCGGCATCACCTTCTACCCCGGCTGGGGCGACGAGCGCCGCAGCGTGATGGACGACGCGACGATCGGCGCCATCGCGACCGAGCACGGCAAGAGCCCCGCGCAGGTGATGCTCCGCTGGCACCTGCAGCAGGGCCGCTCCGCGATCCCCAAGTCGACGAACCCCGAGCGTATCGCCGCGAACATCGACGTCTTCGACTTCGAGCTCTCCGACGACGAGCTCGCCCGGATCGACGCCCTCGACACCGGCGTCCGCAGCGGCCCCGACCCCGACGTGGAGCGGCCGGCGCTCTTCGAGCGCACGATCCCCGAGGCGTGAGCCGTGACGACGCCTCCCGACGCCCAGCACCCCGACCCGCACCACGCACAGGAGGAGACACCATGACCGACCCGATCGGCATCCCCGAGGCCACCGCTCTCGAGAGCACCCGCCGCACCATCGCGATCCTCGGCGCGGGCGGCGATCTCACCGAGCGGCTGCTCCTGCCGGGTCTCGGCCGCGTCGCCGAGCTCGCCCGCGACTCCGAGCTGACCCTGATCGGCGCCGCCCGCACCCCGCAGTCCGACGACGAGTGGCAGGGGCTCGTCCGCCGGAGTCTCGAGGCCGCCGGGATCGCGGCGCACACCGTCGACGACCTCGCCTCGCGCGCCCGCTTCGTCGCCACCGACGCCTCCGACCCGGAGCAGCTGAAGGCCCTGCTCGACGCCTGCCCGACGACGCCCGTGCTCTACGTCGCGCTGCCGCCGGCGATGGGCCACAAGGTCGCCGACTCGCTCTCGAAGCTGGACCTCCCGGAGGACCTCGTCGTCGCGATTGAGAAGCCGTTCGGCGAGGACCTCGACGACGCGATCGCGCTCAACGCCGCCTTCGCGCCCGTGATCTCCGAGGACCGCCTGTGGCGCATCGACCACTTCCTCGGCAACGCGACCGTCATGGGCATGCTCGGACTGCGCTTCGGCAACCGGCTGCTCGAGGCGAGCTGGAGCGCCGAGCAGATCGAGAAGATCGAGATCGTCTACGACGAGACGCTCGGGATCGAGGGGCGCGCCGCCTTCTACGACGGCACCGGCGCCCTGCGCGACATGCTGCAGAGCCACCTGCTGATGGTGCTCGCGCTCACGACGATGGAGCGCCCCGAGGAGGTCTCACCCGAGGACGTCCACGAGCGGATGGCCGAGGCGCTCGGCGCCGTCCGCCTCTGGCGCGACGACCCCGCCACCGCGCGCCGCGCCCGCTACACCGAGGGCCGGGTCGACGGCCGGTTCTTCCCCTCCTACGTCGACGAGCCCGACGTCGATCCGGAAGCCGGCACCGAGACGCTCGCGCAGCTGCTGCTCCAGGTCGACACGCCCCGCTGGGCCGGCGTGCCGTTCGTGCTGCGCTCCGGCAAGGCGATCGGGGACCCGCGCCACGAAGTCGCCGTGCACTTCCGCGCCGCGACCCCGCCGCGCGGCCTGGTCGGCGCCGACGACGGCGCGGGCACGGTCCTGCGGATGTCGCTCAAGGGCGGCGACGTCAGCCTCGACCTGCTGGTGAACAGCGCCGACGACCTGACCGACCTCGAGCGCACGACGCTCCAGGCGCAGCCCGGCGCCGCCACCCTCGACCCCTACGCGCAGGTGCTCGCCGGCATCCTCCAGGGCGACACCCTGCTGTCGGTGCCGGGCGCCGTCGCCGAGCAGTGCTGGCGGATCATCACGCCGGTGGTCTCGCACTGGGCCGAGGGCGGCACCCCGCTCGACGAGTACGAGGCCGGAAGCGCGGGCCCCGAGGGCTGGTAGCGCGCGCTGCCTGCTGGTCGAGCAGCCCTCCAGGGGCGTGTGAGCTCCATGCTGGTCGAGTAGCCCCGCAGGGGCGTATCGAGAGCCACCGTTGTCGGCAGGGTGGATCTCGATACGCCCGCTGCGCGGACTACTCGATCACCATGGATGACAGATCAGCATGGATCGGGGCGGCCCGAGTGCGATGCAGCCGCTCCCCATGCTGGTCGAGTAGCCCCGCAGGGGCGTATCGAGACCCTGGCGCCGCTCTCAGACGTCGACGAGGATCGTCCGGGTCGGGAGGCCGAGGAACGCGGGGGCCTCGCCCGTCGTCTCGGGGGAGACCGGGCCTCGGGTCACGGTCGCCGTGACACGGAACCCGCCCGGGGGAACCGGCGTCAGCGCGCAGTACATCCGTCCCGGGCCGAGGGACGCCACCTGCATCACCCGCCCGTCCCGGTCCGTGTAGCTGCCGTGGCTCCGATAGCGCCCGGCCGGGACCACGAGGTGGGCGGAGCGCGGGCGGTCGACGACCAGCCACTCCGACCAGTGCTCGACGTCGTGCTCGGCGGTCACGTCCATCCGGGCGTCGCTGAGCAGCTCGACCGGTGCTCCGGACACCACGCTGCGCGCTGCCCGGAGCTCGACGACGAAGTTCCCCGCGGACAGGGAGTCCAGGAAGAGACCGACGTACGGTCCGGCCTCGAGGGGTCGCGGAGCGGTTGCGGCGGACCCGGGGGCGCCGACCGCCGCGGCGAGGACGGGCGCCGTGCAGGCCATCGCGATCGCGGCGCGGCGGGTGACTCCCGGACCGTCCGAACGACTGCCGGACATGAGATCTCCCTCCGGTCGCACGGCTCCTCGCGACCCGTCGTGCCGCGCGCCCTCGGCTCGCCGAAACCGGACGGATGCCGCAATGCTCGGTCACCTGTCCGGATCCGCCGAATCGCTGGCGCGATGCGGTGAACCTGGCGCCGGGGCGTCGACGCGCGGGGTCGAGCAACGGGCGGGGGAGAGGTCGTCCGCTCAGTTCACCAGGCCGACGGTCTGGGTCCCGAAGCCGAGCGCGGTCTGCGCCTTCGGGTCGGTGCCCGGGTGGACGCGACCTCGCGTCACGGTCGCCGTCACGGAGAACCGTCCCCGGGGTTCCCTGGTGAAGTTGGTGTACCCGCTTCCCACGATCCTCGCGACCTGGAGGGTCACTCCGTCCTTGCCGGTGTAAGTCCCCCCGGAGGGGTAGGCGCCGGCCGGGATCAGGAGGTGCCCGGCGCGCGGGCCGTCGACGACGACCCCGCCGGACCAGCTCTCGATGTCGTGCTCCGACGCGATGTCCACCCTCGCCTCGTCGGCGAGCACGACGGGGGCTCCGGCTGCGCCGCTCCGCGCCACCCGCAGATCGATCCGGAACTCGCCCGCACGCCAGGGGATGAGGAAGAGCCCGACGTACGGTCCCTGGTCGACCGGGGCCGGTGCGGAGGCGGCCGCGCCCGGCGCCGCCACGGCGGCCGAGACCACCGGAGTGGTCCACGCGACCGCCGCCACGGCGGTCCGGCGCGTCACCCCTCGCTCGGCGCCGTCCCTCTCCTCGAAGCGTGCATCGTCCCGTCGAGCGTCCGGCATCGTCTCTTCCTGATCGCGCCGGTGCCCGTGTCAGGCGGGAGCCGAGAACCGATCATCCGCTGGAAGTCCGAAGTCTCGGGCACCGCGGTCGGCACCGCCCCATCGGTGGCACGATGCAGTCGATCTGGCGGGGTCAGCTCGCGGTCAGGGCGTCGCGGAGGCGGACGCGGGAGCCCATCCGCAGCAGCGAGTTGGTGTAGATGCGGCTGGCGACGGCCATCACGGCCGCGGTGGCGACGACGAGGAGGCCGAGCGAGACCAGCGGCTCCCACCACTCCGCCTCGCCGAAGAAGAGCCGCACCGGCATCGCGACGGGGGCGCTGAAGGGCACGTAGGACAGGATCGTCATCACCAGCGGGTTGTCGCCGAAGATGACGACGCCGAAGTAGGGCACCATCACGAGCATCATCGCCGGGGTCATCACCGAGCCGGTGTCCTCCTGGCGGGAGACGAGCGCGGCGCCGGCCGCGAAGACGCTCGCGACCAGGACGAAGCCGAAGACGAAGAACACCACGAACCAGATCAGCGGCGCCGAGAGCAGGTCGAGCAGCTCGGTCTGCCCCGTGACGGCGAGGCCGAGGGCCGACGCGGCGGCGATCGCGGCGGCCGTGCCGACGCCGATCACCGAGTTGCCGAGGATCTTGCCGGCCAGCAGCGCCCGGGCGGGCACCGCGGCGAGCAGGATCTCGACGATGCGCGACTGCTTCTCCTGCACCGTGTTCTGCATGATGGTCGCGCCCGAGCCCAGCACGGCGAGCATGAACACCAGCCCGAACGCCAGTCCGATCAGCGTCCGCAGGCCCGACGGCGTCGGCGAAGGCTCGAGCAGCTCGACGGCGGGGCTGACGGACAGCGCCGAGACCAGGCCCTCCGGCGCCTCGTCGAGGGCGAGCACCGAAAAGCCGATCGCGTCGTCGCTCGGGACGAGCGCGGCGTCGACGTCGCCGGCGCGCACCAGCTCCTCCGCCTCCGCGACACTCCCGACCTCGGTGACGTCGAGGGGGTCGGTGGCGGCCAGCGAGGACGCCGCGGAGCCGACGACCGCGACGGGGGTCGCGTCGGCGGCGCGGCTGCTCAGCACGTTGCCGAGCACGATGCCGCCGATGACCAGCACGAGCGTGATGACCGTCGAGACCAGGAACGCCTTCGACCGGATCTGGGAGAGGATCTCGCGCTCGGCGACCAGGAGCGTCGCGCCCCAGGTGCTCAGCCGGCCGTCCGGGTCACCGGTACCGGCACCGGTCGCCCTCCTCGTGCTGCTCGTCGTCATCGGACCGCCTCCGTCTTCTTCTCGGCGCCCGCGGGCGCGCTCACCACGATGTCCCGGAAGATCTCCCCGAGGGTCGGCCGGACGGGCCGGAACGACGCCACGGTGCCGCGCTCGACGGCGGCCCGCAGCACGGCGTCGGCCGCCGCCCGGTCCGCGTGGAAGAGCACCGACGTGCCGGCCAGCTCCGCGACCTCGACGCCGGGGACGCCGCGGACCCAGCCCGCGTCGCCGTCCGTCTCGAGCGACCAGCGGTCGCCGGAGTACTGCTCGCGCAGCGCCTCGCGCTCGCCCGCGGCCTTCACCTGGCCGCCGGCGATGATCACCAGGTCGTCGCAGAGCCGCTCGACCACGTCCAGCTGGTGCGAGGAGAAGAGCACCGGGATGCCCCGGGCGGCGTGCTCGGCGATGACCGTGACGACGTCGTCGACGGCCAGCGGGTCGAGCCCGGAGAACGGCTCGTCCATGATCAGGACGTCCGGGTCGTGCACGAGGGCGGCCGCCACCTGCACGCGCTGCTGGTTGCCGAGCGAGAGCGCCTCGAGCTTGTCGCGGCGGCGCTCGATCAGCCCGAGGCGCTCGAGCAGATCGTCCGCCCGCCGGACGGCGGTGGCCTTGTCGATGCCGTGCAGCCGGGCCAGGTACGCGAGCTGCTCGCCGATCTCCATCTTCGGGTAGAGGCCGCGCTCCTCGGGCATGTAGCCGAAGCCGTGCAGCGCGGCCTGGCCGACCGGCGCGCCGTCCAGGGTCACCTCGCCGGAGTCCGGCCGGAGGACGCCGAGGATCATCCGCATGGTCGTGGTCTTCCCGGCGCCGTTGCCGCCGACGAACCCGGTGAGCCGGCCCCGCCCGACATCGAAGCTGACGTCGTCGACGGCGCGATGGGCACCGAAGCTGCGACTGATGTTCTGCACGCTGAGCATGCGACCTCCTCGGATCCGACTGACCCCTCCACGCTAGGGAGGGCGCGTCTCCGGCACCTCCGGCGCGGGGGTGAACGGCCGTTCCGTCTCAGGACGGAGGAGCCTCCGACGGACGCCGCGGGTCGACCAGGCCGGAGCGGTAGGCGAAGGCGACGGCCTGGACGCGGTCGCGGAGCGACAGCTTGGTGAGCACGTTCG
This sequence comes from Rathayibacter sp. VKM Ac-2929, assembly GCF_022815495.1. NCBI lineage: Bacteria > Bacillati > Actinomycetota > Actinomycetes > Micrococcales > Microbacteriaceae > Rathayibacter > Rathayibacter sp. VKM Ac-2929. The sequence continues at coordinate 961,336 of NZ_JALGRV010000002.1, forward strand.
ACACGTGGGTCTTGACCGTCGCGCGGCCGACGACCAGCAGCTCGGCGATCTCGTCGTTGGAGAGGCCCTGCGCGAGCAGGCGGAGCACCTCGGTCTCGCGGGCGGTCAGGTTCTCGGGCGCGGTGCCGGGGGCGGCGAGCGGAGCACGGTCCCGCTCGCGGGCGACGGCGCGCTCGATCACCGCGCGGGTCAGCTCGGGCGCGAGCAGGGCGTCGCCCGCCGCGATCGCACGGACGCCGGCGACGAGGCGCTCCGGCGGCGAGTTCTTGAGCAGGAAGCCGCTGGCGCCCGCCTCGAGCGCCGCCAGCAGGTAGTCCTCGCGCTCGAAGGTGGTCAGCACGAGCACCTGGACCGTCGCTCCGGGCTGCGCGAGGATCCGCCGGGTCGCCTCGAGACCGCCGATCCCGGGCATCTCCACGTCCATGCAGACGACGTCGGGCCGGGTGCGCGCCACGACCTCGACGGCCTCCTCGCCGCTGGACGCCTCGCCGGCGACCTCGATGCCGGCCTGCAGCGAGAGGATCGTGCGGATGCCCTGCCGCATCAGCGCGTGGTCGTCGACGAGGACGACGCGGATACCGCTCGTGCTCGCTCCCTCGCTCATGCCCGGACCGCCAGCGGCACGGCGACGCGGACGACCCAGCCGGAGCCCGTGCGCGCCCCCGCCTCGAGAGTCCCGTCGAGCGTCGCCGCGCGCTCGCGCATCCCGAGCAGGCCGAGCCCCCCGCTCTGCCGGCGCGGGCCGGGGCGCCCGAGGCCGTCGTCGGCGATCTCGAGCTCCACCGACTCGCCTTCGTAGCGCAGGTGGACACGCGCCCGGGTGCCGGGACCGGCGTGCTTGAGGACGTTGGTGAGCGACTCCTGGGCGATGCGGTAGAGGTTCAGCCCCACCAGCGCGGGCAGCTCGACGGGCTCGCCGACCACCTCCAGCGAAACCCGCAGACCCGAGACCTCGGCGTCCGCGACCAGCGCCGGCAGCGCGTCCAGATCGAGCGAGGCCGTGACCGGGTCGAGCGCGGACTCCTCGTCGCGCAGGGTGCCGAGCAGCTGGTAGAGCTCGCCGACCGCCGCGCGGGACGTGCCCTCCAGCGCCTGGAGCTGCTCGTGCGCCTTCGCGGGGTCGGCGTCGACGAGCATCCGCGCCGCTCCGGCCTGGACCCCCATCAGCGAGACGTGGTGGGCGACCGCGTCGTGCAGCTCGCGCGCGATCCGAAGCCGCTCGATGGTGATCGCCTGGCGGGCGACGGTGGACTGCTCCTCCTCGAGCTGGCGGGTGCGCAGGTCGGTGAGGGCGCGCTGGCGGGCCGAGGCCCAGGCGTGGTCGCCGAACCACCAGGCGCCGGCGAAGTAGAGGACGTTGATCAGGATCTGCTGGAGCATGTAGGCCGCGATCGGGGTGAGCGCGCCGATCCCGGCACCCTCGAAGTCGAGGTCCTGGGTGCTCGCGCGGAAGAAGGTGATCAGCAGCCAGACCGCCATCACGGCAACCAGCACGCCGCGCGCCCAGCCCGCCCGCGTCCGGTTCTGCTCCCAGGCGCCGACGCTGTACAACGCCATGAACAGGGCGATGTTGCTGATCGTCAGCTCGGGCACCTTCAGCTCGCCGACCAGCAGGAACGCGGCCCCGATGACGGCGAGGACCGCGACGGGCGCCGTCCGCCGGAACGCGAGCGGGAGGATGACGACGGCGAGCACTGCGGCGCTCAGCGCGGGCGACGCGGGATCAGTGAACAGCCCGATCGCGCGGCCGAGCACCAGCGAGAGCACGGCGGCGCCGAAGAGCACGGCGGCGGTCGCGACGTCGGCCCGGCGCTGGTCGGGCGTGGCGGGCGACCGCCGCCAGGCGCGGGAGTCCGGAGCGGCAGTCATCCCGCCAATCTAGCCGCGGGGCTCAGGCGTGCGGGTGCGGGTGCGTCCGCTCGAGCGCGGCGCCCTCGAGGTCGACGTCCGGGAGGAGCCTGTCGAGCCAGCGGGGGAGCCACCAGGCGGAGCGCCCGAGCAGGTGCATCAGCGCCGGCATCAGCAGCATCCGGACGACGAACGCGTCGAGCAGGACGCCGAACGCGAGGCCGAAGCCCATCGAGCGGATGATGGTCGACTCCGAGAAGATGAAGCCGCCGAAGACCGCCACCATGATCAGCGCCGCGGCGATCACGACCGCCTTGCCGGCCTGGAAGCCCTGGGCGACGGCGAGCCGGGCGTTCGCCCCGTGCACGTAGGCCTCGCGCATCCCGGAGGCGAGGAAGAGCTGGTAGTCCATCGCCAGCCCGAACAGGATCCCGACCAGGATGACCGGCAGGAAGCTCAGGATCGGCCCGGTCGAGTGCAGGCCGATCAGGTCGGCGCCCCAGCCGAACTGGAAGACCGCGACGATCAGCCCGTAGGTCGCGAACAGCGACAGGATGAAGCCCCCGGTCGCGATCAGCGGCACGAGCAGCGAGCGGAACACCAGGATCATGATCAGCAGCGAGAGGCCGACGACGACCGCGAGGTAGGTCGGCAGGACGTCGTTCAGCCCCTCGGAGATGTCGATGTTGGTGGCCGCCTGGCCGGCGACGCCGAGGACGATGTCGTCGTCCACCGGCGGCAGGGCGCGGAGGTCCTGCACGAGGGCCTCGGTCGAGGCGCTGTTCGGGCCCTCGGTCGGCAGCACCTGGAAGGCGAGCAGCGTGCCGTCGTCGGAGGCGGCGATGGGCGCCACGGCGACGACGTCGTCCTGCTCGGCGATCGTCCGGGCGACGTCGACCTGGGTGGCGAGCAGCGCGTCGTCGGTGACCCCGCCGGGGACCGTCGCGGTGACGAGCAGCGGGCCGTTCGCGCCGGCGCCGAACTCGTCGCCGACGATCTCGAAGGAGCGGGCGCTGGTCGAGCCCTCGGGCTCGCTCGCGCCGTCCGGCAGGCCGAGGCGCATCGAGAGCGCCGGGATCGCGATGACCAGCAGCACGGCGACGGTGCCGACGACGGTGAGGACCGCGCGCAGGGTCGACATCGGCGCGACCGTCTTCACCGCCGCGTGGTGCACGACGGCCGAGCGGGCCTTCCGGCGCAGGAGCCGGGTGCCGAGCAGGCCGAGGATCGCCGGGGCGAGCGTGACCGCGATCAGCACGGCGACCGCGACGCAGACCGCGCCGACCGTGCCCATCAGGCCGAGGAACGGGATGCCGGTGACGTTGAGGGCGAGCAGCGCGACGACGACGGTCGAGCCGGCGAACACGACGGCGGTGCCGGAGGTGCCGTTGGCCAGGCCGATCGACTCGCGCACCTCGACGCCCGAGAGCAGCTGCTTGCGGTGCCGGTTGACGATGAAGAGGGAGTAGTCGATGCCGACCGCGAGGCCGAGCATCACGCCGAGGACCGGGGTGACCGAGGCCATGTCGATGACGCCCGAGAAGGAGAGCGAGGCGGTGACGCCGACGCCGACGCCGACCAGGGCGGTGACGATCGGGAGCGCGGCGGCCACGAGCGAGCCGAGCATCACGATCAGGACGACACCCGCGAAGACGAGGCCGATCGCCTCGCCGACGCCGAAGATCTGCGGCACGCCCTGGGCGAGATCGGTCGCGAACGTGACGTCGGCGCCGGCGACCGGCGCGGACTCGAAGTGGTCGATGACGCCCTGCTTGACCTCCTCCGGGAGCTCCAGGCGCGGCTCGGTGAAGGAGACGTTGACGATGGCGGTCGAGCCGTCCGCCGAGACGACGCCGATGCCGTCCGCGAGGGCGAGGAGCTCCTCGCCCTGGTCGAGCGGGGCCGCGCCCGCCTCCAGCTCGGTGCGCGAGGCGTCGAGCGCCGCCTGCTGCGCGGTCAGCTCGGCCTGCTGGGTGTCGAGCTGCGCCTGCTGGGCGTCGAGCGCGGCGAGCTGCTGCTCCGGAGCGCCGGCGGCGACGGCCTGCTCGCGGGCCGCGGTCAGCTGCTGCTGGCCTGCGGTGAGCTGGGCCTGGCCCGCGTCGAGCTGCGCCTGCCCGGCGTCGATCTGCTCCTTCCCGGCCTGGAGCTGCGCCCGGCCGTCGGCGAGCTGCTGAGCGCCGTCGAGCTGCGACTGGCGCGCGGCGAACGGATCGACGACGGCGGCGACACCCTCGAGGTCCTCGGCGGAGGCGGCCAGCGCCGAGATCGCCGACTCCTGCTCCGCCGTCAGCGCGGAGCCGTCGGCGGTGCGGTAGACGACGGTGCCGGTGCCGCCGGCGGTGTCGGGCAGCTTCTCGGCCAGCTGATCGGTGACGGCGCCGGACGCGGTCCCCGGGATGTCGAAGCTGTTGGTGAGCGTGCCGCCGACCGCGAGGAAGGCGCCGACCGCGACGCCGAGGATCACGACCCAGGCGACGATCACCGCCCAGGCGCGGCGAGCGGCGAAGGTGCCCAGACGGAACAGCAGGGAGGCCAAGGAGATGTCCGATCGAGAGGAGCCCGCGAGAGGCGGCGGCAGCGGTCGCTAGATCATACGGTACGTCTCGTCTAGAGCCGCTGTACGCTCGTCGCATGACGGAGCACCGGAGCGGACCGGTCCGCAGCGCCGCGGCACGCGAGTCGGTCCTCGAGGCGACCGCCCGGCTGTTCCTGCAGCGCGGCTGGGACCACCTCACGATGGAGGGCATCGCCAAGGATGCGGGGGTCTCCAAGCAGACCGTCTACCGCTGGTGGCCCTCCCGCGGCGCGCTGATCGCCGACTGCATGATCGAGGGCCGGCTCGTCGCGATCGAGGTGCAGCTCCCGGACACGGGCGATCTCCGCCGCGATCTCGGGGTGTGGCTCGCGCCGATCCTGGAGCTCGCGGGCACGGAGCCCGGCGCGTCGCTCGTGCGCTCGCTGATCGCCGCCGGCGCGGAGGACGCCGCCGTGGGGGAGCGCCTGGGCCGCGCGTTCGGCGTGGACCAGACGCTCTCGGACCGCTTCGCGAAGGCGGTCGAGGCGGGGCAGCTCCCGGCCGACGCCCCGGTCGACGAGCTCGGGCTCTCGATCCTCGGGGCGATCATCCTGCCCGTCGTCGGGCGGCGGCCGCTCGTCGCGGCGTCCGTGCTCGGGCACGTCGACTTCCTGCTCCGGCCGCGCGGCTGAGGCGCCGGCCGGAGCAGGCTCACGTCAGGATCAGGCCCAGGCCCAGGAGGCGAGGACCGACTCGGCGACGGCCTCGCGCTGGTCGTCGTCCACGGTGGGGCTGAACGAGAAGGTGACGACGTAGGTCTGGCCCTCGTCGGTGACGTAGTACTGCTCGACGGCGTAGCTGGTGCCCGACGCGCTGAGGTTCGCGCTGAGGTGCGCGGACTCGGCTCCGGCGACGACGACGCGGTCGTTCGCCTCGACGTCGGTCGCCCCGGCGTTCTCGAGCTCGGTGACGCCGGCGTCCTCGACCTGCTCGGCGGAGACCTCGCCGGCGGGGCTGAGGACGACGTTCACGTTGTCGGCGAAGCCGTCGGTGTCGGTGAGGTCGGCGGCGAGGGTGTCCGCGCCCATGCTCGCGGGGTCGGCGTCGGGGGTGCCCCAGCCCTCGGGCACGGAGTAGGAGTAGCCGTCGCCGGTGATCGTGTCGCCGGTCGCGGCGGCCGTGTCGATGGTGTCGGCGTCGCTGCCGGAGTCGGTGCCGGAGGGGGAGGAGCAGCCGGCGAGGAGGACGAGGAGGGCGGCGGCGCTGGCAGTGGTGGCGGTGGCGCCGAGGCGCGCGGGAGCGCCGTGGCGCGTGATTCGTGACATCCCTGCACGCTAGCGACGCCGACCAGGCGGCCGCATCCCCCTCGCCGGGGACGACGGCGCCCCGACTACGCTGGTGGCCCTATGGCATCCGACAGCGAACCCTCCGTCACCCTCACCGATCCGCTCGAGGAGCGCCTGCGCGCCCAGGTCGCCCGCGAGGGCGAGCGCGCGGTCGCCCTGCGCTCGGCCGCGCTGCTGACCCGCGGCTACGAGGGAGAGGCCTTCCTGCTCACCGTCGGCGGCGAGCACGCGGCGGGTGTCCTGCAGGGGGCGCCCTCGCTGTACTGGCCGGAGCTGTGGGGCGCGCGCGCCCTGCTCTACGTCTGGGACGACACCGCGGCCGACGCGGTCCTCGCCGGGCTGGCCAACCCGGCCTGGCGCGTGCGGGAGATGTGCGCCCGGGTCTGCGCGGAGCGGGTCCTCGGCGGGCAGAAGAAGCTGGCGCGGCTCACCACCGACGAGCACGCGCGGGTCCGCGCGGCCGGTGCGCGGGCGCTCGTCGCCGCCGCGGTCGCCGGGATCGGCTCGGGGCGCGACGCGAAGGGCGAGTTCGCGGCGAGCGTCGAGCAGACGCTGACCTCGATGGTCCGCGACCCGGACAAGGACGTGCGGCGCGACGTGCGGGCCGCCCTGGACCAGCTCCGCGACGCTCGCCGCTGACGAGCTTCCCCCCGGAGGTGCTGCTCAGCCGCCGACGTGCGAGCCGAAGCCGGACTTGCCCGTGCCGCCGAAGCCGCCCGCGAGGGTGGCCTTCGAGCCGGGCGCCGATCCGGCGGGCGCCTTCTGCACCACGTCGGGCTGGGTCGCGCCGCGCGCCGCGAAGCCGCCCGTCGTGACCGGAGCCCAGCTCGTCGCCCGGGTCGAGTTCCAGCGCGACGACGCGAAGATCAGCGGGCCGACCCAGAAGCCGCCGGCATAGTGCCCGCGGTACTCGTCGGTCGCCTCGCAGAGCTGCTCGGGATCGTCGCCGACCTCCTCGCCCTGGGCCTGCAGCTGCGCGATCTGCTCGCGGACGTCCGCCAGGCAGTCCTCGCGGCTGGCGTAGACCGGGCGCTCGGCGTTCTCGGGGATGACGTAGTCCTGGCCGTCGGCGCCGGTGGTGACCACGCCGTCGGTGGAGGGGTTCGCAGAGTTCAAGGCGACCGCGAGACCGAGCACGCCGACGGCGACCACGCCGCCGATCACGAGCCCGCGGCGCTGGGAGGCGATGCCGCTGATGCCGACGTCGCCGGAGCGGCGGCGGGTGCGGGTGGTGCCCGGGTCGCCGGCAGGGGAGTCCTGCGGAGCGTCCTGGGGGCGGTTCTCGGGACGGTCGTCGGGGGTGGTCATCGGGTCTCCTCGTCCTGCGGGCGTTTCTCCCGCGCGTCCTGGGGTCGCGTGTCCTGGGGGCGGCCGTGCTCGGGGCCGCCCTGCTCGGGTCGGGCGTGCTCGGGGCGGCCGAAGAGGGGCTCGTCGCGGGGGGTCCGGCCCTCCTCGATGAAGTGCGGCACGAACTCCGCGAGGTCCCCGGTGATCGGTCCGCCGGTCTCGCGCACGTCGATGCCGGCCGGCGTCTCGCCGACGATCCAGCTGCCGATCACGACCGTCCGGCCGTCGATCCGGGCGAGATCGGCCCGGGCCTGGTGCACGAAGCCCTCCTCGCCGTAGGCGCCGCCGTTCTCCGCGACGACCGCGCCGTCCGCGTCGAGGATCGTCACGTTCGCGCCCTCCCGGCCGAGCCGGGGCTTGCGCACCTGCGCCGTGCCGATGAGCGGCTCGACGGAGGCCGGGAGCAGGTTCGGGTGGCCCGGGAACAGCTCCCAGAGCACCACGAGCAGCTGCTTGTTGCTGAGCAGCAGCTTCCAGGCCGGCTCGACCCAGCGAGTGCGCTCGCGCCGGTCGAGCAGCAGCCCGCCGAACTGCTCGCCGAGCATCCACTCCCACGGGTAGAGCTTGAAGATCCGCCGGATCGGCTCGCCGTCGGCGTCGAGGAAGCCGGCGCCGTCGAGCTCGTACCGGATGTCCTCCACGAAGATCAGCTTCGGGTCGAAGCCCGCCTGCGCCGCGGTCTCGGCCATGTAGGCGACGGTGTCCGCGTCCTCGACGATCAGCTCGCCGTCGCCGGAGTCGTGCAGCGAGGCGAGGTGCAGCCGCGCGCCCTCGTCCAGCTGCCAGCGGTCGACGCGGAGGTGCCGCCACTGCTCGACGAGCTGCTCGTGCAGGCCGTTGAACTGGTCGGCCTCGGGGCCGCGCGTCTCCTCCAGCCACTGCCACTGCGCGGCGGCCGTCTCGACCAGCGAGGTCGGGGTGTCGGCGTTGAACTCGAGGAGCTTCACCGTGCCCTCGCCGTCGTAGGCGAGGTCGAACCGCCCGTAGACCGTGGGGTCGTCCTCGTCCCAGGAGGTGCGGACCAGTTCGTGGAAGCGCTCCGGGATGCCGAACTCCGCGAGGCGGCCGGTGCGGACGACGTGCTCGCAGGCGTCCATGCAGCGGTCGAAGAGCTCCTGGGTCGCCGTCTCGAGCAGCTCGATCTCGGCGAGCGCGAAGCCGTAGGCCGCCGACTCGTTCCAGTAGGGCCGGCCGCCCTCCGAGGGGAGGTCGTAGAAGCTGAAGCCGACCTCGTCGCAGCGGGCTCGCCAGTCGGGACGCGGGGTCAGGCTGTGTCTGCGCATGGGGACGTCAGTCTACGACCGACCTCCGACACGCCCTCGGGTCAGAGGTAGTCGACGCCGTAGAGGTCGTCGTAGTCCGGCGCCGCGTCGCCGTGCGGGGCCGTCGGGAGCGGGGCCTCGTCGTGCAGCTCGAGCACGACCGAGCTGGCCGCGGTCAGCAGCACCTCGACCTGCCCGCCGAGCACCGTCGTCAGGGACAGGAAGGCCGGGGCGGTGCGCATCGCTTCGAGCACGTCCTGCTTGGTCCGCTCCATCGTCGCGTCCGCGGCGAGGAGGTACGTCCGCTCGGACACCGTCACCTGCAGCATGGTTCCCCCGTCTCGTGGGGCCTCTCGGCCCGGATCCTCAGCGTACGGAGCGGAGCGGATCGGGATGACCGCGTTGACCGGCCGACGGCCGTCGGCTAGGGCGCGCTCCCGCGGCCGGTGCCAGCGGGGGGCCGGAGCGGTGATCCTCATGCGCTGTCCCGCCACTCCGGCCACGGCGTGACGACCGTCATCGGATCCGCGGCACCCGCACCGCCCGGGCCTCCGCCGGCGGGGGACAGCAGCTCCGCCAGCCGGAGCGCCGCCGCCCGGGCGATCAGCGCGCGATCGATGGTGAGCGAGGTCAGGCTCGGGAGCATCGCCGCGCCCAGGCTCAGGCCGTCGATCCCCGCGATGCGGACGTCGCGCGGCACCTCGAGCCCGAGGCGGCTCGCGCGCTGCAGGGCGCCGAGCGCCATCATGTCGTTGAACGCGATGACGGCGTCGACCTCGGGGTGCGCGGCCAGCAGCTCGCCGAAGGCGTCGGCTCCGCCGGCGATGGTGTCGCCGCCGGTCGCGACGAGCGCGGCCTCGCCGGGCGCGAGGCACTCCTCGAATCGCAGCCGGCGCGCGCTCGGGGCGTACTCGTCGGGCTCGGCGTGGTCGAGCATCCCGATGGTGCGCGCCCCGCGCTCGCGCAGCCCGTCGACCAGCGCGCGCATCCCGGGCGCGAAGTCCACGGCGATGGCGTGCACGCCCGGCAGCTCGTCGTCGCGCTCGATCAGCAGGACCGGCACCCCGCGCGCCGCCCGGCGGATCGACTCCAGGCTCTCCCGGGCGAGATAGCCGACGATGACGTCGACCTGGGTGGCCAGGTCCGCCACGATCTGCTCCTCGGACTCGTTCGTCTCGGCGACGACGACGACCTGCCAGCCGCGCGCGGCGAACTCCTCCAGCAGGTCGGCGGCGAGGTCGGTGTAGTACGGGTTCCGCAGCGAGGTGATCACGAGGCCGACCGCGATGCTCTTCTGCCGGGCCATGTTGGCGGCGAACCGGCTGGGGACGTAGCCGAGGGCCTCGCTCACGGCGAGCACGCGCTCGCGGGTGGCGGCGCTGATCTCGGACATGCCGTTCATCGCGCGCGTCACGGTCTGCCGCGAGACGCCGGCCTCGCGGGCGACGTCGCGGATGGTGGCGCGGCGAACCGGCAGGTCTCTCGGTGGACGAGGGGGCATCGGCGGTTCGCCGGAGCGGTCCACAGCGGCCCTCCTTCTCTCAGTCTCGTCTGGCAACACGCATATGGCGACAGCGCCTCGCGTCTTCGGCGACAGCTGCCTTGACAGGTCGACGGCCGCCAGCTTAGCGTGTGGGCACTCGTGGTCCGTGACCGTTCACGTGAACGGTCACGGCTGCCGCGTTCCCCTGCCGCTCACCCTTCGATGGAGAAGACCACCATGCCCCTCGTCTCGAACACCCTGGTCCGGCGATCGCTCGCCGGAGCGACCGCGCTCGCGCTGACGGCGGGCCTGGCGGCCTGCACCGACAGCGGTCCGGCCGCCGACGACGGCGCCGTCGACGTCCTCGTCGCGCAGAGCACGGCGCAGGTGCCGGTCAGCGAGACGCCCTGGGCCGCGGCGCTCGCGGCCGAGACCGGCTGCACGGTGAACTGGAACACGATCGACGACACCGCGTGGACCCAGCAGAAGAACCCCTCGCTCGCCGCGGGGGACGTGCCGGACATCGCGCTCCGGGCGGTCGGCGCGAACGACGCGGTGCAGTACCCGGGCCTCTTCGAGGACATCGCGCCGCACCTGGACGACCTGCCGAACGTGCGGCGGTTCTTCGAGGAGAAGCCCGACGCGCGCCGGCTGGTCGAGAACGAGAAGGGCGAGATCCACTCGCTCTCCTCGTCCCGCGGCAGCGGCTACCGCGGCTCCGGCCAGCACATGATGATCAACCGGGCCTGGCTCGACGCCCTCGGCCTCGAGGTCCCGCGGACCTGGGACGAGCTGACGACGGTGCTGCAGGCGTTCAAGACGCAGGACCCGAACGGCAACGGGCAGGCGGACGAGGTCCCGTTCAACGTCCGCCGCCTCGAGACGGCCGGCTTCGGCTGGTACAGCCCGTTCCTGCTGCTGAACTCCACCGGCATCGCGACCTCGTTCAACAAGGGTCCGTCGGCGCAGGGGATCCACGTCTCCGACGGACGGGTCGCCAACTTCCTCGTCTCGGACGAGTACCGCCGGGTGGTGTCGTACCTGCACGAGCTGCTCGCGGCCGGCCTCATCCCGGCCGACGCGCTCACCAAGGACGATTCGGCGTACTACGCCGCTCAGGCGGGCGACGGGGAGACCGCGCAGATCGGCCTGATCTTCGGCTGGTCGCTCGCCGACTTCGGGGATCTCCGCGACCAGTACGTGGCGATGCCCGCTCCCGCCGCCTCCGCGAGCATGTCCGCCGAGGACGTGGTCTGGGACGGCTCGGACAACGAGTTCGAGGGCGGGAAGCTCGCCGTCTCGGCGGCCGCGGCGGGCGACGAGTGCGTGTGGAAGGTGGTCGACGCCCTCTACAGCGAGAAGTACTCGATCCAGCAGTTCACCGGTTCGATCCCCGAGTTCGTCACGGACGACGGCGACGGCACGTACTCGGTCACCGAGGCGTACCGGGCCGCCGTCGCGGACGGTCGCGACCCTGCGCTCGCCGACCGCCTGGCCGGCTGGATCCCCGACTCGGTCACCCTGAACGGGGACTGGAACCGCGACGATCTCCGTGAGGTGGACGACGTCTACACCGAGCAGTACTCGCACTACGACCACGTGCGCGACCTGATGCCCGACTACGTCCGGCTGTCCGCCGAGGACGCGATCACCGCCGCCAACAACGACACCGCCGTGCTCAACTACGCGCTGCAGAAGACGTCGCAGTGGATCGCGGAGGGCGGGGTCGACGAGGACTGGGACGAGTACGTCGCCCAGCTCGAGTCGATCGGCCTCGTGCAGAACGTCGAGCTCTGGCAGAAGGCCTACGACCTCGCGACCGCGGCGTCATGACGCGGACGGCTCTCGACGCTCCGTCGGCCGGGGCGCCCCTCACCCCGCCCGCGGGGGCGCCGCTCCCGGTCCCGCCCCGGCCGCTGCGCGCCCTCCGCAGCGTGCGCAACCAGTGGCAGCTCTGGCTGATGGTGCTGCCGGCGCTGGTCTTCACCGCCGTCTTCGCCTACGTGCCGCTGTACGGACTCCAGCTCGCCTTCCGGACCTATGTCCCCGCGCGCGGGCTCAGCGGCGGGGAGTGGGTCGGCCTCGACTACTTCGTGCAGTTCTTCGAGTCGCCGCTGTTCTCGACGATCGTGCTGAACACCGTGCAGATCAGCCTCTGGACGCTCGCGATGGGGTTCGTCGCGCCGATCGTGCTGGCGCTGCTGATCAACCAGATCAGCGCCGGCCGCCTCAAGAGCTTCGTGCAGACGATCACCTACATGCCGCACTTCATCTCGGTCGTGGTGATCGTCGCGATGATCAACATCTTCCTGCGGCCCGAGAACGGGCTCCTCGGCCGGTTCCTGCCGGGGCAGAACCTCCTCGCCGAGCCGGACGCCTTCTCGGCGATCTACTGGGTGAGCGAGGTCTGGCAGCACTGCGGCTGGAACGCGATCATCTACCTCGCCGCGCTCTCGACCGTCGACACCTCGCTCTACGAGGCCGCGAAGATCGACGGCGCGGGGCGGCTCCGGCTCATCCGCTACGTCGACGTCCCGACGATCCTGCCGACCGCGGCCATCCTGCTCATCCTCAACATGGGGTCGGTGCTGAGCGTCGGCTTCGAGAAGGTCTACCTGATGCAGAACTCGCTCAACCTGTCCTCCGCGGAGGTCATCGCGACCTACACCTACAAGATCGGCATCCTCAGCAATCAGTTCTCCTACTCCACCGCCATCGGCCTCTTCAACACGGTGATCAACTTCACCCTGCTGATCGTGGCCAACCAGCTCGCCAAGCGCGCCACGGGTTCCAGTGTCTTCTGAGCGCGGAGGGTCTTCTGAGCGCGGAGGGGCGAGCCGCCGCTGGGACCCCTGGACCCCGAGGGAGAGGACGTCCATGACCCCTGCACCGGACACCCGCGGCATCGCCGTCGCCGACGCCCGAGCCGGCGGCAGCGCACCCCTTCCGCCGCGCCGACGGCGCCGCACGGTGCCGAAACGGCCGCTCGACCGGGTGATCGACGCGGTCGCCGGCCTCCTGATCGCGATCGTCGTGTTCGCCGTGCTCTACCCGCTCTGGTTCATCGTCGTGGCGTCGTTCTCCGATCCGGGTGCGGTCTCCTCGGGGCGGCTCACGCTGATCCCGGAGGGGTTCCGGCTCTCGGGCTACGAGCGGCTGCTGCAGGACGAGCGGATCTGGAACGGCTACCGGAACTCCGTCGTCTACGCCGTCCTCGGGACGGCGCTGAACCTGCTCGTCACGATCCCGGCGGCGTTCGCGCTCTCCCGGCCCGAGTTCCGGCCGCGGCGGGTGCTGCTGCTGGTGTTCGCGGTCACGCTGTTCTTCTCCGGCGGACTGATCCCGAACTACCTGCTCTACCGCGATCTCGGGCTGCTGAACTCGATGTGGGTGTTCGTGCTCCCGGGTGCCCTCAGCGTCTTCAACCTGATCATCGCCCGGTCGTTCTTCGAGACCTCGATCCCCGAGGAGCTGCACGACGCGGCCCGCATCGACGGAGTGACCTACCTCGGCTTCTTCCTGCGGATCGTGCTCCCGCTCTCCGCCGCGATCATCGCCGTGATCGGGCTGTACTACTTCGTCGGGCACTGGAACGACTACTTCACCGGCCTGGTCTTCGTCCGCGACGCCTCACTCCTGCCGCTGCAGAACGTGCTGCAGAGCATCCTTCTCGCGAACCAGTCGGTCGCGGGCCAGGGCGGCAGCGGCGGGCAGTCCGCGCAGCAGCTGCAGGAGACCGCGGACCAGATCAAGTACGGCGTGATCATCGTCTCGACGCTGCCGCTGCTCGTGCTCTACCCGTTCCTGCAGCGCTACTTCGACAAGGGCGTGCTGGTCGGGGCGGTGAAGGGCTGATGGCGTCGCTCGCCGAGCGCTACGAGGCGGCCTGCCGGGTCGTGCTGCTCGTACTGGTCGTCTCGGCGGCGATGCTGCTCTTCACGTTGCGCGGGGTGGTCATCGCCGGGTTCTTCCCCTCGGTGGCCGCCGCGCACGCGGTCCATCGCGCCCGGCTGCTCGACCCGGACGGTCCGTGGTCGCTCCGGCAGACCGTCTCGCTGTTCGCGCGGTTCTGGCGCGACGAGTTCCCGCGCGCGAACGTGCCGGGCTGCGCCCTGCTCGGCGTCGGCGCGGTCCTCTGGGTCGACCACCGGATCCTCGGCGGCGTCGAGGTGGACGGCCTCGGTGTCGCGGTGACCGGTGTCCTCCTCGTGGTCTCAGCCCTCTTCGCGCTCTTCGCCGTGGAGTTCTGGGTGGTCCGCGCGCACTTCGCGGAGCGGACGCGCTGGCAGCTGCGCACCACCGCGCAGCTGCTGCTCGCGCGACCGCTCTGCACCCTGATGCTGGGCGCGGTGCTGCTCCTGCTGCTGGCGCTCGCGACGAGTCTCCCCGGGCTCGGCCTCGCGGCCGCCGGGGCCGTCCTCCCGTTCGCCGCGACCGTCGTCGTCGCCGCCTTCGGCCGGCTGCCGGGCCTCAGCCGATCCGCGGCTCGGTGCTGAGGGAACGGACGCGGTGTCGCCCCATCATGCTGGTCGAACAGCCCCGCGGGGGCGACATCATGGTGGTCGAGTAGCCCCGCAGGGGCGTATCGAGACCCGCCGTTAGCAGCAGGGCGGTCTGCAGACTCGTCCTCTGACTCTGGTGGGTCTCGATACGCCCCTCCGCGGCTACTCGACCAGCAGGTGTCGGCGGCGATCAGAAGCGCGGCGGGAGGGCGGCGAGTAGCGAGTCGGGCTGCACGGGGAGGTCGCGGACGCGGACGCCGGTGGCGTGGAAGACGGCGTTGGCGACGGCCGCCGCGGTGCCCACGTTGCCGATCTCGCCGATGCCCTTGCCGCCCATCGGCGCGAGGTGCGGGTCCTCCTCGTCCAGCCACTCCGCCCGCAGGTCGAGCACGTCGGCGTTCGCCGCCACGTGGTACGTCGCGAAGTCGTGGTTGGCGTAGTCGCCGAGCACCGGGTCGAGGGCGCCGTGCTCGTGCAGCGCCATCGAGAGGCCCATGGTCATGCCGCCGAGGAACTGCGAGCGCGCGGTGCGCGGGTTGAGGATCCGGCCCGCGGCGAAGACGCCGAGCATCCGCGGCACCTGGATCTCGCCCGAGTCGAGGTCCACCCGCGCCTCGACGAAGTGGGCGCCGTAGGCGTAGCGGGCGAAGTCGCCCATTCCGGCGACGTCCTCCGTGGTGTCGACGACGACGTCGAGGCCCTCCGGGGGCAGCGGCTGCCCGTCGGCCAGCAGGGCGAGCAGGCGGTGGCAGGCCTTCGTGACGGCCCAGCCCCACGATCCGGTGCCCGAGGAGCCGCCGGCGACCGGGCCCTGCGGCAGCGCACTGTCGGCGATGACGATCTCGATCCGGTCGACCGGCACGTCCAGCGCGTCGGCGGCGACCTGGGTGAGCACCGTGCGGGCGCCCTGGCCGATGTCGGTCGCGTTGACCGCGATCGCGAAGCGGCCGCCGGGCAGCGCGGTGGCCCGCGCCCCGCTCGGCGAGGTGAGCACGGGGTAGGTGGCGCCCGCGACCCCGGTGCCGACCAGCCAGCGGCCGCGGCGGTCCCTGCCTGCCCGCGGATCGCGGTCCTCCCAGCCGAACAGCTCCGCTCCGCGACGGAAGCACTCGAGGTAGTGCCGGCTGGAGAACGGCGAGCCCGAATCAGGATCGACGTCCGGCTCGTTGCGCACCCGCAGCTCGATCGGGTCGATCCCGGCGGCGACCGCGAGCTCGTCCATCGCCGACTCGAGCGCGTACATGCCGGGGCACTCGCCTGGCGCGCGCATCCAGCGCGGCGTCGGCACGTCGAGCGCCGCGACCCGGTGGGTGACCAGTCGGTTCGGCGCCGCGTAGAGGTGGCGGGTGGCCTCACCGGTCTGCTCGGCGAACTCCTGGATCGTGGAGGTGTGCGAGAAGGCCTCGTGCGCGATCGCGGTGAGCCGCCCCTCCGCATCGGCCGCGAGCCGGACGTGCGAGATCGTCGGCGTGCGGTAGCCGGCCAGCGCGAACATCATCTGCCGGGTGTAGGCGATCTTGATCGGCCGGCCGGTGAGGATGGCCGCCATCGTCGCGAGCACCACGTTCGGCCGCGGCGAGCCCTTCGAGCCGAAGCCGCCGCCGACGTGCTCGCTGCGCACCCGGATGACGGAGGGATCGAGCGAGAACAGCGTCGCGAGGGTCGACTGCACCGAGCTCGTGCCCTGCGAGGAGTCGAGGACGTCGAGGTGCCCGTCGGCCCAGGTGACGACCGAGGCGTGCGGCTCCATCGGCGAGTTGAACAGCGCCGGGGTGGAGTAGCGCGCGTCGATCGAGACGGCCGCCGCCGCGATCGCCGCGTCGACGTCGCCGTCGGAGCTGTCGGTCGGGAAGCCGGCGTTGACCTGCTCCGGCGCGTAGAGCTTGGGCTGGTCCTCGGTGAGCACGACGTCGGTCCCGGAGTCGACGTACTCGACGCGCAGCGCGGCGGCGGCCTCGCGGGCGGTCTCGAGCGTCTCGGCGAGGACGAGCGCGATCACCTGGCCGCGGTAGGCGACCGCGTGCGACTGCAGCACCTGCAGCTCCCCGTCGTCCGCGTCCTCGAGCGGCAGCGCGGAGTCGGGGGTGATCACCGAGTGCACGCCAGGAAGCGCGAGCACGGCGTCGACGTCGATCCGCCGCACCATGCCCGTCGCGACGGCCGACTGCACGGGCCAGGCGTGCAGCAGACCCTCCGGCGAGTGCTCGAAGGCGTAGCGGGCCGCGCCGGTGACCTTGTCTCGGCCCTCCAGCCGGGCCAGTGGTGTGCCCAGCGGTGTGCCCAGTGGTGTGCCGAGGGCCGTGCCGAGCGCGGTCATGCCGCCACCTCCTCGTCGAGTCCGGCGAGCTCGGCGAGGACGCCGACGATCAGCCGCGTGAGCAGCGGGACCTTGAAGGCGTTCTGCTCGGTCGGCGTCGCGGCGGCGAGCTCCACCTCCGCCGCACGCGTGAACGCCTCGACGGTCGCGGGGCCGCCGCGGAGCAGGTCCTCCGCGATCCGCGCGCGCCAGGGCGCGTGCGCGACCGCGCCGAGGGCGAGGCGGACGTCGGTCACCGTCCCGTCGGTCACGTCCAGCGCCGCGGCGACCGAGCCGAGTGCGAAGGCGTAGGAGCGGCGGTCGCGGGCCTTGCGGTAGGTGGAGGTCGCGGCGAACGGCAGTGGCGGCAGCTCGACGGCGGTGATCACCGCACCCGCCGGCAGGTTCGTGTCGCGCTCGGGGTGCTCGCCGGGGAGCCGGAAGAAGTCGCTGATCGGCAGGCTCGCCGGCCCGTCGACGGTCTCGAAGCGGACGGCGGCGTCGAGGGCGGTGAGTGCGACGGCCATGTCGCCGGGGTGGGTCGCGATGCAGAGGTGCCCGGGGTCGGCGCCGATGGCGATGCCGAGGATCGCGAGCTCGCGGGAGACGCCCTTCAGAGCGGAGCAGCCGGTGCCCGGCTCGCGCTTGTTGCACGGCTTCGACACGTCCGTGAAGGAGGTGCAGCGGGTGCGCTGCAGCAGGTTCCCGCCGGTCGAGGCCTGGTTCCGCAGCTGGCCGGAGGCGCCGGCGAGCAGCGCGCGGCTGAGGGCCGGGTAGCGGCGGCGGACGAGCGGGTGCGCGGCGAGGTCGCTGTTCGCGACTCCCGCGCCGATCAGGAGTCCGCCCTCGGCCGTCTCCTCGACGCCGCCGAAGTCGACGCGGCTGACGTCGACCAGCGCGGCGGGGCGCTCGACGCCGAGCTTCATCAGGTCGACGAGGTTGGTGCCGCCCGCGAGCGGCTTCGCCTCGGGGGACGCGGCGAGCAGGCGCACGGCGTCGGCGACGTCCGCGGCCCGCTGGTACTCGAAGGTCCTCATCGCGCGGTCTCCGTCTCGCTCGGGTGCTCCGCCGCGTCGTGGACGGCGGGCACGATGTTGGCGTAGGCGCCGCAGCGGCAGAGGTTGCCGCTCATCCGCTCGCGCACCTCCTCGTCGTCGAGGACCACGTTCTCGGTGCCGAGCTCGGCGGTGACGTGGCTGGGCATGCCCGCGCGCGCCTCGGCGAGCATCCCGACCACCGAGCAGATCTGCCCCGGCGTGCAGTAGCCGCACTGGTAGGCGTCGCGCTCGAGGAACGCCCGCTGCACCGGATGCAGGTCGTCGCCGTCGGCCAGGCCCTCGATCGTGGTGACCTCGCGGCCGTCCAGCGACACCGCCAGCACGAGGCAGCTGTTGGTCCGGCGTCCGTCGAGCAGCACGGTGCAGGCGCCGCACTGGCCGTGATCGCAGCCCTTCTTCGAGCCGGTGAGGTCGAGCCGCTCCCGGAGCAGATCGAGGAGGGTGGTGCGGTTGTCGACCTCGACCGCTCTCGACTCGCCGTTCACGGTGACGTCGATCGCGGTCGACGGCACGGACCTGGTCTCGCTGCGCTCCGCCATGGCTGAAAGCTACCCGCGGGAGAGGGCGCACGAGGGGGCCCTTCTCGGGCGGGCCGCGGAGGGCTACCCTCCGCCCGCGACGCCGCGCGCCGGGTAGAGCGCGACCGCCTCCGGATCGATCACGAAGTCGACCTCGTCGTCGATCCCCGCGCCGAGGGCGGCGAGCTGAGCGGGGGAGAGGTCGGCCGCGATGCCGGCGGCGCGCACCCGCACGAGGTCGCCGCGCCGCTCGAGGTCGCGGATGCGGGCGCGGACCCGGCCTGCGCCCGGCGCTCCCGGCAGGGCCGGCGCGACCGTCACGGAGGCGGGCCGGAACGCGGCCGCGGCCCGCACGCCCGCGGCGACGGAGCCCGCCGCGCGCAGCTCCACGCCGTCGTCGGTCCGCAGCCCGGTGCCGGTCGCCGTGCCCGTCAGCAGATTGAGCGCCGCCAGCTCGGCGGTGAACGGGCTCTGCGGCCGCTCCAGCACCTCGTGGGTGGGGCCGTCCTCGATCACCCGACCGCCGTGCAGCACCACGACGCGGTCGGCCAGCGTGTAGGCGTCGAGCACGTCGTGGGTGATCAGGATCGTGGTCCGCCCGGGCAGGACGCGGCGCAGCATCCGCCGCAGCAGCGGGGCGACCGCGACGTCCAGCGCGGCCATCGGCTCGTCGAGCAGCAGCAGCTCCGGGCTCGGAGCGAGCGCCCGGGCGACGGCCACCCGCTGCGCCTGCCCGCCCGAGAGCTGCGCCGGCCGGCGGTCGGCGAGGTCGACGGCGTCGACGGCCTCGAGCCAGGTGCGCGCGGTCTCGGCCGCGGCGGAGCGGCCGGCGCCGGTGCTGCGCGGGCCGAAGGCGACGTTGTCGAGCACGCTGAGGTGCGGGAACAGCAGTGGTTCCTGGGCGAGCAGGGCGACGCTGCGGCGGTGCGGCGGCAGGTGCAGGCGGCGGGCGGAGTCGAACAGGGTCGCTCCGGCCAGGGTCGCGTGTCCGTCGTCGGCGCGGAGGAGGCCGGCGAGCAGCCCGACGAGCGTGGACTTGCCGGCGCCGTTCGGGCCGAGGACGGCCGTGGTCGTCCCGGTCTCGACCCGCAGCGCGACGTCGACGCCGCGGGCGTGCAGCCGCGCGTCGATCTCGAGCGTCACGGGCGCACCTCCGTCCGGGCGGCGCGCGGCCGGCGGTGCGCGAGCCCGATCACGAGGACCGCGACGACGACCAGCACCAGCGAGAGGGCGACCGCGGCGTCCGGGTCGGTCTCGCGCTGCAGGTAGATCTCGAGCGGCAGCGTGCGGGTGACGCCCTGCAGGCTGCCGGCGAAGGTCAGCGTCGCGCCGAACTCGCCGAGCGCGCGGGCGAAGGAGAGGATCGCGCCGGAGAGCAGCCCGGGCAGGATCAGGGGCAGGGTGACCCGGCGCAGCACGGTCGAGGGCCGGGCGCCGAGGGTCGCGGCGACGCTCTCGTAGCGGTCGCCGGCCGAGCGGAGCGCCCCCTCGAGGCTGAGCACGAGGAACGGCAGGGCGACGAAGGTCTGCGCGAGGATCACCGCGGTGGTGGAGAACGCGATCCGGATCCCGAGCGCCTCGAGGGCGCCGCCGAGCAGGCCGAGCCGCCCGAAGGTGTAGAGCAGGGCGATGCCGCCGACCACCGGGGGGAGCACGAGCGGGAGCAGCACGAGGGCGCGCACCAGGCCCTGGCCGGGGAAGGAGGTGCGCGCGAGGGTCAGCGCCATCGGCACGCCGATCACGAGGCAGAGTGCGGTGGCGGCGGCGGCGGTGCGCAGGCTCAGCAGGAGCGCCGCGATCGAGGAATCCGAGGTGATCAGCGGGACGAATACGGCCCAGTCGACGCGGGTGAGGATGCCGACCAGCGGCAGCAGCACGAAGGCGCCGCCGACGACCGCGACGGCGACGACCCAGCGGGGGACTCCCGCGGAGAGCGTCACCGGCCGGCGGGTCACGGGCGAGCGCGTCACGGGCGAGCGCGTCACGGGCGAGCGCGTCACGCCTTCCCGTTCGGGGTCTCCACCACGACCATCGTCGCCTTGACGATCGCGATCGCGGGCGAGCCCGGCTCGAGGCCGAGCTCGCGGACGGCCTCGGCGGACATCAGTGAGACGACGCGGTGCGGGCCGCACTGCAGCTCGACCTGCGCCATCACGGTGTCGGAGACCACCTCGGTGACGATGCCGACGAAGCGGTTGCGCGCCGAGCGGCCCACCTCGCTCGGGTCGACGGGGAGGATCGCGTTCTGCCGGGCGAGGCGGGCGAGGTCGAGGCCCTCGACGACGCTGCGGCCGGACGCGTCCTTGCTGCTCGCGAGGGTGCCGTTCTCGATCCACCGGCGGACGGTGTCGTCGCTGACGCCGAGGTAGTCGGCGGCGTTCTTGATCCGGATCTGCGGCATGGGAGCCATCGTAGAGCCGATTCGGCGGAGGGGGCCGGTGCTCAGGGGGCGCCGAAGCCCGCCGAGGCGAGGACCGTGCGGCCGTCGTCGCCGGCCACGTACGCGGTGAAGGCGGCCGCGAGGTCCGGGTTCGCGGAGCCGGCGACCGGGGCGATCGGGTAGGTGTTCACGGCCTGCGACGACTCGGGGAACTCGATCCCGGTCACCGCGTCGCCGGCGGCGGCGACGTCGGTGACGTAGACCAGGCCGGCGTCGGCCTCGCCCGAGGTGACCTTGCCGAGGACGTCGGTGACCGACGACTCCTCGCTGACCGGCCGGAGGTCGACGCCGGTCGCGGTCTCCACGGTGACCGTCGCCGCGCCGCACGGGACCTGGGCCGCGCAGACGACCGTCTTCACGCCCTCGCGGGCGAGGTCGGCGAACGAGGCGATCCCCGCGGGGTTGGCCGGCGGGACGGCGATCTCGAGGGTGTTGGTCGCGAAGTCGACGGGGTCGCCCTCGATGAGGTCGGCGTCGGTGAGCTTCGCCATGTTCTTCTCGTCGGCCGAGGCGAAGACGTCGGCGGGGGCGCCGTTGGTGATCTGGGTCACCAGGTCGGACGAGCCGGCGAAGGTGAGCTCGACGGTGGTGCCCGGGTGCTCGGCCTCG
Organism: Rathayibacter sp. VKM Ac-2929; assembly: GCF_022815495.1. NCBI lineage: Bacteria > Bacillati > Actinomycetota > Actinomycetes > Micrococcales > Microbacteriaceae > Rathayibacter > Rathayibacter sp. VKM Ac-2929. Next base: position 982,560 of record NZ_JALGRV010000002.1, read on the forward strand.
AAGGCGGTCGCGATCTCGGTGAAGGTGCCCTTCAGCGACGCGGCGGCGTAGACGGTGATCGAGCCGGAGAGTGCGCTGGTCGCGGTCGGCGTGCTCGAGGCCTCGGCTGTCGCGGTCTCGGCGGGTGCCGAGGCGGAGCAGCCGGCCAGGACCGCGAGGAGGGCCGCGGAGGAGAGCAGTGCGGCGGCGGCGCGGGGCAGCGTCATGGAGGGGCCTTCCTGGGTTCGACGGTGCGGGAAGGAGTTCCGCTTCTGCGTCTTAAAGGCCACTCTATTCCCGCGAAGGCGGAGCAGTGGCCGCACGGCGTCGGAGATCGCGGACCGGCCTCCACCCGGCGTCGGCAGGGCGAGTGTGCAGACCTGACGTGCTGGTGACGGCGGGTCTCGATACACCCCTGCGGGGCTACTCGACCAGCATGATGGCAAGCGGCGGCCACGCCCTTCCGACTCCTGGGAGGGAGCGTCCTCTTCGTGTCGGCCGTTCCATGCTGATCGAGTAGCCCGCGCAGCGGGCGCACCCCTGCTGATCGAGTAGCCCGCGCAGCGGGCGTATCGAGATCCACCAGCGTCAGAAGTGGAGTCTGCAGACCTGTCCTGCTGGTGACCGTGGGTCTCGATACGCCCCTGCGGGGCTACTCGACCAGCATGAGGCGCGATATGCCGCCCACGGCGGCTACTCGACCAGCATGAGCTGTCACCGGGTGGCGGTGAGCACGTCCGCGTACCGCTCGCTCGGGTCGAGGGCGAGGCCGGGCTTCACCGCGCGGGCGGTGTCGTCGGCGAGGACCTCGGCGGCGCCGCGCTCGAGGCCGTCGAGGGCGGCCGTCACGATCGCCTCGGGGCTCGACTTCGGGGCGTCCGACCACGAGGCCATGTCGGTGTCGACGAGGCCCATGTGCAGGCCGAGCACCTGGGTGCCCTGCGGAGCGAGGGCCAGGCGCAGGCCGTCGGTGACGCTCCAGGCCGCGGCCTTGGACATCGAGTACGACTCCGAGCCCGGGAACGAGACGAAGGCCGACACGGAGAGCACGTTCAGCACGGCGCCGCCGCCCGCCCGGCCGAGGCTCCCGGCGAAGGCGCGCGCGAGCATCAGCGGCGCGAAGGCGTTGGTCTCGACCGTGCGGCGGATCTCGTCGAGGTCGCCGGTGACGAAGTCGACAGTGGGGGCGATGCCGGCGTTGTTGACGACGATCGACACGTCGCCGAGGCTCGCCGCGAGCTCGGCGATGCGGTCCTGATCGGTCACGTCGAGCGCGATCGGCACGACGCCCGGCGCGGCGGCGATCGTCGAGGCGTCGCGCGCCGCGGCGTAGACGGTGCGGGCGCCGCGAGCCGTCAGCTGCCGGACGAACTCGGCGCCGATGCCGCGGTTGGCGCCGGTCACGAGCACGACGGAGTCCTGGATCTGCATGGGAGTGCCTTTCTGTAATGGTCGATAAAGAATCGGTGCGACGCACGCTAGCACGTTCCGTAGCGACTGTTATAGAATCGGAGCATGGCAGGACGACCGAGGGGCTTCGACCGCGACGAGGCGCTCGACACGGCGATGCGCCGCTTCTGGAGCGACGGCTACGACGAGACGACGGTCGCCGTGCTCACCCGAGAGATCGGCATCTCGGCGCCGAGCCTCTACGCGGCCTTCGGCGACAAGGACGAGCTGTTCCGTGCCGCCGCGAGCTGCTACGCGGACACCGCCGATGCCGCCCTCGCCCGGCTCCTCGACGCGCCGACGGCCTGGGACGCGCTGGCCGCCGTCGTCCGCTCGAGCGCCGCGGGCTACTCCGACCCGGGCACGCCCTCCGGCTGCTTCGTGCTGAGCGAGCCGCGCCTGGCCGAGCGCCGCCGTTCGATGGAGGACGTCATCGCCGCGCGCATCGAGCGGGGGATCGCCGAGAGGGATGTGCCGCCCGGCACCGACGCGGCGCGGACGGCCGCCTTCGTCGTCGCGGTGCTGACCGGGATGTCGACGCAGGCCCGCGACGGTGGGAGCGCGGAGCGCGTCGCCGAGATCGGCGAGCTCGCCCTCGCGGCGCTGCCGCGCCCGTGACCGCCCCGCCCGGGAGCGCCCGGCAGCACCTCGCCGCCGCCGCCGATCTCGCCCGCCGGCACCTGGAGCATCCGGAGCGCGCCGCCGCGCTGGACCTGCGGCTGCACCGGGTCACGGCGCCGACCTCGCTGGTCTACACGCGCTTCCCGCCGACGCTGAGCCTCGTGCTCTCCGGCCGGAAGCGTTCGATCGTCGGCGACTCGGATGAGCAGTGGGGCGCCGGCCGCTTCCTGATCACGCCGGTCGACCTGCCGGTGATCGCGGCTGTCGTCGAGACCGGCGAGCAGGGCGACTTCGTCTCGGCCAACTGGCACCTGGATCCGGTGCTCGTCGCCGAGGTCGCCGGGCTCGTCGCGCACCGGCCCGCCGCGGCGATCCCGGAGCGCATCGGCACGATCACCCCGGAGCTCGCCGACGCGCTGCACCGCCTGTTCCGGCTCCTGGACGCACCGGAGGAGATCCCGGTGCTCGGGCCGGCGGTGTCGCGCGAGCTGGTGCTCCGGCTGCTGCAGAGCGACCAGGCGCCGCGCCTGCTGTCGGCGTCGTCCGCCGTCCGCTCGGCCGCGGTGACCCGGGCGGTCGACGCGATGACCGGCGCGCTCGCCCACGGCTGGACGCTCGACGCGCTGGCCGCGGAGGCGAGCACGAGCGTGCCGACGCTCACCCGGCGGTTCCGCGAGCTGACCGGGATGTCGCCGCTCGGCTACCTGCGCCGGCTGCGGCTGGGCGAGGCGCGGCGCCTCCTGCTGGTGCGCGGCGAGACGGCCGCGGGCGCGGCGGCAGCGGTCGGCTATGCCAGCGCGTCGCACTTCGGCCGCGACTACCGCCGCGCCTACGAGACGACCCCCGCCGCCGACGCCGCGCTGCACCCGGGCCGGCTGGTGCAGGTCGACTGACCTGCGCTCCCGGGTCCGCGGTCAGCGCCGCGCGCCGACGATGCCGCCGTCGACCAGCAGGGTCGTGCCGTGCACGTAGGACGCTTCGTCGGTCGCGAGCCAGCGCACGGCCTGGGCGATCTCGTCCGGGCGGCCGGGGCGGCCGGCAGGGGTCGGGGCGGTCATCGCGTCGAGGATCGCCGAGGCGTGCGCGTTGCCGGGAGTGAGTGTCGCGCCGGGGGCGACCGCGACGACGCGCACGCCGTCCGCGCCGTACTCGGCCGCCCAGGCGCGGGTGAGGTGGTCGAGCGCGGCCTTGGTCGCCGGGTAGAGGGCGGTGCCGAGGGTGCCGACGTGCGCCATCCACGACGTGATGTTGATGATCACGCCGGAGCCGCGCTCGGCCATCGCCGGCGCGATCGCTCCGACGAGCTGGTGCGGGACCCGGATGTTGGTGACGAGCAGCGCGTCGACGTCGGCGTCGCTCAGCTCGGCGGTCGGGCCGACGGGGAAGACGCCGGCGTTGTTGACGAGCACGTCGATCCGGCCGCCGAGCAGGCGCAGCGCCTCGGCGGCGACGGCTCGGGTGGCGTCGGGCGTGCCGCCGAGGTCGGCGACGAGCACGGCGGCGGTGCCACCGGCCGCGGTGATCGCCTGCGCGACCGCCTCGGTGCGCGCCCCGTCGCGGCCGTGCACGAGGACGTGCGCGCCGGACGAGGCGAGTCGGTGGGCGATGGCCTCGCCGAGTCCACTGGAGGAGCCGGTGACGAGGGCGGTGCGGCCGGCGAGCCGGTCGTCCGTGAGGAGGGGGACTGTGGTGGTGTCGGTCATGGATCCAGCCTCGCGGCGGGGGCCGACGGCGGGTGTCCCGATCGGATCGAGGGCTGTCGCGATCCGATCACGGCGCCGCCCCTGCCCCGGACGCGTGCTGATCGAGCAGCCCCTGCCTGCTGATCGAGTGGCCCGCCACGCGGGCGTGTCGAGCGGAGGGGGCGCCTCCGGCGCCAGTGCAGGACGGGGAAGAGACCGACGTCCCCGCGGTGGGCGGGTCTCGATACGCCCCTCCGGGGCTACTCGACCAGCATTTTTGCGGGCGTCTCTTCCAAGTAGATCCACCGTGCCGGCCTGGACGGGTCTCGATACGCCCCGCCGGGGCTGCTCGACCAGCATGTGCGGCCCGGAGCGCACGCCTGTATCGCGCACGCTGCCTGCTGATCGAGCAGCCCGCGGAGCGCACCGCGCATCCTGCTCGAGCAGCCCCTGCCTGCTGATCGAGTAGCCCGCGCAGCGGGCGTATCGAGACGCGCCGTCGTCAGAACGGCGCGGGAACGTCGATGAAGCGGGGCTTCGGCGGTGGGTCGGGCGGTCGGCCGGGGAGTGGCGGCGGCCGGTTGCTGATCCTTCGACCGGTCGGGCTCGTCCAGACGATCGTCCCGTCACCGCTCCCGATGTATGTCCACTGGTCGCCGTGCCGCAGATGGTGATGCGAGGTGCAGAGCGAGACGAGGTTCTCGAGGGAGGTCTCGCCGCC